>PKXQ01000135.1 GCA_003132405.1 Acidobacteriaceae bacterium | reverse complement strand
CATGCTGATCCTCAAGCTGACCAGCCCCACCGGCGAATCGAAGTACATGACCGGCGCCTTTCCGTCGGCCTGCGGCAAGACCAATCTCTCCATGCTGATTCCGACCCTCCCCGGCTGGAAGGTCGAAACCATCGGCGACGATATCGCCTGGATGAAATTCGGCGCCGACGGCCGCCTCTACGCCATCAATCCCGAGTACGGCTTCTTCGGCGTAGCCCCCGGCACCAGCATGAAGTCGAACGCCAACGCCATGCTCAGCATCACCAAGAACGCCATCTTCACCAACTGCGCCATGACTCTCGATGGCGACGTCTGGTGGGAAGGCATGACCGAAGAAAAGCCGCCCTATCTGGTCGACTGGCTCCGCCGCCGCTGGACGCCCGAAACGCCCCGCAAGGCGGCCCATCCAAACGCCCGCTTTACCGCTCACGCCAGCCAGTGCCCTTGCATCGCTCCCGAGTGGGAAGATCCCAAAGGCGTCCCCATCGATGCCATCCTCTTCGGCGGACGCCGCGCCGGCGTCGTTCCCCTGGTCACCGAGGCCTTCAACTGGCAGCACGGCACTTTCTTAGGCGCAACTGTCAGCAGCGAAACCACCGCCGCCATCACCGGCCAAGAAGGACGCCTGCGCCGCGATCCCATGGCCATGCTTCCATTCTGCGGCTACCACATGGGCGACTACTTCGCGCATTGGCTCAAAATAGAATCGAAGACCAGTCCCTCAAAACTTCCCAAGATTTTCTACGTAAACTGGTTTCGCCAGGATCAAAACGGAAAATTCCTCTGGCCCGGCTACGGAGAAAACAGCCGCGTCCTCAAATGGATCTTCGAACGCTGCGACGGCAAAGTCCACGCCAAAGAAACGCCAATCGGACGAGTCCCGGAAGTAGCCGATCTAGACACGAAGGGCCTGAACATCAAGCCCGCCCAAGTAGAAGAACTTCTAAGCGTAGACATCGATGGCTGGCGAGCCGAAGTCCCCCTCATCAAAGAACACTTCGCCCGCTTCGGCACCCATCTACCCGAGGGATTGAACCAGGAAGTAAAAGCACTAGAAGAGCGCCTGCAAAAAGCCAAGCGCTAACAATATAAACGTAGCGCCGGCATCTTGCCGGCTGTCGCGAGAGCCTGCCCCGAGCTAGCCGAAGGGGCGTCCCGCCCTCGCAGGTTTTACCGCAACTCTTCGGCTGTCGCAGTGCTTCACCAGTGCAGCGAGAAAATTTCCCGTTGTCATCCTGAGCGAAGCGAAGGACCCATGCATTCGCACTCGCCGCGAAGTCGAAGGACTCCTACTCACTCCACAATCTGAGGGACCGCGTCTCCAACTCGCAACCCCTACGCCACCCCGCGCGCCTTAATCGGCGTCGTCGCCACACCTGCACCCGTAGACCCCGTCTCCTCCGACCTTCTCACCACCTTGGCCGCCAGCGGCTTCAGCCACAGCAACGCCATAAACGCCGCCACCAGATCGCAAATAATCATCGCCCAGAAGACTTTCGACCACGATCCCGTCTTAGCAAACAACCAAGCCGCCCCCGGACCGGCAAAGCCCGCCGCCACTCCCTTGGCCGTATACACGATCCCATAATTCGTGGTCGCCCACTTATTCCCATACAAGTCGCCCGTAATCGATGGGAACAACGAGAAAATATTTCCCCAGGCAAAGAAGCACAGTCCCGACAGTGCCACAAACCACACCGGACGATGGATCAATTGCAGCAGCAGCCATACCGCGATCGCCTCCAGAATGAACGCAATAAAGATCGCGTTCTCCCGCCCGATGTTGTCCGATACCCATCCCCAGAACGGCCGCGTCAGCCCATTCAGCAGCCGATCCACCGTGATCGCCAGCACCAGCGCCGTCATGCCAAACGCCACCACCACCTTATCCACATGATATGACGACGCCATCGGATTCAGTTGCGCCGTCACCACCAGTCCGCCAAATGCCAGCATCGTCATCATCACGTAGATGACATAGAACGACGGCTGCCTCAGCATCTCGAGCGGCGTCATGTCCCGAGCCGAAGTGTTGATCTTGGCCCGAATCTTCACCTCTTTTTCCTTCCAGTTCGGCGGCGTCCACCCAATCGGCGGCCTCGCCAAAAACAGCGAAGCAGCCAGCACCACCACTCCCTGAATAATCCCCCACACGATAAACGTATGCTGATATCCAGAAACCTTCAGCATGTCCGCAATCGGCGCAATCGTAGTCGCCGTGCCGATCCCGAATGCTCCCGCCGTCAGCCCCACGCACAGCCCGCGATAATCCGGAAACCACTTCAACGCGTTTCCAATCGCGCCGCCATACACAATCCCTGCGCCTATGCCACCTACTCCATACCAGAAGTAGAGCCCGTGAATCGTCTCCGCATACCCCGACCCGATCCACCCCAGCCCCACCAGAATCGAGCCCATGCCCAGCATGAATCGCGGCCCGATCTTATCCACCAGGTATCCTTCAAAAGGCACCAGCCACGTCTCCAGCGCCACGAACAAAGTAAACGTCCACTGCACCGCCACCAGGCTCACATGCAGATGCGCCTGTATCGGCTTGGTGAAAAGCGTCCACGCATACTGCAGGTTCGCAATCGCCATCATGGCAACGATGCCGGCACATAACTGGATCCAACGATTGGGAATTCGAGAAGGGTGAATCAGGGAAGCCGGAGAGACCGGAGTCGTTGCAGCCACGGGGAAACCTCCAAATCGCGCGTTAGACGTTAACGGTGCAAAAGCAGAACTTCTTGGTTCCACATCGGCAAAAAAAAACTTGATGCTGCAGCCTCGGTGCCAGCTCACCTAAAAGTCCGTGAGTTCGCGAATCACTTGGCGCTTAACCATGCCTAATCTATACTGGTCTAGTTAGCGAACCAGTTGCGGGACGGAAAATATCACGTCCGCGAAACCCTGTCAAGAAATCAGTTGCGCCTCAATTCGGCCCTCATCGTTCGGGATGACATTATTCATCTGTCATGATTAAGACATGATTAAGACTCGTCATTATTCGGCCGTCATTATCAAGACTTGTCATCCTGAGCGAAGCGAAGGACCTGCTTCTTGGCTTCAACGAGGATAGCGGACTCACCCGAGATACCCATGGATCCCTCTCAGCCAGCCCAAATCGCGACCTACCTAACCCACCTCGACGCCCTTATCCGCCGCGGCCTCATCCTTCGCGACCGCCTGCTCTCCGAGCAGCCAAACGCCACCAACGGCTCTGCCATGGCCGAAACCCGCGCCTGGCAGGAAGACTGCGGCGTCATCATCAATCAACTCTCCGGAGGCAGCAAGGCCCACTGGCTGGCCCGCGCCTTCAGTGGAGCCTTCCTCATGCGCTCCCCCGCCGGCCAAGCCGTAGAAGCCGCCCCCCCCGCCGACATCGTTCAGCGCCTCCTCGACGTCCTCAAGCAAGCCGTCTCCACGCTCTCGGCGATGGATGGCGGCCCAGCGTCAAGCGCTATGAAGACTTCTCATCCTGAGCGGACCGGGGCCCCCAGCGCGCCCGCTTTTGGCGCGTTGGGGTGGGGGAGCGAAGGACCTGCTGCCTCGTCCGACCCGCCCCCACCCCACCGTTTCGATTTCGTCCACAATCCCGACCTCCGCCCCGTCCTCGAGCAAGCCTACATCGATAGCCGCATCGCCTTCGACCAAGCCGCCTACGACGACGCTCTTCGCACCACCTCCGGAATCCTCGAAGCCATAGTCACCGACGCCCTAGAATTTAAAGGCTTACCCGCCTTAGCCGCCGCCGGCATTCCATCCGGCGAAGCGGCCGGAGGAAAAATTTCCGACTGGTCCTTTAACACACGCCTGGCCGTAGCCGAGCAAGCCGGATTAATCCGAGGAGGCGCCGCCCGTCTCCCCGCCCTAGCCCGCACCTACCGCGATCAAGAAGCCGCCACCACTCCCAAAGCAACCGAGCGCGAAGCCAAACTAGCCAGCCAAGTCCTCCACGTAATCATGCGCGATCTAGACCCCGGCCGCTAAAACGCTGGAGCTATGCAACAGGAAAAGCAGGAAGAGTTCGTTGTCATCCTGAGCGAAGCGAAGAGCCTGCCCTGAGCTTGCCGAAGGGACCTATGTATTTTGTTTGCACTACCAACGCGCTTCAAGTGAGTAACAATGGCATCGGTCGCGAAGCCGACACCAGCTCTTGCCTCTCCCGCTTTTCCTTGTCAACCCCAAGAGTTCGTTGTCATCCTGAGCGAAGCGAAGGACCTATGTATTTTGTTGCACTACCAACGCGCTTCAAGTGAGTAACAATGGCGTCGGGCGCGAAGCCGACACCAGCTCTTGCCTCTCCCGCTTTTCCTTGTCAAGCCCCATTTCGCCCCTTTTTCCCGCTAACCAACTGATCCATCTACGAAAATAAATCCAAAAATCCTGTCGGTACACCCCCACCCAAATTGGTATAATAAGAATAGAAGCAGAAAAAGGGTGCGGATCAACCTCCGCGCCCTTTTTCTATTTCCCAAGCTTTTCCGGTCACCTGTCACCTAAGACCTGTCACCTGATCCAAGGAGCCCTAAAATGTCAATCGCCCCCATCACCATCCGCCATTGCCAGCACATCAAAGTCAACGGCATCCAATGCGGATCGCCCGCCCTGCGCGGCAAACGATGCTGTTTCTTTCACGAACATTGCGCCGTCCTCGGCAACAACATCCAGCCCGAGCTAATCTTCATCTCCTCTCTCGAGGACGCCAACTCCATCCAACTCGGAATCGCCGAGGTCATTCGCCTGCTCGTCACGGAGCACGTCGACACTACCACCTCCACGCTCCTGCTTCGCGCCCTCCGCCTCGCCGCCGCCAACGTCAAGTTCACCTCCTTCGAACCTAAGTCCGCCCAGGTCGTCGTCGATCCCGAGGCCATCGAAGATCGATTCGCCGCCGGCCGCGCCACCTTCGACCCCGACTACGAAACCGCAGAAACCCCCGCCGCAACCAACGCCGAAAAGGCCGCCGAAAAGAAAGACAAAACCAACCACCGGAAAAGGGCCGCCAACAACCAGGCCGCCGAAACCCACCCGCCGAACAAAGCCGAACCGATAAAGAACGGCGCTCCCAAATACCTAAGAGAACTAATCTGCCGCTTCCACGAAAACAACGAGCAAATGCGCCTCTTCAAGAAGGCAACCCCATTGGAAAGCGCACAACTCTCGGAAAGCGTAAAGCTAGTAGAAAGCGCAAAAGTCCCGGCAATCACAAAACTCCCCGAGAGCAACCAAGAAGCTCCACCGCTCAACTCAAATTTTCATGATTCAAACTTTCACGATTCAAATTTCCAAGACGCTGCGCCTCGCGACCTGGAAATGCCAGATCCATCAACCTTCCCAAACTCAGAGATTGCCGGAGGAGCCCAAGAAAGCTGCCACTAACTCCTTACTCCGCAATATTTTCCATATAAGTCATTTAAACCGAAAGATTTGGCAGGAATTTTTGCCTAACACCGTGATTCCATTAGACCGGAGGGAAATTTTTTAACGAGGATGCCGCAACGGTTCATCCGTAGACGCTAAGAAGGGCATTAATATTAATATAGTTGGCAAAATGGGGGTAAGTGTAACCCGGTTGGCGTCTCAGCGGCTTGAGAAAATGCTGCAATATTTTGCATGGTAACTAAAGTGCGGGGACTGCATCAAATAACCTGTAACCGCCGGAAAGTACTGGACGCACGCACAGCAATTAGGACATAATCCGGGCGTGACTTCGGTAAGCTTCCAGCGCGGGGAAAGGCACAATAGACTTGGCAACATGGAGATTAGATAAATTGGCTACCTATGCCATCGCCAATCCGGCATCCGTCGTGCGCGACGTTTTTGTTGACGTCGCAGAGGTAGAACAAGTGTTTCTATCGAATGATGGGGATCGCGGCATTGCCGCCCTAATCGTTATTGGCGAAAAAAACTACGATGTTCTGCAACACATTTTTGATCTTGAAAGCAACATTATCAAGGCGCTTCCTGGAACTCCGATCAATTTCGATGTGGTGATTAGGGATGGGCGTCCCTTGGGCGAAATAGTGAATCCTCGCGGAAGACTGCTGTTTCAGAGATAGTGTCTTGCCTCTCAAGCCTGAGCACATTTCCAAAGCTGAACGAAACGAAAAGTTCGCCGAAACGGTGGGCAAAACAGCCTATCTTGATTGGGCGGTAACTATATATTTCTATGCTGCGCTCCATTACGTGGACGCCATTCTAGCGGTCTCCGGTATTCATTCGGATAGCCATACCCAGAGAGGTGACGCGATAGGAACGAACGCTACACTATCTATCGTCCGTCCTGAATATAGGGTTCTGGAAACCCTGAGCCGAAACGCCAGATACCGTTCGATGGCAATTGACAATGCTGACCTACAGAAAGCGCAACAGAATTTCGCTACGCTAAAAGCCCACCTACGGGGACGAATGGGTCTTTCCGCATAAAATAACACCAGAAATTCAAAACAGCCCACTACCCTACTTTTCGAAAGGGCGCGGCTTCAGCCGCGCCGTAAATCCACGGCGGCTTTAGCCGCCGAGGGAGCGCACCCTCAATCCTCCAGCCCCTCCCGAAACACCGGCTGCGTAGGATCCAGACTCCCGTCCATCACCGCCGCGAGAAGCTCGCGATAAGCATCCTCTGCCTCCGCCAGCACCGCATACCCGCGCTCCCGCTGCAGCCCGCCCGTCGGCGAGTAGACCAAAGTAAAATACCGCCCTGACGAATACTGCAGCTCCTGCAACTTGTTCGGCATGTCAGGATCGCCCTCCTGACCAAGCACATCCATCAGCGCCACCGTCCACTGCCGTCCGCTCGGGTCGCTAACCACCTCGCGCTCCAGATACTGCCACTCGTCCATGCTCCACAAAGGCATATTAGAGGAATTCGTAGCGCCGCCGTCCCCGGCGGCTGTCCGGGCGGGCGTCCTCGCCCGCCCGCGAAAAGCCGACGCGATAGCCAGCAATATGCCGCCGCTACTCGCATGTTACGCCGCTGAAACTCCCAGCAGATCATCCAGCGCCCGCGCCACCTGCGCCCCGGTAAACGGCTTAGGCACCAGCAACACTCTCCGAGCCTTGCGCGACCGCAGACTAGCGTCCGCCGCCTCCGGAGTATCACTGATAATCACCACCGGAAGCTCACCATGATTCGGATGATTCCGCACCGCGTCAAACAGCGCCTCGCTCATGTCATACGAGGTGCAATCAAGCACCACCGCATCCGCGCGCTGCTCAACCACCAGCT
This sequence comes from Acidobacteriaceae bacterium, assembly GCA_003132405.1. Lineage (GTDB taxonomy): Bacteria > Acidobacteriota > Terriglobia > Terriglobales > Acidobacteriaceae > Acidiflorens. The sequence goes on along the minus strand of PKXQ01000135.1, from coordinate 108,631 downwards.
CGTTAACAGTAGGAGTGTACCCCTCGGCCCTGACCTCATACCCGCGGTCGCGCAATGCAAACGTCAGCAACTCTGCAATCTCCGGCGTATCGTCAATAAGCAAAACGCGGCGCAATGTCAACGCTACTTCTTCGCCGGACCAGATCCCGGCAGCCGCGCCTTCTTCGCCGCGCAAGGCTCTATGTCCATCACCCAGATGCGCCCGCCCGCCGTGTAATAGGCGCGATGGTCGTTTTCGATCATCGCCCCCCACGCCTCCAGCGTCCGCATCGCGAAGGTGTAGCCCTCGAAGTTATTGCGCGCATGATCGAGCACTTCGTTGGTGTGCCAGTTGTCGGTAAGAATCGCGTCCCCGCCATGCACCCGCAGCACCGTGTAGAAGCGGTCAAACGCCGCCTCCGGCCGCACGTCGCGCGACGAGCCGCGCTTCTTGCCTTCGCTGACAATGTAGCTCTCCTGCGCATCAGGAGCCGCAGCCGCGGTTGAAGAACCAGATGGAACTGGAGGATTTCCTTGTGTGCTCATACCGTCTCCGCCACAGTCGCAGCCTCTTCAGCCGCCGCCATGTTGACCAGGTTCTTAGCATCCGCCGCCTCGAGCAAAGCCTCCGGCAGCTGCACGCCCATCATCCGCCACTGCTCATTAGCAAACTTCTGCAAGTTAGCAATGTGCTCCGCGTGCAGATGCCCGAAGCGTCCCTGCAACTTCAAATACTCCGACACCGGCCGCATGCTAGCCGGACGGAAGCTGTAGTCATAAGCGCGCTGCTCCGGATTCCACTCCCACATCGGATACAGCCCGCTTTCAACCACCAGCCGCCCCAGATCAATCGACCGCGGCGTCTCATACACAAAGCCCTTCTGGCAAGGCGTATACACCATCAGATAAGCCGCGCCTTTATGGTTGAGGCCCTTGCGCACCTTGTTCATCAAGTCGATCGGATAGCCCACGCTAGCCGTGGCCACATAGCAATGCGGATGCCCCGCCGCCATCATCCGCGCCAGGTCCTTCGGATAAAGTTTCTTCCCCTCCGGAACCAGCGGCCCAGGAGGCGAGAACGTAGTCATCCCGCCATAAGGCGTCCGCGACGAAGCCTGTATGCCAGTATTGGCATACTGCTCGTTGTCATAACAAATGATCAGGCAATCGTGATTGCGATAGAGCGCCCCCGAAATCGACGCGAGGCCAATATCCGAAGCCGAGCCGTCGCCCGCCTCGCAAATAATATTCGGAAACTGCCCCTTCCACTTGCCCTTGCGGATCATCGCCTCATACGCCGCCGCGACGCCCGCCGTAAAGCTGCCCGCGCTGCCAATCTGCGTATGCGCCCAGGGCACATTGTAGGGCGTGCACAGATACGAACTGTTCGCCACATACATGCACCCGGTCGGCCCGACCAGAATCGTGTTATCGCCCGCCGCCTTGCTAGTCATCCGGTACTGAATCGAAGGTCCGCACCCCGCACAAGTGCGATGCCCCGGCACAAACGGTTCGGACGAAGGCAATTCAGGGTTATAAAAACGCGCACCCTGATTCGGATTGCCCAGTATCGGCAGCACCTGCCGCTGCACTTCTATGGTTGCCATATGATCTCCTTGTAACGCCAGCCCTGTAGCGCCGGCGTCCCGCCGGCATTAATCCGAGAAACTACTTACTAACTCCTAAAATCTTAACTTACTCCTCGAACCCGACTGTAGCGCCGGCGTCCTCGCCGGCATTAGTCCACGAAACTCTTTACTAACTCCTTAAAACCCGAACCTTACTCCTCAAACCCCACCCAGTGCGTCCGCTTCTCAATCTTCCCGCTCTTCTGCACTGCCTGCATCTTCTCCGTCATCCAATAAAATTCCTTCAACACGATCGCCTCGCCGCCCATCCCCGCCATGAACGACAGCACCAGAGGCCGCTTATCCGCTTCATACAGCGCCGCGCAGACCTCGGCATAGAGCACGCCGCCACTGCTCACGCTCCCCAGCCCCATGTTGGTCTCAATCACGCCCACCACCTTGAACTTGCTCAGCGACTCCCGAACGCGCTCCGTAGGATAAGGACGAATCGTCCGCAGCCGCACCAGCCCAACCTTCAGCCCCTTGTCGCGCATATGCTGAATCGCAAACTTTGCCGTCACCGCATGAGCGCCCTGCAGGAAGAATACAACCTCCGCATCCTCCGTCATGAACTCTTCAATCCACGGATCGTAGTGCCGCCCGAAGATCTTCCCAAACTCCTCATGCACTTCCTCAATCACCGCCATCGATCCTTCCATCGCCCGCGCCCGCTCCAACTGCAGCGGAGGCCCCTGCTCCGGCATGATCTGCGGCCCGTGCGACACCGGATGCCGCGGATCCAGCGGATAAGGATGCTTATAAGGCGGCAGGAATTCCTTCACCTGGCCAGAGTCCGGCAACTCAACATCGCCCGTGATATGCGAGACGAAGAACCCATCCTGGCAGACCATCTGCGGCAGAAGCACCCGCGGATCTTCCCCAATGCGATAGGCGATCAGGTGATTGTCGAACGCCTCCTGCGCATCGCACGACCAGCCCATGATCCATCCCATGTCTCGAGTCGAGAGTGCGTCGGTATGCTCCGACCCGAAATCGCCCGGCGGATCCAGCGTCCGATCGGCAATCATCATCTGCACCGGCATGCGGCTGCCCGAGATCGGCGAATACAGCTCGTAAGCAAACTGCACGCCCACACCCGAACTCCCCGTAAACACCCGCGCTCCGCTCGACGAAGCCCCATGCGAGATGCTCAACTGCGAGTGCTCGCTGTCGGCCACAATGTATTCCGCATCAAGCTCGCCATTCGCTACCATCTGCGCCAGCGCCATCATCGTCGCCGTATAAGGACGAATCGGATACGCCGCAATCACATCGACGTCCGCATACTTAGCCGCCTGCGCCGCCGCCACACACCCATTGATCCGCACCATCTTCTTCTTAAGAGCCGTTGCCGTAGCCATATTTCACTCCAATGTTAGAACAATCTCAACAGGTGTTAGAACAATCCCAACAGATGTTAGTACAATTTCACCAAGCTTTTGGGTGGCGCAGCGCTTCAGCGCTGCGGTAACCCCCGCCAAAGATCACCCGGGCTTTAGCCCCTGAGGGCTGCCCGAGCATTCAACTCGCAATAGCCGCTAAATATTCTTCGCCGGACGGCTGGCCAGATTCCGCAACTCCTCCGCCTGTCGTCCATGCAGTCCCGGAGAAATCGCAAACGCCGTATCCATCCTCACCACGCCCGTATCAAAGTCAAGCTCAGGCACGCCTTCGAGGCATCCCGTCGGGCACTCTTCAATACACACGCGGCACCCTTTGCAATAGTCGACCAGAATCTTATACATCCCGTTCGACCTCTCCGGCCGCGCAATACAAGGCTCCGGACAAACCAGATAGCAGTTGTCGCAAGCGTTGCAAGTGCCGCAACTGAAACACCGCCCCGCCTCCTCGACCGCCTGCTCTTCCGTAAATGCCTGAATCACTTCCTGCTGCGTCTTGCGCCGGCTAGTCGGCGGCAGCATCTCCTGCTGCACGCGTGGGAAGTGCGGGAAGTACGTCATGTTCATGCGATTCAAATCGAAGATGACGTCGATCGGAATCGTCCTCGGCTCCAGCGATTCGCCGCGGATGACTTTGTCCAGATTGAAAGCCACACGCTTCCCATCGCCCACCGCGTTCACCACCATCAACGGCTGACCCGAACCAAGTTGCACAATGTCGCCCGCCGCAAAGAAGTTGGTGTTACCGAGACGCCCGAAGCGGTCGATCTTAATCGTGCCCCGTTCGTTCTTGAATTCCTGCGGCAGCCAAGCCAGCGAAGCATGTTGTCCGACCGCGATGATCACATGGTCGACAGGGAAGCGCTCGGCCGCCGCTTCGCGATCCACGTTAATCGGCGAAGCATTGATCGCGCCCGAAAAACGCGCCGGATGCAACTGCAAAGCCTCGACGCTCCCGTTGCCGAGCACCGCCGTTACAGCGCGCCCGTGCATCAACTCCACGCCCTCTTCCACCATGTCGTGCAGATCTTCGGGCGACGCCGGCATTTCTTGAGTGTTGCCCTCGACCGTGATCATGGTCACTTCAACCGCGCCCTGCCGCAGCGCCTCGCGAGCGCAATCGATGGCCGTATTTCCGCCGCCAATCACCGCAACCCGAGCGCCCAGCTTGACTTTCGACGTGCCCATCCCAATGTCGCGCAGGAAGGGAAGTCCGTAATGCACACCCTTCTTATCCTCGCCCTCGGCGCGGACGCTATTCGGTTCAGTAAGTCCGACCGCCAGCACAACCGCGTCGTAATCCTTTTTCAAATCGTCCCAGCTGACGTCCTTGCCGACCTCGACGCCGGTCTTCACCGTGATGCCAAGCTCCACCAGACGCTCGATCTCGCGATCCAACACATCCTGCGGCAGGACCCAATCCGGAATGCCGCCGCGATTCAACCCGCCAGCCTTGGGCGATTTCTCAAGGATAGTCACCGCGTAGCCAAGGCGCGCCAGTTGATAAGCCGCGCTGTGCCCCGCCGGACCCGATCCGACGACGGCGACCTTCTTGCCGTTGGGCTTGCCGGCCTTCACCACATCTTTCTTAAGCGCCTGTCCAAGATCGCCCAAAAAGCGCTCGACCGCGCGAATTGAAATGGCCTCATCGTACTTGCCACGATTGCAAGCCGTCTCGCATGGGTGATAACACACCCGCCCAGTAACCGAGGGAAACGGCATATCTTCCTTAATGAGCGCATAGGCATCCAGATACTTGCCGCGCTTCACTAAGTCGAGATAGCCCTGTATCTTTTCGTTGGTTCCGCAAGCGTTGTTACAAGGTGGTAACTTGTCGCGATAAACCGGTCTAATCGACCGCCAGTTACCGGTAGGGAATAAGTCCTGCCCTTTCTCCTGCGTAGGCGCAGGAGTAATACCGGCAAATGGAACCTTCAACCAATCGGGAATATGAGTATCTTTAGTCGACATGTGATCCTTCCTATTAATTCCTATTTAGTCATTCGGATGGTCGTGAACGACGAACGACCAACGACGAACGACCGAACTACGCAGCTACCGGGCTAAGCTTCATAATATGTAACTCTTTGAGCGCCATTTCAAAGGCGTGCTTGTTGGCAATCATCGGTTCAATCGTCTCCATCTTGACGATACCCGTAGTCTTGATCACGGCCGCAATCAGCGGAGCGGCAATATCTGGCGCGATTAATTTATTGCGTTCCGCTGCTCCCTCGGTCGAAAGCCGGTCGAGCCCAAGCTCGCCCAAGCGGTAGTAAAGCCACTTGTGGTCGGCCAGTTTCGCCGCATCCACACAAACGAGTTGCGACAATCGCTCCGGTCCCGGCACAAACCGAATCATGTAATCCGGCGTGTAATGGGTATTGATCACCAGCGTTCCACCAGGAGGCATCCCGCGCATATAATCCCAACCCTTAACCATCGTTCCCTCAACCAGCACGACGATGTTAGGGTGTTCGTTCTCATAAGTGAGCTCGTTCTCAAGGATGCTATCGCTCATCCGGCAATACTTGCGCGTCGGGCAGTTAGTGCGATCGGGATTGTCGACATAGTTCTCCATCGCCTGCGCGTACTTACCCTCAAGGCGGGCCGAAGCGGAGACAGAGTTAACAATGTCGCGTCCCTCTTTGTCCATAATGATGCCGCGCGTCCAAACCGTAAGTTCCGTATAACTCATAATCAAACCTCGCTGATACTTAGTCGCTGTTACTTAGTAAGTGACGACTTAGTCCGACGCGTCAGGATACGTGTCCCCTGCGCCATTACTTAGTACATTAGCTTTCTTCCATTTGCGGATAACTGCCACCTGCTTAGGACTGCCACGATCAGATTCGAGCACCGCCAGAAAATCGCTGCGCAACACAGCAAAGGGCGCAACCCGAGTGCCCTCCTCAAACTCCGCGATCGCAAAGAGCGTAGCCTTCTTGCACAGGCTCTCAATATCCGCGCCCGTAAGCCCATCCATGCGTCCCGCAAACTCATTGAAATCCACATCAGGTGCAACCGGTACGCGCCGGCAACAAAGCTGCAGAATGGCCGTTCGCTCCGCGAGGTCAGGCTTAGCGAAGCGCAAAATATAGTCAAAGCGCCCACTCCGCAAAAGCGCCGGATCAATCCGCTCCGGCCGATTCGTCGCTGCCAGCAGAATCACACCTTTGACATCGCGCAAGTTATCAATTTCGCGCAAAAGCTGGCTGAGAATCCGCTGATAGACGTCAGTCCCAAACTGATCCGCCCCAAACTTAGGTGCGATCGCGTCAATAGTGTCAAAGAAAAGAATGCACGGCGCCGCCCGTCTAGCCTTCTTAAACACCTCGCGCAGCGCCCGCTCCGACTCGCCCAGCCACTTCGAATACAGTTGCGGCCCATCAATCGCAATCAGCGGAATCTGTTTCTCGCCCGACAGCGCCCGCGCCATCGCCGTCTTGCCCGTGCCCGACGGCCCGGTCAGCAGAATTCCACGCGGCGGCGCCAGCCCAACCTGCTCATAGATTTCATCGCGGACATGCGAATGCTCGAACACCGCATCCAGCAGCCGTTTTACCTCATGCAACCCACCGAGCGAGGCGAACGTCGACGAACTCTTCTCAATAAAGAATTCGCGAGTCGCGCTCGGCTCGACCTCTTTTAGCCCAGCAAGAAAGTCATCGCGCGTAACCTGCAAGCGCTCCAGTTCAGCCGAGTCCGTGCCCCCAACCTCAACCGGAACAGAAGATAGAAATCGGCGCAAAGCAATCATTCCAACTTCCTGCCCCAACGCCTCCAGGTCGGCGCCGACGAAGCCGTGCGAATGCTCGGCAATCTCTTTCAAGTCAACGTCGGTCGCAAGCGGCATGGCACGGGTGTGAATTCTCAGAATCTGCAGCCGCGCCTGCGTATTCGGAACGCCAATCTCAATCTCGCGATCGAAGCGCCCCGGCCGCCGCAGCGCCGGATCGAGCACCTCAGGAATATTAGTCGCACCGATCACGATCACCTGCCCGCGCGCCACAAAGCCATCCATCAAGCTGAGCAGTTGCGCGACCACGCGCTTCTCCACTTCACCGGCCACTTCAGTCCGCTTCGGCGCGACCGCATCAATCTCATCGATAAACAGAATCGCCGGCGCATGACGCGCTGCCTCCTCGAAGACCTCGCGCAGTTTGGCTTCACTCTCACCATAAAACTTGCGCATGATCTCCGGCCCGTTGAGGTGAATGAAATGCACGCGGCTTTCGGCGGCAACAGCGCGCGCCAGCAGCGTCTTTCCCGTACCCGGCGGCCCATACAACAGCACACCTTTCGGCGCGAGAACCCCCAGCCGTTCAAAGATGTGCGAATACTTTAAAGGCAGTTCGACAATTTCGCGCACCCGCGCCACTTCCCGCTCGAGCCCGCCAATGTCTTCATAGGAGACCGACGGAGCGCGAGCCGCCGTCTGCTCCCCTTCGACCACGCGAATGTCTGTGCGCTTCCCAATCACCACCGGTCCCGAAGGGATCGTGCGCACGACATGAAAGTTCACCGCCTTGGCAAACGTCGGCACGCGGACCACGCAACCGGTAATCACCGGCACGTCCACCAAATCTTCAAGCATGCGATCGGGAGCAATCGTCGCGGGCGCGGCGCCAATCCACAAGGGCACAAGCCGCACAGCCACAGCCTGCTCGCATTCGACGGGAGTGACCGTGACCTGCTCCTGCAACCCCGCGCCGCAATTGCTGCGGCACGTTCCATCGATCTGGATCATCCCTTCATGACCGTCGTCGGAAACCTCCGCACGCGCAACGCCGATAGTGTTGCCGGTAATCTTCAGCACAGAGCCCGCGCGCGCATTCATGCGCTGCAAGTCGACGGGCGCCAGTCGCGCAATCGCATGCCCCACGTCTTCGACGCGCGCCTCCGCGACGCGAAGCGTCAGGGCTTCCGTAAGCGACTGTGGACCGTTCTCGGTCATGGAGTGACGGACCAATTCCTTCTCAGAACTTATCAAGTACGATCTCTTCCACGTCTTCAATGTGACGCCGCATCGCTGCCTTTGCGGCCTCGCCATCATGGCGCTTGATGGCGTTCAAAACCTTCCAGTGCCCGTTGATCGATTTTTGCTGTCGCCCCGTCACCTGCAACGACCGTTCGCGCGTGTCGCGCAGCATATCCATAAGAATGTCGAGCACCTTGAGCACAACGCTATTGCCTGATGCGAGCGCAACCGCATAGTGAAATTCTGCGTCCTCGGCAATCGCCGTATCTCCGCTCGCAAGCTTCGCTTCCTGCCGGTGCAGGATCTCTTCCATCTCCGCAATCTCGTCGGCGCCGGCGTGTGTCGCGGCGCGCGCAGCTAAAGGCGGCTCAAGCATCTTCCGAAAATCCAGCAGCTCGCTGACCATCTCTTTACGCTGCTTCAGCGCGCTCGCAAAAGGATTGACCAGGGTCTCGGCCGACAGTTCCCGAACAATCGTCCCCGCGCCCTGCCGCGGTTCCACCAAGCCAATTAGCTCTAGTCCGCGAATCGCGTCGCGTATCGAACTGCGGCTTACTTGGAGCATCTCCGCCAGCTCGCGCTCGGAAGGCAGCTTGTCACCAGGCTTCAGTTTCTTTAGGATCAGTCGCTCGATCTGCTTGGCAACTTCTTCGTAGACTTTATTTCTTCGGATCGCCTCGAAGTCGGATTTGATCGGAGACGCCATAGGCAAGTGGTCTGATAAGTGGACCAGCGACCAACGGAGTATACTCCCGTTCTCGGTTGCCCTGTCAAGCCCCCGATCGATATATTTTAGTGGCGAAATGCAAGACGAAGGGAAGGCCCCAAGTGTGGAACCTTGCTCACATTGGTTGGCGCGATGCTGCGCATTGGGATAGCAGTTTCGTGCAGTTGTAGACGGTCCGTGTACAGGTCATCGGAAGTCCCACCCGTTCGCCGAGTTCGACGACCGCGCCCACCAGCGCTTCGAGTTCCATCGGTCGGCCTGCTTCGAGATCCTGCAACATGGAAGTCTTATGCTCGCCCACTTTTTCCGCGCCCGCCATGCGCTGGTCGATGGAAACGGGCAATTCCATGCCGAGCTTGTGAGAGACCGCCTCGACCTCCTCCATAATGCTGCGGATCACCGAAGCCACGCCGGGGTCGCGCACCATCTGCACCAGCGTTGCGCGAGTCAGCGCGCTGACCGGATTCAAAGACGCGTTGCCCAGCACCTTGACCCAAATCTCGTGGCGTAAGCGCGTAGTCACAGGACAGCGCAATCCCGAAGCGATGAGCGCTTCCGCAATCCGCCGGCAGCGATCGGAGCGTGAGCCATCGGGTTCGCCAAGAGAAATGCGATTGCCCTCGATGTGCTGAATCACGCCGGGTGACGGAATCTCAGTCGAAAAGTAAACGATCGATCCGATCACCTGCTTGGCTGGAATCGCCGCCGAGATGACGCCGCCAGGATCGACGCGCTCCAGGCGCAACCCCTCCCATTCCCCGCCGAATCCCTGGAAATACCACCACGGAATCCCATTCTGCGTGCTGACGACAGTGGTATCGGGGCCGATCACCGGCTTCAATTGTGGCGTCAGTTGCGGCAGGCCGTGCGCCTTCACACCAAGGAACACGACGTCCATTGGTCCGATTTCTTCGAGAGAACCGGCAATAGCGGGATGGGCTACGAAATCACCCTCCGGACTCTTCACCTGCACGCCATGCCCTTGCATGGCGCGAAGATGCGGACCCCGCGCGAAGAGTGTGACATCGAATCCGGCATTCGCCATGCGCGCGCCGATGTAGGCTCCAATCGCCCCAGCGCCCGCGATCAGGAATTTCATCGTCCGTTTTCCACGATCACATTATGCACGATGCTTATGCGCGCTGGTCATCGGTGAGCGCAGAGGCCACGACGCGGCGCCGAATCTTTCCCGTTGCGGTGGTCGGAATGCTATTCACAAAATAAATCTTGGTAGGGCATTTGTAATCCGCCAGATACTCGCGCGAGTGCTTGATGAGTTGCGCTTCGGTGATACTCCCCGGTTCGTGCAACACCACGGCGGCAGCTACTTCTTCCCCGAGCACGGGATGCAGGCAGCCGAATGTAACCACCGCGGCTACGGCGGGATGTTTCAACAGGACTTCATCAACCTCATGCGGCGCAATGTTCTCGCCTCCGCGGATGATGATGTCTTTGATGCGCCCAGTCAGATGCAGATAGCAGTCTTCGTCGAGAAAGCCCTCGTCACCAGTGCGGAACCACCCATTCGCAAAAGCTCGCGCGTTGGCCTCAGGATTATTTTCATATCCGCGAAACACATTGGCGCCCTGAATGGCGACTTCGCCGCGTTGATTGGTGCCGAGGTGATTCCCGTCCTTGTCCATGATGCTGATGCGGAGCCCGGTACCGACGCCCACAGAACCCGCTTTGCGATGCCGCGGCGGAAGAGGATTCGAAGTCATCTGGTGGGCAGCCTCGGTCATGCCGTAGGCCTCGACAAAAGGCACGCCAAAAAGATCCTCAATTTTTTGAATGAGCTCAGACGAAAGCGGCGCGCTGCAAGAGCGGATGAAGCGCAATGTGGCCGCCTCCGCAGGTTTGTGATGAGCCCGCGCCAGCAGAAGCTGATGCATGGTGGGCACGCCGGAATACCACGTCACGCGATGTTCTCGCACCGTCCGCCAAAAAGAGAGAGCGTTGAACTTGGTAGGAACAACGACGGTTCCGCCGGAAAGCAAAGTTGCCATGGTCGACCCGATCAAACCATGGATGTGAAAGAGCGGCATGATGCACAGCGAAACATCTTCTTCCGAGAGCGCGTAAGTATTGGCGATATTCGCCGACGATACCGCGAGATTGAAATGCCGCAGCGGAACCCGCTTCGGCCGTCCTGTGCTCCCGCTAGTGTGGAGGACAAGAGCAATATCGTCCGCGGCTGGCACGGGGGCGGTAGCTCCGGTCGGCGCATCGACGAGATGAACATCGCCCTGATCGGTCATCCCAACCGACATCACCGGGATCTTGCGATCGGCGGCGGCGCTGCGTGCGAACTCCGCGCCCACGGGCGGACAAAGCATGATGCGAGCGTTCGTGTCTCCAAGAAAGAAAAGAAACTCCTCGTAGGGATAAGCGGGGTTCAAAGGCGCGGCAGTTCCCGCGATCGAGGCAGCGAGAAAACTAACAATGGCCGGCAAGCCGTTGGGCAACGCGATCGCAACGGCATCGCCGCGCCGAACGCCGGCAGAGGCCAGCGCGTCAGCCATGGTCAAGACTTGTCGGCGCAGAGAATCATAGGTGACGCTGATGCCCAGCTCGGGCACGACAATCGCCGTATGGCTGTTCGCGAACTGCAAAACGTCAAGTAGCGTGACCACCGACTTCAAAGTCATTGCTTGTCGCCTTCAACAATCGAGGTCTTCGCCAACCTACTGCCCGTAGCCTTCGGCCTTCAGCGCCTTCCCAAACTCACTCAGGAAAAATCGCACGTTATCTTCTGTGGCCAGCGGTCCCATGACGCCAATGCGAAAGACTTTGCCCGCGAGAGGGCCGAATCCGCCGGCGATTTCGATGCCGGGCCCGTCCAACAGGCGCTTCCTAACTTTCGCCTCGTCGATGCCCTTGGGAACGCAGACAGTATTCAGCGTAGTGATGCGATGCTCTTCCGGCACATGCATACTCAAGCCCATCGCTTCGATGCCTTTCACAAAAAGCTGGTGGCAACGGCGATGCCGCTCCCATCGCTTCTCAATGCCTTCATCGGCAACCACCAGAAGCGCCTCGCGTAGCGCATAAAACATCGAGATCGGCGCGGTGTGATGATAGCGGTGCGATACGGTCGCGTAATCGTGAATCAGTTTGAGGTCGAGATACCAGCTGCGTGACGGAGTGGTTCGGCCGCGCAGCCACTCCATCGCCCGCGGCGACATGGCCATGGGCGACAATCCCGGCGGACAACTCAGCCCTTTTTGCGTGCAACTGTAAGCAATGTCCATGCCTGTTCGGTCGAACTCTACCGGCACGCCGCCCAGCGAAGTAACGCAATCGGCGATCACGAGCGCGCCCGCTTCGTGAGCCGCGGCGCAAATAGCGTTGCCTGGTTGCAACGCTCCGGTCGAGGTCTCAGCGTGCACATAACCTACGACCTTGGGCTTCTCGCGCCGGATAAACTCGCGCGCTTCATCATCGGTATAAGTTTCACCCCAGGCCTTTTCAAAGCGCACGACCTCGGCGCCGTTCCGCTTCGCCATTTCGGTGAGCCGGTCCGAAAAATATCCGTTGGCAAATATCGCGATCTTCGTTCCCGGCTCGACGAAATTGACCACGGCGGCTTCCATGCCTGCGCTGCCCGTCCCGGAAATCACCAGCGTCGCGCCGGCCTCGGTTCCGTAGGCAGTCTTGAGCAACTGCTGGCAGTCCATCATCACCTGTATGAAGTAGGGATCGAGATGGCCGACAATTGGTTTCGACAGCGCTTCATAGACCCGCGGATGAACCATGGTCGGTCCCGGGCCGAAAAGATAGCGGTGAGGCGGTTGCAGGGCTGGAAAATTTATGGCGGAATCGACCTGTTCTAATGCACTCATATGACCGGTGGACCTCATTTCATCTCAAACTCAAACTAAACACTTGATATTACGGTATGGAGAAGACAATCTCCAGCGCTGGCCAGCCGTTAGCGGCGAGCAGTTTGATAGTTGTCACCCGCCGTGCGGCGATAGTCAACTTAATTCTATTGCTGACTTCTATCAGTTCCTCTTATGGTTGACTTTGCCACGGTGGGTTGAGCTGGTGGACATTATTGAGCTAGTAGACCTTGAAGAAGAAATACGCTGTCATGGCGATGCCCACGCCGATCACCATGCTCCGCACCCGCTTCGGGTCAGCCCGCTGCGCGTAATGTGCGCCAAACCAGCCCCCGGCGAGCGAACCGGCGACCATCACCAGACACTGCGGCCACAACACCGCGCGCGCCACGATAAATGTAATCACCGCGGCGGCGTTGATGGCGACGGCGAGCAGCGTCCGGATCGCGCCCATGGCGTGAATGTCCCGCATTCCCATCAGCGCCAACATCGCCAGAGCCATGAATCCGATGCCGGCGCCGAAGTATCCGCCGTAAATCGCAACCAGTAACTCGGTGATCGAACCAAGGACGATTGCCTTCACCGAAATATCTCGGAGATCATCGACGACCGCAGTTTTCCCGACGAGGCCGCGAAGTGAATTGCCAAAAGCAAAGAGCAGAGTTCCTGCCAGCAGCAGCCACGGAACCAGGCGCATAAAAGTATGCTGCGGAGTCTTCAGCAGGAGCAGCGCTCCGGCCCATCCGCCGAGAACGCTGGTCACCATCAACGGCGCCAAAACTCGCAGCGGAGCGTTCAGCCGCTTCAGGTAAGCCATGGCGCTGGCGACCAACCCTGGCCAGAGCGCGACCGTATTGGTGGCATTCGCTTCCACCGGCGGGATGCCCGTGAACAACAATGCGGGGAAGGAGATGAAACTGCCGCCGCCCGCCAGCGCGTTCAGTGCGCCGGCGATCCCTGCCGCTGCGAGCAAACCGATGGCCTGAGCGAAGTGTAATCCCATAGGTGCCTGGAAAACTACGTCCACCGAGACGACTCGCTGAACATAGCGTCGCACAGTGCGTCGCCGATTTTAGCAGGATCAGCTAGCGAAACCCGCGCCCGGTTTTGCTTGCAACTTCAGGCAGTGCACGAAAATTTTTCATTGCCTGATTTTCGTCAACTTTTTTCTTGGATGCATCTCTTTATGCACTCCCTTGAAGCCGCTAATTCTGCTAGCGTTTTTCCCGACCCGGCTTTGCTCGCAGTGACGACTGTCCGCGCTCGATTGGCGGACGATCTGAAAAACTTTTCCTTGACATTCATTCTTTCGATATGATAAACCGCCTTCTCGTAACTGGTCCGCTCTTCAGACCGGATTGCTCTCATACGCAACTCTATTTAGAAGTCTTTCGGTTCGTGGCCCGAACGAACAAGGCGGCGTCGACAGGATTCGTGTGTCTGCCTTGAGCACAGGCCGTTGTGCACTTTATTCCGGGAGAGGAAACACATGCGCTCGCTAACAACATTTTTCGTGCTTCTGGTAGTATCCATGGCGCCCGGTTCGTTTGCCCAAGCTCAAGGCGCGGATCCCGCGAGCAAAACTGACGGCGCCGCTCCCGTGGCCGCCACGAAGGAAGAAGTCAATCAGTTGCGCAGTGAGGTCGCCGCGCAGCGCAAAACCATCGAGGAGTTGAAAGCGCTGGTTGAGAAGCTGGCCGAAGGAAAGATGCAAGCGGCTGCGTCTCGGACAAGCGATAGCCGCTCAGCCGATATCGAGCCTGTAGCCCTCCCCGTTGCGACGCGCCCTATGGACGCCTCAAGCGACTTCGGTGCTCGGCTGTTGCCCGCAGTTCTTATCCAGCCCACGCCGATGCCCGAGGCGATGATAGATCAAGCTGCCTCCGCGCAGAAAAAAGAGCCTCCGCTGACTGCTGGATGGAACGGCGAACACTTTTTCATTCGCAGTCCCGACGGCCAATTCAGTATCAGTCCCTATGGCTACGTGGACGCCGACTATCGCGCTTACAAAGGCGATGGCGCGCCCGCCGACACGTTCCTGTTGCGGCGCGCCCGCTTCGGTTTTCAGGGCAACTACGGATCGCACTTTGATTTCGCGTTGCTGACCGACGCGGCTGCGACCTCAGGTTCGGTCGTGCGCGATGTCTACCTCAACGTAAGAATACGGCCGGAGTTCCAGTTTCAGGCAGGCCAATTTAAAGTTCCCTTCGCACAAGAAACCGGTCTCGGCGCCACCAACCTGGACTTTGTAGAACGTGGCTTTCAATCGATGTTGTACCCGTCCGCCGCTTCCGCCTATCGCAGCCCAGGTGTCGCCATACACGGCGATATTGATGGCGGCGTGGTGCAGTACTGGGCAGGGGCATTCAACGGCAAGGGGTATGCGATCGCCAATACCACCAACCAACCGGAATTCATCGGGCGACTGCGCTTTTATCCGTTCCGCAAGTCTCAGAGCGCTTGGTTCAAACAGTTCGCGATCGGCGGATCGGTGGACTTTGCGCGATCGCGCGGCCTGTCTGGAGATCTAAGCTTCGCGGGCACACTGGCTGACGGCGCTTACACGTTCTTCCCGCAATTCGCCATCAACGGAGACATTCAGCGCTACAACGGCGAGTTCACTTACATCAAAGACCGCTTCGCTCTGCGCGGCGAATACGATCAGCTCGATATGGATCGTACGAACGTCGGCTCCGAGCAGGTAGGAAATCTTGGCTTCCTGAGTCTGCCCACCATCCGAGCCAAGGCGTGGGACCTCAGCACAACTTACTTGCTGACCGGCGAAAAGCGGCCGGAAAATGGCACGCCTCGCGTCAAGCGTCCAACCTTCGGCCCCGAAACCCCGGGTGGCGCAGGGCGTGGATTGGGAGCCTGGGAAGTTGCTTTCCGATTCACCGGTATCCAGGCGAACGAACCGGGTACAAGTCTGCTGAACTATTACACGCCGGGTTATGTTCCCACGTTTGATTACCACACCTTCGAATACACCATGGGACTCAACTGGTATCCGAACTATTGGGTGAAGTACATGGTGAACGTCGCCGTCGATCAGTTGAAGGAGCCGAGCACGATTGGCGCGGTGCCGCAGAACTACTATGTGGTCCTGCAGCGCCTTCAGTTCAGGTTCTAGTAGTGGCCCGCAGTTCGTTGCGGGCCAATGGTGAAACAAGTTTGGCATCGGCAGGGTCGGCGGCAAACCGGTCCTGAAGAGAAATTGCGGGAGGGGATTCGATGAGACCGAGGATTCTGCTTACTATTGCTGTGATCGCACTGTTTGTGATTCTGAGCGGCTGCGGAACTACTCCGAACTGTCCCACGTGCGGCACCACCAAGAATGGCGCCTATGCCGTCATCGACATCGTGACGGTGCCGGAACACAACCCTACCGGCGAGCCAGGCGGTCCATTCAACTCGTTCGACATTAGCACGATTGCCCCGAACCCTGCTGCCACCGGCCACTATCTGGACTATATTTCCGATCGGATTGGCTTGGCCGTGGTGGTGATTGACACCGGCCAGGACATTGCTGTAAATGCCCTACAAGGATCCAATGCTGTGACGGATGCTGGAAATGGCGCGAGTCCCTGCAACTCCAGCATTCCGCCCATTGCCACCGTGTTCGGGAATTTCACCAGATTCGGCTGCAGGAATCCCCCCTTTCACCTCGATTCCGGCTTCGGTGCCAACGGTAATTTTGGCGGATTTCCCGGCGCGCAGTGCTGCGCTTCGCGCGCCAACGGCGTCAATCCGATGTCCGGACCTGACGGCAATGCCACCACGGCGGACGGCAAATTTCTCTTTGTCGGAAATGGCAGCTCCAGTTTCGTGGCTTTTGACCTGACCACGATGGACTTAACCACGAATCCCCCCACCCAACCCGTTGTCATCGCCGACGTACCCACTGGAGTTTCGGCTGACTACGACGGTCCGCTGGGCATCGCTCCCTGCGTTGCTTCGTGGAATGGTGAAGCTGGTTCTAGCGCCGATTGCGGAGATGATCGCGGCGACGAAATGGCAGAAGGCTCCGTCATGGGCGCCGACGGGGCAACCCATCAGGTTCTGGCGATCATCGACGGCGACCCCGGACTTCCCTTCGTCACGTTTTTCGATTTGACGCACGTTATCGCGAAGAACCCAGCGGACAGCCTCCAGTTACAGCATTGCTTGCCCATTGACTCGGCGTATCCTTATGGTCCTTATCCGGCAGGATTCACCCTCGCTGGCTACAACGCCGGTGACTATCCTTTCCAGGGGACGTCGCAGACGGTAGTGGCGCCAGCGCCGGGAGCTTCTTTCAATCCGCCTAGCTGCGTCATTGGACAGATCTATTACGACGGCGCGGGAGGTACGGCCTCTGGCGGATTTGGACTTAATGCTCCCAAACCTGTTCCGGTAGATAACGTTAACAATACATTTCCCTGTCCGGATCCGTCCAATCCGCAGACCTTCGGCGGCGTCTCAGGATCGGCGGCCGCTTCGCTCGTCCCCGGAATTGGTATAACTCCCTTTTCGGGCACGTTGTACACAATCCCCTGTCATCACGGCCCCATTCTCAACTATGCGAACGGCGAATTTACAACCGCGAACCAAACCACCCCCTGCGGCACCTGCGCCGGCGCTATAGCGCCAGCCGGATTGGGAGGAATGGCGTGGAATCCTGCCACTGGCCATCTGCTGTTGGCGAATGAAAATGCCATCGCCATCACGAATATCGGAACGGTCGACGAAATCGATCCACAGGTTGCGAACAACACCTGCGGAGGGCCCTGTGGGCCAGTGGTCGTCAACAGTTTTATCATGCCCAACTGCATGCCCACCGGAGTCACCCAGGGTCCGGGAAATTACTTTCTCGTCGGTTGTGCGGACCATGACGGCGAGGCGTTCCCGCCCAACGAATACATAATCAATGACGCGCCGGGTAACACCATCGTCTGCAACACAACCGCGGAGACCAGCACGAACTGCATACCCATCTACAACGTGGGCGGAGTGGACGAAACCTGGTATAACCCGACCGACAACAAGTATTATCTCGCGGCGCGCGACATGCCCACCGGCGCGGTCATGGGCGTCATTGATGCCGGAAGCAACCAGTGGCTGGTGAACATGACGACCGGTTCCAATGCACACAGCATCGCAGTCGATCCGAACACAAACCATGTCTTTGTGCCCTTGCAGGCTGGCACGATCTGCACCACCCAGAGTGCCAACGGTTGCGTTGGCGTCGCCACAGAACAATGAGCACGTTAATGCGGTAATATATTGATTAAAGATGCGAAACCAAAGGCCTTCACATGGTGCATGGGGAAGTGACTTATGAATAGCTCTACGCGTCATCTGTCTACGTATGCGCTCGTGCTGTTGATCCCTTTGTTGGCCAGCGCTGGCGAGCAACCCACGCCCAAACCCACCGACCTGCCTGCCACTGTGATCGGCCACCTGGCTTTACCGCAGGCAACCGGAAGTCAGATGCTGCTGCAGAAGGAAGGCGGCAAACATTACTTGTACGTGCAGCAGGCGGGGAAGCAAGGATTCATGGTTGTCGACGTCACCAGCCCAGAAAGACCAAGCCTCTTAAAGCGGACGGCGGAATCGAATCAATCGACGGCGGGCAACCTCGAGATGGTCAGCCCAGATATAGCCATCGCCGAGGCTCCGGAAAAGACGTCATCCACCCTAACCAGTAGCAGCCACTCCACAGAGATTGTGCGCGTTCTCGACCTGAGCGATCCTCGCAATCCGAGGACGCTGGAGACGTTCAACAAAGTCACCAGCCTCCTCCCCGACGGCGCACACGGCTTGATCTACTTAACCAACAACGAAGGCCTTTGGGTTCTCCGCTACAACCGTGTCTCGGCGCTGGAGCCAGCCAAGAAAAAGCAGCCGTGCGATTCCGAATCTGAAATCATGGCAATGCCGCCGGACTGCGAATAAGCCTGGATCTAAGGCTCTAAGATCCTCCCCGTCGCCTATTGGGAGGGCCCCTCTGTGCAATCCTTATCAAGCGTCTTGATCGAGGTGATGGTTAGCGTCACCGCAGAGGGCGAACCCATTCGCGCCATGGAGTCGGAGCTGGTGCTCATCGACGGCGACTTTGTCCCAGTCACCTCGACTCGCTTCCCTAGATAGTGGCGAAGTTTTATTTTGTTGGTGGCCTGCAGTTCATACGTTTCCGCCGGTTTCTGCTTCATCAATACATAGTCGCCGCTCGATCGGCTGACGCACCCCCGTACCGTTACCTGGCCTTTCGAATCTCTCGGGCTGTCCTGGTTCACCGGGCTGCTATCTTGCGCCAGAAGAAAGCTGCTGGAAAGCAACAAAGCGAAAATCAATTTCGACATAAGTGTGCCTCCTCTTCGTCTAAGTCTAATGCTCACAGCATTGAGATGCGACATAATGACAACGGTTGCAATGAATTCCGCGACTCTCGATTCTATTTGACGTGCGTCTCCTGATAATGCAACTCCTTCCATTGGCCAGCCCGCTGCACCCAGACTTCGCTGATCAATACGCGCGAATAACGCACTTGCGCCGTTGGCGGAAACTGCAAAGTGCTCTCATAGATGGCGAGAACGGCATCCGGCCCCAGAGGAATGAGTTTGTATCCCCACAGCGTGTAGTTGAAGGTATTTTGCTCTGCCAGATCATTGACCGATTGAATCTTATTCCGCTCGCCCCGGCCATCGACTTCCACCCCTTGATAGTCGTCATCCAGCAATTCGGCATAAGTTTTCTTGTCTTTATTCTTAAGCGCCTCCCACTCCGCTCTTATCTTCGCGTCGAACATATCCTTCAGCTTCGGGTCAACGGAGGCGCCGCTCGACAGGGGACTGCTGGCAATCTTAGATGGAGCCGCAGACGGCGGTGCAGGCGGTTGAGCCAGGAGCGGCAGAACCAGCAAAAGACAAGTCAGCCCCACAATCCAAGCGAAGATGAAACAACCTCGCATAATTCCTCCCAGGCAAAGTGAAGCGAGATTTTATCAGGCGAGCGCCCGGTTCACGTTCTGAGCGGCGCTGCTGCAGCTAGTGAAAACTCCGTATTTTCTCTCTCAGAGCGCCTAGCAATTGCGGCGGCAGGGAGGCATAGCCCTCCTGGACTGCAAACGGCTCACCATCGGTATAGATCCAACCCAGAAGATCGCGAACCGCGGCCGCATGGGAAGAATCGTTCGACGTGGTTCGCAGATAGATCCAGGAGAAACTTGTAATGGGATAGGAATCAGCTCCGCTGGTGTTTATCAATGAAGCGGCGAAGTCCTTCCAGCCTGGCGTTTCAGCGGCACGACAGGCCGAGGTGACGCTTTCGGCGGAAGCTTTAACGTAGTTGCCGGCGCGATTGAGCACCGCGGCTTGGGCAATATTATTCTTCACCGCGTACTGATATTCCACATAGCCGATGGAGCCGGGGTTGCTTTTCACCTTGTCGACCATATCGGAACTGCGTTCCGCCGACGTGCCCACCGGCCACTTGGGTGAAGGTGAGACTCCAATCTGCGCCCGGAACCTGGAGCTCGATTTCGAAAGAAAGTCAGTGAAGACATAGTTCGAACCCTTGCCTGCCGGGCGGTTGACCACTTGGATCGCAACATTGGGCAAAGTAATTTCTGGATTAAGCTTCGCGATTTGCGGAGCATTCCACGTCTTCACATCGCCGAGGAAGATCTCGGCCAGAACTTCCCCCGAAAGCCGTAGTTCCTGATGGACTTCGGGAAGACAATAAATAGGAACGATCGCGATGATCACGACCGGCAGTTCAATCAAACTGCCCTCTTTTCGCTCTGCATTCGTAAGTTGAGCTTCGCCTGCCGCAAAATCGCTGGCACCATGTGCAATCTGCTTAATCCCTTCACTGGTGCCCATGGTGAGGTACCGCATCTGAATACTGGAATTGCGCTTGTTGTATTCCTGGGCCCATCGGTTGTAAAGGGGCGTCGGCACACTCGAACCCGCCCCGACCAGCACCGTTACATTTTGGGCATGCGCGGGAGGTTCGGTAAGCGCGAGAGTAACAAGAAATAACAGCCAGATATTCGAAAGCACGCCGCGACTACGATGTCGCTGCACAATGCTCGACGCCGAGAACAGTGCCGTCAGCATGACCGGGGCTCCTCTAATTGCGACAAGAGGCGATTTTCCGCATCCTTGCAAACGCTGCAATTGAGCAATGACGATACGTTATCACCGCTCCCAGTCAAATAAAACGCTAGCCTGACCCCTTCTGTTGTCATATCAGGAACAGCCATTTATTCCGCGCAGGAACCCAGTTCTCTACGTCGATGCCCGATCAAAGTCCGACGTTAAGCCACCGATGTTAAGATTCTGCTGTGACGGAACCACCCGTCGCGGCAGATGGCCTCAGGCGCGCGCTCCGCGGTACGCGCACAGATATCGCGATGGCCAATCCAGATCGTGTCGCACTACTTTATGTTGCAGAATGAAATCGAAACTCTAGCGCGCGAATTGCTGTCGGCATATGAGACCGGCGAGATGGTCGCGGTTCCACCATCCCAGCGTGCCGGGTTCGATCTGAATGCAGCTTATGCCGTGGAAGCAACACTCAAGCAGTGGCGCGAAGCCATTGGCGCGAAAGCCGTGGGCCGCAA
The DNA here is from genome assembly GCA_003132405.1 of Acidobacteriaceae bacterium. Lineage (GTDB taxonomy): Bacteria > Acidobacteriota > Terriglobia > Terriglobales > Acidobacteriaceae > Acidiflorens. The sequence goes on along the minus strand of PKXQ01000135.1, from coordinate 87,472 downwards.
GGTCGGTTATGCCAATAAGGCCATGTGGCGCGCGCTCAAACTTGAAACTCTGGTTTGGGCGCACATGTACGATGACACGGTGCGTTACAGCGATGGCAACTCCACCACGCTGTCTCTCGCACATCCCCGTTCGTTGAAAGTTGAGCCCGAGATTGTCTTCGGTTTGAAACAGCCGATTGTCGCCGAGACTGCGGATGCCGCCGCCGCGCTCGCCTCCACCGATTGGCTGGCCATCGGATTCGAGATCATCGATTGTCCTTTTCCCGAATGGAAATTTCAGCCCAGCGATTTTGTCGCGTCCTTCGGACTGCATGCCGCTCTCGTTGTCGGCGAACGTGTGCCGGTGCAGCCCAACGCCATCGCCGCTCTGGTCGATGAGTTGCCCCGGTTCAAAGTGCGCGTAGCCAAGAATGGAGAGTTTGTCGAAGAAGGGTCAGGCAAAAATTGTTTGCGTAGCCCAGCCCTGTGCTTGGCGGAGCTCAGCACAGCCATCGTACGTCGATTTCCGGATGAGCCTCTGCGCGCCGGAGAAATCATCAGCAGCGGTACGCTTACCGCCGGACACGCCGCCGGCAGAGGCGATCGCTGGACAGTAGAGGTCGACGGCCTTTCGTTGTCGTTGCCGCCGCTGACTTTGCAGCTCACCTGATCTGGAACGAGATGGTCAGGAGCAACATCGGGCTCCGAACCCGGCCCAGAACAAAGATTTAGCCCAGATTCCCCGCCAGCAATTGCTGCATTACGCTGACAATCGCCTCGCACATATGCAGGAATTCTTCCGGCGTTAGGCCCATCTCTCTTATGCGCTGCGACGGCTCCATCGTCACCTCTTCGAAACCGACCAGCTTATGATGCGGCGCGACTGCCGCCTTGCATATTTCCAAGAATTGGTCAGGCGTTATCCCAAGTTCTTCTGCTCGGAACGCTGCATTTAAAATTGCGGTGAAGAAATATGCATGATCTTCATCATGCGCGTGTTGCTCGGAGGCTGCCTTCGTGACTTGCTCGCGAACCGCGGATTCAGTAGCCATATGCTCCCTCCATAATGCGATTGTAGCTTCGCAGTCCAGAGTGTCGCGGTGACAATTGTCACCAACATGCGTGCGGGTTGCCGTGCCTCCTTCCAGATCCGTCCCTGATTGGTTTAATCAGCGGCGCGCATTCAGTTTGTCGAGCGCGCGCTTCAACTCCTCAAGCTTCTGGCCCGCTTCGCCCAACTTGCCCTCGGCTGTCAAGCGCTGATAGTCAGCAAGATCCCTCGCAGCTTCCGAGATCAGAGAATTGAGATCAAACGCCGGTTGAGCCGATGACTGCGCAGCTGACGCACCACCTCGCGGCGGCTCCGACGAGGCCGCCGCAACGCTGGTCGCCGGTGCGCTCATCGACGACGCAGCGCCACCAAACAGCGCCGCCATCGCGGACTCGAACGTGGGCCCGTAAGCCAGCCGATCCTGCAGCGCCAACACGACGAGACGCAATTCTGGCATCGGACTCCGCTCCGCCTGCAAATAAATCGGCTCCGCATACAACAGCGCGCGCCCCGTAGGAATCACCAGCAGCGCCCCGCGCCGCACATGCGACCCTTGCTGATTCCACAACGTCAATTGTCCCGAAAGCTGCGCGTTCTGATCGATGCGCGCCTCAATCTGCAACGGCCCGTCGACGAGTTTCGTCTTCGGAAAGTTATAAACGACCGATTTGCCATATTCCGCGCCATCACTGCGTCCCGCAATCCAACCGATCAGATTGTTCCGGTTCGCCGGCGTAAACGGCAGAATCTCCACGAACTCCACGCCCGTTTCGTCGGGCAGTTTCATCAGCACAAAATTCGGCTGCATTGCTTGTGTAGTCTGCGCTCCGCCTTCGCCCATGCCGACTTCGGTCGCCACCGTCCAAAGATCTTCGCGGTTATAAAACGCCTCGGTATCCGTCATGTGATAGAGGCCATAAACTTCCGCCTGCAACTTGAGCATTAACTCCGGATACCGCACATGTTTGCGCAACCCGGCCGGCATCGTGGAAGCGTCTTTGAACAAACTCGGAAATATGCGGCGATAGGCAGCAATGATGGGATCGTCGGTATCGAACACGTAAAAAGTTGTGGTCCCATCGTAGGCGTCGATCACTACCTTGACGCTGTTCCGCATGTAGTTAATAAGATCGTTGCCCAGGCGATAGTGGCTCGAGTAAGGATAGCTATCCGACACCGTGTACGCATCCATGATCCACGAAAGCCGTCCATCGTCGTCAAGCACTATATAAGGATCCGGATCGTAAGTGAGAAATGGCGCCAGCGTGGCGACGCGATCGCGGATGTTGCGCCGCATCAGCAACCGGCTGTCTTTGTTAACGTCGTCGCTAAAGGGCAACTTCGCGAGATCGTCGCGGTCAAGCGCAATCACAATGCGGCGCAGGAAACCGCCGAGGACGATGCCACCGTTGCCTTCATACGACGTGAGATTGTTGCTCTGGCCTTGCGGATAGTTGAACTCCTGCTGCCGAGTCTTCACATACACGTCAGTATCAGTCAGTTCTCCAAAATAAATTTCCGGACGGGTTACGTTGAGGCCCCGCACTGTGCTCTGCACCGGCATGTTACTGAGCATCAGCGTAGGCAACCCCTCGGAAGTAAATCCATTAACCGGATTCATGGTGATGCCGTATCCATGCGTGTAAATCAGCTTTTCGTTGATCCAGTTGCGGCTGCTCTCGGGGAGTTTTTCGACATTCAATTCGCGTGCCGCCAGCATGACCTCGCGTGTTGTGCCGTCGATGTTGTATCGATCGATATCAATGTCGGGAAAGTCGTAATAGGTGCGGATTTCCTGAATCTGACGCAATGTGTCTTGCAATGCATGCCAGTCCCACAGTCGTATATTTTGCAGTGTCGCCTGATTGTTTTGCGGCTCAGCCGCTTCGACCGTCGTCTCCGCGGGAAACTCGCGCTGCGAAATTCGGTTGAAACCGTAGGCCTGGCGCGTCAATTCGATGTTATGTGCAATGTAGGGCTGCTCCCGCACCAGCTCGTTAGGCTTGACGATAAAACTGCTGACGTACCACGTAATTCCTTGCAGAGCGACGTAACAAATCGCCGCCGGAAGAACAGCCGCAATCAGCCCGCGCCCCCGTGGAGTTCGCACCGCGTTGATGATCGCAATCACCGCGCCCACAACTAACGCGATGCAGACAACGAGCAGTCCGGTGAGGGTGACATGCGCGTCCGTATAAGTCACCCCGCCAAAGACCGTATGATCCTCAAGCAATAGCTCGAATCGGCTGATATAAACGCGCAATGCGATGATCAGCAGCAGGAACGCAAAGGTAATAGAAAGTCCGCGCCAAGGCAGGATAACGGAACGGCTGAGACGGCCGGAAAGCGCGCGGCTTCCGCCTGTAATAAGTATGAAAAAAGCAGCAAGCGCGCAAGCGATGACAGCTAAGGTAAGCAGCCAACCCGAGATGAGCTGCCACGCAGGCAGTGTAAAAAGAAAAAAGTTTAGCGGTCGGCCAAAAATCGGATCGACGACCCCGCCAGCAATCGGAGATGCGTTCCAGTAGAGTGCAAGCGTCGCCCAGTCCGACATAATACTGGCGCCGGTTGCCGCGGCAATGACGAGCGAAATGCCAAGGGCGATGATGCGCAGAACGGGCTCAACCGGCAGCTTCAATGGCTGGCCACCGATGAAAATCGTGTGACCGCTCGGCAAGTCGGGAAGATGCGCCCTCTTCAGCGCGAGAAACGTCCCATACAAAATGACGAAAGTGGCCACCGTAAAAGCCGCGAAGATTCCCCACTGCAGGCTCAGCGTTTTCCAAAAGACTTCCCCGTAGCCGAGCGACCCGAACCAGAGCACATCGATGTAATACGACAGCGCGGTGCGACCGCTGAAGAGAATGACGGCAAGGAGAACAAGAATAATAATGAAACGACGGCGGCGCCGCGGCGGTGGCGGCATTGGCCAGTCAATCGACTCGGGTGGCATTTCTCTGCTCCATTTTTATACTTTCTTGGTCATCCGCATAATACTCTTTTTGCTTGCGCAATCTACCGCATGTTCGTGGTTACGCGACTCAAAACCAATTCTTATAGGAAAATAAATCATGAACTCCGTGCGCATCGATAAGTGGTTGTGGGCGGCCAGGTTTTTCAAGACGCGCTCCTTGGCGGCACGAGCCTGCGAACTCGGCAGGATCCAATCCAACGGTCAACCCGCCAAAGCCGCGCGCGACGTGCGGATTGGCGACATGCTTCGCGTCACCAACGATGGCGGCGAATTTCAAATTGAAGTTATCCTGCTCAGCGAGGTGCGGGGCCCGGCGTCGGTCGCGCAAACAATGTACCGCGAGACCGAAGAGAGTCGCGAATTGCGAATGAAAGCGGCGGCCGAGCGCAAGGCGATGAAGCAATTCGAAGAATTGCCCGCGGGCAGACCTTCCAAACGCGATCGCCGAAGAATTATTCAGTTTCGTGGGAGAGTCTAAGTGACGGCACAGGGCTGCGTTCTGCGTATATCATTTATACTCATCGGCCATGCACTCGGACACGAAATCAGCCAAGAAAATAATGACCAAATCTCTTAAACATTATGCGGCGCAGCCAAGCGCGCTGGCAGTTCTACTCCTCTGCGTTGTGCCAATCTGGGGCGAGAATGCAGCCCAAGAGACTTCGGCATCTCGCGCCGCCGCCGTGCTCGCCTCCTTGCCGCACGCGAAACGAATCGACCGGGTTGCCATCTCTCGCGACGGCACTCAGGTTGCCTACATCGTCGATAAAGAGCTCACCGTAATCTCCGCGACCGGCGGCTCCGTTCGCGAAATTGCGGTGGATGGTAATCTTCCGTTGCGACAAGTCACATGGTCCGCCGACAGCAAGCAGATCGCCTTCCTCGCCGACCTGCCCGGCGACGCTCCGGCGGTTCAAATTTGGACGGCACCGACGGATGGCAGTTCTCCGGTAAAACATGCGGAACTGAAGGGATACGTTCAGAGCCCGCGCTTCTCTCCCGATGGATCGAAACTCGCATTCCTCTATATTGCCGATATGCCACGGGTCGCTGGTCCGCTGCAGCCGATGACGCCTCTAGCGGGAGTCGTCGACGAGAAGATTTACGAACAGCGCATTGCTCTTCTCGATCTCGTCAATGATCATCTGACTCAAGTCACACCCGCCGACGTGTATGTCTACGAATACGACTGGACTCCCGACGGACAGGGCTGGGCAGCAACCGCAGCGCACGGGGTTGGCGACGCGAACTGGTGGCTCGCTCACCTCTATACGGTGAATGCGCAGAGCGGCGCGATGCGTGAGATTTATAAACCGAAGCTGCAAATTGCCGATCCGGAGGTCTCTCCCGAGGGGAAAAACATTGCGTTTATCGAAGGCATAATGAGCGATGAGGGTTCGACGGGCGGCGACATTTACATAGTTCCCATCGCGGGCGGCGCGGCGCGAAATCTCACCCCCAACATCAAAGCTTCTCCCAATTCGCTCACCTGGGCGGCATCCGATCGCATCACTTTCTCCGAGAACATCGATGGCAATTCTGGCTTCGGCAGCGTCACCGTACAGAGCGGCGCTATTCAGCAGATCTGGTCGGGTGAGGAGTCGTCTTCGCCGGAAAGTCGTGATTGGGTTTCGCGAACCTCTAACGGCAATCAATTAATTACCGCCATCGTGCGGCAATCGCCGAGCGCTCCTCCGGAGGTCTGGGCGGGCCCGATCGGCGATTGGAAGCAACTCACGGACATAAATGCCTCCGCGAAACCGACCTGGGGAAAAATGCGAAATATCCACTGGACAAACGGCACCGCCCAGGTTCAAGGCTGGTTGCTGATGCCGAAAGATTTTTCATCCAACAAAACCTATCCGCTGGTAGTCAGTGTCCACGGCGGGCCATCGGCGGCATGCACCTCGCACTGGGATGAGCGCAGCATGGGACCTGCCTCCGCCATGGGATATTTCGTTCTTTGTCCTAATCCACGCGGTAGCTACGGGCAAGGAGAGGCGTTCACGCAAGGCAACGTAAGAGATTTCGGCGCCGGCGATTTTCGCGACATCATGGCGGGAGTCGATGCGGTTTCGAAGTGGTATCCGATCGACAGCAAACGCATCGGCATTTTCGGACACAGCTACGGCGGCTACATGACCATGTGGGCCGAGACTCAGACGCAGCGCTTCGCCGCGGCGGTTGCGGGCGCCGGTCTCTCCGATTGGCTGAGCTACTACGGACTCAACGATATCGACGAATGGATGATTCCATTCTTCGGCGCATCGGTGTACGACGATCCAGCGGTGTACGCCAAGAGCGATCCCATGCACTTTGTCACCGCTGTGAAAACGCCAACGCTGATTCTGGTCGGCGATCGCGACGGCGAAGTGCCGATGGAACAATCCGTCGAATGGTGGCACGCGCTCCGGACACTCAACGTGCCGACCAGGCTCGTGGTCTATCCCAATGAGGGTCACGCGTTCGTGAAGCCCGCCGACGCCCGCGACTACACTTTGCGAACCTTGGAGTGGTTCGAGGAGTGGTTCGCAAAAGCGTCGGCGCACTAAGCGCCGTTGCGCAACATGCGCAACCCGCTGATGACGAGTGCTCGCTGCGTCGCCGTGATTACTTCATCGTCAATGTGATCCCCTGCCGGAACAGCACGCGACTGGAACCGTCGCTATTAAACCGCACGTAGTACAGATAAGAGTGATCGCCGACAATAGAAAAATTCAAATCCGGCGCTGCCGGATCGATCAAAGAAAAGTAAGCGTACGACCAACTCCCCGGCGGCTCCTGAGCGAGGAACTGATCAAGCGTGGCTACCAGCCTCGGCTTGGTCCAGTTAACCAGATCGGTCGAAGTAGAGAGATAGAAGCCCTTCGCTCCATATTCATTTGTCCAGGGATTCCATAGAACCGCGATCACAACACCCGACGACTCAAAAAGATTAATTCCGGTCACAACGTCCATGTACGGAACCGGTGTATAAACATGCTCGAGCGGACGCTCAACCGGCCCCGGGTAAGGATCGACAAAGGAAACCGAAAAATCCGTGCCGCTCCATCCGCGCCATGAAGATGGATCGAAAACGTTTTGCGTTCGCATCGGCCCACCGCCGCTCGGCGTGATGCAACGATGCGTTCCGGTCTGTCCCGAGCAGCCCGCAGGCCACTGCCACGATGTCACCATCGCGTAATACCATCCGCCCAGCTCAACAATGTTGCTGTCGACGCTATAGCCTGACGGGCCTTTATCCTTCACATATTTGTAGGGAACTCCGGCGAGGAAGTTGTTGGGCGCGTTGAACGATTTGAAGTGGTAGCCGCCATCCTCGGATTCGTGATAGGTATCGGAGTCATACTCGCACCCGTTATATCCGTTCTTGAATGTGCAATCGCCCTGATGCGCCCAGCCGTGATATTCCATGTGCGTTAGGCCCGCGATCTTCTTGCCGTCAAAGGTGTAGAAGTCGTCGATCCAGCTTTGGTCGTTAAAGTCCGCTGGATTAGGATCGCCCGCCGAATAGTGACCGACCTCGCAACTGTGCTGCACGCTTTCCAGAGTCGGGCCGAGATTCTGGAAGAGCTCGGAACTCGCCGCCACCAGGTGTACCGTCCCCGTCGAATCGCGGAACGCGCGGGCCATTGCGTCGGGAATGTCATTCGAGTTGCAGGATTGCTGCGGCGATTCGAAGACTGCGGTGCGCGAATGATCGAGTACGCCTTTGACCGTGGGTATCTGCGACAGGTTCGGGCGACTTTGTCCGGAGGACATTGTTGCCAGTGCAACACCAAACAGAACAAGAAATATTTGTCTCATCATTGGTGTCCCTCCGCTCGCCTTCCTCAGTTAACCCAGGATTCGGCGGATCCACTCGGACCCCGAGATATTTATCTCTTATGATAGCAAGCCGCTAGCGCGCCGCCGCCGGAGTCGCACCATATTTCTGCGTCGCGTACCCAACGATCAGTCCCACGATGCTTCCAGGAAGGATGATCGCGATGTAGTGGTCGTGCTGCATATACGCGACCAGGAATGCCAGAACGAAGCCCACGGCCAGCCCAAACATGATTCCCAGGGGCACCGAATTTACCTTGCGCGCAAAGATACCGGCTGCGACTCCCGCAATCAGACCTTTGACGGTCGAGCCCACGATGATTCCCGCCAGTTGTGCGCGCGCTTCCGGGTAGAACCATGCCGTGGAACCATCAAACGCACCGAGCAATGCCCCAATCAGCAAACCGAGCAAAATCTTGTTCATCACGTCCTCCGTTCTCTGTACTGGAGTTCTTTACAACGGAATCTGCAATTCCTTTAAGCCTCAATGCTTAATCAAGAGGATCAACAGCACTCGCATGAGCAAGTACGTCGCTATCAACCAGATAAAGAACCTGTACCGTCGATAGAAACGCGCCAACTTGTCGAAAATGCTTTCGCGATGTGCGGAAACCGCCAAGCCGTCGAGATATCGCGAAACGTCCTCCGCCAGATCTGGCACCGCAGCGTATCGACGCTCGCGTTCCGGTGCACAGGCCTTCGCACAAATTGCTTCGAGCGAGCGGTCGAGCTTAGGGAGCGGATGTGCGGGTAGTTGGTTAGTCAGTAAATACCGCAGAAGTGCTCCGAGAGAGAAGATATCGCTGCGCGCATCCAATAACTCGGTTTCCCCGCGAGCCTGTTCCGGAGACATGTATCCCGGCGTGCCCATCACCCTTCCATCCCCGGTTCCAGATGTATTTCCAATTCCACCATTGGCAGGTAGCCGCGGGATGTTGCCACAGGGATCGTTGGGCTCAGCGTGAGTGACATCCGCCAGAATCTTCGCAAGCCCCCAGTCCATAACCAGGACCTCGCCGAACGAGCCAACCATCACGTTTGCCGGTTTGAGATCGCGGTGCAGCACTCCGCGCGCATGCGCAAAAGCAACCGCATCACAGATGCGCAGAAAGATACGCAGGCGATCCGGAGCGGAAGCCAGAGACTCGATGTAGTGATCGAGCCGCTGGCCTTCGACAAATTTCATGGTGTAAAAAACGCGACCATCGGGCAGCGTGCCCACATCGTGCACGGGAACTATTCCCGGATGTTCCAGTCGGGCCAACACCCGCGCCTCGCGCGTCAGGCGATTTGCCAGCTCGCCTTCGGACCCGGGCATTTCAAGCACTTTGAGCGCCACGCGGCGCTGCAAGAGTTCGTCTTCCGCCGCGTAAACCACGCCCATCCCGCCACGCGCCACCTGACCGATAAGGCGATAACGCGTGCCGCCAACGTCCGGAAGATCCGCGCCACTGCGCAGGCGCGTAAGCGCCTTGTCAGAAAGGTGCCTCATCCGATGCTTTGGGGATGCTCTCCCCTGACAATTTTCAAATTTTCCGATTTCTCACAATAGCTACAGATATAGATCTAGACCGATCCTTACCCTGCGTTCCGGCCGAAAGCCGTCCTGGCTTCACGTTGGAATTCGTCATCGTCGCCGCAGATTTCCCGCAAGCGCTCGAGCGCAAGCCTACGAAATTCGCGCCGCGTCCAGGCTAGTCCATTGGTTACCTCGCTCACTGCAATTCCGTATTGCTGCGCGAGCTGTGCGTAAGAGATCTCGTTGTCGCCATCGAGATTGTATCTCTCGAAGAGCTGAAAGTCTCGATCTCGCGCTCGCTCGCTGCAAAGCGTTCGCAAATCTTCGATTGCCAGCGCGAAGAGACTGCGTAACCATTCCGTCTCAAAGAATTCTTCGAGCGATTCCGGGGAGGCGATTGCCGCCGCGTCAATCGTCCCGCCGGAAATTTCTTCTTCGGCCCCCGCAAAATCGAGCGCCAGATGCTGCACCTCGCCTCCACGCTTCTGGCGGCGAGCAGCCTTGTCCTCATTCATCACGAAGCTATCCACGCATAACCGAAGATAAGTCCGCAGGCGGCTCTTGCTGCCATCGAAGCGATTCAGCAATTCCCGCTCCAACATCTCGATGAAAAATCCCTGCGTGAGATCTTGCGCGTCGGGAGCGGAGCGATTCCAGCGCAGACGAACATACTTATAAACCGGCTTCCAGTACGTCTCGCAAAGTGTATCCAGAGATCGCTTGCGATCCGCATCATCCTCGCTACGAACCGCTGCGATCACCGACCAGCGCGTGGCAGGGAAGCGCCCATCGCCGCTCTTAAATTCATCGTGATCCATAGTCGTGATCGACAGTCGCTCTCAACAGGGAGCGACCTCACCACACGCGGCAGGCGTTCTCGGAGACCATCGGCTGTCCAGCTTTGCAGCCGAACGCCTGCTCGAAAGCGGCTGAATTCTGCACCGCGCCATTCACACGCCACTGTCCCGGAGAATGCGGATCGGTCAGCGCTCGCTTACGCGCCTCCTGATCGGTCACGTTCTGGCACCAGATCTGCCCATACGCCAGAAAGAACCGCTGCTGCGGGGTGTAGCCGTCAATCGGCTTCACTGGCGTGTTGCCGATAATATTCATCAGCGCCATGTAGGCGAGCTTCAGTCCGCCGTTGTCGGCGGTATTCTCGCCGAGAGTCAATCTGCCATTGAGCTTGACCTCGCCCTTGTCATCCTTCACCGTGATAAAGCTGGAATATTCTTTGGCGGTGCAGTCGACGCGCTGCTCGAATTCCTTGCCGTCTTCGGCCGTCCACCAATCGCGGAAGTTGCCCTCGGCATCGTACTTGCGTCCCTGGTCGTCGAATCCATGTGTCAGTTCGTGCCCGATCACCACGCCGACGCCACCAAAGTTCACCGCATCGTCCATCAGCTTGCCGTAAAACGGAGGTTGCAAAATCCCAGCAGGGAAGTTGATATCGTTCATCGGAGGCCGATAGTAAGCATTGACCGTCGGCGGAGTCATCCCCCAATCCTTGCGGTCGGTCGGCTGCCCGATCTTGTTGTATTGCCGATGCACCTCGAACGCTTCGGCCCGCACTGCGTTGCCGGCATAATCGCCGGGCTTGATCACCACGCTGCTGTAATCGCGCCACGTATCGGGATAACCAATATTGTTGACGATGGCGTTGAGTTTCTCATAAGCCTTCTGCTTGGTTGTATCTGACATCCAAGTCAGCTGGCCGATATCCTGACGCATCGCGCTCTCGATGGCCTGCACCATCTTCAGCGTTCGTTCTTTGCCCTCGGCGCCAAACGTGCGGTCGACATAGAGCTTGCCCAGCGCCATGCCCAGGTGCGTGTCAGCAGACTTCACGCAGCGCTTCCAGCGCGGCTCCATCTCCTTCTGCCCCGACATGTATTTTCCGTTGAACAGAAAATCTTCTTCGACAAACGCCTTGGTCAGCAGCGGAGCGTAATCATTGATAGTTTTCCAGCGCAGATATACCTTCCAGTCGTCGAGCGGCACAGTGCTGATCTGCTCATCGACCTGCTTGAAGAAATCGGGATTGCCGACATTAAGCGAAATGAATTTCGGCGAGCTATTATCGGCAAAGTAAACCGTAAGATCGAGGTTCGGCGCCGAAGCCACGATTTCCGCGACCGTCATTTTATGATCGCGAGTTTTTGGATCGCGCCGAGCTGTGCGATCCATCGACGCCTGCGCCAGTCCCGTCTCGACGGTCAATACCGTCTTGGCTTCGGCCGCCGCCACTTCTGGCTTGTCTCCGGCCAGTACAAACATCTTCTGCACGTGCTCCACATACTTCTGCCGCGTCTCCACCGACTTCGCGTCATCCTTTATGTAGTAGTCGCGATCGGGCAGCGTGATTCCGCCCTGATCAAGGGTTGCGACGGTTGCCATCGAATCGTGCATGTCGGGCTGCGGATAGAACGCAAACAGCGCAGGTATCGAGTCGCGGTGCATGGCCGCCACTGCGCGAATCAAATCCTCCTTCGTCTTGATGCGGTTAAGCCGATCTAGTTCCGGCAAGAGCGGTTCCGTTCTCTTTTTCTCGATCGTGCTCTCATCCATGCACGAGCCGTAGTATGCGCCAACCATACTCTCGGTCGCCGAGTGCTTTCCCGGAAGCTGCGCCTCGGTCAAGATGTCTCGCAAAATATAAAGATTATGATCGGCCAGTTCGTCGAAACGCCCCCATCGCGATTTGTCGGCAGGGATCGGATTGTTCTTCATCCACGCGCCGCAAGCGTACTGATAGAAGTCCACACAAGGGTCGATGGTTTTATCAATAGCATTCAGGTCAAATACAGGGATTTCGCGCAGCGCATTGGAAGAGCCCGCGCCTGTGGGAGTTGAACTTTGGGCGGACGCCAGGCCCGACAAAAGCACGGCGATCGACAAGGATGAAAAGAGAAGGAGAAGGCGAGTTCTCATGCGTTCCTCAAGGCTGTGATTGTGGATTTACCAATTGCAGCTAGCGCGCATCGCGGCCAGAAAAAACAGAACGCCAAGGATGCGAGACGGCTAGCCTGCAAACAGACACACTACTACAAACGGCGCAGATAGGGGAAACTCGCGATGCTACGCTCGCGAAGAGTCAAAAATGGGGCAGTCGCATCGAATCTTAAGGGAATAAACAGGATCTATACCCCCAATTTCCAGAACTAATTAAAGATGACCATGGAGGCGACAAGCTAATGACCGAAACACTGGATGTCGCGCACTCTACTAAAATTAACGAGCACGCCCTTGATCAGATATTCCGCCAGGCCCGTACCCATAATGCATGGCTGCCCAAGCGCGTTCCCATCGAAGCCCTGCGTGAAGCATATGACCTCGCGCGCTTCGGCCCCACCAGCGCCAATTCCAGTCCCGCTCGTTTCGTCTTTCTCGAAACCGAAGCGGCCAAGGCGCGGCTCCTGCCCGCGCTAGCTCCGCTCAACGTGGAAAAAACAAAAGCAGCGCCAGTCACGGCGATTGTCGCCTGGGACGTTGAATTCTACGAGAAACTTCCACAGTTGTTTCCGCACGCCGACATGCGCTCCTATTTCGTGGGCAACAAACAATTTGCCGACGAGTCGGCCTTCCGCAACGGTTCGCTCCAGGGTGGCTACTTCATCCTCGCCGCTCGCGCCGTCGGTCTGGATTGTGGTCCGATGTCGGGTTTCGACGCAGCCAAGGTAAACGCGGAATTTTTTCCCGACGGCAAATGGAAGGCGAATTTTCTCTGCAATCTGGGCTATGGAGAGAAGAGCAAGCTCTTCCCGCGCAGTCCGCGCCTCTCCTTTGAGGAGGCCTGCCGCGTGCTTTGAGCGGTGATGCGGAGTTTACAAATTCCCACGTCCTCAGTAAGCCGTATCCGCGCAGCACGATCCAGTGCTGCGCTCTTCTTAATCCTCTTCCTTAGTCGACGCTACCTACAACGCTGTATGGACGCACCTCTGCCGCCAAGCTACAAGTGATGGGGGGAGAGCTATTCGACGCAGACCGCGCCCCAAGCCGTGGTCGGCCAATCACGGTCCACGGAGAATCGAACGTCAACCGCTTTCCACCTGCCCGCTTCGTCCGCCGGAGGTGTGATGTGAAGCAAAAGACGACCATACTGGCGACGACAGGTCTCCTGCTGATTTTGGCTGGCTGTATGTTTGCTCAGGGCGTTCAGTCCGAGCCCGCCCCGGCTCTACCATCCAGCGTGCTTGGACCGGACTTGATCGCGTGGTCTCAAATGCAAACGCCGCGCCCCGTGCCGCAGCCGCTACCTCCCGACCAGAATCCGCCAGCGCCACAACAGCCGACAACCGAGACCCTTGCCGGAACGATTATGAAGGTCGACGCGAGTTATGTTTTGAAATTGGCGAGCGGCCTAACTTACCGTCTCGACTATCAAAATGAAGATCAAAATGACGATCAAAACAATGCGAGGCGATACGAAGGAAAGCAGATTCAACTTTTAGGTAGCGTGGATGCGAACCGTAACAGCATTCACATTCTTGGCATTCAGCTGATTTCCTAAGCGTCGCTGAAGCGAGCCTCCTCATTTTCCGTCGACGATAATGTAACGTTTGTCAGAGGCGCGTTCACCTACAGTATTTACCCGATTGGAACTTCCGACTCACCGCAATAGCCTTAATTTGGTTACCCGAGAATCTTATGTCGACAACCGTGTATCCCTCCCCCACTCGTGTCGCCGCTTGGCATAAGCTCTATCAGGCCGCCCTGTTCGAAACTGATGAACGCAAAATGCCCGTGCGAATTGCCGAGGCCGAGCAAGCAATCGTTCAGCGGACCAAGGAGCTTTTCGATTCGACCGCCGACAGTATCGAGGAAGACGAGGCTTTAGAAGACGCCTTATACGGCCTGCAGGCGCTACAGAACTCATTGGCGCTAGACAAACGGGCTGCGTGACTTTTGCTGGAGTCGTGGGTCTCTAGCATAACCGTGGCGGGGCACCCCAAGCCCGCGAGCCACGCTCCTTGAGGGGGCTTAGAAACCGCGCCGGACTTGCATTCGAGTGGATCTGTCCGGCGCGGTGGATTCGGCGGCGGCAAACTCTGGTTTGCCCAGCCTTGGATTTATGCGATCTTCTTTCGCTTCTGCTCGTCCTGCACTGGCGGATCCCCATGAACTTGCTCGTTCTGCGGGCGTTCGCCGCCCTGTTCATTCCCAGAGTGCTGGTTATTTTGATGTTCTTGCAGTTCGCGATCAGAACTAAATGATTGGGTGCAGATCTGGCATTTCTTACTGCCTGTGGAGTCGGAGTTCGGGTTCATCTTTGTCTCCTTTGTTCAAATTGCTTTTGTTTAAGTTGCTTTGTTGCAAAGTCGGTTACCTCTCAGGCTACAGAGTCGCGATCGCGAACCAGGCCGATGAGGAGCGCGAGGGCCGCCAACAAGAGCACAATGTGGACCGATCCGCCGAACGAAATCGTGCCCACGATTCCCAGTATCCAGCAAATCAAAAATAAGACGGCAAGAGCCCAGAGCATGAGTCCCTCTTATATCTTCGACTCTAGACAGATCGCATGGCAGCGGTAATCCAGTGAAATCCCCAGACCTGCGCCGGTCTTACCTTACCAGTAAGGCAGTCAGTAAACCTGAACGATGCTGTTGCGCACGGCATACAGGGTCAAGTCGGCGACCGAATGCAGGTTGAGTTTTCGCATGAGGTTGGTGCGATGAGTCTCCGCCGTTTTGACACTGAGGTGAAGGGTCGCCGCAACTTCCTTCGTGGTCTTTCCTTCCGCCAAAAGCTGAATCACCTCGCGCTCTCTCGGCGTCAGGATGTGCCGGCCCTGTGGTTCGCTGCGCTGGTTCGGATGAAGGTAGCCTTCCAGCACCATCTGCGTCACCCGAGTGGTGAAAAATGTCCGATGGTTTTGCAGAGCTTCGACAGCAGAGACCAGTTCTCGCCCTGAGTCAGATTTTAGCAGAAATCCGCGCGCCCCAACCGCCAGTACCTCGCGAACGACCTGCTCGGAATCGTGCATGGTCAGAATCAGAATGTTGATCTGAGGATTGGCGGCGAGAATCTGCCGCGCCGCGTCAAGACCGTTCAGACCGGGCATACCAATATCCAGCAGCACCACATCCGGCTTTAACTGGCCGGAGAAGTCAACGGCCTCCCGTCCATCTTTCGCTTCGCCACAAATCTCCCACCCCGGATGATCTTCGAGCAAGCAACGGATGCCCTTGCGCGCCACGTCGTGATCGTCGGCGATCAGAATTCGGAGCGCGCTCACTAAACCCTCCCGCAAGAAACACCCGTCCGGTACTGCGCCCATATTCCGGGTGTTGGCCTTGTGCTGTTCTTTAGACGACACTCTGAAGAGGATTAAAACTTCTGATCCTCCCGAATACAGCTTTTATTTGGCAAAACTACAGGGTTTTTGGTATGCTGAAGCCACTTTCCAACCAAACTTTTCTGGATGCGTTTCGGCTCCGTTCCCTGGCCTGAACGGTGCGCGCATTCGATGTCTGGTTGAAACCGCACCCAGTCCGCCACTTCTGAGCAAGGCCCAGGTGTTCCCGCTATGCGCGCGCACGCATAGCGCAGTTCTTGGAACCGCGGGGCAATTCACCCAATGGAGATAAAGCTGTATGCAGAAGTGCGTCCTATCGACCCTATCCTTCCTCGTAGCCCTAACCTCCGCCGCATTCGCAGGTGTGGCTGTTAACTCCCCCACCGGCGGCGCCACGGTGCAATCGCCCGTGCATTACGTAGCATCGGCCACCTCCAGCTGCGCGGATGGCGTAGCATCCATGGGCATCTACACCGCCCCCAACGTCTTGGCCTATACATCGAACGGCGCCAGCCTCAATACCAGTGTCAACCTCAGTCCCGGCACCTACAACACGGTTGTCGAAGAGTGGGACTATTGCGGCGGAGCGGCTACCGTTCCAGTCACGATGACGGTCTCCAATCAGTCGCAGGTGCAGGTTTCCGCGCCGGCCAATAACAGCCAGGTCGGATCTCCCGTGAACTTCGTGGCTACGTCGTCATCATCTTGCCCACAGGGCGTTGCTGCCATGGGAATTTACACCGCCCCTAACCAGCTCGCCTACAAAGTCAACGGCGCCAGGCTCAACACCAACCTCAGCCTCACCGCCGGAACTTACAATACCGTCGTCGAAGAGTGGGACTACTGCGACGGTGCGGCAACCACGCCGATTACCGTCACGGTCAGCAATTCATCCCAGGTGCAGGTAACCTCGCCGGCAAATAACAGCACGGTCAACTCGCCCGTCCCATTCACCGCAACCTCGACCTCATCGTGCCCGAAAGGCGTCGCGGCCATGGGTATCTATAGCGGCCCCAACCAACTCGCCTACCAGGTCAACGGGTCGAAGTTGAATACCACTTTGTCCCTCAGCCCCGGGACCTATCATGCGACGGTCGAGGAGTGGGACTACTGCGGAGGCGCCGCAACCACTCCCGTCACCTTCACGGTGAGTTCCGGCGGTAATGTCATCTCGAACATCCAAGGCGGCGCCGGGTGGACGGGCTACATCGAACTTCTGCCGGACTATGGCATTTGCTCAACCTGCAGTCCAAGCGGTCCGCAAACCACCTGGTGGACCAAGCAAGGCGTGAGTTCGCCCTCGATGAGCGGCGACGCCATGGAGTTCGACATCGGCGGTTCCACGGATTATTCGGATGTCCTGTGGAACGTTCACTTGCTGGGTGATGGCTCGCCCATCCTCGACCAGAGCCATCAGATCGTGGCCAACACCCACAACTTCATCTATGACGTCTGGTTTTATGGCACCAGCCTGAACGAATCGGAGGCGCTGGAGTTCGACGTTAACCAGTTCGTCGATGGCCTGTCTTTCATATGGGGCCATCAATGCACCGTGCTGGGCGGACACGATTGGGAGATCTGGAATAATCAGGCCAATGCGTGGGTGTCGACGGGTATTTCCTGCTACCCGAACAATAATGCCTGGAATCACCTGACGCTTCAGGTGCAGCGCACCTCTGACAATCAATTGCTCTACCAGACAATTACTTTCAACGGACAGCAATACAACTTGAACGCGACCTACGCTCCGACATCATCGTCATGGTACGGGGTCACGATCAATTACCAGATGGACGGAAATTACGAGCAACAGAACTACGCCGTATATCTGGACAACCTCAACTTCACCTACTGGTGAGATCGCAGTTCCGTAAATCGCAGTTCCATAAATTAAAGACAAGGGGCGCGTCGCTGGATAGGATGCGCCCCTTATTTTCTTTCCCGATTGTCTGTCATCAGGTGTTTCCAGTAGGCCGCAACTTTTCACCGTATTGCTCTGGCGCTGCTTCAGGTGCCTTCCTTCGCGTCGAAAACTGCATCCAAGGTTCGTCGGAGGATTTTCCATGCATGCAGTTGGTCTTGCGCGCCTGAAGTCGGCGGTGTCGATTCTCTTCGTGATGGCTTTGACAGCGACGTTGGCGATCGCGCAGGCGAGTCCGTCACAACCGGCATCGCCAGCGACTAACAGTACTGCGCAGCCATCTCAGTCGCCTCCATCCCAGCCATCTGCTGCCGGCCAATCGACCCAGTCAACCGCGACTGAGGAGCCAACAGCCGAAGACCCGAATACGGTAGGCCCGCCCGCTAATGATGAAGGCGGTATGTTCGTTTTTAAGCAGCAGGTGAATGAGGTTGTGCTTCAGGCCACTGTCGTAGATGACAGCCGGCGGCTGGTCTCGAATCTAGGCAAGAACGATTTCGCCGTCTATGAAGGCGGATCGCAGCAACCCATCACCTCATTTCACAGAGAAGACGTTCCCGTAGCCGTGGGGATTGTTATTGATAATTCGGGCTCCATGCGCGATAAACGTGAAAAGGTAAATCAAGCGGTCTTAAATCTGATTCGCAATATCAACCCCAAAGATCAGATCTTTGTGGTGAACTTCAGCCGCAATCCCTATCTCGATCAGGACTTCACTTCTGACATCAACTTACTCGACCGCGCCCTGAAGCAAGTATCCACGCAGGGCAGCACCGCTCTCTACGATGCGATCGTTGCGTCTGCGACCCATCTCAACAACAATACAAAATTCGACAAAAAAGTTCTCCTCGTCGTCACCGATGGCCAGGACAACATGAGCCAGGAGACGCTGCAGGAAGCTACGCGCCGTTTACAGCAGAATAATGGTCCCACCGTTTACGCGATTGGCCTGATGGGAGGCGGACCCCAAGCTCCCGGCCGGCAAGCCCTGCAGAGCCTAGCCGATGCTACAGGAGGCGCTGCATTCTTCCCCGATACGCTCGACCAAGTCGACACAATCTCACGCGATATAGCGCACGATATTCGCAATCAATACGCGATTGCCTACAAGCCGCGCAATCCCGATGCGAAAAATTCCTACCAGTCCGTTCGCGTCGAGGCGCGCTCTCCGGGATACGGCCGGCTGACGGTTCGCACCAGAACCGGTACCTACGGGGAACCATCCCCGACTCAAACCGCGAATTAGAAGCCATCTCATGAATCGGCTTTGAAAGGGCACGGCTTCAGCCGTGCCGCCCAGAGTCATCAAGACGAGGGCTTTAGCCCCTGAGGCGCGGCTTACTCCTGCGGTCCATTTATGAGACAGCTTCTAGCTTCCGCAAAAAAATGTCGCCTTGAGCGAAGCGAACAATCCTAAGCATGGCAACTAGCTATGCATAAGATCTTCGCTGCGCTCAGGGCGACAGCGCGCTACCGTCCCGACTTGCGGGACCTCACACTTAAGCTACTGTAGTCTGCGGACCGCCGTTAGGGATTTCATTCTTCATCCCCATCGGCATCTCGATCTGAATGATGTTGTTCTTGATGGCGTAGACCACCAGGTCGCGTATGGAGTGCAAACTCAGCTTGCGCATGATGTTGCTGCGATGCGTCTCCACAGTCTTCGTGCTCAGGTTCAGCAACGACGCGACTTCCTTCGAACTCTTTCCCTCCGCCAGCAACTGAGTGATCTCGCGCTCGCGAGCCGTCAAAACGGGCAGGTTAGGCGGTTCAGTTCTCGAAATTGGATGCCCTTTCTCGAGAAAACCGGCGAGCACTAGATCGTTCACGCGCGGCGTGAAGAACATGCGCTTGCTTTGAAGCGCCTCGACCGCAGAAACCAGATCGCGCGCCGCGTCCGACTTCAACACGAATCCCCGCGCGCCCGCATCGAGAGCTTCGCGGATGACCTGATCGGAATCCGTGATCGTGAGCACAATGATTTTAAAGTTAGGGTCATGTTGCAGCATCTGCCGCGTGGTCGACAGGCCATTCAGGTTCGGCATGCCAATGTCGAGGATGATGACATCGGGCTTCAATCGTTTGGCGAGTTCGAGCGCTTCCCGGCCGTCGGACGCTTCTCCGCAGATTTCCCATCCTTCATGTTTCTGCAGTAGCGAAGATAAACCACGCCGTACGATCTCATGATCGTCGGCCAACAAAATGCGCAATTTCATGACAGCCCCTTTTAGGGTTAGACAGTGACTGCTGTCTTACCCTCATGACGCAGTTAGAGTGTCGCGACGAGCTAGCGCTACAAATACTTTGTGTTGACTTACTGCTTCTACCGCTTCCAACAAATCACGCGCGGCATTGGATTTCACCACGTAACCTCTGGCGCCTGCATCCAGCGCCTCCCGCAGCATCTGCGGAGAATCATGTTGCGTGACAAATAAAACCTCAACGGCAGGAGTCGACTGCCGCAGCCGGCGGCAAGCTTCCAATCCATGCATCTTGGGCATGGTTACATCAAGCACCACCACGTCCGGCTGCAGACTGTCGGCCTTATTCAAAGCCTCGAATCCATCGGAAGCTTCCCCCACGACTTCCCAGCCCGATTGACCCTCCAGCAAGGTTCTTAGCCCTTGCCGCACCACCGGATGATCATCGACTACAAGAATCCGAATCGTCATGATCCAATTCCCTTTCGCATCTCAGGGAACTGAGAGCAGAGGCCAGCACTTCGGTTCTCGTTCGCTTCCTTTAGCCGCATCTGATTGTCAGGAGGTCGATTCTTCCCGGTACCTTAGGGAATTGCCCCAAAACTAACATGCGTCCACCGGGACTCGAATACAGGGAATCCTGTATTTCGATGGCGTAAACCCTAGATGCTACGTGATTTGATGCTACTTGATTTGACGCTACGTGATTGTTAGGCGATACCGGCTTGGATTGCGGGAAAATAGGTTTTCCGGTGGAGCAGGGCTTCTACACCTTCCATAATTGAGCTCACGTCCGTTTTCGCGCAGGCTCCCCGTATGCCCACATCGCGCGCGGCCTCAGAAAGCTGTTTGGAGAAATGAAAGGTGATCATCAAAATCGGGATTTTCGGGAAAAGCTGACAGATTTGCTTCGCTACCTCCAGCCCGTTTAACTCCGGCATCTGAAAGTCGAGCAAAATCACATCTGGCAGCGTTCTTTGTACCTTGGGCAGCACCTCACCTCCGGTCCGGGCCTCATCGCATACGCGCCAAGTACCGTGCTGTTCCAGCACTTCCCGAAGATAGTGCCGCACCATCGGATTGTCGTCTGCCACCAGAATCCTAACCACGAGACAAACTCCCTCATCTCAAATGAGCCGGCAGACGTAATCGTACCGAAGAAGCCTTAACCTGCACTCCAATGGCGGCCGCGCATACAAGCTCGCGGATGTTTGCATCGCCCCAGCTACGAGCGAGAGTAAGCCGAGCCGCAAGCAATGACAATCCTGTGAAGTATGTAAGGGTAATGTCCTAAAGGGTTGAGCTGACAATATTTTAGCGACGATCGGAAAAGCGGCGCCACGCCGCTACCAGATTCCCTTGTCGCTGCCAGTGAGGTTTTGTTCCAGTGCAGCCGCTGTGGCGAGACCAGGCAGAAGGCTCAAGCGCAGCGTGTTGCGAATCTCGCCCTTGCGGATAAGACTCTTCCACTCCGCCGCATACAGTCGTGCCGCGTGCGGGATGATAGGTATGCGCAGCCAGTTTCGCCGATAGTAAACCAGATCGCCGCCGAAGCGCGCCTCTGACGTGACCCACGCCGGTAAGTCGATTCCCTCGCCACGATATTGCTTCACGTAGTCTGACACCACCACGAGATACGTCGCCAACCCTTCCCACAGGCCCGCCGACTGTGCCAGCGAACGCAGATAGATGTAGTCGACCGTTCCACTCTCCATCAATTGCGCATTGTCCACGATATCGCAGAGCCGTATATAGAAATGCCTGTACATGCGCTGCAGCGTGCTGACGATCATGCGGTCTTCCGGCGCCGACGTTCGAATTTGATACCCGTCCAGTTCGATCGTCCGTGCGCGCGAAACCAGCGATTCGGTGATGGTCGTCTGCTCACCGGTCTGCCCCAGCCGGCCAACGTGGATCTCGACCAACTCCGGCAACCCCGGAACAATAAAGTTCCATTTGTTCGCCAGCCGGTCTCCCCAACTGCGCTCCGCCATTTCGGCTCCGAGCTCGCGGCGCATAACCACAGCCACCTCAGCGGTGGGCGTGCCCGGGCTGCAATCAACGTAAAGATCGATGTCGCTGCCAAAGTCTGGCCAGTGATCTAAAGATTTGATGACAACAACTTTTCCGCATTGCTGCAAAGCGCGAATGATCGGATCGAGGAAAGAGATCGCGTGCCGGATCCGTGCACCCTCTTTGTCGATGGCATTCGCCGCGAATTCCGCTCCCTCGGCATTGCCACTGTCGACCATCAACTGCTGAAGAATTGGGAACGACCGCATGGTGACATGGTGCGAGTTCGCCAGCTCAGTGAGTTCCGCCAGGTCCTGACTCTCCAACCCCGCCGCCGCACGCGCAGTCCTATCAGTTCTACCCAGGAGCAATTCCGATAGAAGGCGAAAACATTTTGGCGGATTGACGTTCTCGTTCATTGCAGGTCGCTCCTCGATCACATCGCACTAATAGTTTATTTAGCTTTATTCTGCGGACGGTATTCGATGTTCCATCGCGCGCTTTGGGTTGTTGCAAAAAGCTTCGGCCATCAGTTCTGCGGCTGGTTTGCGCCGCAGCCTGCCGTCTGGCGCTCAATCGCCGTCCCCTCTTCGTAGTCGTTCCAGGTTTCGATCATAAGAAACGGCAGCGGATTAGAATCGTCGAAGTAGCGGCGATAAAGGCTCATGGTTTCATCTAGCGTTTTTCCGCAATGGCTCTGCATGTGGCGATTGAGCCCCCATTTCGCCTTGGAGTCATCAAACCCCGGCCATGCCGCTCCGATCGTGATCTTGTCAGGACGCTTGCTCATCGCCTTATAGAAATTGTCGAGATATTCTTCGCCCCAATTACTCCCATCGGCGGTCCATCCCGCGCGCCCCGGCTGCACCCATGCGAAGGACCCGGCAAAATCGGCGCTGTACTGTGGCGGAGGGTCATCCTTATAAAAGATCAAAGGCGCCGCGTCCCACCCACTGCAATGTTCGCGGACGCGATTCCAGTCCACGTGACCGCGCTTCGGGAAAATGAAGATCATCGGTCGTCCGTTATATGTGAGATAGGTGTCGCGAAACCTCGCCTCTGGCCCAATGTATGCCTTATAGGCCTCGTCGAAAGCGTTCATGGCCTCATCGGTCGCTTGCGCGTCCTCATCTTCAGGTTCGTTGTAAAGCAGCGCGACTTGAAAGTGGTTTTCGCTAGCCACCTCTTGCAGCACGCCAAAATTATGATCGGAGTAAGGCCGGCTCTCGCCGTACCAGTCGACCACGAAAGCCGAAATCCCCTGTTTACGCGCCTGTTGAATTTGTCCTTTAAGAACCCCGGGATCCTGGCTCGAATAACCAACGTCTATATGTGTGTGATCGCCAAACCAGGGCATATAGACGGCGAGCACCTTCGGAGCCTGCCCAGGGGCCATCGCATTTTGCCGCAGCGACGAGCGAACGCTCGGAGCCGTACATCCGCTGGCGATCACAAACCACGCTATGGCGAATACGATCAATACCTTTGGCACTCGAAGGTTCCCTCTTCTCAACTTGTCCTTTGTAAGTCAGATGCCGCGAGGAAAGCGGCGGTTGGTAGGGCGATCCTGTAGGCAGAGCTAGTAAATCAATCTCGAGTGGCAGCCGCGCGACCGAATCAAAACTGAGGGACCGCTTGCAATTGTCGAACTACCCAATGATCGGCAGCCGGGGTCATCAACACGACATAGTGCATCACGACATGCTCATCGTGAATCAGTTTCCCGCCGTCCAAAATTTGCAGTTGATAATCCGCCGCATCGTGCAATTCGATGACGTCGCCCTCGGGCGCGTAATAAACAGCCTCGACTTTGTGATTCTGATTCAGATAGCGCGTGCTGAGGCCAGAACGTCGCTGACTGGAGACGTTATTCATCAACGTATCTCTCGCCGTAGAAACGAATGGGCCGGACAAAGCATCAGCCGCGTTGAATTCCAGAGCGTGTGCCAGGCTTATCCAGGCGATGCGGTAATCGCGTAGAATCCCACGCTCCAAGAGGGGTTCGACGGCGCGTGGACCGGCGTGGCTTACACTCATGTCGACATTTACCGCGGCATTGGATCGTGGCGCGCAGAAAAGGAAAACCGATGCGGCCAGCAATGCCGTCATCCGCGAAATGATGCGCGAAATGGCGCGCGGAGTGATCTGCGGAGTAATGCCCGAAGACGCGCGCGAACGAATCGATGACCTGATCGAAGGCACTCGTCGACGGCGAGCATAACTTACCGTCATAGCAACCGTAGTCACACTAATCGTAGTGATCGCAATCAGAGTCAGGCCAATCATCGCCATCGCAATCGTATTCATCGCGGTCAGGAACGACGTCGGAATCATCGTGATATGAAATGTCGCCAGCGCAAATCATTGCCCTCCTCCGATGTGCAGTTCGTTGCCCATGGCCACTCCCGACGCAACCGAAACCACCACGGGGCCCGAAGCTGCAATCTCGGCGCGTGCGATGCCGTGCTTAATAGGCGCATCCACAGTGCTTTTTCCGCTGGCATCAGTCGCGGTAAACGAAACAATGGTTCCATCAGGCACAGGATTCCCCGCGCAGTCGTGAACCGGCTCCGTCTGCACCACTAGTCCATCCTTCGTGCGCTGGCCAGCGATGCGAAGGTTGCAAGGCTCCGATGCAACCTCCTGCACGTTGCGTCGCGCAGAGAGCTCGCCGATACTCGCCACAACTTGCAGCGGTCCGGCAGACTTGCCGGATGTAGTCCGAAACCACGCGACGCCATCATGTGCTGCAACATCCCGCGAGAGCAGGGAAGTCTTGCCCGCGGTCAACTGGAAGTTGATCGTGCCGGGATCGAGATTCAGATTGCCAAATTGATCAAAGGCAAGCGCAACGCCGCTGACCGCATCACTCGCCGCCACCGGCACGCGCGAAGGGTGCACCAGAAAAGCGAGGCTAGCCGGTTTCGCCGGAGCCACAAAGAACGATGCGCTGTGGCAACTGTCAGAACAAAGAATGGCGAAATATTGTCCCGCATCGCGCAAATCCTGACCGCGAAGTGAAATCTCGTTTCCCAGCGCAACATCACTCTTATTCGAAACTCCCGGACCAACCAGATAGAACGTTGCCTTGCCACTCCCCGTCGTCGAGATCGACACGGCCTCGCCAGCCGTCACCGCGGACGGGGCGCGTAGATCCTGCGCGGCCGAGATGCTAGCGCTCAATGTGCTTAGAGCAACACTCAGGCAAAAATAGAAAGCCAACCGTATTCGGTTTTGGGTGGCGCAGCGGTTCACCGCTGCGCTACCGGACTCCCTACCGACTGCGGCTTTAGCCGCTGCGGCGAAACCACGACCGGGATGGTTTTCGCGCCGCATTCTACGATTTTCCCAGGCTGTATTGATTAACCACAACATGAAAGCTCTGCACCTTTCCTGCCAGCGAGCGCGGAATGTCAACCGAAAAAGGCTCCGACGTTTCAGGCAGTAAAGCCCGATCCACGTAGCCATCCGAGACCCAGATCACTTTGCCGTTGTTGTCATAGAAGCTCGCAATCACATGCGGAATGTTGACCGTCTGGCCGCTCTGATTCAGCAATTCTCCGCGCAGAACGCTTCTGCCCTGAACATCCGCGTCAATCTTCTGATTCATCACTCCAATCACCGGGTCGGCCGACGCCGGGACCAGCGACGCCTTGATGTCCATACGAACATTCTTAACCTTGCTCAAGTCGATGCCCGGAAAGTCTATGCGGTAGGGTGTGATTTGCTTCGGCAAGAGCACGTGATCAATCTTGTCGAAACTGTTCTCATCGTCAATGGGATTGCCCCCTCCATCAACCAGTGTGGCACCCACGTTGACGAAGGCCGGCACGGTGTCTTCATTCACAACCTCACCCATCACCGCCGAGCCTTCCGCGGAGTTGACCGCATTCATCGAAACAATACGCACGTGCGGCGGATCGATGTTGCGCGCACCCCATTCGTCCTTGCCGTCTCCGCTCACTAGATCCCACCGCAAGTAAGTGACCGGCACGACCTGGGCCGGAACATTCGCAACTTGTTGTTTCGGCCAAACCACTTTCCACAGTCCGCCTTCACGAATCAAACGAAAGTCACGAACATCCTCGATCGGTCCCACCGGAGTAGTCCAGCGCAACCGGGCGCGAATCTGCGCGTCATCATTGGTCGCATGCACCGGACGCAACTCCGAACCCTCAAGATTCGAAAAGGTCCGCAAGCTGCCATTCGAGCCCTGCCACTCTTCGCGGAAAGTTTCCTCATCGACGCCGCTGGTCTTTGACAACGCCCCATACGCCGCGTCCCAGCGCCGCTTCTGCACGTCGTTCAGAAGGTTGGTGACCGCCTGCTCCGGCGTGTCGGCCTTCGGAGTTAGCCCCGGTAGCGCAGACCCATTCGCAAAGCCAATCGTCCCCGACTTGGTCTGCCCCGCGCCCAGCAATCCCACAGCCACCAGCACAACGGTAGCGACGACGATGATAGTCAAAATCGTTTTCATGTCCCTCTCTCGCAGAGCACTCTTACCTCAGGCAGCTTATCTCAGGCAACATAAGGCTGCCGGACGTGAACCGGTACTCCGACGGGCGCGACGACGCGGCGTCTTTCAGGCAGCCATAACTCCAGGAAAATTGCCAGAAAGCTGACGCCCATGGGCAGCGTGCCCCACAGCACACCCTCCCACGGCGCCGGCATCGCGTCCGATGAAATCGTATGAGCGGGCGGCACATCGTCTTTCGACCAGGCAGTAATTTCTCCATTGTCGAAAGTCTCAATCTTTCGCCAGCCCGCAAACGTCAGCAGCGGTTCATAGTACGAATCGTGAACGAAAACAAATTTGAGGCCATATCTGCTGGCGTGCTCAAGCATCGCGCGCAGCGAAGCCATTCCGGCCGAGCCATAAAACTTGGCGTTGGTGAGCTGAGCCGAGCCATAATTGGTCATCTCCGGCAAAAGGCGCGCCGAGTTATAGTCGCCGTCGACGCTGGTCGCATTCGTATAAGTCGAAACCTGCGCCAGTTCGCTTCCCAACCCAAGCGTGATGTAGCGATAAGAATCGTGCCCGTCGCGATTCAAGAATGCGATCACAGGGTTGACATCGACGATTGCGGTGGGCCGATAGGGGTTGGCGTTCAACCACCACAGTGCGGCGCCTACGGTTGCAACCGCGGCCAATGCCATCGCTGCCGCAGCCTTACTGGCGAAGCGATCCAACAGACTCACCGCCACAGCGCCTAAAAGCGGCATAGCCAGCAGCGTTGCCCAGAAAGTAAAGCGCTCGAAGGTCAAAATCTCGAAGGCCCGTCCGAGCAACCATCGTGGCAATGGAGTGGTGCCGCCTAATCCAAAAATAAATGCGAGCCAGAAGCCAAACAGCAGCGGCCGCAAACGCCGCGCCCTCGCGCCCCGCACCAGAATGAACGGAATCCCGAGAAGCAACGCTCCGTAAGGAATCACGAAGTAGTTGATCGCCGTAGTCGAATTGAGCAGGAAATTCGACCGGCTGTCATGCGGAATCGGCATCTGCCGAACCGGATGACGAAGAATGCTGAGCCAATAAGGCGCGAGGACTAATCCGATCCCCAATCCCACGATCAACGCAAACGCGCCTGTTCGTAATAGCACGCCACGGACCGCACCCGGCACTCGTTCTCCTTCGTCTCTAACGCGAACATCCGGATCGTGCGCATCAGCCTCGACGACAGGCTCGCGCGCATCCAGAATCGCGACCCACAGCACCGGCAGCGCGAAAAATAGCACACCGAAAATCAAGGTAACGTGATGGGCAGCCGCAGCCGTCCAGCTCACGGCGACCCCTTTCAGAAATGAGCGTCCCGACGCCGTCGTTATCCATTCGTAGAGATAGGGCAGCGCATTTAAATAGAGAGCCGTCGATGTAACGGTCGCCAATTGCCCGGCCTGGTATACCAGGAAAGCCAACGCGCCAAGAAAAACGCTGGCGAGCGCCGCATAGCTGGCCGCGCGCTCGTTCACCCAGATTTTGGCAAAACGGAATACGCCCACCGGCAGCAGCATCACCGCGATCAACTGCACCAGCATGTAGCCCATCTTCAAACCAACGACATTCGAAAGCAAAGCAATCCATTGATGCGTCAGCGGCGGATAAGTCGTTTGCGAAAAGCCGGCAAACCACTTTACGTTCCACGGATCGAACCAGTGACTCGCGTAGTGCGAGGCGAAGAAAATATGGAAATTTGTGTCGAATGAACCGGCGGGGAGCTGCATGAACAAAAGAGGCCCGTGGACCGCCAGCGCTACCAACACGATGGCGAATAGCGGAATCGGACGAGAGTAACTTTCGGCAGTGCTCACGATAGTGGCTCCATTTTTCGTAGACAGGGTTTGGATTCGCAATGGTCGCCCAAGGTTTACTTCCAAATTTGATCAGTCCGACCGCGGACTAGCAGTAAACCCTGGGCGAGAAGAGGGCTGCGCACGGAAGGCAAGCTGAACGCGAATAATGAGGCAGTTTCTTGGAAAGCAAACCTAGCTCCGAGAGTCGCATCTGAAAAGCACCGCAGAAAATCAACAATGGGATGCGGGAGGTAAGCCCAAGATTTTATTGCATGGTGAAACCGTGAAAAGCCGCTTCGTCAGCCGCTCGATCATCTTTGTTCTTGTGAGCTCATGTTTGAGCTACTCCCCGGGCTACGCTCTGGGTCAGACTTACGATGTCAATCAGAGCGGCAACGCTGCGCCCTCGGGCCAACAGCAGAATTCTTCAACCAACGACGCCGCTAACGGTGCGACGGCCACCACTAATGACGCGCAACAAAACGGCTCGGGCCTGGGCTGGGGATCGAGCATCGACGTCGCTCGTCGAGCGCGGGCCGCGCAGGAAGCTTTACAGAGAAACGATTACGCCGCGGCAGTTACCTTCGCCGAACAGGCCGCTAAATCAGCGCCGCAAAATGCCGAGCTCTGGTTTTTGCTCGGATATGCCGACCGCCTCGCCGAGCACTATCAGCCGTCAGTCGACGCCTACAATCGCGGACTTCAGCTGCAGCCCGGTTCCGTCCGAGGCCTGGCCGGCCTGGCTCAGACCTATGCCAAGATGGGCCGCGACGCTGAGGCAGAAAATCTGCTGCGGCGCGTAGTCGATGCGAATCCGAAAGATGCGAACAGCCTGCAACTGGCGGGCGAGCTTCTACTCAGTTCAGACGCGCAACACGCTCTTGACCTGTTGCTACGGGCCGACGCGATTCAGCCCACTCCGCACACCGAAATTTTGATTGCGCATGCTTATCAGCAACAGGGAAAAACCGACGACTCGTCCCGCTATCTCACCCGCGCCCGGAATCGCGCTCCGAGAGATCCGGAAGTGTTGCGTGCGGTCGCCAGTCAATATCGCGACCAGGGTCAATATGATCAAGCGATCGCCAGTCTGCAGGCAATCCCTAACAAAAACTCAGACGTCCAAGCGGAACTGGCCTACACCTATCAGCTCGCCGGGAAACCGCAAGAGGCCGCCGACCTCTATGTTCGTCTCGCCAAGTCTGCCAAAGGAAATCTCGCTCTCGATCTCAGCGCCGCACAGGCCTTGGTGAATCTCGGCCAAGCGGATGCAGCGCGCGGTTTTCTTGAAGATGCCCGCCGAGTTGATCCCAATAATTATCGCCTCCATGCAATTCTCGGCGCGATTGCTGAATCGGAAGATCGCAACGCCGGCGCCAGCACGGAATACAATCTCGCGCTCAGCAATCTGCCCAAGCATGTTCCGGAAGGCCCGCTCTACCCGATCGAGCTTCGTCTCAACTTATATGAGACTGACGTTCGTCTGGAGGACGCCGCCGCAACCCAGCAACTCGATTCCGCCGCCGCCGAGATCAACCAAATCCAGGTGCCCGACGCCGCGCGACCCGAAATGCTGCGCCTGCGAGCCGCCATCGAAGCCGCCTCGGGCAACCTTGATGCCGCAAATAAAGATCTGAAAGAAGCGCTGGCACTCGAGCCATCGAATCTCAATTCGCTTCTCAACTACGGCAGTCTGCAATGGAAGCTGGGCCAGAAAGACGCGGCTCGCGACACGTTCGCGAAAGTCCTCGAAGCCGATCCCAACAACCGCACCGCGCTCTCTGCTCTCGGCTATCTAGCGCGCGATCAGGGAGACGCGAAACTCGCCGAATCCTATTTCACGCGCGCGGCCAAGGCACATCCGAAAGACTTCTCGCCTTATCTCGCCCTCGGCGATTTATATACCGCCGAAAAGAATCTCCCTGCTGCGGAAACGGCATATGAAGCCGCTTACCAACGCGCCCAGACGAACGCCTTGATCATATCGGGAGGCGCCAACGCCGCCCTTGAAGCGCACAATTTCGATTTAGCAAAGCAGTGGCTGGACCGCGCCGACGCCAGGATGAATGAGCGACCGCAAGTCGAACGCGAGCGCGAGCGCTATCTCACCCTGAAGGGCGACTATGCGGAATCGGCGAAGCTCGGCTATGCGGTTCTTGAGAAGCTGCCGAACGATCGCGAAGGCGCAACCTATCTCGCCTACGATCTTTACTATCTCGGCCACTATGAAGAAGCGCTCGCATTAGCCAACAAATATGATTCGGTTCTCGCCAATGACAAAGATCTGCCTCTGATCAAAGGCTATGTGCACGCGCACAACGGCCAGTCGCGCGACGCGCTTGATGATTTCACCCGCGCCCTCGAAATCGATCCCAACATGGCGCCCGGCTTTGAAGCTCGCGGATACGTGCTGAATGACCTGCGAGAGCCTGCCAAAGCGGCGGCCGACTTCCGCACCGCACTCCGATTGCAGCCGAACTACGGCGAAGCGCATCTTGGTTTAGCCTACGCCGATCTTCAATTGCATCGCCCTCAACCTGCGCTGATCCAGTTGGAAACCGCTCAGAAGCTGCTGGGAAAGTCGCATGCATATCATCTGGCGCGAGCCGAAGCCTATCGGCAGGAGCAGAATTTTTCGCGCGCCGAACCTGAATACCGTGCCGCGCTAGACGAAGAGCCAAACGATCTGCCGACGCGCCTCGCCTATGCGGATACTCTCTTTCGCCTCCGCCGCTATCCGCAATCTCTCGCAGAAATTGATCTCGCTGCGAAGCTCTCGCCGAACGATCCGGCGGTTTACGCTTTGCGGGCGCAGGTGCATGCCAAACTTGGCAATCGCGAGGCCGCGCATCAAGACATTCAACTCGCCGAGCAATATGGCAACAACAAACTTGAGATTCTAATG
The DNA here is from genome assembly GCA_003132405.1 of Acidobacteriaceae bacterium. Lineage (GTDB taxonomy): Bacteria > Acidobacteriota > Terriglobia > Terriglobales > Acidobacteriaceae > Acidiflorens. The sequence goes on along the minus strand of PKXQ01000135.1, from coordinate 56,498 downwards.
GCGACCGGCGATGCATTGTTGAGCTTGGGCGAACAAGACGCAGCCATGCAGCGGTTCTCGCGTGCCTTGGATGATCCGAGCGGAGACCGCATTGGTGTGCGCCTCGCAGTCGCTCAGGTCTTTCTCCGGCAAGGTAATTTCGATGAGGCACGTCACCAGATTGCTCTCGGTTTCGCCGAGGCGCGCGCTGGTTCATCTTCGGTTACCGCCGATGACATCCTGGCCGCCGCCAACATTTTTCTGGCCATGCATGATTTCGATTTAGCCGAAACCTACTTTGACAAAGCTCGTCTCGTGGGAGCCAATCCGCTAAATATTTCCATCGGTTTGACCAATACTTATCTCGCCGAGGGCAAGACGAGCAAAGCGCAGGAGGAATTAGCGAGCCTCGGTCCAGCCGATGATTTCCGCGATGACTACGATTACATGATGGCGTCGGCGAACCTGGCTCGCCAGCGCCAGGACACAGTGCATGCCCTCTACGCGTTCGCCGAGGCAAGCACCGTCGCCGGCGAGGAAAACAACAACAACGAAACCGCCCAGCTGGCGCAATATCAATTGGCCGACGAAGAGGGTCGGCAAATTAACCGCGTGGTGAGTTTCCTGCCCGACGCATCGTTCGCCCCGGTTCTTGAGGACATCAACGTTTACACCCTGGATGCAAGGATATTGAGGGTAACCGATCCGTCATCGCTGCCGCCTCCACGCCATTCGTTCCAAAGCATGGCCGAGTCTCACTATCGCATTCATGTCGGAGACCTGCCGCCAATCTCCGGGTTTGTCGGCGAGAGCGTCACCGACGGCACGCTCCTATTTCCGAGCGTGAACGTCATCCAGACGCGCCACACCTTCGACACATTCTTCAACGGCGGAATCGCCCCTGTGCTTCATTTCGGATCGAACTCCATCACCTTCAACGGCGGAATTCAATTCACCGTCCGCCGCGACACGGTTTCTCCCGTGTACATGAGCCAGAATCTGTTTAAACAATTTCTCTACATGTCCACCAGTTCGTTTTTTAATTGGTTGTCGGTCACGGGCAGCGCGGTTCGTGAGGCAGGCCCGTTCATCGATCAGGATCTCCACTCGCGCGACGCTTCCGCCAACATCGAATTCACCGTCGGCCGCCCGTGGGGTAGCACTTCTCTCATCGCTGGATACTCCGCGCGCGATCTGCTTTTCCGGCCGATGGTCACCGAGTATTTCAACACCTCCACCTATGCCGGGCTTCAACATAAATTCGGCAACCGGATCACCGCCGCAATTTTGGCGGAAGACCTGCGCTCCTGGGAGGTGAACGGCACGCGCTACGTTATCGCGCAGGCGCTGTTGCCTGGCGGCCGATTCGACTTCCGCGTGAATCCGCGTTGGACCGTGCAGAGTTCTTTCGTGCTTTCAAGAGGGCTTGGATATCACGAATATGACAACGCACAAAGCGAGTTTCTAGTCTCCTATGTGCGCCCCGTTCACGGAAGTCTCAAAGACGGCACGGCTGACGTCCCAGTGTCTTATCCGATCCGGCTATCGCTCGGCGTCCAACAACAAACCTTCTACGATTTCGCGGGATCGTCGCGAACCACACTTCTTCCCGTTGTGCGCTTCACCTTGTTTTAGGAGCATACCCAGGGCCGCCCAGACGTAATGATGATCGAAACGAATCTCCAAACGAATAGCACGAAAGACGCGAATGAAGCGGCCGTCGCTTCGGGAACAGTGAGCCCGGTCGTCGCGAGCGCCGCCGCGGCGAGCGCCGCCGTGGCGACCAGGAAGCTGCGCTCAAAACTCTTAGGCGGAACGCTTACGCTCCTCGCCGGATCCGGTTTTGTCGGCATAACCAATCTGATCTACAACGTGGCGACCGCACGCCTGCTTGGTCCCTCTGGATTCGCACACGCCACCGCCGTCTACACCATGCTCATGCTGATGTCGGCGGTCACGCTCTCATTCCAGACGGTGTGCGCGAAGTATATTGCGCGCTATACAACCACAGAGGACCGCGTCGCCGTTTTCGTCAGCCTGCACCAGCGGGCATGGGCTGCGGGCATCAGTATGGGCCTGATCATTTTCCTCTTCGGCCAAGCCCTTACCAACTATCTGAATTTGCCCGATCTCGTTCTGGTGAGGCTACTCGCGCTGGGCACAGCTTTCTACATTCCGCTCGGCGTGCGCCGCGGATACATCCAGGGAATCCACGCCTTCAAACCTCTGGCATTTAACTTCATGCTGGAGGGACTTGTTCGTCTGGGCGGGATCGTCCTGCTGACCAGCCTCGGGTTGGGCGTGAAAGGCGCTGTGCTGGCCAGTGTGTTGGCCATTGTCGTTTCTTATTTCTTCGCATATCCAACTCCCAGCGTCGCCCGGCTCAATCTCCGCCGCATCCCGGGCTCCTTCCGCGAAGGCCTGCAGGCGATCGTTTTCTTTTCCAGCCAGACCGTCATCAATAACTTCGACATCATCCTCGTAAAACACTTCTTCCCTCCGAATGAAGCCGGCCTATACGCCGCCGTCGCGCTGGTGGGCCGCCTCGTAAATATGTGCGCATGGTCGGTTGTCAATACGATGTTCCCTGTCTCCGCCGCCGCCGACCCCGGCGAACAAGAGGACAGGTCAGTATTGTTCCTCTCCTTCGGCATGGTCTTTGTGATCCTGACCGTCCTCATCTGCGGCCTGTGGATGGTGCCAAATTTTCTCTGGAAAACCCTTTTCGGAGCTCATTTTGCCATGGCCAACTACGGCTCCCTCGCCTCACTCCTCATTCTCTATGCCATCACCACCGGCGTGTACTCGCTCAGTTCAGTGATCATCACCTACGAAATGTCGCGCAAGATTGCGAACACGAGTTGGCTGCAGTTAGCCTTCAGCGCCATGCTGACGCTTGGCGTCTACGCCTTCCATAACTCCCTGCGCGAAGTCATCCTGTTACAACTGGCGCTCATGGTGGTATTGCTGCTAACGCTGCTCGTCCCGCTCCTGCTGCATCAGGCGACTGCGGTGGTTTTAAACACCTATGGCAGTCTCCGCATACTTCGCCCCATAAGCGAAGAGGAAGTTATCGCCGATTTTCTCAAGAGCGAGTTCCATCATTCCGAATTTGACGGATATCGCAGCGAGTTTGACGAAGTCGTTAGCCGCCCCGATATCGCCGATCCGAAAGAGAATGCCGTGCGGCGAGCGCTTCTCTTCCTGCGCCGAGGCGCCATGTGGCGAGAGTTGCCGCTCGACACCAAATGGTTCGAGGTCGAGCTCACCACCGAGGACCTTGCGCGCATCCGCTTCTTCCCGCGCGCGCAATGGCGGCGCGTTGCTCAAGGCAGCTTTTATCTGACCGATGTGGTCGAGCGCATACGAAAGAGATTAGAAGGCGAAGCCGACGACGAGTTTCTTCAAAAGCTTCGTCGCGTCAGCAACGGCGTTCAGGAAAGCAGTGTCAATCCCACCGTTCTGCTCATTGGCGTCGGCGACAAAGGCCCGTTGACGATTCTCGACGGCAATCACCGCGTGGCCGCGGCCATGTTGTCGCAACCGCCTGTGTTGCTCCATCGCTTCCAATTCGTGTGTGGCTTATCGCCCGACATGACCAACTGCTGCTGGTATTACACCAGCGTCAATACGCTGCTGCGCTACTTCAAGAATCTCGTGCGTTATTTTTCGTACGATCCGGAGTCGGATATCGGGCGCTTTCTCGAGATGGAAAGCGATTCGTAAGCGATCAGCAATAACGATTGCAAGCCCTCGAACGATTGTGTTCAATCGCTAATGCTTAAATATCTCGATGCGACGTGACGATCAGCGATTCTGTTGCGGCTCCGGCGGATTTTCAACCGGCTGCAACGGCTTAGCCGGCGGATTACTCGGCTCCTGCACTACCGAATTATCCCGGCGGAGCAGCAAGATCGGTTCTCCCTCGCGACGTCGCGCCGCTCGCTCTTCGCCCACCTTAGTCTCAACTTTGGCGTCGCTGTCTTCTGCAACCTCAAACAGCTTGCGACCCTCGGCCGCGCGTCGCGTCGCCAGGACAACCTTCTCATTCGCTCCAGCGGCCTTTTGTGCGCTGTTGTAGAAAAACTCCGCCGTCTCCCGGTCGCCCTCCAACTCGGAAACATAACCAATGTTGTTCAGCGCGAATGCGTTGCTCGGGTCGATCGCATACGCTTTCCGGAAATCTTCATTCGCCGTCGCCGGGTCGTTGCGATTGACCGCCGACACGCCGCGCAGATTCAATTCCGCCACCCGCGCCTCCGGAGTATTATGCGTTTCCATATGGCGGTTCAGCGCCTGGGCATTCTGCGCCGCCATGTCGCTGGCCGCTTTTCCCCGCCACGAGCGCGCCATGGTAACCACCGCCGCATCATGCGAATGACGATCGGCAGCGGCGCCATAATATTGCATCGCTTCCATCGATTCGCCCTCCATCTCCTTGGCGACTCCCAGATTATTCAGCGTGAATACGTTATTCGGATCTTTCTTCAGCGTCTGCTGCAACAACATGTCCGCTTCGGGAGCACGCCCCTGCGAAAGCAATCGCACCGCTTCAACATTGTCGTGATTAATTTGCAGCGGCAGCTCCGGAACCGCGAGCGCTTCGTTGATCGGCCGCCCTTTCACTTCTTTCGCCGTAGACTGATCGATAATCGCGTCGGTAGCTTGCTTCGCCGCCAGAACATAAAAATTCTGAGCCCGTTCTACCTGTCCCTGCAGCTCCGAGGTGTAGCCGAGATTGTTGAGTGTGAACGGATCGTTCGGATCGAGCAGATAAGCCTTATAGAAAAGTGATTCGGCCTTCTTGTAATTGTGTTTCTTGATCGCCTCAACTCCCTCGCGATTCAAACGTTGCACCGGCGTAAGGTGGCTGCGCTTGGGCAGATTGAGTTTGAAATCTCCCGCATGCGCGCTCGGAGCGACGCCCGTAGTCACAGCCGTCATCAAAGCGATCGTCATCCATTGCAAGCGCATCTTTCGCCATCGAGTCCAAGACATGAAGCCATTCCCCAGCACTTAGATTTTCACGATATTTTCGGCCCATATTCGATGCCGGGGCAGGGAATTTGTTTGTCATCCATTCGCTCTTTTTCGCTGGAATTCTGGCTACCCTGTCGTCGACAATTGGCATCCAACAGCAGTCTCAAACTTCAGATTGCGATTAATGGGGAGCAACTGTGCGCAACATTTTGCTGCTGTGTATTCTGAGTGGCCTGACGCTAACCGGCATCGCCAATGGACAAGCTGCTCCGATGCAGCCCGGTCAGCCGCCATCATCGGCCCAAGCTCCGCCGGCAACAGTTCCGCCCTTGGCAGCACTGTCGCCCTCCACTTCGACCTCCTCCGCGCCTGCGCCCGCCAAGGACGATAAGAGAGAAGAAGCATCACCCTCGGACACTGCCTCCGACGCTGCTTCGGACAACGCGGCCGCGGACAACGCGATCGACCCCGCCAGCCTTCTGCCCGATCTGCCTCCGCTATCGAAATCAAAAGTGACTCTGGTCGGCGGCACCATCGAAAAGCTTGATCGCGTGCGAGATCAACTCACCGTGCGGCCCTTTGGTGGCGGAGGTCGCATGAAGATCCTTTTCGATGCGCGTACGCGCGTTTACCGCGATGGCCAGGTGACTTCGCCGACTGACTTGAAAAAAGGCGATCGCGTTTATGTCGACACCATTTTGAATGGCACCAACATCTTCGCCCGCAACATTCGCTTCAACACCAATGTGCCACAAGGCGAGAGTCAGGGATCGGTCATCTCCTACAATGCTGATCGAGGCGAGTTGCTGGTGCGCGATGCCCTCTCGCCGCAGCCAATGGGCGTGCGGTTGAATTCCTCCACTCGCATCTTGCAAGGGGAGCGGGTAATGTCCGCGAGCCAACTGGAAGCTGGAACTCTGGTCGCGGTGAAATTCGATTCTGAGAATAACGGCCGCGATGTGGCCCGCGAAATCTCCGTGCTCGCTCTCCCCGGAGCTACCTTTACCTTTGCCGGTGAACTCGTGGCCGTCAATCTGCGTTCCGGCCTCCTGGTGCTAAACTCCGTCACCGATCATAAGACCTACGAAATTAATTTCGATCCGTCGAAGTTCGCCGTCGACAACAACTGGCAGCAGGGAACAGACGTCAGCGTGCAGACCCGCTTCGATGGCACTCGCTATACCGCTCAAAACGTAACTATCATTTCGCCATCGAAACCGTAGGAGCTTCAAAGTAAATTTGAGTGAGCGGTGAGGTTACAAGAGCTAGGAAGGGTCTTAGCCGCTGACCCAACCCGCTAATGCACTAACGATTGCCCGTCGTTATTGCATGTCAACTGCTGATCAACGACCTCGAATCTTGTGAGTCACGAGTTATACCTTAGTTCCCCGTACCGAAGTAACCTTTCTCCACCACTAATCCTCTGCTAAGCTGGCCTCGTTTTTCAAACCTTCCGGCCAATTCATAGGAAATCTACAGGCGGGCGTCGCCTCCCTACTGCCTTGGCCAAAGTGTGATTTGAGTTAGCAAATCGAACCTCGGCTCGCTCCCGCTTTTGAGGGCCCGACGTGTGAAAAAGATGTGTAAACAATTTGCTATTGCGGCCATACTCACGGCTTTGCCAGCGGTGTGTTCGGCAGGGACCTACGTCGTGCCGACCACGACGCTCGCGGCGCAAACTTCCAATAACACGAGCGCCGCGAATACCTTTGTTAGCCAATCGAATGGCAATTTAGGGGCGGGAAATATCAGTAAAGACGATATTCATACTCTGCTCTATCCCGAAGCAACAACCAAGATTTACGCCCACCTGATGCTCTGGTTTGGCCAGAACAACCACATGAACGTCGGCTATAGCTCAACCGATCCCGCGCAAGTCAAGCGCCAGGTTACGGACATGATCAGTCGAGGCATCACTGGCGTGATCATCGATTGGTACGGCCCCGGTAACTCCATCGACCAGGCCGCGCAACTCGTCATGGCCGAAGCCGAAAATCATCCCGGGTTTACGTTTGCGATTATGGTCGACCAAGGCGCCATCGAATGGGACTCCTGCCAGGGATGCACTCCGCAACAGGCCCTGATCGCGCAATTGCAATACGTCGAACAAACTTATTTTCCTTCGCCCGCTTATATGATGATCGAAGGAAAGCCTATGGTCACTAACTTTAATATCGATTTTTCTTACTCGATCGATTGGAATGCCGCCGCCGCTGCACTGAGCACGCAGCCAGCATTTCTATTCCAGAATAACAACGGATTTACCCACACACTAAGCGATGGCAGTTACTCGTGGGTAATGCCCACCACTACCGACTACGGCATGAGTTATCTCACCAGCTTCTACGACACTGGGATGACATTCCCGAGCGAGCAAACTGTTGGTGCCACTTACAAAGGATTCAACGATACGCTGGCGTCCTGGGGCTCGGACCGGATCATGTCACAGCAATGCGGCCAGACCTGGCTGCAGACATTTTCTGAAATCAACGGCCTCTACAATGCCGCGAAGCCATTGCACGACGTCCAACTTGTCACCTGGAACGACTATGAAGAAGGTACCGAGATCGAGTCAGGCATCAGTAATTGCTTTACCGTCGCCGCGTCGGCTTCCTCTGGCACTCTGCAATGGACGATTACTGGAAGCGAGAGCACCATCGATTCTTACCGTGTCTATATCAGTACCGACGGCCAGGATCTCATGCAGCTGGCAGAGCTCGCCCCCGGCCTTCATTCGCTTAACTTGTGCAGTTATCCAATCCCCGCCGGAACCTACCAGTTATTCGTACAGTCGATAGGCAAACCAACTATGGCTAACTACATGACCGGGCCGATCAGTTACTCCCCGGCATGTAATGGAGGCGGCACCAATCCCGTAACCTTCAATGCGTCCCCCGCTGCGCTGACGCTTGCCTCCGGCCAATCGGCCACGCTCATCGTAACCGCGACGCCGCAATCGGGAGCGTTCAACAATGCCATAACGCTCTCCTGCGCCGGCCTTCCTAGTTCGTTAAGCTGCTCCTTCTCGCCCGTCACCATTACTCCCGGAGCGAGCAGCGCGACCTCCACTCTTATCATCACTGCCGCCCCCGTTGTGGGGATGCAGTTCCCGCGCAGCCAAAATCCCCTCTTCGCGACCCTTCTGCTCCCCTTCGGAATAGCCGGTTTTGTGTCCATCGCCAGTTTCAACCGCGGCTTGCGCCGCCGACGCTTGCTGGGTCGCCTGGCCCTGCTGTGCGCCATCGGAATCAGTATGGCCGCCGTTTCCTGCGGCGGAGTAGGTTCCGCGACTCACACCGCCCCCGCTCCGAGCACCTACTCCATTACCGTTGCCGGAAGTTCTACTCCCGTACAACTCTCCACGACCGTTACCGTTACCATCCAATAAAGGCTTTCCCTCGCGGCCATTCACCGGAGTGCGCGGCATCGCCGAACGATAAAACCAGCTCAGCGAGTCGCGCGTGATTGCGCGTAACAGCAACGATTTCGAAGGCATCCAGTTGGGTAACCTGCGCAACCTCGCCGCATATTTCAGTGCCTGGGTGCGTTGTTGCAGCTCGAAGTGGCGAAGATATTTCTGCACAATGTTTGGCATGGTCATGCGCAACGCAGCCGAAAAATTCTGATTCGCCATAGCCTGCTGCTGCGCCGGATCTTCGAGAAAGTGGATCAGACACTCTGCAAGATCTGCTGCATTTCCCGGCTTGTAAAATCCCATCGCCAGCTCTTCTCCCTCCGCCATCTGCCGAAAGTCTGCCAGGTCGGCGCACACTATAGGCACACCGTAAGCGCAGGCCAGATGCGCGACTCCGCTGCACCCAGCCGAAGAAGAATAGGGCATCGCGGCCACCGATGAACTCTGGAAAAGATTGGGCAGATCGTCCTCGTGAACATAGCCGGTAAATTCAATTCTGGTATTCCACTTCCACTGTTCTTTGAGAGATTCGACATAACCACGAGCATGTGGATGATTCCCGCCGGCGATCACCAGCTTCGCATTCGGAACCTTCTTGGCAATGATCTCGAAGGCGTCGATCATCAGTTCCAGTCGTTTGTAAGTCCCCCACTTGCCGAAAGCAAGAATTTGATGTTCGGGATTTCCGCGCCGCGAAAAGTCAGGTGACTCCGGCCGCCGCGCCAGAATGCCATGGGATCGCACATGCACATTGTCGCTGCCATATTTTTCCGCCAGGATCTTGCGATATCCCGGCATAAGCACCGATACGGAATTCGACAGCAGCAGAATTCTCGTGGCCAAAGCACCCGCCCAACGGTAGGTTCGCGGAAAGCGCACGCCAGCATCTTGCAAATCGACAGTATCCATGAGGTGATGCAGCGTGACGTGCGTGTAGCAGCCATTCAGCCGCGCCAGCAGCGGTGTCATCAGGCCAGAGAAAGCAACTACTGGGTTGTGGCCGAACGTGCTGAACAGCAGATTGAACCACACGACGTCGGGTTTCAGTTCGCGGATGGCCTTGATGATGCTGCCCACGCTCCCGGGATCATTAAACGACCAGCAGCGTTGCACGGAGAACTCCGGCAGTTCCGGTTGCCCGCTGTCAATTTTATCGGCGAGGATGGTAAGGCTTAAAAACGGATTGCGCTGCAACTCCTGCGCAATATGAAGTCCATATTCACTGAGTCCTCCGTGGCTCGGCGGAAAACTGGTCACCAGACAAATCTTCATTCTTCTCCCCCCCTCACCATCGGTCTAACTTCGATGAGGTAGCGCCTAAAGATGTTGCTGTTATGCGCTCGCAACTTTAATTCGAAATTCGACAACTCGAAATTTATTAATTAGATGCAGGGAAGGAACGAGCGAAGATCGAACATCAAACTGAAAAACATTACGATCGAAGCACTGACACCGTAGAAAGGCCCGGTTGCGCCGGCGGCCATTGTTTTGCCAGGGCCTCCGCCACTTTGGCCTTCGTCGCCTCCACTGAGAGCGGATCGATCAGGGTCATATGGCCACTCAATCGGCTCAAGGCAAGGTAAGACTCACGGTTCCGCAAAAGAAATTCGAGGGGGTATTCGGGTTTCCGTTCGCGCGCCAGAACCGGATCGGCGTCGATCAGGAAGGCCGCATCTGGCTTCGGAATCAGCTTCAACACCACACGCGCAAATGCCCGCGGCAGCCAGCGATGCAGCGCAACGTTCGCCAATTCGTCATAGATATAGCGATCGAAAATTACCACATCCACGTCGTCTGTCTGGATTCGACGCACCGTGAAGTTGAGATTCACCGCGTCAGCCAAGTAAAGAAAGAATCTCGCCGCCATCACCGGCCACGAGGATACATTCTTATCGCGCCGGTTCAAAGGTTTTGCCGGACTGCCGATCCCCCTGTCGCCTTTGAAAGCTTTGTAACTCACAGCTTCTCGGAATTTCGGAAGAACCACCACATCGTCCCAGAAAGTCAACAGTTTGACGCGCAGGCCAGCCTGTTCGAGCTGGCTTCTTAAGGAGTTAATCTGGGTGCTCTTGCCCGCTCCGTCGATTCCCGAGAAAGAAATGATCTTTACAGTTTGATCTGACATGGTCGAGAAAATTCCCCACGAGATACTCATCGGGATTAGTGCGCTCCTGGCGGCTTGCTCGATGTGCCTTCGCTCAACGCCACCACGGTTCCAATGGCTACGCCCGCGCCAATAATCGCTCCCGTTCTTATCAGAATCGTGCGAAGCCGGCGTTGTTTGGCTGGCGCAATGGCCACGCCCGCCGGTTGCGATGCAGCGACTCCACTCACATACGGAGCCTCGGCCGCGGCCGTACCCACTGGCCTTTGTGGAGTAGCCGGAGAATCGGGCGTCTGAGATTGGGCTAAGATTTGCGTTCCCGACGATTGTTTGATCGTAGAGGATTGCCCGACCGTCGTGCTCGGGCTATCGGGCAGCCCACTCGCTCCAGATACCGGTTGCTGGGTGGAATCGGACCGCGCGCTGGATTGTTCTTGATTACTCTCCGCCGTTTGCTGTCCCAGAGCGGGTAATACATCACTGAATGACGACCAAAGCAGTAATCCGCTCCAAACGACATGTGCCAGTATCTTGTGCCGCAGCGTCATTTTTATCTCCCGCGTTCGCGTCTCTTGCGCCCCATCGATTCATCGATTCGACAGATCGCGATTAGCTAGCGGCCTTGAGATCCGCCAGAGCTCCGTATACGCCAGGTAGTGGCTCGGTTTGCGGAATTGCGGGCATAGTGAAAGCGTGGAAACTTTGCACCGCTTCGTCAGTCGTCTCAAAGGTTTCGAACAAGCGGTCGACTCGCATCAGTTCCAGAATCGTTGCCGCGGCGGGCGAAATCGCAGCCAGCTTCAGATCTCCATCGCGCTTCATCGCTTCTTGCACACAGCGCAACAGCATCTCCACTCCGGCGCTGTCCATGTATTGGACCAGGGAGCAATCGAGAACCACGCGGGGACGGTCGGATTCGAGGATTGGATCCAGTTCGCTGGAACAGGTTTGCACGTCCCGGTGGTTCAATCTTTCCGGTAGCTGCATTATGATCACGGGCCCACTCTTATGCATTTTCGTTACTCCTTATATAAAATTGGCACCCAGCATCGCGTCGCTTGAGCTGTGTGCTTTTGTGACATCATCAACTTTTCTACTCCCCTGTTACGGCTTCAACCGGCCGTTTCAGGCGCAACCCATCATGGCAAGATTTCCCTTCGCCTCTTTCTTGACCGCCATGTTCGCCCGAATCAAGCTCGGGTCGGCGATCTCCAGCGAGACGTTGTGCGCCAGATTCAAAAGCTGGTTGCCTTGTACCACGGCATGACACATATCGAGCCAAATCCCGACATAGGTATTCGTAAGAATCGAACTGTCCTCGATCACAGTTCCGTAATCGACGAATGAAAAACTCTCAATATTGCTGAAACGTGTTATTAAAGTATCTTCTCTGATGACCGATCCGCACCCTAGATACGCCGGAGCTACGATGCGAGCGCGCCGGTCGATCTGCGCTCCCTCATCGACCCAAACTCCTGGCCTGATCTCCTGTCCCACTGGAATCACTTCGCAGCGTCTGCGAAACGCATCCGCAACCAGGCGCCGCAGATCTCGAGGATGTGCTAGACGGTTGACATATTCCTTCACAAAATAAGTCACCGGCCAACCGCCATCTTTGCCCGTCCGTGGCGTAGTTTCAGGATCCGTAAACATTGCTTGTGCCGCTTCACCGCATCCGGAGATCCACAAATCGAGGAATCCTTCGTTATCGGAGGCGCGTGTTACCGTTTGCCGCGTCTGCCGATGAAACTGAAAAAGATCGACGAGATCAGCTTCTAGATACGCATTCGCCTTGCAGACGAAGGCATAATCGATGCCGCTCTCCGAAAATTCCCGCAAAGTTCGACCCACTCCGGACCAAACCTCGTCCGCCACTCGAATCTCGACATTGCTGAATGCAGTCCGAAATGTCGGCAACAGATCGAGCGCGCCCGTCTGCACCTGTATGGAAATCGCTTGCACATCCGCTTTCACGAAACGCTCAATAGTGCGTTCCACCACCGATCGTCCGAGAATTTCCACACAAGTTAAAGGGCCGCTGGCAAGAAAGTCTGCTCGCTCGACAGGCGAGGCCTCGGGGCTGCCCACGTTCTCAAAGGCCTTCCCGCTTTCTGGCTCGACTACTAGAATGGCCCCTAACGCTACAGACATTGGTCCTCTCAAAGCGGGTCTTCGTCCCAACTCCGTGCGCTATTCGCTGGCTGCGCTATACGACGTGCCACACAAGCCAGATAGATGGCTTAGGCTGTCGGTCTGCGAAATAAATGCCTCCTCCGAGGTCTGCACGGCTTGACGGCGCCGAATAGCTTTTTTCTTCGGGAACAACAGGTCGCGCATTTTCAGCTTCGCCTTGTGAAGCTGCGATTTTGAGTTCCCGATGGAGCAGTCCAGCAGTTGCGCGATCTCGTGATGTTGATAGCCTTCGACCTCGTGCAGCGCGAAGACCGTCCGGCAGCCTTCCGGAAGCTCCTGGATCGCGCGACGCAGAGCGATGCGATCAATCGCGCCCGACAGTGCCGGGTCATTCTTTCCGTAATCGCGCCGCACGTTCGATTCCGGTGACACTGGCTGGTCGAGAGAAACCGCCGGCGGCGATTTCCGGCGGCGAAGCTTCATCAGCACGGTATTCACCGCAACCCGATACAGCCAGGTCGAGAACGCCGAGTCGCCTCGGAAACTGCCGATGGCGCGAAAAACCTGCAGGAATGCTTCCTGCGTCAGGTCCTCCGCCTCGGCCACATCTTTGGTCATCAGCAGGCATACCGAATAGACGCGCTTCTGATGCATCTGGAATAGTGTCGCAAAGGCTTGCTCGTCGCCGGCTTGCGCGCGTTGAACAAGGGTGCGCTGGGAATCGTCCCAGGTAGCCTGTTTCTTGGCAGGAACATCGGGAACCACGTTAGGAACCACGTTCGTTGCTGTCGCGGAAATTACGCAAGTTGCCACGGTAGTCTCTCCTTCGCCGCTTTTTGCTCTGTAGATTTCGGGAGCATTCAGCTTTCAAAAAGAGCTTAGAGAAAGCAGCGCGTTCGTCGTATCGGGTTGGCTCTGTAATTGAATGCAAGCCGCGCTGTACGGCTATCACTTTTTCGGATGAGAACGAACTATTTTCAGGAGGAGAACCGCGCAACTTTTTCCAGATCGTGACGAAAACCGTGCAACTTTTTCCTGCGACGCGGATGCAGGGAGAAATTAAAACTCCGAAGTGGCCTGCGGAGTACAGTAAATCGTGCAGGTCATCCCAGAACTGGCTGTAGGAGCCGAGTCCGGAATGCTTACGATCAATACAGCTTGAATCCCACCTCTATACTGATCTGCACATTCACCGGTTTGCCATCCTTCATCGCCGGAGCGAAGCGCCATTGCTTGACGGCTTCAACCGCCTTGGCTTCCAGTCCATGCCCTAGTCCGTGAATCACGCGAATATCCCGCGGATGCCCCTCAGTATCGACGATCAGCCAAAGAATGCACGTGCCTTGTGTCTTAGCATCGCGCGCTTCTTCTGTATACTCCGCCTCCGGCGTAGAAACCGGCTTAGGCGCTGAGATACCGCCGCCGACCTTATACACTCCTCCGCCAATGCCGCCGCCGGTGCCCTGGCCAACGCCTGGCCCGTGACCCACTCCCACTCCGCTGCCGCTGCCCGATCCAATGCCGCCACCCGAGCCGATTCCATTCGATGGTGGGGCGGACGGAAGCACACTCTTAGGATCACCCAGAGTCGGCATGTGATTTTCCGCGACCTGTATTTGTGGAGGCGCGACCACCGTTGGCTCGACCGCCAGTTTCGGTTTTTCATTGTGCACGACGATCGACGGTGGCGTAATCTGCGTCATTGCCATCTTCGGCAATTTTCCTTTGGGTGCCTCTAGCCGCGCATGCTCGCCGCCTCCGCCGCCTCCGCCAACCTCTTTCTTCGCGGGCGCCAAGGTATACGTGTCCGGCGAGGGCGCAATCAGTGTTACCGTTTCGTGCGGCTGAATCTTCTCCGCAATTTGTGAATGGAACGTGGCGCCCAGCAAAATTAAGCCAATCAGCGCTGCGTGCACCACGGCCGAAACCGCAAGGCCATTCGACCGATAATTGTTGTAGTGGCCCCAGATAGCATCCGGCCCGGAATTAGACTCTATAGCTATAGCTAACGGAGCGCGATCTCTCCGTCCACCTGCAACGCGGGGACCGCCGAGTTTGGCTGCTGGCGGCGCGAACGCCGCTCCATCGGCATAACTAACACTTTCCTGATTCGACATTGGCGCTCCTTCTAGGTCCCAGCTATCTGCGAAACTTTTGCGTAATTTCCCGCACTTCGTTCTTGCCGCCTGCTTCAGTTCAACTCTTGAGGACACGCTTAAGATGCGCCATATGGTTGAGCGGTTTACGCAGCGCTAATCTCTTCGATGGAAGGTATGTTCTTCCTGACACCTGTCACCTAAGACCTGCACCTGCTCTTGAGGAAGGGGCAGGTGCCGAATCCTCCCGCGGACCCGGCACCTGCTTATGGAGGGCGTCGTTTCGAGGAACTCAGAATAGCGGCGTACCGCTATTGCCTCAATACCGTCCGCACTGTATTTGCGAAGTACCTGCCTCTGGAAAAACCGGGAAAAACCTCTGACACTTTTCCACTAGCTGGAATTTGCGGCGAATCATTTAAGGAATTTTGCTTAGAAGAGACTCTCCCGAAGCCCGTTGCGGATCAGCCTTGGGCGTTGAGGACTGCCACTTCGCGCCCCGCCGACTTGCTAAACGGAACCACGAGTTCAACCAATGTGCCGGGATTCGAATTGATCAGCCGCAGTTCGCCGCCGAATTCTTTGGCTCGCTGTTTCATCCCGCCGATTCCAATACCAACGCTGTCGGGCTGCAATTGCGCAACTCTCTCCTCGATTCCCTTGCCGTCATCACGCACCGAAATAACGGTTGCATCCTCTCTTTGCGTCAGCCCAATCCACACATTGTGCGCCTCGGCATGGCGGAAGACGTTGGTGAGCGCCTCTTGAACAATACGGAAGATCGCAGTTTCGACATCGGATGCCAGTCGTGGAAAATCGCTTGGCTGAACATCGAAATAAGTTTCGATCCCGCTGCGTTCTGTCAGACCCTCTAGGTACCAATGCAGCGCCGAGATCAAACCCACTTCGTCGAGCAACGGTGGATGCAGAAGGTGAGACAGGCTGCGCACCTGCTGAATCGCGCGATCGATAATGTCGCTGGCTTCGAGGGATGCTTGCTTGTCCGCCCCTGCCGTCTTCCGCTGAGCCGTCTTGTCCAGCACCATCTTGGCTACAGCCAGTTCCTGTCCCAATCCGTCGTGCAGATCGCGTGCGATGCGCCGTCGCTCTTCGTCCTGCATGGTCATCAATCGCACGGAAAGACGGCGCAGAGCGGCCGTTCGATCATCCACCATCTTTTCCAGTTCAGCCGCATTGTCGCGAATCGACTGCTCCAACAGCTTGCTGTCGTGTATGTCGGAACAAGTTCCATACCACTTGATAACGTTTCCTTCGTCATCGCGGATCGGTACAGCCCTCGAACGGAACCAGCGATATTCTCCATCCTTCCCGCGCATGCGATATTCCGCTTCGTAGTTGGTCTTGGAGTGATTGGAATCCATCCATCCTTGCAGGCTCCGTTCGCGATCGTCGGGGTGCACGTAATCCCACCAACCAAGCCCCATCGCCTTTTCCGGGTCGGCCCCGGTAAACTCATAGAATCGATCGCTGATGTAATCCCTGGCGCCGTCCTGTTGTTTACTGAAAATAATGTCGGGCGCAGTGCGCACAATCGCATTCAGTTCCTGGTGTTTGTTTGCCAGCTCACGATTGAGCACCAGCAAGGCCAGGGCTTTGCTCTCTAGCTCTTCCGTCCGCTCAGTAACTCGCCGTTCCAGCTCTTGGTTCAGTGTTTCCAGTTGGCGAGTCTTGCGATGCAATTCGGCGAAGATACTGACTTTCGCCCGCAGCAGCTCCGGAATCACCGGAACGGAAATATAATCTACCGCTCCATGTTTGTATCCTTTGAGTCGGTCGATGTCAGTAAGATGGACCGCGGAGATAAAAATGATCGCGGTTTTCTGGAAGCGCGGATGCTGGCGAATCATCGTTGCTAATTCGAAGCCGTCCAACTCCGGCATACTCACATCCATCAGCACGACGGCGACATCGTTCTTCAGAAGAAGTTCGAGAGCCACCTTGCCGGATGTCGCTTGAATCAGATTCTCGTTGAGCTCCCCCAGCATGACCTCATAGCTCAATAGCTTGGCGGGCTGATCGTCCACCATGAGGATATTGATCTTTTCCTTCGTGGTCATCTGTTCTCCCGGCAACTATTCTAACTTCGACATAACGTACCGCCCTCGCCGCATACCGCGGCACTCTACCACGAAAGAGTTACCGGTGCAGCCACATCCGAAGCGCCGAAAGCAGTTGCTCCGTATTGACCGGCTTCGCCAGATATTCCGACGCCCCCGCCTCCAAACACTTCTCGCGATCGCCCTTCATCGCTTTCGCGGTCAACGCAATGATCGGTAACCGTCGCAGTGCTGACTTTCGCCGGATCACCTGCATCGTTTCGTAACCGTCCATCTCCGGCATCATGATATCCATCAACACAATCGCCACATCCGGCGTGGATTCAAGTGTGGCAATCGCCTCGCGGCCCGTGCCCGCGGTGAGCACCGTCATCCCTCGACGTTCCAGCACACTGCTCAGCGCGAAGATGTTGCGTACATCATCATCCACCACCAGCACCTTTCTTCCCGCCAGCGCGTCATCCGTGCTATGCAGCCGGTCGAGCATCTTCTGCTTTTCGATCGGCAGGTCAGCCACCACGCGATGCAGGAACAGTGCCGTCTCGTCGAGCAGCCTTTCCGGCGACTCGACACCTTTCACCACCACGCTGCGCGCCAGGCTATGCAGCCGCGCATCTTCGTCTGGCGACAGTTCCTTCCCGGTAAAGACCACCACCGGCAAGTCGCTCAGCGCCGGAGTGTCGCGGAACTTCTCCAGCACGTCGAAGCCCGACATATCCGGCAACCGCAGATCAAGCACCACGCAGTCAAACGTCTCCTCGTGAACGGCGGCGAGCGCCTCCGCTCCCGTTGAAACCACCGTGATATCGATGTCTTCATATCCCAGCAGCTCTCGAATCGTAAACTGCTCTGCCGCATTGTCCTCCACCACCAGCAAACGCTTCCGCCGCGGAGTCGTATACTGTTTAATCCGCGTCAGCGCCGCTTCGATCCCTTCCTGTGTCGTGGGTTTGGTGACAAAGGCAAAGGCGCCTCGCGCTAGTCCGTGATGCCGGTCTTCATCCAGAGTCAGCATCTGCACCGGAATGTGCCGCGTCGCTGGATCCTGCTTCAAGTGGTTGAGCACCGTCCACCCCAGCATGTCAGGCAGGAACACATCCAACGACACGGCCGTCGGCTGGTACTCGCGCGCTAACTCCAGCGCGTCCGCGCCGCGTGTTGCCACCAGCACCTTAAATCCCCGGTCGCGAGAAAGGTCGCACAACACGCGAGCATAGTGAACATCGTCCTCAACAATCAGCAGGACCGCATCGCCCGGCTGAAGGTTCTTTCGATCATCGGCGATGCTCTCGACGATTGGCCGTTCCGGCACTCGAACGATTGAGGGTGGAAGTGTAGAAACGGACGATCCTTCCGTCCCCGACCGGCTCGCCGAGGCTCCGACATAAGTTTGCGGCAGGTAAAGAGTAAACGTGCTACCTACGCCCGGCGCGCTCCGCAGTTGGATTTCTCCGCCGAGCAAGCTGGCCAATTCGCGGCTGATAGCCAGTCCTAGGCCGGTGCCGCCGAACTTGCGGCTGGTGCCGGCATCCGCTTGCTGGAACGCTTCGAAGATGATTCGCTGCTTTTCCAGCGGAATGCCTATGCCCGTATCCGCAACCGCGAAAGCCACGACCGTTGCGGCATTTCCGAGAATCGGGTGATCCTCGCTCCACCCATCCTTGGCCACCGATACCGACAGCTTGACTCCGCCTTGTTCCGTGAACTTGAATGCGTTCGACAGCAGGTTTTTCAACACCTGCTGCAGGCGCTTCGAGTCCGTGACCACACTCGGAGAAAGGTTCGGATCGGTCTGCACCTCGAAATTGAGGCGCCGGTTTTCCGCCTCGTGACGGAACGGGCGTTCCACCATGTCAAGCAGATTGGAAACGAAGACTTCTTCCGCTTCCACCGAAACCGTTCCCGACTCGATCTTCGACAGATCGAGAATGTCCGTGATCAGGTTCAGCAAGTCCGTGCCCGCGCCGTGAATGGTGCGCGAGAACTCAACCTGTTTCGGCGTCAGATTGCCGTCCGGATTGTCGCTGAGTTGCTGGCCCAGCACCAGAATGCTGTTCAGCGGTGTGCGCAACTCGTGCGACATGTTGGCCAGGAATTCCGACTTGTACTTCGAAGTCAGCGCAAGTTCCTTGGCCTTCTCTTCCAAGGCGCGGCGAGCTTGCTCGATTTCCTGGTTCTTGCGTTCCACTTCGACGTTCTGTTCGGCGAGCTGCTGCGCCTTTTGCGCCAACTGCTCGTTGGTCTGCTGCAACTCCTTCTGTTGCATTTGAAGTTCGGTAGCCAGCTGTTGCGACTGTTTCAACAGTCCTTCCGTTTGCATCGTGGCTTCAATACTGTTGAGCACGATGCCGATGCTGGCCGTCAGCTGTTCGAGAAACGCCAGATGCGAGGTTGTGAAGTTACTAAGTGAGGCTAACTCGATAACTGCCTTGACACGATCCTCGAACAGCACCGGCAGCACGATAACATTCTGCGGAACCGCTTCGAACAACCCCGATCGAATTGCAATCGTATTCGGCGGCAATTCCGAAATCAGCATTCGCCGTTTCTCCGCCGCGCATTGTCCCACCAGCCCTTCGCCAAGTTTCAATCGCCGCAGATGTCCATCCTCGCCGTCTCCCGCAAACGCCGAGAGCAGCACCATCTCCGCCGATTCTTCCGAGCCCATCTGGTAGATCACGCCCTGTTGCGCGTTGACTAGAGGAGACAATTCCGACAGCAGCATTCGTCCGACCGTAGTCAGATCGCGTTGCCCCTGCAACATGCCTGTGAACCGCGCCAGGTTCGTCTTCAGCCAATCCTGTTCCGTGTTGCGGTCCGTCGTCAGGCGGAGGTTGTCGATCATCGTATTGATGTTGTCTTTCAGTTCCGCCACTTCGCCGCTCGCTTCCACTTGAATCGACCGAGTTAGATCGCCCTTAGTAACTGCAGTCGCGACCTCAGCGATCGCGCGCACCTGGTTAGTCAAGTTATCGGCCAACAGGTTGACGTTGCCCGTGAGATCCTTCCACGTACCAGCCGCGCCCGGCACGTTAGCCTGACCGCCGAGCCGCCCTTCCACGCCGACTTCGCGAGCCACCGTCGTTACCTGATCAGCGAACGTAGCCAGCGTATCGGTCATGTTGTTAATGGTTTCCGCGAGAGCGGCAACTTCGCCCTTCGCATTCACCGTCAGCTTCTGAGTAAGTTCACCATTAGCGACGGCAGTTACAACCTTCACAATGCCGCGCACCTGTTCGGTAAGGTTGGCCGCCATCACGTTCACGTTGTCGGTAAGATCCTTCCACGTTCCGGCCACACCGGGCACCTGCGCCTGCCCGCCCAGTTTACCTTCCGTGCCGACTTCGCGAGCCACGCGNNTCGTATTGATGGTGTTCTTCAATTCGAGAATTTCGCCCTTCACGTCGACCGTGATCTTGCGCGACAAATCTCCGCGAGCCACGGCCGTAGTTACCTCGGCAATATTTCGCACCTGGCCAGTAAGGTTACCCGCCATGGCGTTTACCGAATCCGTAAGATCCTTCCACGTTCCGGCCACGCCGGAGACGTTGGCCTGCCCGCCGAGTCGCCCTTCGCTACCCACTTCGCGAGCCACGCGCGTAACTTCGGCGGCGAACGATCGCAACTGCTCGACCATCGTATTCAGCGTTTCCTTGAGCTGCAAGATTTCGCCGCGCACGTCGACCGTGATTTTCTTGGAGAGATCGCCGTTGGCAATAGCTGTAGCCACTTCGGCGATGTTACGCACCTGACCAGTAAGGTTGCTGGCCATGAAGTTCACGTTGTCGGTAAGATCTTTCCAAGTACCGGCGACGCCAGGCACCTGCGCCTGTCCGCCGAGCTTTCCGTCGGTTCCGACTTCGCGGGCCACACGAGTAACTTCGCCGGCGAACGCGTTCAGCTGATCCACCATCGTATTAATGGTGTTCTTCAGTTCGAGAATTTCGCCCTTCACGTCGACCGTGATTTTGCGCGACAGATCACCGCGGGCCACAGCCGTAGTTACTTCAGCGATATTACGCACCTGGCCAGTAAGGTTACCGGCCATCGAGTTGACGGAGTCTGTGAGATCCTTCCAAGTTCCCGCGACTCCAGGCACGTTCGCCTGTCCGCCGAGTCGCCCTTCGCTACCCACTTCGCGAGCCACGCGGGTCACTTCGCCGGCGAAGGCATTTAACTGATCGACCATCGTGTTAATGGTCTCTTTCAGCAACAAGATTTCGCCGCTGACGTTCACCGTGATTTTCTTCGAAAGATCGCCGCTGGCAATAGCCGTCGAAACTTCAGCGATGTTACGCACCTGCCCCGTCAGGTTGCTGGCCATCGAGTTCACGGAGTCCGTGAGATCCTTCCACGTTCCGCCGACGCCCGGAACCTGCGCCTGACCGCCGAGTTTGCCGTCCGTACCCACTTCGCGAGCCACGCGCGTAACTTCCGATGCGAACGATCGCAATTGATCCACCATCGTATTAATGGTGTCTTTCAGTTCGAGAATTTCGCCCTTCACGTCGACTGTGATCTTGCGCGACAAATCGCCGCGGGCCACAGCGGTTGCGACTTCGGCAATGTTACGCACCTGGCCAGTAAGGTTACTGGCCATGAAGTTAACGTTGTCCGTGAGATCCTTCCACGTACCGGCGACGCCCGGTACCTGCGCCTGTCCGCCCAACTTACCTTCCGTACCGACTTCGCGCGCCACACGAGTAACTTCGCCGGCAAACGCGTTCAGTTGGTCCACCATCGTATTAATGGTGTTTTTAAGCTCGAGAATTTCGCCCTTCACGTCGACCGTGATCTTGCGTGACAAGTCTCCACGAGCCACAGCCGTGGTCACTTCGGCGATGTTGCGCACCTGGCCAGTAAGGTTGCCAGCCATCGAGTTCACCGAGTCCGTAAGATCCTTCCAAGTGCCGGCCACACCCGGCACGTTAGCCTGTCCGCCAAGTCGGCCTTCGCTGCCCACCTCGCGAGCCACGCGCGTAACTTCGCCAGCGAAACGGTTGAGCTGATCGACCATCGTGTTTAGCGTTTCTTTCAGCTGCAAAATCTCGCCGCGCACGTCNNCACGTCGACCGTGATCTTGCGTGAAAGATCGCCGTTAGCAATCGCCGTAGCCACCTCAGCGATATTTCGCACCTGGCCAGTAAGGTTGCTGGCCATGAAGTTGACGTTGTCTGTGAGATCCTTCCACGTTCCGCCGACGCCCGGCACCTGCGCCTGCCCACCGAGTTTTCCTTCGGTTCCCACTTCGCGGGCCACGCGCGTCACTTCTCCAGCGAACGCATTGAGCTGGTCGACCATCGTGTTAATGGTGTCTTTGAGTTCGAGAATTTCTCCCTTCACGTCGACCGTAATCTTTCGCGACAAATCGCCGCGAGCCACAGCCGTTGTCACTTCGGCAATGTTACGAACCTGCGCCGTCAAGTTGCCGGCCATCGCATTAACCGAGTCCGTAAGATCCTTCCACGTTCCGGCGACGCCGACGACAACCGCCTGCCCGCCAAGCTTGCCGTCCGTACCCACTTCGCGAGCCACGCGCGTTACTTCTGACGCGAACGATCGCAACTGATCCACCATCGTATTGATGGCTTCTTTTAGCTGAAGAATTTCGCCGCGCACATCGACCGTAATCTTGCGCGACAAGTCGCCGCTGGCCACAGCCGTCGCCACCTCGGCGATATTACGCACCTGGCCAGTAAGGTTGCTGGCCATCGAATTGACCGAATCCGTAAGATCCTTCCAAGTGCCGGCCACACCGGGCACCAACGCCTGGCCGCCGAGTTTGCCGTCCGTGCCGACTTCGCGGGCNNCGCGGGCCACGCGCGTGACTTCCGCCGTGAACACTCCCAACTGCTGAATCATCGTGTTAACGATATTCGCCGACCGCAAAAATTCGCCTTCCAGAGGACGCCCATCGACGTCGAGTCGCACCGTCTGCGTCAGATTGCCCTGCGCGACCGCAGCGATGGCGCGCGTAACTTCAGCGGTAGGACGAAGCAAATCTTCGACCAGCGTATTAACCGAGACTTCCATCTCGCCCCACGCGCCCCTCGACTGATGAAAGCGCGTGCGTTCGCGCGTCCTTCCTTCTTTACCCACCACCTGCCCAACGCGCTTCAGCTCCAGCGCGATGTGCTGGTTCGCCGCAACAATTTCATTGAAGGTATCGGCAATCTTCCCCGGCAGTCCCGTCCACGATCCCGGCAGCCGCACTGAGAACTCTCCATCTCGCATCGTCTGCAGGCTGGCCAGAATCGCCGTCAGTTCCGACGAAACTCCCTCCGCCGATTGCAGAGTCAATTCTGTGCTCTGTGGGCGGTGGTCACCATTCCCATGATGTACATTCGCCTGGCTATCAGCGACCGCCGTCTCGCCGTTCCGCGGGCTGGCCTCCGAGTCGTTATTCGCGACCGCAGTTGAAGAATTCCGATTACCTCTTTTCATGCATCCCCCATTTACCTTGCATGTTCCTTATCAACGGAAAAAAAGAAGGAGAAACCTCAGTCATTATGGAGTCTCGGTCCAACATTTCTTGCCGCACACCGAAAACAAAATACCAGCGGCCGAATTGCGGCCTGAATTAAATTGCCACCAACCTGTAAGCGACTGTAGATGAAACTACTGGAATCCACGGACTACCTTAACTAGGTAACACAATGCTCGCGAACTTGACTCTAGGGTGTTTACTGTATCGGACGATGCGGGCGTGTTTCCCGCCCTGCCACGGAACTATTGCAAAAGTTTTCTTGGCGCTTAGCCCCGTCCTACAGGATCCACCCTAGTGTCAACGCCTGCAGCAACGCTGTAATTTATGTTGAGCTAGGCTCAGCGAGGGTCCTTTTTGGCACGGGCCGTACCGGGCCGCGCGGTTCCGAGACTTGCTCATGGCCTTAAATAATCCAGCCGCCTACGGGTTTTATTCCCAGGACGTCGCCCTGCGCGAAGTCATAGGCGCCTTGAACCAAGCCGGCTTTGGAAATGAAGACATCTGCGTCATGCTCTCCCCCACTCATCCCATTTCCACCGTCGTGCGCGATGCTCGCATCCTCGATCCGGAGCGAAAGACGACCCTGAGCGCCAGTATGATTGGCTGGCTCTCCAAGTTCGGAGCCGTCTTGATTCCCACCGTAGGCTTCTTTGCCCGCTCCCAGCCCTTCTTTCACGCCATGATGGCAGGCATGGATTCGCCCGCGTTGTGCGCCAGTTCAAGAACACTTATGGCCCTGGGCTTCCCCCAGTTCGAAGCCGAGCGCTTCGAAGACCAGCTCCATCGCCGCGGCGCCCTCATCTACATATCCTGCGCCGAAGCCGCAAAGACGAATTGGGCTATCCAGTTGTTGCGACACACCGGCGCCAAAGAAGCTGCAGCGCTGGATGATAATGATAAAGACAGAGACAGAGAACTAATGTCCGAAGCCGCTGCCTAAGCCTCTTCCGGGATCCCCAGTAGCCTTCTCCTTGCGTCGCTGCCTCTGTGTGCTCCGCGTCCTCTGCGGCGATGGTTTTTGCTAGACCCGCGACAAACACCCGGTCCACACGAAAACAGAAGGAACGACCCGCACCAATTCCAAATGTTATCTTTATCACGGTGACGAGCCGCCCCCTACACCCTGCATGGAAGTTCTGAAACGACTCTTTGAGCACCATTTCCGCACGCCGGTCGAGCGAGTGCAGCCGCTACAAGGCCAGCTCGGCGGTTCGGGTCGCAAAATCGTCCGCCTCTCCGCCGAAAAACTCAGCGCCATTGGCATTCTCTACGATGTCCGCGAAGAAAATATCGCTTTCCTCGAATTCTCCCGCCACTTCCGCCGCCACGGCCTGCCCGTGCCCGAAATTTATGGCGAAGATTTGACCCTGGGCGCCTATCTGGAAGAAGATCTCGGCGACACAACTCTGTTTGAATTCCTTTCCGACCATCGTCTGGGTGCGACCATCGCCCCCGAGGCCGTCGCCGCCTATCGCCAGGTAGTGGCCCTATTGCCGCGCTTTCAAGTCGAAGCCGGCCGCGATCTGAATTACAAAGTGTGCTATCCGCGCGCCAGCTTCGATCGCCAATCCATAGCGTGGGATCAAAACTACTTCAAGTATTACTTCCTGCGCCTGGCCGGCATCCCTTTCAACGAGCAGGCCCTCGAAGACGATTTCAGCCGCCTCACGAAATTCCTCCTCAGCGCCAGCCGCGACTTCTTTCTCTATCGCGATTTCCAATCCCGCAACATCATGTTGCGTGGCGACCTTCCATTTTTCCTCGATTATCAAGGAGGCCGCAAAGGCGCTCTCCAATACGATATTGCCTCTCTTCTATATGACGCGAAGGCCGACCTGCCGCCCGATCTGCGCCAGCAACTGCTCGATCATTATCTCGACAGCCTCGCCGGTTTCCTCGATCTCGATCGCGCCGCCTTCATGCACTTCTATTACGCCTACGTCTACGTGCGCATCATGCAAGCCCTCGGTGCCTACGGTTTTCGTGGCTTCTACGAACGCAAAGAGCACTTCCTGCAAAGCGTGCCCTACGCCCTGAAAAATCTGCGCTGGCTGTTGCACAATGTCGAATTGCCGGTGGCACTACCCGCGCTGATGGAAGCTTTCAAGAGCATGGTGGCGTCGGAAAAGTTGCAGGGTCTCACCTCCGATCATGGAAAAACCGACAAATTAACCGTCCGCGTTTTCAGTTTTTCCTTTCACCGTGGCCTGCCCCAAGACGACTCCGGCAACGGTGGCGGCTTCGTTTTCGATGGCCGCAGCCTCCCCAATCCTGGCCGCGAAGACCGTTTCAAATCCCTCACCGGCAAAGATGCGCCGGTCATCGACTATCTCAACCAGCAGGAAAGCGTCCATAAGTTCCTCGCCAATGCTACGTCGCTAGTCGATGCCAGCGTCAGCGCCTATCAACATCGCGGCTTCAAGCAGCTCATGGTCTCGTTCGGATGCACCGGAGGCCAGCATCGCTCCGTTTATTTAGCCGAGCAGTTGGCGAAGCATTTACGCGAGAAGAATGAAGTAGAAGTAGTCGTGCGTCATCGCGAGCAGGAGCAGCTGAATTCATGAAGGTGCAAATCAAATGAAAGCGATGATCCTAGCCGCCGGCCTGGGCACGCGCCTGCGTCCTCTTACCGACGATCGTCCCAAAGCTCTGGTCGAGATCAACGGCCGAACGCTACTCGAAATCACGCTCTCGCGCCTGCGCACCGTAGGAGTCACCGACGCGATCATCAACGTCCATCACTTCGCCGACATGCTAGTCGGCTACATGGAGAAGAACAACAACTTCGGCATGCGCATCGAAGTCTCGCGCGAGGATGTGTTACTCGACACCGGAGGCGGACTGAAAAAAGCCGCCGATTTTTTTCTCGCAGATGCCCGCATCCCCGATGACCCCTTCATCGTGCACAACGTCGACGTGCTCAGCACGATCGACTTGGCGCGCATGGTGGAATTTCACAATGAAACTCAGGCTCTGGCAACGCTTGCAGTGCAAGACCGCAAAACCTCCCGCCATTTGTTGTTCGACAACCAACTCCAGCTTTGCGGTCGCCAATCCGGCAACAATCAGCCTGAACTAGTCCGAAGCGGCCAGCCAGTGCAGCCGCTGGCCTTCGCCGGAATCCACATCATCTCGCCGCGTCTCATCACCATGATGATCGAGGACGGCCCCTTCTCCATCATCACCACCTATTTGCGCCTCGCCGCCCAGGGAGAAAAAATCCTCGCCTTCCGCGCCGACGAATACTACTGGCGCGATCTCGGCAAGCCCGAGAACATCGCGCAAGCTGCCGAGGATCTAAAGCAAAATGTAATCGCACTCGGCAACAAAGCTTTGCTTAAATCACTCGCGCGTCTCGTTTTCCTTCGTGCTCCTCCGTGCCCTCTGTGGTAATGCTCTTTGTCTGACGCCGCGACTCTCTCGCATTCCGCGTAATCCCCCCGCCCAACTGATACCCTGAATCAAGAAACCAATCTTCTTCGGAGACCGTAATCATTGCCGCCCACATCGCCGCCCATCGCCAACGCCCAGGAAATCTCAAAAGCCTTCGGCGCCAATCCACTCTTCCAAAACGTTTCTTTCACCATCTCTGATGGCGATCGCATTGGCCTGATCGGCCCCAACGGCTCCGGCAAATCCACGCTGCTAAGAATTCTCGCGGGTGACGTCGCTCCCGACAGCGGCGAAGTATCGCTCCGCAAACGTACCCGCCTAGCCTGTGTCGAGCAAGACTCGCGCTTCGATCCCGAAGCCACCGTGCGCTCGGTCATAGAAAGCGCACTAGATCGTGCTGGCGTTTCCGGCACCGAGCGCGGCGCCCGCTTCGCCGAAACCCTCGGCCGCGCCGGTTTCGAAAATGTAGAAACCCGAGCCGCCGAGCTGTCCGGAGGCTGGCAAAAGCGCCTCGCCATCGTCGAAGCCCTCGTGCAGCATCCCGACATTCTTCTTCTCGACGAGCCCACCAATCATCTCGATCTCCCCGGAATCACCTGGCTGGAAGATCTACTGGAGCAGGCCGCCTTCGCCAGCGTGATCGTCAGCCACGATCGCTATTTTCTAGAGAATGTCACCACCGCCATGGTCGAACTCAATCGCATCTATCCCGAAGGCTCGCTCCGCGTCCAGGGCAACTACAGCACCTTCCTCGAGAAAAAAGAAGAATTCCTTCACGCCCAATCCAAGCGTCACGAAGCTCTCGAGAATCTGGTTCACGGAGAAATCGAGTGGCTTCGCCGCGGCGCGAAAGCCCGCACCCGCAAATCCAAAGCCCGCATCAGCAAGGCCGGCGATCTTATGGGCGAGCTGGCCGATCTCAACGCAAGAACCCGCACCGCCACCGCGCAAATCGATTTCTCCGCCACCGACCGCAAGACAAAACGCCTCATCGAACTGCAAGACGTCGCGTGCGAGATGGGCGCCAAAACGCTTTTCGAAAATCTCAACTTCATCCTGACCGCCGGAATGCGTGTGGGCTTGGTAGGCCCGAATGGCAGCGGCAAAACCACGCTGCTCCGTTTATTACAGGGAGATCTCTCTCCGACGGAAGGCGAGATTCGCCGCGCCGACTGGCTGCGCATCGTCTACTTCGACCAAACCCGCACCCTCGATCCCGACGTAACTCTTCGCCGCGCCCTGGCCCCAGACGGCGATTCTGTCATCTATCGCGACCGCGTAATTCACGTCGCCGGATGGGCGGCAAGATTCCTCTTCACCGGCGAGCAACTAAGTCAGCCCGTCGGCCGCCTCTCCGGAGGCGAACGCGCCCGCGTCCTGATCGCGCAGCTAATGCTTCAGCCCGCCGACATCCTCCTGCTCGACGAACCGACCAACGACCT
Organism: Acidobacteriaceae bacterium; assembly: GCA_003132405.1. Classification (GTDB taxonomy): domain Bacteria; phylum Acidobacteriota; class Terriglobia; order Terriglobales; family Acidobacteriaceae; genus Acidiflorens. The sequence goes on along the minus strand of PKXQ01000135.1, from coordinate 28,391 downwards.
CGACATTCCAACTCTCGAAATTCTCGAAGAGAGTCTGATCGATTTTCCCGGCTCGCTCGTCCTCGTGACCCACGACCGCTACATGCTCGATCGCGTCTCCACCATCGTCCTCGGCCTGAACGGAAAAGGCGGAGCCAACACCTTCGCCGACTACGCGCAATGGGAGCAGTGGCAAGCGCAGCGCTCGAAAGCAGACGCGGCACTAGCGCCGATTTCGCCGATGCAATCGGGCTCTACTTCGTCAACAACCAAGAAGAAGCTCTCCTACCTCGAAGCGCGCGAATACGCGACCATCGAGCAGCGAGTGGAAGATGCCGAGATGTTGGTGCAAGCCAAACGCGCGGAGCTTGAAGATCCAGACAATGCGACCGATGCCTCGCGTCTGGTAACCGCGCAGTCCGAACTCGACGCCGCTCAGGAAGCACTCGACGCCCTCTACGAGCGCTGGGCCGAACTGGAAAAAAAGAACGGCTGATTCGCCGCTTCGCTCACGACTCCAACAGATTTACGAGCCCGCTACTTCGGCCTCTTAATCGCGATCCCCATGACCTCGAAGTGTGCACCTCGGACCAAACTCCCCACTCCAAGAAAAGCCCGAGCTGGAAACTGATCGTGAAAGTACGTTCGATAGACGCCATTGAACGTGTCATAGAGGGTAAGGTCGGTGCAGAACACTTGCACTGAGACCAAGTCATCCATAGCCATCCCCTCACTTTCGATGACTTGCTTAACGCCGTCCATGGCGAGCTTGGCTTCCTGTTCCGCACTGGCTGGTAGCTTGCCGGTGGCATCGAAGCCTATGGTCCCAGCGACGTAAAAGGTGTTTCCCACCATAACGCCGTCACTGAAAGGCAACGCGCTGCGCGCAGCCGACGGATGCAGAACCACGTGTTTGCGGTCATTCTCTGCAGCCAACGACTGTATCGAAAGCAATTGGAGAAAAACTAGCCCGAAGATAAACGGTTTCATGGGAGCCTCGATTCGTGGATTCGCAATGCGGGAGCAGGGTACCAGTTTGGCGGATGGAGAGACAAATAGTTCTGGTGCGGGAAGGTCAACCATCGTTGCAATCGATGTCGTTTCTACGCCCGCACGAAATCAATGAACCCATGCTGCACATCGGTCCGCGTCAGTTTCGCACGCACTTTGTCGCCCACGTGTAAACCCTGCCCACCCTGCGCCAGCAGTCCTTCCATGTGCGGCTGCAGCACGCGAACAAATGTCCCCTTAGGAGTAACTCCCGTGACGATGGCGTCGAACATTTCGCCCAGCCGATGGCTCATTGCCATGGCCGCCAGACGCTTCGACATATCCCGCTCAACTTTTCTCGCTGCATCTCCTTTCTGCGTGCAATTGGCGGCGATAGCGGCAAGGTCGTTATCCGTATAAGGTCCCGGCTTCCCATCGAGCAAAGACTTGATCAGCCGCTGCGTGACAATATCGGCAAATCGTCGATTGGGTGCGGTCGAATGCGTGTAATCCTGCACCGCGAGTCCGAAGTGCCCCTGTGTAGGATCGCCCGGACGCTCCAGCACATATTCCCCCGGCCCAATCAGCTTAATCGTCGCCAGCGACAGGTCGGCAAAGTGATCGGGGTCAGCCGCTTTGCGCTTCAAAAGAAAATCATTCAGCGCCTTCGAATCAGGCTGTGCGGGCAGCTTTTCCCCCTGCGCCGCCGCCACCCGCACAAGCCCGTCCCAGTGCTCGGGAGTTCTTACAATGCGTCGCAGTGAAGAAACTTTTTCCAGCAGCCGTGCCACTACTCCGTTAGCGGCGATCATGAAGTCTTCGATCAATTCGGTTGCGCGATTTTTCTCCACCGTCGCAACTCCTGTCACCTCCTGGTCGATCAGCAGCGGAACCACTTCCGCGGTATCAAGATTCAGCGCGCCGTTCTCATAGCGCAGTTTTCGAAGCGCCTGAGCCGCTTCGTCCTGTAACTTGAGCTGAGCCAGCAACTCCGCTGATGCCGCAACTTTCGGCGGAGCCGCGCCCGTGCCTTCCAGCCAGGCGCCAACCGCGTTATAAGTAAGTTGCGCCTTGTTGCGCACCAGCGCCCGATACACGTTGCTCGAACCGAGCGCCCCCTTGCCATCGACCACAAACTCCGTGACCACCGCCGGCCTGTCCACATCCGGGAGCAGCGACGACGCGCCCGTCGAGAGTTCCGCCGGCAGCATGGGGAAAATACTAACCCCGGTATAGACCGTGGTCGCTTCCTTCTCCGCGTGTTGATCGATGGGAGAATCCTTGGCAACAAAAGCATCCACGTCCGCGATGCCTATCATCACTTTGATGCCGCCATCGGGCAATCGCTCAGCGACCTCGATCTGATCCAGATCCTTCGAAGTATCGTTGTCAATCGAGGACCATAGCAGTCCGCGCAGATCGCGCACCTTCTCCGAAGGCATAAGCATCGGCGGATGCGCCTTGATAACAGCCAATTGCTGCTGCGTCGCCGGAGGAAAATTAGGTTCAAAGCCGCGCGCCAACATCACCTGCCGCGCCATCGCCTGAAGGTCAACAGTAGGAGTCCGAGAATCGCTCATGCGTCTCAAAGGCTAACACGATCAGCCAGCGTTGCAGGTGTGGACCTTCGTGTACCTTAGTGCCCTTAGTGGTGTAGGTTTTCCCCTGTGCCACTCTGTGTCCCCCGTGGTAACGCTCCTGACCTTAGCGAGTGCCTGCAAGAATGAATGAGTAGGGATGAACCCGTGTTATCCTAGTAACAGCAGCTGCGTTTTCCTCCGATACGATTAGGACCGATTCCCGCAGTTCCCTGAATATCATGATCTCAGTCGGCAATGTGTCCATGCGCTACGGCGCCAAAATTCTGTTTGACGAAGTTTCCACCGGTTTCACGCCGGGGAAACGTTACGGCCTCACCGGCCCCAACGGCGCCGGCAAATCCACCTTCATGAAGCTTCTCACCGGCGAGCTCGAGCCGCAGAAGGGAACCGTGGTCCGCCCGCGCAAACTGGGAGTTCTAAGCCAGGACCAATTCGCCTTCGATAAATATCGCGTAATTGACGCGGTAATCATGGGCAACCGCCGTCTGTGGGCGGCCCTCGAAGAGCGCGAAATCATCTACGCGAAACACGAAATGACCGACGCCGACGGCATGAGACTAGGCGAACTCGAAGGCATGGTCGGCGAAGAAGACGGCTACACCGCCGAAACCGACGCCGCGATTCTCTTGCAGGGCCTCGATATTCCCGACGAGATGCACGAGCGCAAAATGTCAGAGCTACCCGGCGGACAAAAGATGCGTGTCCTGCTGGCGCAGGCTCTCTTCGGCCATCCGCAGGCCCTGCTCCTCGACGAGCCTACGAACCATCTTGATCTCGACTCGATCCACTGGCTGAAGAATTTTCTCAATCAATATGAAGGCGTGTTGATCGTGATCTCGCACGATCGTCATTTTCTCAACGGCGTCTGCACTCACATCGCCGACATCGATTACGAAACCATCATCACTTACACGGGCACCTACGATGACATGGTGATCGCAAAGACGCAGGTACGCTCGCAAATCGAAGGGCAAAACGCGCAACGCGAAAAGAAGATTGCTCAGTTAAATGAATTCATCGCCCGCTTCGCCGCCGGAACCCGTTCCAGCCAGGTGCAGTCAAGGCGCAAGGAAGTCGAACGCCTGCAAGTCACGGAACTAGCGAGGTCGAACATTCAGCGTCCGTATCTCAAATTCGACCAGAAGCGCCCGTCGGGCAAACACATTTTAGAAATCGAATGCGTTACCAAATCTTACGGCGAAACGAAAGTGATTTCCGGGTTCACTGCCAGTGTGCTCCGCGGAGAAAAGATCGCTCTAATGGGCCGCAACGGCTCCGGCAAAACCACGCTGGTCAATGCCCTCCTCGCCAACTCTCCGACAATTTCAGAATCCGAGTTGCGAAAGACCAGCGGCTACGATGGACCATTTCTCGACAACGGAAAAGTCATCTGGGGTCACGAGGCCGCAGTCGGATATTTCCCTCAGGATCACAGGGCGGTCATCGAGCCCGGTATCAAGGTCCTGGAGTGGCTCCATCAGTGGGATCCGTCCGCCTCCACCGAAGAAATTCGCGGCATCCTCGGCCAGATGCTTTTCCCTCGCGATGACGCGGAGAAACGTACCGATGTGCTCTCCGGCGGAGAAGCGGCCCGCTTGCTCTTCTGCAAGCTGATTCTCCAAAAACCGAATCTGCTCGTGTTCGACGAACCCACCAACCACCTCGATCTCGAATCGATCAACGCCCTAAATATCGCATTGCAGCGCTATCAGGGAACGGTACTGCTGGTCACGCACGACGAGGATTTGATCGATGAAGTCGCAACCCGAATCTGGCACTTCGAAGGCACCCACGAAATCACCGATTTCAAAGGCGCCTACGGCGAATATGAAACCGTGCTCGCGCAAGCCCCTGCATTATCGGGAAGGGGTAACTAAAAGAGAGTTGTCATCCTGAGCGGAGCGAAGGACCTGCTTTTTGCACCGATCAGCAAGAGGATCAGAAACGCAAACTACTCGCTCTGAGCCGGCTTGTGAACGATCCCCAGAGCGGGTTCCTTCTTCCGCCTCTTTTTTCCGCTCGACCGCTTCTGCGACTTAGCGTTCCCGCCAACGATGTCAGCGACGCTGGTGCTCTCCAGTATCTTCGCCGCGGAGTCGCGCACCTCCAAAAAAACGCCGTAAAGCGCGCGATGGTCGGGATCGGTAACGATCAAGCTGCGTAGTTGATCTGCGTCCCCAAACGGAGCCAGCGGCCCATCCACCAGGCGAATAATCTCGCTGAGTTTGATTTCCTCCGGCGCGCGCCGTAATCGGTAGCCGCCCTTCGCCCCGCGCACACTTTCCACGATGCGCACGTTCTTCAGTTCCAGCAGAATCAACTCCAGAAACTTCTCAGGCAGGTCGCTATCAATCGCGATGTCCCGAATTTTGACGGTCTCGGTTCCGTAACGCCGGCCAAGCGTCATGACCGCTTGCAGCGCATACAGCCCTTTTTGCGAGATCTTCAATCTCGTTTCCTCTCTATATTATTTTCCATTCTCAAAGCGTCCAATAGCGGCCTGCGCAAAACCAAAGCGCCTATCGCGACGAAACCATCCTCATCGCCGGCTCACCAATTCCATCGTGCGGCTCGCCCTCAACGCAAACCCGGTGCCACCACTCAAGATTGAGCAATCGCCAGATACGATCAGCGTTATCGCGATGTTGCGCTCGATGTTCCTTGAATAACGTGTCGACCGCCTCGCGCCGAAAATACCCGCGATCAAGGCTGCGCGGTTCGAGCAGCATCGCGCGAATCGCGTCGAGGCGAGCTCCCGCCAGCCACCCGCTCCATGGCGTCGGAAAACCCATCTTTTGCCGGTAGAGAATCGAGTGCGGCAGCAAATCTTCCACAGCTTTTTTCAAAATGCGCTTACCCGCTAATCCCTGAATCTGCACCTCCCGCGGAATTCGCGTCGCGAATTCCACCAGCACATGATCGAGAAAGGGCACACGGCTCTCAATCGATGCCGCCATGCTCATGTTGTCCTGCTTCATGAGCAGTTCGACCAGGTAGGTCTTGATATCGGTGTAAAGCAACCGCTGCAGCATTTCGCCCGAGGAGTGGTTCCAGTAATCCAAGACATTCTTATATGCCGTGCTGGGCGCGGCTTCTAGCGCGAATGCATCCGTCAATAATCCGCGCTGCTCCGCTTCGCCGAACGCCGAAAAGAAATTATCGAAATAAAAAGAAGCCCACGAATTCCCATCCTTGGCGAGAAACGTATGTTCCAGTTTTCGGCGCGCCGTCGCCCCCAGCAGGGAAGATGTCGCAACCGTATTGCGCAACCCCCGCCGCAAAAAGCCCGGCACCACGCTGCGATAAGCGCGGTCCATAGCAGCATTCTTCAGAGTAAATGCGTAACGCGTATAGCCGGCGAGCGTTTCATCCGCGCCCTCCCCAGTCAGCACCACCGTGACTCTCTCTCGCGCAAGCTTAGCCACAAAATAAAGTGACACGCTCGACGGCCATACGATCGGCTCATCTTCATGCCAGATCAAGTGCGGCAGCGCTCCAAAAAAATCTTCTTCGCTGACCAGCACTTCATGATGCCGGGAATGAATGTGATCCGCCACCGTGCGCGCAAAAGGCAATTCGCTTTGCGCCTGCTCGGCATACCCTACGGAAAAAGTCTCCACCGGCTCGCGCCGCAGTTTTGTCATCAGCGCCGCCACCGCGCTCGAATCCACGCCGCCACTCAAAAATACGCCCAGCGGTACATCGCTCATCAGATGGCTCTGGACGGCACCTTCCAGCAGTTCGCGATAGCTTCCCACGTAATAACTTTCATCGCGCGACTCATGCGTAGTCGACGCGTCCAAATCCCAATACTGTCGAATCTCCGCCTTGCCGTTCATACCAATCGTCATGGCGTGCCCGGGCAAGAGCTTGCCAATTCCAGCGTAGAAACTTTCTTCTCCCGACAAATATCCAAACGCCAGATATTCCGGCAACGCCGCGCGATTGAATTCGGGACGAATCCCACCATGCGCCAATATCGCTTTGATCTCCGATCCAAACAACAACCGCTCCGGCGTCAGTTTGTAATAAAGAGGCTTAATCCCCAACCGGTCGCGTGCGATAAAGAGCGTTCGCGTATTGCGATTCCAGATGGAAAAGGCGAACATGCCCCGCAGATGCTGCAAGCAGTCCTCGCCATATTCCTCAAAAAGATGAATGACAGTTTCGGTGTCGCTGTGCGTCGTATAGCGATGGCCGCGCGCGATCAGTTGCTCGCGCAAAGCGAGATGGTTATAGATCTCGCCATTGAATACGATCCACAGCGTTCCGTCTTCGTTCGAAAGCGGCTGGTGCCCGCCCGCCACATCGACGATGCTCAGCCGCCGCATCCCGATTCCGAGCGGTCCGTCGGTGTAAAAGCCCTCGTCGTCCGGACCGCGATGAGTGATGACGCGGCACATCTCACGCAGCGCCCGTGCGCTCGCCCGCGCGTCGCTCCCGAATTCAAGAATGCCGGCGATCCCGCACATTGAAGGTTTCCCCGCGTAGGTTGAAGAGCTTTACTTAAATGAACTTTACTTAAACGGACTATGAGTGAAATCGGGTGACGATAAATGCGAACCGCCCGTCAGCTTCTCGAACGCGGACGTCACCGAAAAGGCGTCCGCGCCCGCGTTCATCACCCCACCCTCGTGCCGCCACTCGAAAAATTCCAGTTCCGATGACCCCACAGCCTTCAGCAGTGGCTGTTCCTGCCATGCGACCTGCGTGCCACCGATCACCACCAGATGAGCAAGCTTGTCTTTGTCGATGCGGCAATACAGTACTCGAGCGTCCGAAGACCACGGACCAAAACTCCACGCCCCATCGCCCAGTGCGAAAAAGAAGCCGTGGCTCTGGTCATCATAATCCAGTTCGTAGACTTGGACGGCCGCATGTGCCATGCGAGCCAGGCGGGGTTCATTAACGCGATCATTCGTTCGCTTATTTTCATCGGAGCCCTGCTCACGCGCCTCAGCCACCAGAACCGTCGCCGTCTCCACCGGCAGAATTACTCGCGCATGACTTCGCACCAGCGGCGCGGGCTGAAACGCGCCATACGCAGGCGAAAGCAGGGTCCTCGAAACCTCCGTCGTCCAGACCGTTTCTTCGGGAACGACCATTGTCAGCCGATTCTCGCTCGCAGCACCGTCCGCAGTGCCGTTCGCAGCATCGTCCGGAGTATCGTCCGATCGCGCCCTCGGTCTCGATATCTCTACTCGTTCCGGGCCTGTTTTGTGAACTAAGAGATCGGGCGCGAAGTGCCAACGTATCTCCAGTTCATGTTTCGCCTGTCCCAGCGCAACGTCGCGCACCAGCCACAGCCCGCCCGCAATCTTCAGCACGTGCCGCCGATGCAATACCGGATCTGCCAGCCGCGCATATCCATTGTGGCTTCCCACAAAGTAAGTGAAGCTCTTTCCAACAATCCAATTCTCCGCTTGCACGGTCGGAATGTGAGTCCATGAAAATGGCGCATCCGCAACTGCCTGATCCGTTCCATCCACGCGCATCGTGTTGTGCGCGCCCGTGCCGCGAAACACGTTTCGATCCACCGGGTCCTTCGAGATATAGACGCCGCTCCCCGCGTCCACCAGCCAACGCTGCTCATCCATCGTAAGCCGCAGGCTGAGCGCGTCGGCGTGTCCGTGCCCCGACCGTCCCGCGCCCTGCGGCCCCGCATCCACTACCATCGCCTGCGCACACGGCGCTGATTCGGCCAACACATAGAGACCGCCGTCTGGAAATGCTCTCGAACGCACAGCCGCCTCTGCCTCTTCACGCCCGAGCTCGTCGACGGCTCGCTCGCCAAACAACCAGATCGCTTCCTCCGTCAACCGTGCTGCAGAAAACTGCTTTGAGTAGATCAGCGCCCCAAGCGCTAGCGGATCCGTCATCTGCTCCGTCCGATTTCGCCGCGGATTCCACAACCGCCCGCCATCGTCATCACCAAAGCCCTCCGCCGGACCAGCCTGCGCCAGCGTCTCCACCACATCGAGCATTCGTCCCAGCACCGCGTCGAACGCCCGCGGAATTTCCATGTCGTTCCGAGCCGCCAACAGCCGCGCATAGAGAAAGAAATCGAGCGCATAAACGTGGTAGTACAGCGATTGCTCGAAATAAACGCCGTCCGGACGCACCTGCCGCTCCGCCTCCTGCAACACAATCCGCCATCCCGATTCCTTCCAGCGATCGGCGCGCGGCATTTGCGGATATAAAACTCCAAGAAAAAACAGCGTCAGCGCTTCGCCCAGCAGGTGTGTGTTCGGAGAAAAATGCGTGGAAAGATACCGTTCAATGTAACGGCCATGAAAAGCCAACACCGGCGCCATTTCCGCGCGAAACTCTGCGCCTGCCGTTAGCCCGAGCAACTGGTCCACCCAAATCCACGACAAGCTGCGAAAGGCCACCTCCAGCGTACTTCCCCAGTTGATCCCCAGCGGATAAGGATTCGCCCTGCTCCAGCTCCGCCATTGCGCCATCAGTTCGCGAGTGTACTTCTCGTCTCTACTCAGCAGTCGCGCCTTGGCGAGCGTCAACAGATGCTGGTGCCGGTTCAATTCCCATATGACCTTGTGATCGCCCACCACGGCGAAATCGAGAAAAGGAATCTTGAACCATGGCTCCAGAGGCGCGCGCTTGCCATGCACCGCATCAAGGTGCCAGTCGATCTGGTTCCCGCCATCGTCCGCTCGCTCGCGCACAGGTTCCAGAGCGAACCTGAGATTTTCGTAGCCGAGCAAGCGAAAACGATGCTCGCAAATCTCATCGCCCTCGCGCAAAATTTCGACCGCTTCATTGGGCAGATACTTGCGCAACAGTTCCGCGCGCGCCACAGCCTCGCCGCCAGAAAGCTCGCTCTTCGAAATCTCGCTCGCCGAGAAAAAGAAATGTCCCGGCCGCCCTGCCCCATCTCCATTGAGCGGAATCGACCCAGCGCGTACCCCCAAGAGGTGCAGGAGCAGGTCACGCCGCTTGCCCACGCTCTGACCCATGCGCACACGAATCTCTTCCCAGTCCATTCGGGAGATGCGCGCCACCATCTTGTGCCATCTACCTGCCATTCCTGTTCCTTTATCTTACATGCCAGCAAACCGGCCACCCTCGCCCCGTCGGTTACTCTCGTTATCCTGTTCCTGTCCTAAACCTAGCGCTGGCCAGCGCGTGGCGTTTTGCAAGTAGGATCAAAAGTTGTGGGGCAATTTGACCCACCAGAGTTCCCTCGACTCTTGCCGGTCGCGCGGCCGAGACCAGCCCACCGGCGCCGCGCAGTGCTATGATGCTCGCCATTCCATCACCTCCGGAGGCCACGCCCGTGAAAAATCTCTTCCAACCAGACGCTGTCGACGAACTGATCTCGCGGATTGACAAGCTTCAACCGGCGGCGCACCGGCAATGGGGCAAAATGGAGGTTGCGCAGATGATGGCGCATTGCTCCGCCGCGCTCGACCTCGCCTCCGGACGTCTCGTAAGGCCGCGCATCCTGATCGGTCGGATCATCGGACCGATGGTGAAGCCTATCTTCAGCAACGATAAGCCATTTTCCCGGAGCAGCCCCACCGACAAGAGCCTGGTCGTATCCGATCAGCGAGATTTCAGCCGTGAACAGGACCAACTCAAAATTCGTGTCCGGCAATTTCATCAGGGCGGGGAAGCGCAATGCACAAAGCATCCGCATCCCTTTTTCGGTCTGCTCACGCCACACGAGTGGAGCACTGGAATGTACAAGCACCTCGACCATCACCTGCGCCAATTTAATGTGTGATCGACTTAGTGTGGGATCGAAGCGGTAAGGGAACGAGCAAGCGACAAAAACGAGAGCAGAAGAAAACCCGAGTGGGAATCGATTCAACAACACGGCCGCGCGCCTGATCGCAACAATTTCAGCGCCGGAGACACTCCAACCCCGCGATATCTAAACTCTGCTAATTACCACTTACAACCTCAGGGAAGCTTGCTTACATTAGCCGCCTGCGGCCCCTTCTGTCCCTGCACAATCTCAAACTCCACCTTGTCGCCCTCCTGCAGGCTCTTGTAGCCTTCGGTGGTGATTGAGCTGTAGTGAATGAAAACATCCGGTCCGTCGTCTCGCCCGAGGAAACCGTATCCTTTGGCGTTGTTAAACCACTTTACGGTGCCTTTCAAACGTTCCACGTTCGGCCCCCTCTTTCTTGCGGATTTCTCCCGAAAAGGCGCAATTCCAAGACTCCGCAAAAATTGTGTAGGCATTGTGCTGCTCACCGCGAGGACTGTCAAGGATTAGCGTCACAGCACCGTGTAAGCGTGGTGGGGCAGAGAAGTGCGCGAAAACGCCTCCGCCGAGGTAAGGTGCGGACCAGACTTTCGTTCTAGCGCGCCAGTCGCCCCATCTCAGCTAGCCACAGGATGCCACAGATGGTCTTGGCATCTCGTATGCTCCCGCCGATCGCCATCTTTTTCGCCTCTGTCAGTGTGAAAAATCTGACGGCAATTCGCTCGTCCGCTTCCGGTTGGGCGACTCCGGCGCGCAGGCCCTGCGCCAGATAAATAGTCATGGTCTCGTCGAGAAATCCGGGACTCACATAGAAATGCAGAATCCTCTTCCACCGCCGCGCCGAGTAGCCAGTTTCCTCCAGCAACTCGCGCTTGGCCGCGGTGATCGCCGTCTCTCCATCGTCGATGCGCCCAGCGGGCAACTCCCACATCATCGAATGCGCAGCGTGTCGATATTGCCGTTCCAGCAGTATCCGCGCCTCGCTTCCTCGCCCGGCTTTCTTCGAGCGTGCACGTGCCCTGTCGTCCACCGCCCCATCATCAACCGCGAGCACAACAATCGATCCGGAATGTCTTATCACGTCGCGCCGAGCGCGCACGCCGCCCGGCTCTTCGACCTCATCCGTAGTGACGCTGAACACCGGACCCTGATAACTCACGCGCGAAGAAATGACGCGCGCGAGCGTCGATTTCGTCCCGGCCGATTTCGTTGCCGACTTCATTCCTGCTGATTTCATTCCTGAAGATTTCGCCATAACAATAATATTAAGGTATGCTGCGCCGGTGAGCCGAGTAGCGACCGGCAGCGAATGCCCCAAAATCTAAACATCAATAAACCCGCAAATAAGAAGCCAACCGTGGCCCTCGTCGGAGCCGGCAGCCTGGCCACTTTTCTCGCCGTCGCGCTCAACCACGCCGGGTTCAAGATCAACGAAATTATCGCGCGCGATTCCCCTTCGTCACGGCGTAAAGCGCGCCAACTCGCCACGAAAGTCGGCGCGCAAGCTGTCACCGCCCACTCCGCCGGCCTCGACGCCACTCTTCTGTGGTTCTGCGTCCCCGACCATGAGATTCGGCGCGCCGCTTCGACCTTGTCGGATCACTTGCTCGCGCGGGTGCTCACGCATCAGAAAACAATACCTCGCTTCGCGCTGCACTCCAGCGGAGCGCTCTCCAGCCGCGAACTCTATCCTCTGCGCGCCGCAGGCGTAATGGTCGCGTCAGCGCATCCACTGATGACCTTCGTTGCCGGAGCGCATCCTTATTTATACGGGTTCCAGTCCACTGTGCCCTTCGCGATCGAGGGCGACAACGCAGCCACGAGACTAGCGCGCCAAATAGTGCGCGCTCTCGGAGGCGAAAGTTTTGAATTACCCACAGCCCGCAAGGCCGCCTATCACGCCTGGGCGACGATGACCTCGCCGCTGCTCGTCGCGTTCCTAGTTACGCTCGAAGAGGCCGCCAGCGCCGCCGGATTCGCGCCCGAAGACGCCCGCCGCAAGAGCCTGCCGATCATTACGCAGACCTTGGCAAACTACTCACGCCTGGGCCCCGCGAAATCATTCAGCGGCCCGCTGATTCGAGGAGACGCTGAAACCGTCCGAAAACACTTAGAGGTTCTGAAGAAACATCCCAGAGCCCGCGAGGTCTACATAGCTCTCGCCAAAGTAGCCTTGCGAGAATTGCCGGTAAAGAACCGCGATGACCTAAAGCGTCTGCTGCACGAGACTGCTTCGTGAGCTTCAGCCGCGCAAGAAATCATGGTTTGTGCTTTTTGGGTGGCGCAGCGGTTCACCGCTGCGATAACTCGGCTATTTCAGTTCCGGCTTCAGCCGCTGAGGGAACGCTCGGCCGCGCAACGAATCCTCGCCAGCCCTTAATGCTGACCCTTGCGGCTCGTGAACAGATGCCCCAACTTCTCTTGCTTCGTCTTCAAATATTCCTCGGTAAATGCCGTGGGCGCAACCTCGCAAGGCACCCGCTCCGTCACCTGAATCCCGGCCCGTTCCAGCGCCGCCACTTTATCCGGATTATTCGAAAGCAGCCGCACCCGCCGTATGTCCAGCGCTTTCAAAATCTCAACCGGCATCAGGAACTCCCTCTGATCGGGCTTGAATCCCAGTCGCTCGTTCGCCTCCACCGTGTCAAAGCCGCTATCCTGCAGCGCATAGGCCTGCAGCTTCGCCATCAGCCCAATGCCGCGCCCCTCCTGCTGTTCATAGATCAGGACGCCCGCACCTTCATTCGCAATCATCGACAGCGCCATCTCCAATTGCTGACGGCAGTCGCAGCGCAGCGAGCCAAATACGTCGCCCGTCAGGCACTGCGAGTGTATGCGCACCAGCGGCGACCCCGAATGCACCTCGCCCATTACGAGCGCCACCGCTTCCTCTGTCTTAGCTCCATCACCCGTCGCCGACGCCCGCGTAGTAAATCCATGAATCAGGAAATGTCCCCACCGCGTAGGGAAATCCGCCGACGCAACTTGTTTTACCTTCAGAGAGCTCACCGCTAAATTATAGTCTCTAGACTTCAAGCACCCGCATTTCGAGGGCTGTTGATTTTACTTTTCCTGTAACCCGCACCCGCAACCTGTCACCTGCCTTCACATATAGGCGAAATCCAGCGACGCTGCTAAAATTAAACTCGCCGCCGCAAGGGGCTATAGCTCAGCTGGGAGAGCGCATCGTTCGCAACGATGAGGTCGTCGGTTCGATCCCGACTAGCTCCACCATATCTTCAAGCACTTGCGCAGGGATGTATTCGGGAGCTTTGTGTCGTGGTTTTCTGTCGATCCCCCGTTACATCCCCTGAATCATTCCTTATCCCTTGCCCAGGCGGTGAAGGATCCGAACACTTCCATCACCCAAGTCGCGGATATCGTTGGGCGGGACGTCGCCATGTCGGCCAAAGTCTTGCAGCTCGTCAATAGTGCTTTTTTCGGATTGGCGCAGAAAGTCACCAACGTGCAGAACGCGGCCACACATCTGGGAACGGAAACCATCAAAAATCTGGCTCTGGCTTCCGAAGCCTTCAGAGTTTTTCCAGCCAACTCGCGTATCCCGCAGACGGTTCACGAGTCTATGCAGCGACATGCGCAGCGGACCGCTGCCATCGCCGGCACGCTGCCCGTAGACCGAAAAAACCGCGACCTTACCGTCATGGCCGCCCTGCTTCACGATATTGGGAGCTTGCTCTTGGCCAGCAAAATGCCCGACAAGTTCTGCTCCGCACAAGCAATCGCCAAAGCGCGGGGATGCAAACTTTTTGAAGCTGAAGAGGAACTCCTCGGAACCTCACACGCAGAAATAGGCGCCTACCTGCTGGGATTGTGGGGTATCCCCGACCTTGTCGTTGAGACCATCGCTCATCATCATCATCCAACGCGTATACCGCATTCCGATTTCGATAGCACGGTGGCGGTTTATGTTGCCAATCTCTTGGCGCACGAGTTGGATGCTCATCCGCAGGGTGCGACAGGACTTGAAATCGAGGAACCGGACCGGACTTGGCTTGAGACGCTGGGAGTGTCGTCGATGCTTTCCGAATTCCGTGACCGTGCGGCCGCCCAAAGTCGCGGCTGATCACCACTAGCGTCCCTGGTTGTTGAGTGCACAACTCGGCCACTGCGCTACCCGCCATCATCTCCTTACATCGGCAATCTCCAAAGCTACTAGCACGTTGAGATGGTGTTTCTGAAGCCTGCACCACCCTTCACCTTAAATCAGTAGACTAATACTTCGCTCAGGTCTGACTCGCCAGCGCCGAAAGCCGCGGAGAACAAGTGAACCGCCCCGACATTCCGAGATTCCTTTCGCGTGTTCTCCTGTTCCTGCTGCTGCCTCTTCCGTTGCTCGCCCAGTCAATCATCCTCAAAGGCCGCGTCAGCGATCCGCAAGGTAATGTCTTGCCCGGAGCATCGATCCAAATAATCGCCCGCAATAGTGATCTCAAGAAAAATCCGGCGTCAGCGAAAGCAACGTCCGGACCCGACGGCCGCTTCGAAATCACGATCGACGTTCCCGGCGATTTCGATCTCACCATAGAATCACCCGGCTTTCGCCCTGTAACCCGTTCCATCACGCTCCATCCGCGCCCCGCCACGAATCAAGAAATCGAAATCAGCATGGTCGAACTCTCCACTCGCGCCGAAAGCGTGAGCGTCACCGCCGACGTCAATGAACTCGATGTCCTCACCCCCGATCCCGCCCTGAAAGTTTTCGTGCGGCAAGATCTGCTCGACGCCAACCCTGGCCGTCCCGGCGCGCCCGTCTCCATTCCTGGATACCCCATCGAAACCGCATCCAGCGGCATCAAGGCTCCGCAATACTTTGCGCCCGGAGTCGCCGGAGATCACGGCGAACCCATCGCCCAATACATCGCCGTAGGCAGCTATCTCGTGCCCAACAATCTTTCAGCCAACGCGCACGGCAACGGCTACTCCGATCCCAACATCTTCATTCCCGAAATTCTGGAGAGCGTGCAAATCGATGGCGGAGCCTTCAACGTCCGCGAAGGGAATCACTCCGTCAATCTCGCCGCCACCTATGGCCTGCGCTCTCGCCTCGACCCGTTTCTAACCATCACCGCCGACTATCGCGACCTCGACGCCGTCGCCGGATGGAGCCCGTCCCACGATTCGTTCCTCGCCTTCGAAGCCTCCTATGGCAACGGATTCCTCGACCGCCTAGAACATCGCCAGCAATACAAATTCAATGGCCAACGAATCTTTCACGCCGCCCAGCACCGCATCACATTATTCGGCATCGGATATTTCGGCCGCTCCTACGTTCCCGGACTCGTCCCCATCTTTGCCCAAAATCAAGATGACAACCAGTTTCCCAATTACGGCGACACCATCGATCCCCGTCAAAAAGATCAAACCCACACCGCGCTGGTCGCCGTGAACGACGTCTGGCAGCTCAGCCGCAATCAGCAACTCCAACTCTCCAGCTTTTTTCGCACCTACAATCTTTCCCTCTTTTCAGATTTCGGACAGGGCCTCATCCGCCAGAGTGAATTCCGCACCGTCGCCGGCGCCAGCGCCAACTACGTCAATAAACTCGCCGAATATCTTTCCCTTCTCGCAGGCTTCGACTACAACCGCGAAGCTCCCCGCCGCGATGATCTCGACCACTACAATTTTTTCAACTCGAGCGATCCCGGTTACTACGGTCCCTTCATGCCCGTCGATGGAAACAATGTCACCATAACTTCGCTAACTCCCTACGCCGCCGCCGAAGGCAATCTCGCCCGCCATTTCCGTTACTACCTGGGCTGGCGGCGAGACGAAATCGACGTCGACAACGACGATCTGCTGCACCCCAGCAATTCGTTTCAAAATTGGGTGGGCGTGAATTCGCCAAAGGCGACAATTTCTTTTTTGCCCAAGGAATCCTGGTATCTTCCCCTGCTCTCGCTCAGCTTCGGCCAGGCTTTCTTTACCGAAGATCCTCGCATCGGCACCGGTACCGCGCCCGGCACGCCTGTAGCCACGGCGCATTCGTACCAACTCGTCGCCAGCAAAACTGTCCACACCACAGATTTCAAACTTACTCTCGGCCACGTTACCAGCAGCGCCGAACTGGCGAAGATCGATCCCGATACCGGCCTCCAGTTCAACGAAGGCCCCAGCCACCTGCGATTCTTGACCATTGCCCTGCGCCAAACCTTCAGTCAGGGCTCCCTGCTCGCGACATTTTCCAAAGCTGACGCGCGCGACCTCGACACCGGTCAGCCCACCCCCGAAGCACCGCGCACTCTCTTTGATCTGTTGGGAACGATTCAGAAGCTTCCCTTTCATCTACAAATGCGCGGCGAGTTCGAATTCGTGGGCGTCAAACCCTTGGGCACCGGATGCCTGCCCGACGTGACCGCCGAATGCACCGGCACTTCAGTGAAAGAATTTCGCGGCGCAGCGGTTCGCCCCTTCATGAATGGCCGCCTGACCGCCGGAGTAAATTTCCTAATCGCCGCCGGCTATACCGGCCAAACCACGGAAAACTTCTGCCAATACATTAATCCTCCAACACCCTGCGATCCCTTCACCATCCAGGAAGTAGTTGGAGTTCGCATCCCCTCCTATGCCAGCGCCAGTGTCACCTATCACTTCGGGCGTTGAAGGCACACAGCGCGCCCATTGTAGCGCCGCCGTCCCGGCGGCTGTCCGGTGGGCATCCTGCCCGCCGAGGCGAGCGCGAGGACGCTTTCGGAGTCGGCAAGGATTCCGCCGCTACTTTTCGTAACTTGCACAAATTAGGACACTACCCAAACCCGCCACCCCCCCACCGAAGTGGCGTGGCGCCAGTGCCCTGCATAAAGTATTTTCCCAAACAGGGAAGTGCGCCTCACAGAGTATCGTTTTGGAGTGAAATTCCTTGCACAACCCTGCTAAGATGAACGGTCTTATACCCTAAGTTCCTGTATTCGAGCCGGTTCCCAGCCGCGGTTTTGGACGCAGGAGTGCTCTAAACAAGTGTGGCTCTCCCTCTGCGGCCATGTGCCGCACTGCCCTGTAGGAGTGCTGTTTGAAAGACCCTGTTTTTGGCGACCCCGTATCGAACGACCTTACATCGAACGATCTCCCGTCGATCGATCTCCCGTCGATCGATCCTGCGTCGAGCGATCTTGCGCCAAATGATTTGATTTCGAACCACCTTACGCCCGCCAAACGTCTGCGCAGAAGGCGCAGTTGGTATCGCCGTCGTCTGCGCATGCAGCGCATCCTGGTTGCGGTGGTTATTGGCACGGTCCTCGCCGTTGCCTGCTGGCAACTCGCCCCGTCCTATCTCTCCGAACTCTCCCGACATGAATCCCGCCTCGCGCCCAGCTCTCTCTGGACCCGCGGAAATGTCCGCAACAATCTCGCTTTGCTGGCCGCACAGTCCAAGCCTCAGAAGACCTTCCCTCGCAGCCCTGGCGTCTATCCTTATTCAGTAATCCCCGGAGGCGTTAAAGATTCCGAAGATCTTCGCTATGCCGCGTTGCGCGATTACATTGTGCGCCGCCACTATGCCCGCTTCGATTTCACTCACGCCCGCCTCCTGCGCGCCACCGAAGCTCGCGAAGTTTACCTGTCATACCGTATCCGTGACTCCGTCTACTGGACGCGCCGCAAAGTTCGCCTCCATCCCGGCGAACTCCTGCTTACCGATGGCAAAATCACCGCCCGCGCCCGTTGCGGGAACCAGATCTCCGATACCATCCAGCCCGAGGTTTCGAACGAAGAGCCCGATGTCGACGTGATGGACCACCCTGTCTTGGCCGTCGACGCGGCCCCGTCGCTTACACCTCGGCCCGTCCTCGGCGCACCCGACCTGCCCGTCGGTTCGCCCGCGCCTCCCCAGGTTTTTGCCGGCGGATTCATCTTCCCCTACGTCCCCTTCGGCGGACCCCTTCTCGGCGGTTGTGCTGTAGGCGACATAGACAAAAAAGGTATTTGCCACCACAAACCGCCAAGACGGGGCACCGTAACCCCCGAGCCCTCGACGATCCTTCTTCTAGCCTCCGGCTTGGCGTTGATCGCCTGGCGCTACAGACGAGCGCGTGGAGCGGACACTCCTGTCCGCTGCTCTTAGCGCGCACGGAACTTCCGCAAACCACCTTCCGTATCTAAATCCAGACGAAGCAGGGCGCAGACGACGCCCGCAAAAAGGAGCTCGCCATGGACGGAAACTTTATCGGTTTAGTAGCAGTCACGCTGTTTTTCGGAATTCCATTAGCTGCCATGTACACCTACTACCGCGTTCGCAGGCTGCGGACCGAAGAGCGCCTCGCCGCCATCGCACGCGGCGCCAACGTTGCCATGGAGCCCGACCTCTCCGAGGCCGCCCATTCCCGCCGCTGGGGAATTCTCTTAGCCGCCATCTCTCTCGGCTACACAATCATGATGTCTCTGATCGCGCGCCAGGATCCCGATGTCTGGAGAGCTGCCGCCTTCGGCATCGTCCCCTTCGCCGCGGGCCTCGGCTTCTTGCTCGACTTCGCCTTGATCCGCAAGGACCTGAAATCAGCCCAAAGCGGCCACTAGAAATTCGCTTTCCTTTTGGGTGGCGCAATGGTTTACCAGTCTTTGCACTTGCTTTTGGGTGGCGCAGCGGTTTACCGCTGCGATAAACGATCGCTGTAACGTCCTTGAAAAGGCGCGGCTTTACAGCTCGCGGAAAAACTCGATTCACGGCCGCATTGGGAAGGGCACGAGTTCTACTCGCGCCGGTAAGTCGCTGAAAATGAGTCCGCGCTTTAGCGCCTGCGGTACGCTTCTGGCGCTTGCAATAACTTTTTCCGCGGCCTCTTTAGCCGCGTCCGCCCTCTAGCGTGGTGCGTCAAACAGATCGACGCCACTTTCTCACGCGTGATACACGACTCCTTCTCGCTCCCACTGTGAAAATCATTGCGCAATCCTCCCCGCTTCTCACGCGGGTTCCAGCTTGCTTTTGCCCGCTGCAACCGTCATCATTACCGACGGCGCAAAAGGAGCCAGCAACATGAAACGTTGTTTTGCAATGATGTTCGTCGTCGGAATCGTCGCACTCCTACCAGGTCTCTCTTCACCAGCCTCCGCCCAAGCCCGCACCGAAGGCGTTTTCAACGGACACAAAATCATCATCCCCGACTCCAGCGTCCCGCGCCCCGGCCGCCATCACACCAACTATTTCTTCGTCGACACTGACCAGCCGCAAAACACCCCTCCCGGAGGCGTAGAAACTCCCGGATCCCTGGCCTGCGTCTATCAGTTAGTTGCCGGACCCGCCGGCTGCCCCGTCGCCACCAGCACCGCCGTGCCCACCGGCGGCTGGGGAGCGATCGCCATCATCGACGCCGGCAGCTACCCCACCGCCGCCTCCGACCTCGCCGCCTTCGATACCTATTACGGCATACCCGCTGCTGACTTTACCGTTGCCTGGACCGGCACCAAAGAGCCGCCATCCTATTCCGATTGGGAAGTCGAGGAGGCCTTGGATATCGAGTGGGCCCATGCCATGGCGCCCAAAGCGAAGCTCTTCCTGGTCGAATCAGTGCTGTGTGTGGCCCAACAATGTGCGACCGACCCTACTTGGGCGGCCGTGCTGCTCGGAGCGAAACTCGTCGCTGAAAATGGCGGCGGCGTAGTCAGCATGAGTTGGGGCGACCCCGAAGTTGCCGAAGAGACAACCTGGGACAAATATTTCAAGCATAAAGATGTTGTCTACTTCGCCGCTTCCGGCGACTCGGGCATTGGCGTCAGCATCTATCCGGGCGCGTCTCCCAACGTCGTCTCGGTCGGCGGCACATATTTCGACCGCAACAGCAAAGGCGATTTTGTTGAAGAGGTCTATGGCGGAGGAGGCGGCGACTTCAGTCCTTACGAGCCCCGTCCCGCATATCAGAATGGCATTTCCAACATCGTCGGCACCCACCGCGGATATCCCGACGTTGCCTCCGATTTCTGTTGCGCCCCAATTTATCTCCAGGGCAGCTGGTATTCCGTAGGAGGCACGAGTTGGGCCTCGCCCACCTTCGCCGGAATCGTCAATGCCGCCGCCAGCAAACAAAAGACGACCGCGGCCGAACTAACTATGATGTATGACGAGTTAGCCAACCAGGCCGAGTACGCAGCCGACTTCTACGACATCACCCAAGGTGCATCACAGTGCACGATCGGCTGGGACTTGTGCGCAGGCATAGGCACAGCGCGCACGTACGTCGGCAAGTAATCCCATCGAGCAGCGCCGCCGTTAGAGTATCGCCGCCGTCCCCGGTGGCTGTCCGGCGGGCGTCCTCGCCCGCCGCGCCTAGCCTGAGACGCCTCGGGAAAGCCGGCAAGATGCCGGCGCTACAGGTGTCAGTAGCCTAAGGAAAAACTCGATTTTGTTTTTGTCTTTGGGTGGCGCCGCGCTTCAGCGCTGCGATAACAGCTTCGTCTCGGCTGCGCCTCTATAGTTTGCTGAAAAACGCGCCTTTGTTCTTGCTTTTGGGTGGCGCTGCGGTTTACCGCTGCGATAAAAGACCTGTTTTCAATGACGGCTTCAGCCGCTGAGGCAACTGCCCCGCCCCACATGAGTTTTCAGTACTCTCTCTACCCGCTGAGGTAGCCCTTTGCTGGCTAACGAGTCATTTGCCGCCTGTCGCCACGCAGGCCGCGCTAGTGTCTAACTGGAAACCGGGTCGCCGAAATTCCGTGCTCACCGCTTTCTTGTGATCTAGCATGATGAATGCGCACTTGTCGCTGGAGCGATTGGCCCCGATCTTCTCCCTATTACCACTAAATCTATGGGCCATTCGGAAAAAACACAGCACGCGATCCGGCGCAGCACTCGCCTGCCCCTGGAAATTCCTGTCCGAGTGACCAGCCTCGATTCCGCGCAGCCATTTTCCGAACAGTGCAATACCACCCTCGTGAACGCCCACGGATGCGGCCTGATTGCGCCCTGTGAATTCGGGCAGGGCATTCCAGTTCGCCTGGAGATCGTTTCGGCGCAGCGCCACACCACGGCGCGAGTGGCCGAAGTTGTGCCCCTGGGTGGCGATCCCGAGACCTGGCTCGTGGGCCTCGAACTCGATATTCCCGGCAATTTCTGGGGCATCGAATATGCCCCCTCCGATTGGAAAATCGAAGAGCTCGCCGCCCCAGCCGTAGAGCCGCAAGTCTCAAAGCCGCAGCCTAACCAGCCCGCAAAACCCTCTCCCCCGCGACGCTGGCGCCTCGCCGACATCAGCGCCGGTGGTTGCTACTTGGAGACCGCAACGCCCTTTCCCGCCGGCACCCCAGTTTTAATGAGCGCCCGCATCCTCGATGCGGAGTTTCTCCTCGATGGTGTGGTAAGCGTCTCGCATCCGCAAACCGGCATGGGTGTCGAGTTCGCCATTCCCTCCGCGAGCGATCAACCGGCGCGAGTCGAGGAACTCATCCGCCAACTGATGAACAGCCGCGCAGTCCCCAAGATTTTCGTAGGACGCAAGGAAAATGCAAAAGAAGCTCAGAAAAAACTCCCGCCCCCCGCGCCCCACGCAGCCGATGATGCCGAATCTCCCGACCCGCTCCTGGAATTGATTCGCAAAGGCGCAGCCCTGACGCCAGAACAATTCCTGAACGATCTGCGCGCCCAGCGCCTCGGCAAGCGCCGCGACCCGCGCATCGATCTCGCCTTGCCCGTTTTGCTCACCGCGACCGACGTCAGGGGTCGTCCCCTCGACCAAAGAGTGATGACCATCAATATAAGCCGCCGCGGAGCGCTCCTCGAAGGCGTTCACGGACTGCTCGGCCCGGGCGCTGTCGTTACCCTCGCCCGTGGACGAAACCGCGAACCATTTCGCGTAGCCTGGGTCGGAGCGGAGGACACTCCGGCGGTTGGCCAGATCGGAGTGGCCGCCGTCGATCCCAATACTTCGTTTTGGAATGAAGTGCTCGAAGCCACCGCGCACTCCGGCCTCGAAACCGCCAGCCTGCGTGCGAACGACCGCCTAAGCGGCGATTCGCCGGGCGACTAATGCTGTGACCGCGTGATTGGGCGCGGAAAACGAGTAGCGCCGGCATCTTGCCGGCTGTCCCGGGGCGTCTCGCCCACGGCGCGGCGGGGCGAGATGCCGACTAGTGTCCGCAGAATGATAAACTGCCTTCGCTAGAGGGCTCCGTGTCAGACGAATCTCTTTCATCACAATCGAAAAAACGGGATCAAGAACTAGGAATGCACACGCGCATCACCCGCCGCGATTTTCTGAACGGCGTAGCGCTCACCATAGGCGCTGCCATCATTCCGCCGGAAATGCAAGCCGCCGCTGCTTCCGATCTTCAACCACAAGACGTCCCCGGCTATTACCCTCCCGCCAAAACCGGCCTCCGCGGATCTCATCCCGGATCCTTCGAAACCATGCACAGCGTCCGCGATGGCGATTTCTGGAACCACGCTCCGCGCCCCGTCGACACCGGCGAATCCTACGACCTCGTCATCGTCGGCGGAGGCATCAGCGGACTCGCCGCGGCTCACTTTTTCCGCAAAGCCGCCGGCGATGGCGCCCGCGTCCTGATTCTAGAAAACCACGACGACTTCGGCGGCCACGCCAAGCGCAACGAGTTCCAGCTGGGCGGACGGCTCCATCTTCTGAACGGCGGCACGCTGGAGATCGACAGTCCCTATCCCTACAGCCCGGCGGCCGACGGCCTCCTGAAGAGCCTAGGCATCGATCCGCCGGCGCTCGCCGGGGACTGCGACCGTAAGGACCTCTATCCCTCGCTGGGTCTGAAATACGGCGTCTTCTTCGACAAGGAGACCTTCGGGGTCGACCGCCTGGTGACCGGCGCCCCCAACCGCTACGAGGAGGCCGAGGGCTCGTGGCCGGAGTTCCTGGCCAAGACGCCGCTCCCGGCGGCGGTCCGCGCCGACATCGAACGGGTAGAGGTCGGCAAGGTCGACTATCTGCCGGGCCTGACCTCGGAGGCGAAGAAGGACCGCCTCTCGAGGGTCAGCTACAAGGACTTCCTGCTCGACATCGCCAAGGTCGATCCGGCGGTTATCCCCTTCTACCAGAGCCACACCCACGGGGAGTGGGGTGTGGGCATCGACGCGGTCTCGGCGCTGGACTGCTGGGGCATAGACCTGCCGGGCTTCCAGGGGCTCGACCTCGAGCCCGGCTCGGCGCCGCGGATGGGATACACCCCGGCCGGCTACGCCGCCGACGGCGGATCGTACAAATTCCACTTCCCCGACGGCAACGCCTCGATCGCCCGCCTGCTGGTGCGAAGCCTGATCCCCGGCGCGGCGCCGGACGGGGATTGCCGCGACATGGTGACGGCGAGGATCGATTACGCCGCACTCGACCGGCCGGCCAATCCGGTGCGCATCCGGCTCTCCAGCATCTGCGTCAGGGCCCGCAACCTCGGCGCCGGCGGTTCGCCGGCGGGCGTCCAGGTCGCCTACGCGCGTGGCGGCAAGGTCTTCGTGGTCGGCGGGGCGAAGTGTGTCCTGGCCTGCTGGAATATGATGATCCCCTACCTCTGCCCGGAGATGGGCGAGGTCCAGAAGGGCGCCCTCCACTCCCTGGTGAAGACGCCGCTCGTCTACACCAGCGTCGCCCTGGCCAACTGGACGGCGTTCGCCAAGCTCGGGCTCGCCGGAGCGATGGCGCCTGGGAGCTACCACACCTCCTTCCGCCTCAACTGGCCGGTGGACATCGGCGGCTATGCCACCGAGCGGTCGCCGCAGAGGCCGATCCTCGTCCATATGACGAGGACCCCCTGCCAGCCGGGCCTCACCGAATTCGACCAGAACCGCGCCGGGCGGGCCGAGCTATTGGTGACGCCCTTCGAGACCTTCGAGCGCAACATCCGCGACCAGCTCGGCCGGACGCTGTCGGACGGCGGCTTCGATCCGGCCCGTGACATCACCGCCATCACCGTCAACCGCTGGCCGCNNGCGGCCACGCCAAGCGCAACGAATTTCGCGCCGGCAATCGCACCTGGCTCGGCTACGGCGGCACCTACTCCATCGAAAGCCCCGCCCCATACAGCCCAGTTGCAAAAGCCCTTATCGCAGAGCTTGGCATCGACGTTCCCTCGTATCACAAATACGTAAGCAGCGATCTCTACCGATCCCTCGGCCTCAAGCCCAAAATCTTTTTCGACAAGGAAACATTTGGCGCAGACCGCTTAGTCGACAATGCCGCTCGCTCCTCTAGCGACGAGAGCGGCATCAACGAAGCCAGCGGCGAAACCGAGCTGCGCGCTTTTCTGAAAGAAGCTCCCTTCTCCGACAAAGCAAAACAGGATTTTCAGCGTCTCCTTACAGAAAAAAAAGACTATCTCCCCGGTCTGAGTTCCAACGACAAGAAAGCCCGCCTGGCCCGCATCACCTATGCCAAATATCTGACCGAAATTGCCGGCGTCAGCGCTGAGATCGTCAAACTTTTCCAAGCGCAGCCTCATCCGCTCTTCGGCGTAGGCATCGATGCTGTTTCCGCGCAGGATGCCTGGGGCCTCGGATACAAGGGATTCGATGGCCTCAATCTCGACCCCGCTCCCGGCAAAGGCATGAACCGCGATTGCATCCCCAACGCCGAGGCCGACAAATACTTCTTTCATTTTCCCGATGGCAACGCTTCCATCGCCCGCCTGCTCGTGCGCAAATTGATCCCGCAGGCGATTCCCGGAATCTCACCCACCGGCATTGTGCTCGCGAAGGTTGACTACTCCAAGCTCGACGAGCCGTCGTATTGGACCCGTATTCGCCTCAACAGTACGGTCGTTAAAGTGAAACACGTCGGCAAGCCCGATCGCGCCAAGGAAGTCGAAGTCACCTACTTTGCCGACAAGAAACTCCAGACCGTGCGCGCCGCCAACTGCATCCTCGCCTGCTGGCATGTAGTGATTCCCTACATCGCGCAGGAATTGCCGCAGCCGCAAAAAGACGCGCTAGCCTCAGCGCAAAAAGTTCCGCTCCTCTACACCAATGTTCTAGCGCGCAATTGGACCGCCTTCCAGAAACTCGCCGCGAGCACCATCTACGCCCCCGGCATGTATCACACCGCCGTGAACCTCGACATCCCCGTCAGCATCGGCGGCTACGAGTGCACAAAAACTCCCGACGATCCCATAGTCGTTCACATGATGAAAGCGGCGTGCGAGCCAGGATTGCCCGCCCGCGACCAGCACAGAATGGGCCGCATCCAGCTTTACGAGACGACCTTCGAAACCTACGAGCGCAGCATTCGCGATCAGCTATCGCGCATGCTAGGTCCCGGCGGATTCGATCCCGCCCGCGACATTCTCGAAATCACCGTCAACCGCTGGCCGCACGGCTACGCCTACGAATACAATTCGCTCTTCGACAAGTTCTGGCTGGAAGGCACCGAGACGCCCTGCCAGATAGCGCGCAAGCCCTTCGGACGTCTGGCCATCGCCAACGCCGACGCAGACGCTTACGCCTACACCGATTGCGCCATCGATCAGGCCTATCGTGCCGTGCATGAATTGAAGAGCTAGCAAGTGTGAAGTGTGAGTGTGAAGTGTGAGGTCTGAGTGTGGAGCGGGCGCCCCCGCCCGCTAAAAGCCAGTGCAATGAAAGTGCCTAGGTGAGCAGAAACAAGGTGAGCAGAAATATAACAGTCGCCACCGCCGCAGAAGCCAAGGAGGTCGCCACATGACGCCGCGCGCCACCAAACACCAGAAGAACACTGCTAAGTCGCAACCCAACGCCGATCGCCCGCACGCTCCCGGTTACGGCATCGTTGTCGCGAAAGAGGGCAAAGGCCTGCTCTCATGGGCCTGGGTCGCAAGAAAAATGAACAACTGCCGCACCTTCTGGCTGTCCACCATCCACGCGGCTAACGGACGCCCGCACGTAATGCCACTCTGGGGAGTGTGGGTCGACGACGCGTTCTCTTTCTCCACCGGACGCAAATCCCGCAAAGGCCAAAACCTCGCCGCCAATTCCGCCTGCACCATCGCCAACGACGACGCAGCCAAAGCAGTAATCATCGAGGGACAAGCGGTCGAAGTCGAAGATGCTTTTGCACTCGAGCGCATCGCGACTGCCTACAAGAAGAAGTACAAAATGGATCCGCGCAGCATGAAAGAACCAATCTACAGAGTGCGTCCCACCAAGGTTTTCGGATTCATCGAGAAGAGCTTTCCAAAATCGGCGACGAGATGGACGTTATAAAATCTACAATTCGCAATCTAAAACTAAATCCAAATCGCCGATCACAAACTAAATTACCAATTACAAATCCACCCGTATTCTCCGCGCCGACAGATACGCCCCCGTCAACAGCAGCATTCCCGACAAGAATGCCCAGAACATCAGGCTGACCGAGATCGCGAACGGCCCATACACTTCCGCAAA
Organism: Acidobacteriaceae bacterium; assembly: GCA_003132405.1. Lineage (GTDB taxonomy): Bacteria > Acidobacteriota > Terriglobia > Terriglobales > Acidobacteriaceae > Acidiflorens. Next base: position 1,768 of record PKXQ01000135.1, on the reverse strand, counting down.
ATTCAGCCTCGGCAGCGCGAAGATATACACATATTTCAACGCCTCCGACAGCAATCCCATAATCACCGCCGCCGGCAGCACTCCCCGAGCCGGCACCTTCCCATTCGGCAACAGCCAATACACCAGAAAAAAAATCGCAATCGTCGCCAGGATGGAAAATACTTTCATGGTGATGAAGTCCACCAGCGTGATATACCACGCGCCATAGCCGTGCAGCGCGCTCTTCACAATCGCCAAATTTCCAGCCGTCAATCCCACCGACAGCAGCGCCAGCGTCCCGCACGCAAACACCAGTCCCAGCGAGATCAACTGATTCCGCAGGTAAGATCGATTGCTCGGGAATCCCCAGACGCGATTCAGCGCAACTTCAAGCGGCAGAAAAATTCCTGTCGAAGTCACCAGCAGCATGGCCAGCGAAAAAACCTGCGCCCGCTGATGCGCCGTCACCAGCGCATTCAGGTTTCGGATCACGAATTCCTGCCCCGTAGGAATATAGTCGCGCAGCAGGTTTTCGATCACGCTGTACATCACCCGCGAATGAAAGACATACCTGATCAACGTCATCAGCAACAACAGAAATGGAAAGAACGACAGAATCGAATTCGCCGCGACCGAAAAAGCGAACGTATGCACCTCGGTCCTCAACATATACCGCGCCGTCGAGCGCAACAACCCTTCGTGCGGTGCCGTACGAAGCTCGGCCGCCCCTTGCTCGTCCGAAATCTCTATGGGAGTTATCGAAGACACTGCTTCTCAAATCTTATCAAATACTTACGGCGCGCCGCCGGATTTGCTTCGAGCCCGCTCCTCCGCATGGGCACTCCCTCCCGGTGCCGGCATGAGCCCCGGTCATGTCGCCATTTTTCGCTCCATCAACCGCTCCATCAACTTAGCTCTTGCCAACTGTGCTGTTCCTGCTATTATCTGGTGCTTCGCCAGCCTTACCGGGTTGACGATAGTCAACAAAAGCGCAATTCAGTAGCTGTGCAGCAGGATCGACGTTTCCGTGTCAGCAGTCGTTTATCGCGCCTTCGTTTTCGCGGCTCCTCAAGTATTCCGTCGCGCGTCAATCGCTCGACGAAATGCGAAGGGAGCCGTTTCCGTTGGTGCGGTTGCGTCTGCGCGCGGCACTGCGATCACATTCTTGACGTCGCATTGAGGGGGTGTGCTGCAGCGGTCTTGTGCGTCTGCGTGCAATGCAGGAGCAAGCAGATCAGGAGAACGGTGCAGCGCAAACACAGAAGCGCCGCCAGAATAATTCTTAGGGAGGCGAAAGGAGTTTCTTTGTGAGAGAGAAGGGTACTGTGAAGTGGTTCAACGGGGCGAAGGGATACGGTTTCATCCAGCGCTCCACCGGCGAGGATGTATTCGTGCATTTCTCGGCCATCCAGGAGAACGGCTACCGCTCGCTGAACGAAGGCGAGACCGTCGAGTTCGATCTGCTCAAAGGCCCCAAAGGCTTCCAGGCGGGCAACGTAGTACGAGCCGCATAAAAATTTCTCCAACCAGTTCGCAACCCTCTCGGATGGTCGAGAGGGTTTTTTGTTTTTGCTTCTGTCCTCGCTCGCACAACTAACCAGAGGGTGCCCCATCCTTTCGCAGCCTTATCGCGAAGGGTGGGCCGCCCGAATGATGCCACCGAGGAATATCGGACGCCCGAAGCAGGTCAGTCTGAATTTGCTTCGAAAGGGCACGGCGCTCAACAGCTCCGCGTAAAAATCCGCCATTGTCCTTGTCTTTGGGTGACGCAGCGGTTCACCGCTGCGAT
>PKXQ01000121.1 GCA_003132405.1 Acidobacteriaceae bacterium | reverse complement strand
CTTTGCCGCTGCGCAGGCAGGAGGTGCAGACTCGGATGTGTTTGGTCGCGGCTCCTACTTTGGCGTGAACGGGGCGGAGATTGACGTTCCAGCGGCGCTTGCTGACGTTGTGGGCGTGGCTGATGGTGTTGCCGAACTGCGGCCCCTTGCCGCAGATGTCACAGACTCGTGCCATAACTCTTTGGTTCCTTCCAGGCTGATGCCGAGGGCGTTACTGATTCGTTTCCGAAAACTGATTTTACAGGAATGCGGAGGATTTGGCTAGCTTGCGGCGTGATTGCCGGCGGCAAAAAGCAGGTCCTTCGCTTCGCTCCGGATGACAACTTTAAAAAATATGAAATATTGAGGACCGCGATGGTTTTGCCTTCTAGCCACCCGGCTCAGACTAGGCGGCTTTGCCCAATACGGGCTCGGCGCAGTGGGCGCAGCGGCGGGCGTCTATGGGGATTTCGCTTAGGCATTCGGGGCATTTTTTGGTGGTGGGATCGGGAGGGGTCGCGTTTCTGTTCATGCGGGCAACCAAGGCGTTCACGGGCGTGACTACGAAGAAATAGACGGCGGCGGCGATCAGGACAAAGGATACGCAGGCGTTAATGAAATCTCCTACGGGAAATTTTGTGCCGTGGATGGTGAAGCCCAGGTAGGAGAAATCTGGCTTGCCTACGAGGGCGGCTATGAACGGTGTGAGGAGATCTTTGGTCAGGGCGGTGACTACTCCTCCGAAGGCGGCGCCGATTACTACGCCTACGGCCATGTCGACTACGTTGCCGCGCAGGATGAATTGTTTGAAGCCGGATAGCATGGTGGTTCTCCTAATAGTGGCCGTCAATGTACATGTTGGTTGAGCGTTGGTCAAGGCGGGGCGGGGCGTTTCATGATGGAGCACATCTGAGTTGCTCCCGGCAAAAGCAGGTCCTTCGCTTCGCTCAGGATGACAAATTTTAATAATCAGGGTGCGACACAAAAAAATCAGGGAGCAACGTCGAAGATGTCTTTGATCAGGGAGTCGTCGGAGATGTTGGCTTTCAGAGCGTTCCACTGCTGGGTGCCTGATTTATTTAGCTTGTACATCGCCTCCAGGGTGCGAAGGAGATTTACGTGGTTGACGCCTTTGTCTTCGGGGTAGTCGCCGGGCTTGATGTGGGCCCCGGCGAGGATGGTGGGGATGCGATTCTTTTTGTTGTAGTTGGGATCGGCAGGGTTGGTGGTGCCTCCGGTGACGGTGAATTCGTCGCTCTCGTCGAAGGTTAGGATTAGCAGGCTGTTGTGCTGCTTGGCCCACTGGTAGTAGGCGTCGAGATTGTGGCGGAGCCAGCGGTCTCCGGCGGGGATGGAGCGGGTGGGCTTGCCATCGTGCATATCGTCGATGAGGTTGGGGATGACGAAGGCTACGTTGGGGAGGTCGTTGAAGTCGGTGGGGAAATCTTGTGGGAAACGCAGGTTGGAGGAATCGGCTGCGGTCGCGCCGTTGGGGAGATTGGAGAAGCTCACCCACGGGCAATGCTTGCGAGCGTAGAGGCCTTGTCGGGCGACGGTGGAACCGATTTCGGGCAGGCCTTCGGAGTAGCCTTTGAAGGAGTGGCCGGTGCGGATTAGTTCGGAGCCTAGGTTGGTGGCTTTGATGGCGGATTGCGGGACGTCGTCGAGGTAGCCGACTTTCTGGTTGTTGCCGGAGAAGAGCCAGAAGTAGTTGCCTTCGCTGTGGTGCTCCTCGGCGAACATCTGGGTGAGGTTGGCCCCTTCTTTTTTTAGGACGTTGTTGATGTAGGGGGCGTTTTTGTTGCCGATGATTTCTTCGTAATTTTTGTTTTCTTCGATGACGATGACGATGTGATCGTAGACGGGGAGGTTGGAGGGCCAGGAGAGACTCGGCGGGATTACGGCTTGGGCTGCTAGGTTGATTGGTAGTAGCGCCAGCAGCAGGACTAGCGCGAGGGGTTTCACTGAGTGGAGTCTCCTGGCGGGTTAGATGCGGAGTAGTTTCTTTTCGTTTAGGCGCGCCTCAGCGCCTAAGGCAAGATTCAGGAGGACGTTTACGGCGCGGCTGAAGCCGCGCTCCTTCAAAGCAAAATCAAATGCGCATGGGCATTACTATGTAGCGGTATTTGTAGTCTTCGGATTCGGCGGGGCGGAGTTGGCCGGCGGATTGGGCGTCTTTTAGTTCTAATTTGAGGTCGGTGTTGCCGGTGGCTTTGATGAAGTCCATTAGATATTGGGCGTTGAAGCCTATGGCTATGGGATCGCCGTCGTAGGCTACTTCGATGGAGTCTTCGGATTCTCCGGTTTCGGTGGAGGAGGCGGAGATTTTTAGTTCGCCTTTTTCCAGGCGGAGGCGGACGGCTCTTGAGCGCTCGTCGGCGAACTGGGCTACTCGGGCTATGGCCGAGCCTAGCTCTTCGCCGTGGAGGGCGATTGATTTGGTGATGTCTTTGGGGAGAACGGCTTCGTAATTGGGGAACTGGCCGGTGAGCTGGCGCGAGGTCAGGAGGCGCTGGCCAACGCGGAAGAAGAGAGTGGATTCGTCTTTCGCGAAGTCGATGGTTTCTACTTCGTTCTCGCTGTGGGCGTCGAGCAGGGATTTCAGCTCGTCCATGGCTTTCTTTGGGATCAGCGTTTTCATTTCGCCGCTGACGCCTTCAAATTTTTCTCCGGCACGTTCTACGTGGGCTAAGCGATGGCCGTCGGTGGCTACCATAGTGATGGATTCGGGCTTGAGGACCATGAGCGCGCCGTTGAGGGTGTAGCGCGACTCTTCACTGGCGATGGCGAAGCCGGTCTTGGCGATCATGGAGCGGAGGACGGAGGCGGGAATTTTTATGGCTCCGGCGGCGGGGAAGACGGGAAGGCCGGGGAAATTGGATTTCGCCATGCCCACCATTTTTGTGTTGGAACGGCCGCAGCGGATGCTGACCCAGTGATTCTCTAGCAAGCGGATGGTGATGTCGGCGTCGGGCAGGAGTTTCACGTAGTCGTGAAGCTTGCGCGCGGGGATGGTGCAGGAGCCTTCTTTTTTTACTTTGGCGTGGCACGAGGTGCGCAGGCTGAGATCGAGGTCGGTGGCGGTGAGCGATAGTTTGTCGCCGGAGGCCTCGAACAAATAATTCGAGAGAATGGGGATGGTGGTCTTGCGCTCGACCACACCTTGCGTGGCCGTCAGTTCGCGAAGCAATTCAAATTTGCTGACCGTGATTTCCATGGTCGTTGATGTTGTGGCAACGGAAGGGGCGACTTCCACCGGCATATTGGGTCTCCCGACTCTACTTCTGTTCTCTTCTTATATCAAATACAAAAGCAATTAAACCAGTAGTAACCGTAGGCGGGTCGGAGAAGTGGAAAACCGGGCCAGGTGCCTGCGGTTCAGTTGTATGGGTGTAGACCCCTCGTGTGGAGAATCGGACCTTGCTTCAGCGGAGGGCCGCGCATCGTTTGGACCCTGCTCAAGTTTCGATCTGGTCTCGCACAACTTCCACAAACAACTCACAGACCGGAGGCTGGAAGAACGGCCTGATGAGTGGAAAAGGCGGTGGAAACCGCAGTCTACGCGCCTAGCTGCTCGGTCAATTTATTGAGCAGCCTGTTTAAATCCTTGTCGTTCTTGCGAACCTCTTCGATCTTATCGACCGAATGGAGGACGGTGGTGTGATGCTTGCCGCCGAACTGACGCCCGATTTCGGGGAGCGATGCTTCGGTTAAATGCTTGGCGAGGTACATCGCGATCTGCCGGGGATAGACGATGGAACGCGAATTATTCTTCGCCTTGATTTCGACGAGGCGCAAGCCGAACTGCTCGGCTACGGCTTTCTGAATGGATTCGATGGTGACCTTGCGCGCCTGCGAGTCGATGAAATTTTTCAGGACTTGTTGCGTGTAGGGGAGCGTAATGTCGGCTCCGATGAGAGACGAGTGGGCGACGAGGCGGATGAGAGCGCCTTCGAGCTCGCGGACGTTGGAGCGGATGTTGGAGGCGATGAATAGGGCGACGTCGGTGGGCAGAGTGACGCGCTCCTGCTCGGCCTTCTTTTGCAGGATGGCTACTTTGGTTTCTAGGTCAGGCGGTTGAATGTCGGCGATCAGGCCCCATTCGAAACGGCTGCGGAGGCGATCTTCGAATTCGGCTAATTCTTTTGGCGGGCGGTCGCTGGCGATCACGATCTGTTTTAGCGATTCGTGAAGGGCGTTGAAGGTGTGGAAGAATTCTTCCTGAGTGCGCTCTTTTTGAGCGAGGAACTGGATGTCGTCGATGAGGAGGACATCGACGTTGCGGAATTTATCGCGGAAACTGATCATCTTCTCGTAGCGGAGAGAGTTGATCATTTCGTTGGTGAACTTTTCGCTGGAGAGGTAGCAGATGGCGGTTTGCGGCGCGCGGCGCTTGATCTCATGGCCGATGGCTTGCATGAGGTGGGTCTTACCCATGCCGGTGGTGCCGTAGAGGAAGAGCGGGTTGTAGGCTTTGGAGGGGCGCTCGGCTACGGCCTGGCAAGCGGCGTGCGCGAACTGGTTGCCACTGCCGATGACGAAAGCGTCGAAGGTGTAGCGCGGATTGAGTTGGGCAGCGCTATCCCAGTCGAAGCGGGCTTGGGCGGGATGGAGACCTGTGGCGGATTGCTGGCCGGTGGTTTGTGCGGCGGAATTTGAACCGCCGCCGCTGTAGCCGTGGGCGGAAAGGCCTCCGTTGTGGCGGATGGGAGTATTTGACGGATCGTCTTCGGCGGTGACGAATTTCACGTCCTGGTAGCCGAGGCCGAGATTGTCGACGGCTTCCTGGATGAGGTCGGCATATTTGTCGCCGACGTGGCGGAACTCGGCGGTGGGGATGCGGACGAAGAGAACGCCGTTGCTGGCGTGGCTGTAGCGGGTGGGCTTGAGCCAGGTGTCGTAGGAATGGCGGTTGATTTTTTTCTCCAGGGCGTCGAGGATGCGCACCCATGGATTCGGAATGACGGCGGAAGTAGTGAGGGATGACATGAGAATTTACCAGAATCGCTTAACAAAATTACGGACAGCACCGGAGCGAAGAACGTCCGGGAACCAAAGCTTTAATTTACAAGTCTTGAGTTATGAGTCTTACGTTTTCCTGCAGAGCAGTATCTGTTTTGCAGTACGGGTTGTGGTTGAAAATTAATAGGAGACGAACGGGATAGTAGCATAAAAAAATCGCCGCGTCGGTGCGTTGCAAGAAAAAAAATCATCGCGAGCGCTATATAGAATCGCGATTTTGGAGCGCTGTCAAGTGTCGAGAAACTAACTGCCGCGAGATGGGTGCAATTCAAAAAACAGGTCAGAGGTTAGAGGTCAGATTGCAGAGGTGAAGAATCAAAGCTACGGATTGATCTAGTGTCGTGTCCTGGAAATTCGCGGCATAAGCAACCGACGCCGTTATTACTCACTGGAGCGCGTTGGCGGTGCAAACAGAATACACAGGTCCTTCGCTTCGCTCAGGATGACATCGGTAGTTTAACCTCTGCAATCTAAGCTCTGAAATCTGACCTTGCTTCATCCGGTTTTCCGCTCGCGACGCGGAGTTGCTGTCGATTTGTAATTGGCGGGATAGACGACTACGGAGCGGCGGCCGCCTTCTCCGTCGCTTTCGGTGCGGAGATCTTTTTCATTGCGCAGGGCTAAGTGAACGATGCGACGCTCGCGGGAGGACATGGGACCGAAGCGATAGGGTTCGCTGGTGCGGCGGACTTGTTCAGCGGCGACGCGGGCGGCGATTTGCAATTCGTCGATGCGCATGGCGCGGAAATTTTTGCAATCGAACCAGATTTTTTCGTGCTCGTTGCCCTGAAGGTGCAGGACTTCGGAGGCGAGGAGCTCGAAGGCGCGGAGGAGTTCGCCGCTGCGCTCGAGTAAGAGAGAGGAATCGGGACCGGCGAACTCGACGAGGATTTCGGGATGCTCCCACTCGCGGGTTTCGGCGATCGGAGGATCGACGGTGATGCGGTATTTGAGTTTGAAGCCGCCATGGGAAATGACGGCTTGCAGGAATTCTCCGATTTGTTTGGCGGCGGCGACTTTGTCGGTGATGGGCATGGTTAGATCTCGGTAGCGGGTGACGGGTGACCGGTGACAGGAAAATCTCGCATAAGTTGGCTCTTAGCTAAAAGCCAAAAGCTTATTTTTCTTTTTTTCTGGCACGTTTGGCCATCATCTCTCGCATTTCTCGGCCTAGCGAGGTGCGGTTGAGGGCGGCTTGCTGGACGATGCCTATTACTTGGCCCATCGCCCAATATAAGCCTAGGCCGGCGGGCAGATACCAGCTCATGTAACCCAACATGCCGGGCATCATCAGGTTCATCATTTTTTGTTGCGCGGGATCCATGCCGGCCTGGGGCGTCATGCGCTGCATGAAGAACATGGTGACGATGATGGCGATGGGCAGAATGTGCCAGGGATCGGCGGCGGACAGGTCGTGGATCCAGAGCCAGGGCGCGTGGCGAAGATCCATGGCTACGTTGAGCATGCGGTAGTAGGCGAAGAGGAAGGGCATCTGGATGAGCAGCGGGAGGCAGCCTCCGGCGGGATTGACGCCTTCCTTCTTATAGAGGGCCGAGATTTCTTCGTTCATCTCGGCTTTCTTGGGATCGCGCAGGCTGTATTTTTTGTATTTCTCCTGAATCGATTTGATCTGGGGCGCGACGCGCTGCATTTTGAGCATCGACTTCATCTGCGTGAGGCGGAGCGGGAGCAGCGCTAGATTGATGACGAGGGTTTGCAGAAGGATTGCCCAACCCCAGTTGGGGACGATGTGGAGGTACATCCACTTGAGCCAGAGGAAGAGCGGGCGGGCGATGATGCCGAGCCAGCCGAAGTCGATGATGGCGCGGAGATCGGGCTCGGCTCCAGTGATGCCGGGAACGGAGACGGACTCGAGATCGCTGAGAGCTTTGGGGCCGACGTAGAGGCGGGCGGTGGTCGGGCCGCGGAGGCTGCCGACGGCGGCGCCTAGGACGTCGATCTTATCCAGTTGTTTGTCGGATGCGCTGTGGGGAATTTCGATGGCGTTGCGGAGGGTGACCAGGGCGGCGTTCTGTTGATCCTGCGGGAGAAAGACGGCGGCGAAATATTGATCGGAGACTCCGGCCCACTGGAAGGGGCCGGGGATGGTGCCGTTTCCGCTGATTTTCTTGATCGCGAGGCGCTCGACCTTGTCGTTGTTCTGATACATGATCTGGCCGGTGGCATATTGCGGGGCGGTCATGTCTGCGCCGAAACCGGCGGGCCACATGGGGAAGGCGGTGACTTGTGCGCCGTTGACTTCGACCGTCGTCGACACCTCGATCACATAACTGCTTCGATCGAAGGTGAAGGTCTTCCGCACCGAGACGCCGCGGTCATCGTATTGGAAGCTGATCTTTCCGGGAGTGGTGACCTTGTCAGGGAGAGGAAAGGAGCTGGGGACATCGGTCTCGCGGTTTCCGGACAGCAGCGAACCCACATACAGCGCGGAGTTCACCTTGTCACGCAGCTCCGTGTCGTAGGTCCACAACGTCAGCGGATATCCATACTGCTTCGCGGCTTCAGCGTTTACCAGCTCGAGCTGGCCGTTTTTGTCGTCGGTATATTTCTTGAGCACCCAGGATTTGACGCGGGCTCCGCGATTGGTGAAGACGATGCGGTAGACGTCGTTCTCAACTACTGTCTCTGACTCTTTGGAAGCTGTGAGGGGAGCTGATTTCTGTGTTACTTGAATGCCCGGAGGGACATACGCGGGCTGCATTTGTTTTGATGAATTCGGCGGTGAGCTGGCGGCGGCCGGCTGCGCTGAGGGGTTTTGCGTGACCGGCTGCTCCTGCTTGGCAGGAGGCTGCGGGCCGTACTTTTTCAAGAGCGGCTGGAAGAGCATGATGACGAGGAAGGTCAGCGCGAACGCGATTAAAAGTTTGCGGTCGATGCCGGGTTCTTGTTGAGGATTGTTAAATTCGGCCAAATCAGTTACTCGTCATTTCTTTGGTTGAGTGGTTGACGTCGAGATGTTGGCGGGGGAAAACGCAAGGTCCATCCGCTGCGCTTCGCTCCGGTCGGGATGACAGAGTGAGGTGGTGCTCGGGTTGAGATGACAGCGTTAAGTGGCGCTCCGATGACGGAGTTTTTTTAACTACGGGATCGAGGCCGCCTTTGGCGAAGGGGTGGCAGCGCAACAGGCGCCAGGTTGCTAGTAGTCCGCCGCGAAGTGCGCCGTAGCGTTCGACGGCTTCCAGGGCGTATTCCGAGCAGGTCGGGACGTAGCGGCAGGAGGGCGGCAGGGCTGGGGAAATCCAGCGCTTGTAAAGTTGGAGGAGCGCTAGAGCGAGGTGGCGGGGGCCGAGCTGACTCTCGGCTGGACGGCCGAGGGCGGCCGTCCCTACGCGTGCCTGGGTGCTGCCGGCTTTCTGCTCTTCTCTTATTTTAATGTCAGATTTCTGCATTTATTTTCTTGCCAGTTTTTTCGCTATCGCTTCGAAGGCTTGGCCCACTTCCTGCAACACTAGTGAGAAGTCTAGAGTTAACACAGACTTCTTTGGGTTGATGACTACGTCGGCGGGGCCGGTGCCCGCCAACAGTGTGCGGCGCTGGCGAACTGCTTCGCGGAGGCGCCGCTTGATACGGTTGCGATCGACCGCGCCGCCCAGGGCGCGTCCGACGGTGAAACCGACGCGCGTTACGTTCGCAGACTCAGATGACGCGTGCGGCGTTGGGTCTTTCGTTGAAACATCTGAAGCGGCATCTGCATCTTGCCGGCGTAAAAAAAAGACGGTCAGATGGGATGAAAAATGGCGCCGCCCCTGTTTGTATACGCGATCGAAGTCGGAATGTTTCAGCAGGCGCGCCACACGGGAGAAGCCAGCTGCGACGATAGTCGCGGGCTGCTTTACACTCCGGTTGGGAGCGTCGGCGGTCACCAGCTCACAATCCTGCACAATATTTATTACGACAGTTATGACGACAGATATTAATGATAATGACGGCCTTTGCTGTCCGTCGGGAGAAAATTAATCGCGGAAACCCGGGGCCACGGAAACACGCTTGCGCCCTTTGGCGCGGCGGCGCGAGAGTACGGCGGCTCCGTTCTTGGTCTTCATACGAGTACGGAACCCGTGCTTTTTGGAGCGCTTGCGCTTGTTAGGTTGAAATGTACGTTTCGGCATCGAAAGTCTCTTGCTCCTGAATGAAACAGATGGCTACAGGCAAACAGTAAGTATAAATGAGGGGCGGCGGATGCGGCAAACGGGCTTCCCGGTGAGTTACCGATTGAGGTGGGCGAGATCTTTACCACAGAGGTCACAGAGGTACACAGGGGAATGCTTTAGCGTGGAACGAGTTATGCCTTTGGAAGATCTGGCTATACTCGTTGAATCGTTGCTATGAATCTTGATGACACGATTGTGGCGATTGCTACGCCTCCGGGACGAGGGGGGATTGGCGTGGTGCGCCTGGCGGGGCCGGAGGCGCGAGGGATTGCGGGGCGGATGCTGCGGCTGGGGCGGGAGTGGGAGGCGGGGCGGGCGGTTCGGTGTGATCTGGTGGAAGGTGGATCGCGAATTGATGAGGTGGTGGTTACTTTTTTTGCGGCGCCTCATTCTTATACTGCCGACGATATTGTTGAGATTTCGGCGCATGGGTCGCCGGTGGTGTTGCGGCACATTGTTGAGATGTCACTTGCGGGCGGGGCGCGGCTGGCGGAGCCGGGCGAATTTACGATGCGCGCGTTTCTTAATGGGCGGATTGATTTGACGCAGGCGGAGGCGGTCCGGGATTTGATTGATTCGCAAACGCTTTTTCAGGCGAAGGTGGCGGCGCAGCAACTGGAGGGAGCGCTTTCGAATCGGCTGAAGCCGATCAAGCGGAGGTTAGTGGATTTGATTGCGCTGCTGGAGGCGGGGATTGATTTTGCGGAGGACGATGTGTCGGTGGCTCCGGACGCGACGATTGTGGAGCGCATCGGGCAGGTTAAGACGCCGCTGGTGGAGCTGGCGGCTAGTTTTACGTATGGAAAGATTGTGCGTGAGGGGCTGACGCTGGCGATTGTGGGGCGTCCGAATGTGGGGAAGTCGAGTTTGTTTAATCGGCTGGTGGAACGGGAGCGGGCGATTGTGACGGCGCAGCCGGGGACTACGCGGGATTTGGTGAGCGAGACGGTGGCGATCGGTGGAATTCCTGTGGAACTGGTGGACACGGCGGGGATTCGGCGGGCGCTGGATGAGGCGGAGAGTATAGGGATTAAGAAGTCAATGGAGGCGCTGGCGGATGCGGACTTGGTGCTGGTGGTTATCGATGCTAGTGAGGCGGTGGGTGAGGAAGATAGGGAGTTACTCAGGCTGGTTACGGGGCGGGCGGCGATTGTGGTGGGGAACAAGAGCGACCTGGTGAGTAACGGGGACCGCCTTCCCTACGTGAGTTTGGCGGGTGAGTCGGTGGTGCGGATTTCTACTTCGGCGGTTACTGGGGAGGGGATTGCTGGGTTGCGGGCGGCTATTCTTGGGCACATTGGTGGGGAGTGTGGCGGGCAGGCGGAGGCGGAGGCTGGTTTTCTTACCAGCGTTCGGCATCAGAAACTGGTTAGTGATGCGCTTGGCGCGCTGGAGGCGGCGGTTGGGGCGGTGGGATTGCGTGTGCCGCATGAGATGTTGTTGCTTGATTTGTATGGAGCGTTGCGGCCACTCGACGAAATTACTGGGGCGACTACTAGCGACGACATATTGAATCTTATTTTTGGGACGTTTTGTATTGGGAAGTAAAGAGTGGTGCTGCAGGCAAGATGCATAGGTCCTTCGCTTCGCTCAGGATGACAGCGAGAGTTTTGATGGCATGCAGAGTGTTGATGCGAACTTGTGGGACGCGACTCTAGTGAACTCGGCCGTAGCGGGCGTCCAGGGCTAGGTTTAGTTCCAGGACGTTGACTCGGGGTTCGCCTAGGAATCCCCATTGGCGATTCTCGGAGTTTGCCTGGACTAGTTGCGCTAGTTCGGACTCGGGAATTTTGCGTTCTGAGGCTACGCGATGGATTTGGAATTCTGCGGCTGCGGGCGAGATGTTTGGATCCAGGCCTGAGCCGGAAGTGGTTACTAGATCGACGGGGATGGGAGTGCCAGGATTTTCGGCTTGGAGTTTTGTGACGTCTCCGTTGACGCGAGCGATTAGCTGGGCATTGGTGGGGCCTAGGTTGGAACCGCTGGAGGCGCTGGCATCGTAACCGGCGGCGCCGGCGGCGGAGGGGCGGGAATGGAAGTAGCCCGGTCCGGAAAAAGGCTGGCCGATCAGGCGCGAGCCGACGACAGTTCCATCTTTTGCTTTGATCAGTTCGCCGTTCGCTTGTTGGCGAAAGAATAGCTGGGCTAGTCCGGTGATCAGCAGGGGATAGAGGATTCCCAGGAGGACGGTGGTTGCGATGGTCATTAGGACGGCGGTGATTAGATTTTTTTTCATAATGTTTCCTATATCAGTTTGACGCCGGTGATGAACATGTCGATCAGCTTGATGCCGATGAAGGGGACGACCAGGCCGCCGAATCCGTAGACGAGGAGGTTGCGGCGGAGGAGGGATTCGGCGCTCATGGCTTTGTAGGCGACTCCGCGCAACGCCAGGGGAATGAGGGCGACGATGATGAGGGCGTTGAAGATGACCGCTGAAAGCACCGCCGATTGCGGGGTCTGGAGGTGCATGATGTTGAGCGCATTCAGGACGGGGAAGGTTCCGGCAAACATGGCGGGGATGATGGCGAAATANNACCATGTTGCCGGCTTCTTTGGCAGCTTGGGTGCCGGTGTTCATGGCCACGCCTACGTCGGCCTGAGCGAGGGCGGGAGCGTCGTTGGTGCCGTCACCGGTCATGGCGACGAGTTTGCCTTCGGCTTGTTCGCGGCGAATCAGATCCATTTTGTCTTTGGGAGTTGCTTCGGCGAGAAAATCGTCGACTCCGGCTTCGCGTGCGATGGCGGCGGCGGTGAGGGGATTGTCTCCGGTGATCATGACGGTCTTGATGCCCATGGCGCGGAGTTGATTGAAGCGCTCGCGCATGCCGCCTTTGACGATGTCTTTGAGGTAGATAACGCCGAGGGCGCGCTGATTTTCGGCGACGACGAGGGGAGTTCCTCCGGAGCGAGCGATCTGCTCGACGCTGGCCTGAATTTCGCGGGGGAGCGAGGTGTCGAACTGGCGGAGATATTTGACGATGGCATCGACGGCGCCTTTGCGAATCTCGCGGCCATCGAGGTTGACGCCGGACATGCGGGTTTGCGCGGTGAAGGGGACGAAGACGGCTTCGTGGGAAGAGAGTTCGCGGCCGCGCAGGTTGTACTTTTCTTTGGCGAGAACGACGATGGAGCGGCCTTCGGGCGTTTCGTCGGCAAGCGAGGAAAGTTGGGCGGCGTCGGCCATTTCGGCGTCGGTGATTCCGGGAGCGGCTATGAATTCGGCCGCCTGGCGGTTGCCGAGTGTGATGGTTCCTGTTTTGTCGAGGAGCAAGGTGTTGACGTCTCCGGCGGCTTCGACGGCGCGGCCGGACATGGCGAGGACGTTGTGCTGAACGAGGCGGTCCATGCCGGCAATGCCGATGGCGGAGAGCAGGCCGCCGATGGTGGTGGGGATGAGACAGACGAGCAGGGAGACGAGGACGAATACGGTCTGCGGCGATCCGGAGTAGATAGCGAAGGGCTGCAGGGTAACGACGGCGAGCAGAAAGATGATGGTTAGGCCTGCCAGCAGAATGTTGAGCGCGATCTCGTTTGGAGTTTTCTGGCGCTCGGCGCCCTCGACCAGGGCGATCATGCGATCGAGGAAAGTTTCGCCGGGGTTGGAAGTGATGCGGACTTTGATGAAATCGGAGAGCACGCGGGTGCCACCGGTGACGGCGGAGCGATCGCCTCCGGCTTCGCGGATGACGGGAGCGGATTCGCCGGTGATGGCGGATTCGTCGACGGAGGCGACACCTTCGATGATTTCGCCATCGCCGGGGACAAATTCGCCGGCAGCTACCATCACGATGTCGCCAGAACGCAGGTTCGAACTGGGCACGGTTTCTGTGGTGCCATTGGCGAGGAGGCGTTTGGCGACGGTTTCGGAGCGAGCTTTGCGCAGGGTGTCGGCTTGGGCTTTGCCGCGGCCCTCGGCCATGGCTTCCGCGAAATTGGCGAAGAGCACGGTGAACCAGAGCCAGAGGGTGATCTGGAGATTGAAGGCGAAGCTCTGCTTCTCGTGAAACAGCAGTAAGGTGGTGACCACGCTGCCGACCTCGACCACGAACATGACGGGATTCTTCATCATGGTGCGGGGATCGAGTTTGACGACGGCATCGACGAGCGCGCGCCGGATAATTTTTGCGTCCCACAAGCTCTTGCTTTTTTTCTCGGCCATGTTTTTCTTCAGACGCTTTGCGTCAACAATTTCTGCTTAGAACGTTTTTCCTGCCATCATCAGCAGGTGTTCAAGTACAGGCCCCAGACTGAGGACGGGGAAAAATGTGAGCGCTCCTACGATTACGATCACGGACACTAGCAGAAGAGAAAACAGAGGGGTGGTGACCGGGAATGTGCCGGCGGACTCGGGGACTGCTTTCTTCTTTGCAAGGTTGCCGGCGATGGCCAGCATGGGAATGATCATGAAGAAGCGGCCGACGAGCATGGTGACGGCTCCGGCGGTGTTGTACCAGAGCGTGTTGCCGTTCAGGCCGGCGAAGGCGGAACCGTTATTGCCCGCCATGGAAGTGAAGGCGTAGAGGATTTGAGTGAGGCCATGGGGGCCGGCGTTGGTAATGCTTGAAGTGCCAAAGCCTTCGACCGATGAAATTCCGGTGAGCACGAGAATGATGAACGGGAAAACTAGCGTGACGAGCATCGCCATCTTCACGTCGTAGGCTTCGATTTTTTTGCCGAGATATTCGGGGGTGCGACCGACCATGAGGCCGGCGATGAAGACGGAGAGAACGACATATATAAGGATGCCGTAGAGGCCGGCGCCTACTCCGCCAAAAACGGTCTCGCTGAGCATGATGTTGACGAGGGGAATCATTCCGCCGAGGGGAGTGAAGGAATCGTGGACGCCGTTGATGGCGCCGCAACTCGCGTCGGTGGTGACGGTGGCGAACAGGGCGGAGTTGGCGATGCCGAAGCGTACTTCCTTGCCTTCCATATTGCCGCCGGGTTGTTGGGCGGTGGCGTGCTGGTCAACTCCGTGCAGCAGAGGGTTGCCTCGCGACTCGGCCCAGTAAGCCGTCGTAACACTGCAAAGGAACAGAAATGCCATCGCTGCCCATACTGCCCAGCCGTGGCGCTGCGATCCGGTCATTCGACCGAGGGTGTAGGTGAGACCGGCGGGGATCGC
Source organism: Acidobacteriaceae bacterium (assembly GCA_003132405.1). Classification (GTDB taxonomy): domain Bacteria; phylum Acidobacteriota; class Terriglobia; order Terriglobales; family Acidobacteriaceae; genus Acidiflorens. The sequence continues at coordinate 180,460 of PKXQ01000121.1, read as the reverse complement.
GAAGATGGAAAGCATCTGGAGGAGGTTGCTCAACGGCGTGGGATTCTCAAACGGATGGGAGCTGTTAGCGTTGAAGAATCCGCCGCCGTTTGTGCCCAGCATTTTGATCGCTTCCTGAGAAGCGACGGGGCCTTGCGCGATGGTCTGATCGGTGACGGTGTCCATCACGGGCTTGCCGTTCTGATCGACCATGGGCTTGCCGTCGGTTCCGGTCTTCTGGACCTGTTGCGATTCGACTAGCTTGGCGGTGTCATAGGGCTTGAAATTCTGGACAACGCCTTGGGAGACGAGGAGCAGAGCGTAGACGATGCAAGCGGGGAGCAGGACCCAGAGAATGGAGCGGGTCATATCGACCCAGAAATTGCCGATCGTATCTTTCTCTTTGCGGCTGATGCCGCGAACGAAGGCGATGGCGAGTGCGATGCCGACGGCAGCGGAGGAGAAGTTGTGGTAGGCGAGGCCAGCCATTTGCGTGAGGTAGCTCATGGTGGATTCGCCAGAATAGTTCTGCCAGTTGGTGTTGGTGGTGAAGGAGGCTGCGGTGTTAAAAGACAGCGCCTGAGCGACCGCCACGAACTTCTGCGGATTCAACGGCAGCCATTGCTGCACGCGCTCGATCAGATAAAGCAGCAGCATGGTGGCGCCGCTGAAGAGGAGCATGGTGAAGGCATATTCCGTCCAGCGCATCTCGTGTTTTTCGTCGACGCCGGTGAGGCGATAGAGCACGCGCTCGATGGGCCGAAACAGGGGGTCGAGAAAAGTGCGCTCACGGTTGAACACTTTTGCCATGAAGACGCCGAGCGGCTTGGTGATCGCCAGGATCAGGGCGAGGAAGAGAAATATCTGTATCCAGCCATTACTTGTCATTTCAGAATTTCTCCGGTCGCAGCAGGGCATAGAGGAGGTACACCATCAGCCCGGCGCTAATGATCAGCATGATGATCGATTCGGCATTCATATTGGTTTGCGCCTCTTTAATTGCGGCAGCCATTTTTCGGTAAATGGCTCAATTTGAAAATTGCATTCCCTCAGCGGCTAAAGCCGCAATAAAAACCGGGCTTTTATCGCAGCGCTTGAAGCGCTGCGCCACCCAAAAGCAAGAGCAGAGCCGCGCTTTTCGTCAAACTTCCCTCGAATTTTCCCCTCAGCGAATTCGGTCGCAGAACTTTACATACGCGAGCGAGAGTGCGAAGAAAGCTATGGTTGCTACGACAAAGATCACGTCTTGCATGCTGGATCTCCTCCGCTCAGTGGTGCGCACGGCGCGAGCAAGGAATCGTGCCGGCGCGGACCGCGAGGCGGCTTTCGTTATTTGTTAATTAAATTCTGGGGCCCATAAAAACGGGGTAAGGAGTTCGTAAGGAAGTCATAAGGAAAATACTAGAACTTGACCATGATGTCGATGTCGATGAGATTTTCGGCTCGGCGCAGATCGGGTTGCCATAGGCTGCTGCCTTGCGACCCGCAAGCGGTTTGCGCGAGGGCCAAGTTTGAGGCCATGGACAGCGCAGAGTTATCTCCGAAGCCGGTGTTGCCTCCGTTCATGCAAGCGTAGTACTGGGGAAAGCCGTTGTTGGTGTAGGGCACGCCGCCGGAGCCGGGGGGAGTAACTCCGCCCTTACCCGACCAATAGGGCACACTGGCGTGGCGGAAGTCGTATTCCCAGCGGAAGGTGAGCCATTGCCTGGGCATGTAATCGTAGGTGAGCGAGGTATCCCAAGCCTTGAAGGGATCGCCGGGGTTGCTGGTGAAGTAGGGAGCGTTGATGGCCGCGGAGGAGGCGGTCTCGCCGTTGATCGGCGGGACGAGGACCAGGTAGCGTCCGGGATTGTTGATCATGCCGCCGCCGATGGTTAGTCCGTGCAGATCCTTCTTGAACCACATACGGTTGTAGAGCATCCAGCCGGCGAAGCTTTGCTTGGGATCGATTCCGCCTTGGGGGAAATTGGCGCTGGGCGCCGCGAGCGCGTCCCGCTTGTCGCCATGGCAGCTCACGCCGGCTAAGGTGGCCGTGCTGGGGCCAAATTCGCAGCCCAAATCGCCCGTGAACGAGAATGCCATTTTGTCGAGGGGCTTTCCCGGTTTGTCGTAATACTTGATCTCAATGCTGTTATCGGTATGGACGCGCCCGCGGTTCGGTATGTACAGATCATCGTGGCCGAGGCCGTAATTGTTGGAGATGATGTTCATCCAAGGGCGCGGAGTCCACTTGATCTGTCCGCCCAGGCCTTTGCGGGAGTTGGAGGAACCATAAGATTGCCATCCATTGATGATCCACGGTTCAATCTTTAGGTGGGGGGTGGGGAAGATCTGTATGCGAACGCCTTCGAAAAACCATGGAGTATTCGATGAAACGTAGGAAGGCTGGTAAGCCCAGTTGTCGAAGTTGTAGTAGCTGAACAGGCCGACGTACGACATGAAAATTCCGGCGTCGATGTTGATGCCGTTTAACGCGTTGAGGTGATAGCCGCCATAGGCTTCGGCCAGGTAACGGTCGGCATCGGCGATATTCCATTGACCTTTGGAATAACTGGGATCATTGCGGACCGTCGCGGTGGAATACATGCCAAATTGAGTCATGAGGCGAGCGCGAACATTGTCATAGTGGAAGTCGCCGCCGACGCCGAGTTGCTCGAGCTGAATTTCGTTGGAGCGGAAGAGTTCGCTCGATCCGCCCATGGAGTCGTCGATGGGCTTGTTGAAATCGTAGGTGTAGGTGACGTCGGCGCGGATTTCAGGGGTGAAGAATTTCGAGTCGAAGGCGGTGTCTTTGTTGCGCGGGTTACCGTTGAGCCAAGTCCAATCCCAATCGGAGAAGGGCGCGATCTTTTCTTTTTTCGCGGGCGCGGCTGAGAGGTCGCTTGATGGTTGCGCGGCCATGGCCTGGGCGGGCAGGGCTGTGGGCGCGGTTACGGACGCGACCGCTACCATTCCTCCGGGAGCTACAGCCAAGAGCGGTGTGTCGGGAGCGGGCGCACGGTTTTTTAATTCCGCTTCGAGGAATTCGATGCGCGCCTTCATGGCGGCCAACTCTTTGGCGATATCGGCGGTGCTGGCGGGATCTGGGGCGACGGCGGGGCGAGTGGGCGCGACGTCTGGCGCGGCAGCCGACGATGCACCGGGCGCGGCGCCTTCGTGCAGGGCTGCGACTTTTGCGGGAGCGTCGGGTAGCGCGGACGTTTGCGCGTAAGAGTGGGAAGCGTTGCAGAGCGCAAGACTCAAGATAAGCGCAGAAGGGAACGTCAAAATGGCTGTGGCTTTACGCACGATAGCTTTAGTAGTTTTCAAGATCGCGTCCTTTCCGGTCCGAGGGAGGCCGGTTTCTTTCAATATCGCTTTGTCGGCTAAAGCACCATCACATCCGAAAAGGCATAAGGGACGGCTAAAAAATTCATAAAGAGCGCATAAAGACGCGACGAGCTTTTTCTTTATTTCATCCATTAGACTTTTCGGTATTTGCCGTTGGGCAGTCACTTGCGGCGGGCTCAGGAAGACTGGGAAAGATACACTCTAGTGTCGTGGGCCGGGAATTCGCGGCACAACACGCGGGGCCATTATCACTCGCCTGGAATGCATTGATAGTGCAAACAAAATATATAGGTCCTTCGCTTCGCTCAGGATGACAAAGAGAATTTTGATGTGAGCTTGGAGGACACGACACTAGCGATTGAAGCTGAGTAAGGCGATTTGATTTTTTTGGCGGGTTCTGATTATTGAATGCGGGTCCTAATTATTGAAGACGAAATTCGGCTGGCGGCGAATATTGCTGCGGCGCTCCGGCAGGGGGCTGGGGTTGCGGTGGATTGTGCGCACGATGGACGAGAGGGGTTGGCGCTGGCGGAAGCGGAGCACTACGATTTGCTGCTCCTGGACCTGATGCTGCCGGGGCTTGATGGGCTGAGCATTGTGCGGCGGGCTCGAGCGCGCGGGGACCGCACGCCTATTCTGGTGCTCACGGCTCGGGATGAGCGGAGCCATGTGGTGACTCTTTTGAATGCAGGAGCTGACGACTATCTGACCAAACCGTTCGATCTGGGCGAATTGATTGCTCGGGTGAAGGCGCTGATCCGGCGTGGAAAAGGTGCGGCGGATTCTTTGCTGACGGTGGGACGGCTCAGCATGAATGCGGTTGAGCAGACGGTGCGATGCGGCAGGCTATTGATCGAGCTTTCTCCGACGGAGTATCGAATCCTGGAGTATCTGATGTTTCGTCCGCGAGCGATTGTTTCGAAGCGGGAGCTGCTGGAGCATCTTTACGATTACACGTGGGAACATCACTCGAACGTGATCGAAGCGCATGTGTCGAACCTGCGAAAGCGGCTGCGGGCGGCGGGTGAAGAGGCGATGGTGGAGACGGTTCGGGGGCGTGGATACAGGCTGGAAGCGCCGGAACCGAAGTTATGAGGATGCGCTCGCTGACACGACGGCTGATTGTTGGAGTTCTGCTGGCGGAGTTGTTGTGCGCGGCGGGATTTGCGGTGGTGGCGATCGTGCATGAGATGCATGTGCGGCGGCGAGCCTTCGACATTATGTTGCGCGGGCGCGCGGACTCGCTGCTGGGAGCGGTGCAGGACGCGGATGATCCAGAGGCAAACGTGACGGTGGATCGGAGCGAGCTCGTGCTGCCGGCGGAGGACATTTATGAGGTGTTGAGTCCGACGGGGCGGCGGTTGGGGGAGTCGGAGAATGCGGACGCGCGGGCGCTACGTGGGCTGGCGGCGTCGCAAAGAGAAGCCCAGAGAGAAAAATATTTCGAGATTGAGGTGGGGCGAGTTCATTATCGGGTGCTTCGTACGGAAGGCGTACGGGTGATTGACCGGCTGGAGAATGGGGGAACGCGGCGGCCGGTGACGTTGATTTATGGGGCTCCGACGCGACATCTTTTTCGTGAGGTAGTGGAAGCGGCGCGGTTTTATGTGCTGACGAGCGTGCTGCTGCTGGCGGTTACTGGAGCAGTGCTGGCGTGGCTTTTGGGGCGATGGCTGTCGCCGTTGCGGGAGCTGGCGCTCAGTGCGTCGCGAGTATCGGTTACATCGTGGGAATTCGAGCCGACGGAGAACGCTCTGCGAACACGCGAGTTGAATCCGATAATTTTGTCGATGCGGCAGTTGCTGGCGGGATTGCGGGAAGCTTTCGAGCGGCAACGGCGATTCACTGGCGATGCGGCGCATGAGCTGAAGACATCGCTTACGCTGCTGAAATCGAGTCTGCAACTGTTGACGATGGGGCGGCGAAATGCGGAGGAGTATGAAGCAGGACTAAGGGATCTGACCATCGACATACAGCGGATGGAGGAACTAACGGAGCGGATGCTTGCGCTTGCGCGGATTGAGGAAGAGGGAGAAAAGCCGGCGGAGGTGGTTGATCTGGGAATGACGGTGCGATCGCTGGCACAGCGGCTGAAGCCGTTAGCGGAGGCGAGACAGGTTACGATCGGCGTCATTGGAGACGGGGCATGTCTGGTGAGTGTGCAAGCTAGCGATGCGGAGATTTTGGGTTCGAATCTTTTGATGAATGCGGTGCAGCATAGTCCGGCGGGAGCGGAGGTTACGGTTACTTTGACGGCGCGGAATGGAACGGCAGAGATGCGGGTGGGGGATCGGGGAGATGGGATTCCGGAGAGCGCGCTGCCGCATATTTTTGAGCGCTTCTATCGCACTGACGCGTCGCGCAGCCGGCAAAGCGGCGGAACCGGGTTGGGATTGGCGATATGCAAGGCGATCGTGGAGCGGTCGCGAGGGACGATTGCGGTGGAGAGCGGGATGGGGCGAGGCACGGTGATTATTGTGAGATTGCCGACGGCTCGAGGGTAGGGTGGGCTGCGGGACGTTGTAGCTGAGCACTTGTCTTCGGCAAAACTTGTTCAGCGTGTCGTGTTCAGTAAATCGTGTTCATCCATCTTGTTCAGCGTATCTTAAGGTCGTGGTGATACAAGAGAGGACGCAAGAATTCGAGGCCGACAGGAAAAACTATGGATATCGTGAATCGCTTTCTTCTTCGCAGGATCAGGCAAGTAGCCGCAATCGGCGTATGCGCCTGGATGCTGGCTGGTGCTCTGGCCGTGGGACAACAGCCGTATCAGATATTGGATCACTGGAAAATCGGGGGCACGGGCGGGTGGGATTATCTGCTGGCCGATCCGGCTAACCATCTTGTCTATGTCACGCATGGGCCGCGGGTGGAAGTGATCGATACGGACAGCGGCAAAGCGGTGGGAGCGATTACGGGGCTGAAGGGAACGCACGGAGTTGCGCTGGATGAGCAGGGGAAATTTGGCTACATCAGCGACGGTGGAAGCAACAACGTGGTGGTATTTGATCGGCACACCTTTCAGACCGTTACGACGGTCGCAGCGGGAACTAACCCGGATGGGATCGTGTTTGATCCTTCGACGAAGAGTGTGTGGGCTTTTAACGGGCGGAGCAGTAATGTCAGCGTGATCGATGCGGCGACGAACCAGGTAGTCGCGACTATTGATGTTCCGGGGAAGCCGGAGTTTGCGGTTGCGGATGGCCGCGGTTCTGTCTATGACAACATCGAGACGGCCAACGAGATTGTGCGCTTTGATGCAAAGGCGAGGAAAATAACGGCCACGTGGAAGCTCAACAATTGCGATTCGCCGTCTGGGCTGGCGATGGATCGCGAGCACCGGAAGCTGTTTGCGGTTTGCGATGGGAAGAAGATGGCGGTGGTCGATGCGGATAGCGGGAAGCAGATTGCGTCGCCGGATATTGGCGATGGTCCGGATGCGGCGAACTTCAGCGCGAAATATCAGCTGGCGTTTAGTTCGAATGGAGCGGGCACGTTGACGGTGGTCGACGCGGCGAACGGATATAAGGCTGTTGAGGAACTGCCGACGGCGCGCGGGGCGCGCACCATGACTTACGACGATGTGAAGGATCGCGTTTATCTGGTTACGGCGAAGTTTGGGGCGGCTCCGGAGGCGACGCCGCAGACGCCGCATCCGCGGCCGACGGTGCTGCCGGATAGTTTTGAAATCATTGTTGTGGGGCGAAAGTAAGCGGAAGGGTGGTGGGAAACCTCAGCGCCTAAAGGCTTAGTTAGATGATGGTGGTTATCGCAGCGCTGAAGCGCTGCGCCACCCAAAAGCTAAGCTACGGATTGGTCTCGTCGGGTAGCTTCTGCTCGACTTGAGGGGTGACGGGTTCTTTCGGGCCTCGCAGAACCTGGATGCCAACGTATGCGATCCAGCTGGGCTGGCCGTTGGTGGCGGTGATGGTTTGGAAACTGCGGCCTCCCATTAGCAGCAGGTTCAGCGTTTTTGCGTGGTTGAGAGCCTGCCTTCCACCCAGACCGATTGTGGTTTCGCGCTGCTTGGGATAACCGGTGGCGAATTGTCCTACTCCCAGGCCGGGAGGAATGCGGTTGGCGTCCTGCACGTCGTAGAGTTCGAGATAAGCTTCGGTGCGATCGCTGAACTCGTGGCCAACCAGGAGGCCGCGGCCCCAACTTTGGGGGACGGAGTGGTTGCCGAAGTTGTAGCCGACCTCGCCTAACAATCGAATAGGCCCGATGCGACCGTTGACTTCGAGCGGAAGAAAGAATGTGGGTCCGGCGGCGACCAATCCGCGCTCGACGGCGCGCGTCGGGTTATTGAGAAACAATTGCGGATAGGTTGAGACGCTGAAGTTGACTGGGGATTCGGAGGAGTCTTCTGCTCCGGGCGAATCGCCGGAGGCGGAGGTGGGTTCAGTTTGATCTTTATCGGGGTGATGGCCGAAGACGGCGGGAAGTCCGGTGCCGAAGCGATCTTTCAGCCAGGGATCTTTCGGATGATGCTCGTAGAAACGCCACTTGATTCCCAGGAGGCTTTCGCCCAGGCCGGTAATCACCTGGCCGGGGACGGCTGGCGTGGTTGGGGTCGCGGGCTGCGGCCGAGTTTCTTCGATGGCGATGGGAAGTTCGTACTTCAACTGAATGCGGTCGCCCAAACCGTAGTTGATATCGAAATCCGGGATCTGATAGGCGCCGTTCGCGGGATTGCGATCGCCGATCCAGCCGAAGTTGATTTCCCAATGCTTGTTGCCGGGAGTTTCGGGGTCATCGGTGCGGAAGGGCGGTCCGCCTTGCGCGTGCGCTGTGACGGCGAGCAAAAGGGGGACGGCAAGGAATATTGCAGAGAGGCATTGGGAGGTACGGCGCCCATGACGCTCTCTTTGGGTTGAGCACCGGGGGGTTGGAGAACCAAAAGACATTTAAGGATGGTATCGGCAACAGCTTAAATGTGGCTGAAGAATTCTTGCGAAGGGCGCACGACGCGTTGGCGACGCGATGGATATCTTCGACATGTGCTCACGAGGCCGACTGGATGGTGGTGTAGGGACATGGGGGCAATTCTAGTTTGGTGGTGGCGGCGGTGGTTGAGGGTTGCCAGTTGCCATTTTGACCCAGTCGTCAGTCGTCAGTAACGCCTTTTTAGCAGGCGGGCCAGGCGGACGACGCGATACAGAGGGAATAGGGGTTCGGGTAAATGGATTACGTCCAGGTCGCCTTGTCCGGGGGTCGATAACAATCTCCACAGGTAACGGGCGCGGTCGGCGGGGCGCTCGCGGAGTTTTAGGATTAGACGGAAGTATTCGGTGGATTCGAAATCGTAGGTGGCGCTGGTGGCCAGGCGCTCGGCGAATGCTTGGCCTAGAGCGGGAACAGTTGGATCGGATGCGATGGTTTTTTCTGCCCAGGCGGGGATTTCTTCGCGCAGTAGATTTCTTATCAGCCAGAAAGTTACTCCTAGAATTCTGACGATGCCTAGCGTGCGTGCGGGCGCGAGCACTTGCGTGGGGTCTATGGCCGGCGCTTCGGATCGCAGCGTTTGGGCTATGTCGGTTAGCCAGATCAGGCGCATCCAGAGATGTTTGGCGGCGTGCAGGCAGAGGACCAGCAGATTGTCTTCGGCGGAGAGGCTCGGGACTTCGTGATCGGCTAGGGTGGTGGGCCGGGAGCGCGCGATTAGATTCTCGACGGCTAGATCGTTTGCGCGCAGATCACTCAGAGAATCGATGGCGTAAAAGTGCGGGAGGATGGCCCATTGGAGTTCGACGAGGTTTTTTCCGGCGGGTCCGTCGAACATGCGCTCGTTACCTTTGCGGAGCCAGAAGCGCTCGATTGGAGCGGAGAGTTCGGATGAGGGGTGGTATCCGATTCCGGCCAGAGCCTGCTTGGCGCGATTGAAGTGGGCGGAGGAGATCAGGAAATCGAGATCGGAAAAACGGCGGAGGGCTAGGTCGCTGTAGGCCATCTGGGCGAGGACTGGACCTTTATAGGGGATAGCCCGCAATTGTTTGCTTTCGAAGTGTTGCAGGATGCGTAGCGTTTCGGAGGCAAACCAGAGGTTGCGGTGCAGGTTGTTGTCGTACGCGGATTGCAATTCGCGAGCGATTTCTTTGGGAAGTCGCGGGGTGGGCGCAGCGGAGTCAATTTTGAGCAGGGTGCTAGCGACCAGGGGAAAGACGCCGTGATGCTCGGCTTGACTGGTGAAATTTGGCCAGTCGAGGGATGAGAGATTCCAATTGGCGATGCGAGCGCGCCGCTCGGGAGATGGATTGGTAGTAGCCAGGGTACAGAGGAATTCGAATTCGTTATTGCCTGTTGCTTGCGGTCGAAGATTCATCAGGACACGACAGAAGCGTCCGTGGGCTTACTTATATCATCTACATTAGTGATGGCTAAGTTCCAAACTCTTGACGCACGCGTGGTTCGGTCAGTGCCGCTGTCCGAGTTTACCAAGCACCTTGAACTTGAGGTGAATGGAGTGAGTCACTTTGGATTTGTTCCGGGGCAATGGCTTTCGGTGAAGGCTATCACTCCTGAGGGTGAGGAGATGACGCGCGCTTATTCGATCGCGTCGCCTCCGGGCGAGAACGGACACTTCGCTTTTTGCCTGAATCGCGTGGAAGAAGGATTCATGTCGAATTATCTGTGCGGCCTGGAGGAGGGCGCGCAGGTTACGTTTCAGGGACCGTTTGGGAGTTTTATTTTGCGGCCACCGCTGCGCGATTCGGTCTTTATTGCTACGGGAACGGGGATTGCTCCGTTTCGATCGATGCTGCACTGGCTGCTGGCGGATGTGGAGCGGCATCAAGGGCATCGGTTCTGGCTGTTGTTTGGGGCGCGGACGGAGCAGGACCTTTATTACCACGAGGAGTTTGAGGGGCTGGCGAGTGAACATGGGAATTTTCATTTCTTGCCTACTTTGAGCCGCGCGGGCGAGGAGTGGAAGGGGTTGCGCGGATATGTGCAGCAGCATCTGGGAGAAATTGTCGGGATGCGCACGGATATGCACGCGTATATTTGCGGGCTGGACAAGATGGTCAAGGCGAATCGCGAGTTGCTGAAGGAGTTGGGGTGGGATCGGACAGCGATTCGGTATGAGAGATATGACTGAGATCGCGGCAGACCTCAGCGCCTAAAGGCGGATTCAAAGCACAGTTATAATCGCAGCGCTGAAGCGCTGCGCCACCCAAAAGCAAGGTATGACAATGAGAGTCTTTGACGCGAGCTTGCGGGATGGGACACTAGTGGAGGAGAGCAAACGTGTACGAGGCTAGCGAGAAGCGTTACGACTCTATGCAATATCGACGCTCGGGACGGAGCGGGATTCAATTGCCGGCGGTGTCGCTTGGGCTTTGGCACAACTTTGGCGGGGTCGATAATTTCGAGAACTCGCGGGCGATGCTGCGGCGAGCGTTCGATCTCGGGATCACGCATTTTGATCTGGCGAATAATTATGGGCCTCCTTATGGGTCGGCGGAGGAGACGTTTGGGCAGATTTTCAAGAAGGATTTTCTGCCTTATCGCGATGAGTTGATTATTTCGACCAAGGCGGGGTGGGATATGTGGCCGGGGCCTTATGGGGATTTTGGCTCGCGGAAATATATGCTGGCTAGCCTCGATCAGAGCCTGAAGCGCATGGGGACCGAGTATGTCGATATTTTTTATCATCATCGTCCCGATCCCGATACTCCGATGGAAGAGTCGATGGGCGCGCTGGATACGGCGGTGCGGTCGGGGAGGGCGCTCTATGTGGGCATTTCGGCTTATAACGCCGAGCAGACGGCGCAGGCGGTGGGGATTTTGCGGTCGCTCGGGACGCCTTGCCTGATTCATCAGCCGAAGTATTCGATGTTCGTGCGCGATCCGGAGCGGGGATTGTTTGACGTGCTGGAGAAAGAAGGCGTGGGATCGATTGTGTTCAGTCCGCTGGCGCAGGGGTTGCTGTCGGATCGGTATTTGCAGGGGATTCCGGCGGACTCGCGGGCGGCGCGCGATTTTTTTCTTAGGAAGAAGGATATAGGCGGGGAGACGCTGGCGAAGGTGCGGGCGCTGAATGAAATCGCCAAGCAGCGTGGGCAGACGCTGGCGGAGATGGCGGTGGCATGGGTGCTGCGCGATCCGCGGGTGACGAGCGCGCTGGTGGGGACGAGCAAGGTATCGCAGGTGGATGACAACGTGGCGGCGCTGAAGAATTTGAAATTTTCGAGCGAGGAGTTGGGGAAGATTGATGGCGTGCTGGCAGGCCAGAAACCAGTAGCTTGACGACCATGTCGACGACGGAACAGTTCAAAGAGATTGGCCACAGCGGCGGACAGGTCGTCATCCGTGTCGGGACAGACAACCAAGGCCGGCGCGGCTGTCAGCTTACGTGGCAGCACCAAAGACCTGTCGCGGCAGCAATATTTGCTGTCTATGCCCTTCCTCAGGGGGTTGCGGTAGGTCAAATGAACTTGGGAGGAATAGGCTCTGTTCCCAATCCGCCCCCTGTTCCTGGATGTTTTCAAGTGTTCATTGGATCGGACAGCGAGGGGAGGTTTGGACATGAATGCCCGGACTGCGAAGGTTATTGGAGAGGCGGGGCGGGAGCACAGCTCTGCCCCTACTGCGGCGTCCGGGCGCCCCTGCATAATTTTCTAACAAAAGCCCAGCGAGTGTATGTCGCGCAATATTGCGAACAGATGGCAGAGGCACTGACCGCGAATATTGATGGGGAGTATGTCATTGACATGGATGCCGTAGCGGACGCTGCTGGGAAGGGTGTGGAAAAGCCACCGTTCTACTATGCGGAGGAGAGTCAGCAAAACAAATTCAGCTGCAAGGCTTGTGGTTCGTTCAACGATATTTTAGGCACGTTTGGATTCTGCTCGATATGTGGCACCAGAAACGACCTGCAGGAATTGTCGGGAAAGACAATTCCCAATCTCCGGAATCTGATCAACTCTGGAGGAGGTTACGAAAGGTGTGTTAGGGATGCTGTTGCGGCCTTCGATTCGTTTGTTGGTCGGTATGTTACTCATTTGCTCCGCCATGTGCCAGTAACGCCAAGTCGCAAGAACCGACTTACCGAGAGACGTTTCCACAACTTGGAGTCTGTCGCGGCAGACCTCAAAGAAGTATTTGACATCGACGTCCTAGATGGAGTTGATGCGGACGGCGTAGCGTTCGCAAAGTTGATGTTTCACCGTAGGCACGTTTATGAGCACGGCGGCGGAGAAGCGGATACGAAATATATCGCAGACAGCGGCGACACATCGGTCCGTCCAAAACAAGCGCTTTATGAAACTCAAGAGTCAGCGCATCGCATCGCTGGACTAGTCTTGAAAATGGGTAGCAATCTTCATAAGGGTTTCCACGACATTCTTCCGCCGGACGAAGAGGCCATTAAACGATATCGGCGTTTTCACGATGGAACCTAAGACAAATTTGATTCGTTGCGCCTGGCCAAGCGACGAGCTCTCGATTCTTTATCACGATCAAGAGTGGGGAGTGCCGCTGCATGATGATCGGGGGCTGTTTGAGTTTTTGATTTTGGAGGGGGCGCAGGCGGGGCTTAGCTGGGACACGATTTTGCGGAAGCGGGAGAATTATCGGGCGGCTTTTGATGGGTTTGATGCGGAGAAGATTGCTCGCTACGACCGGCGCAAGGTAGAGCGGCTGCTGCGGGATGAGGGAATTGTGAGGAATCGGCTGAAGATTGCTTCGGCGATACGGAATGCCAAGGTGTTTCTGGCGGTGCAGAAGGAGTTTGGGTCGTTCGATCAATATGTCTGGCAGTTTGTTGGCGGCAAGCCGTTGGTGAATGCGCGGCGGTTGGGGAAGAAGATTCCGGCGCGGACGCGGGAGTCGGATGCGATGAGCAAGGATTTGAAGAAGCGGGGATTTAACTTCGTGGGCTCGACGATTTGTTATGCGTTTATGCAGGCTACAGGGATGGTGAATGACCATGCGGTAGAGTGTTTTTGCTATCGGCGGGTTGGACGTGTGACGGGCAGTGAGAATCGAGATTCGATGGTTGGCAGAAGAGGCCAAACGTTGTAGAGGGTCGATGAGTGCAATCGCGATGTTACGCCAACTATCCGAGTCGACGGCGCGGCATTGGCTTATATTCAGCAGATGCGAGACGGGAACGGCGCCCTAAGACGCGAGGATTCACAGCGATAGGCATTTTCTTGTTCTTTGGCGCCATGATGGCGATTCTGGCTGCAACTACTTTACTTTGGCGGGGCACCGCTCTTGATCGTGTCTGGACCCTCAATCCGAGCGCATACAAGCAGCTAGCGCCACTGGGCCGTTGGGTCGGGATTGCGTTCCTGCTGCTCGGCTCGGCCCTCGGCACGGCAGGACTCGGGTGTTCCGACGCCGCCTCTGGGGATGGAGACTAGCGGTCGTAATCATCGCCGCGCAGGTTCTCGGGGATGTCTTTAACTGCGTCAGAGGCGACTGGCTGCGCGGCGGAACTGGCGTCATCATCGCGGGGGCACTATTGCTGTATCTCTTGCAGGGAAGAATCAGAGCCGCATTTGCCTAGAATTTCTTTCGAAGAAATTCAAAAAGGCTGTAACCAATGAGCGCGGCGACCATGGCAATTCCGAAATTTGCAGCGGTAAAAACATCTGTGATTGCCCAAGCCACACCCCTCTTCTCCCCGATGCCTGAGCGCTCAAATTCTCCCATCAAAAGGTTGGAATAAAAGAGGAAGATGATAAATCCTACCTCGATAACCGCTCTCCAGACATTTTTCTTCATAGCACATATCAGCTCTATGACAGAGCCCTCGGGCCGGGGGCGCCACCGCTCGTTCCTCTCGTGGGAATACTAGCAAGCAACAACGAACATGGCGATTTTTCAACAGTCAGGACGCGCGACGCTTCCTGTACATCCATTCCAGAAGAAACGCGACGCCGACGCCGACCGAGAAGGACTGGCCAGACCCGACGCATGTCGACGTGGATCGCGCGCACGCCTGAGAGCAGAAATATGACGCCGCCGATCAGAAATAGTGGGCCCGTGATAGCACAGTGAAAAGAGCGATTTCTACGCCAGTTGGCGAGGCAGCCGATGGCCATGGCGAAAAGGCACGCAGCCGACGACCTGTGGAGAGGACGCCAATAGATTCCTATGAGGTTCAGCACTCCCCACGCTATCAGCGAGACTATGAACCAGTAGCAAAGCGCTGCTGGCGAGCTACAGCAAGCTTCCACCTGCTTGGCCATATGCCTCACGATTTCTGACAGGAACATCGTAGGTCATCTTCGTGCCAAACACCAAGCGGCGGGGGCGGTGACGTAACCAAGGCGATTACACTCACAATCCCCCTATACCATCCAACGCGTAATGCAATGAATCGCCGTGGCCAACGAGCTGTGAGGTGGCTAGTTACTTGCACTTGGAGCACAGGACGATTCTGCAATTGCGCGGCAGAAACACATCTGCGGCAGAAACACATCTCAAGGATGGGGCGGAGGGTATAATTGGGACGCAGCTCCAGGCTTGAGATTTGCGGGTATTGTCCTATGGGGACAGGACTTGCGAGCACAAGTCGTTGACAAGGGGATTGCGGCTGGGCTATCCTAATATCTCTTTGGAAGTCCTGCGGCTGCCCGCCTGGAACACCTAGCGCGCGTTCTGCGTGGATATCACGGATACGGCAATCAGGTATAGGGCATTACTTAAGGGCGGTCGTTCTTAGGGCAGTCAGCGGTCTTCGTCGTTATAACGTTCTTTTAATTCTGGGAGATTTCCGATGTCAACCTATTTCCCCAAAGAGGGAGATATTGCGCGTAAATGGTTTGTGGTGGATGCGAGCGGGCTGGCACTGGGCCGCCTCGCCTCGCGCGTGGCTCGCATTCTGATGGGCAAAGAGAATCCGAAATACACGCCGTTTATCGATACCGGCGATCACGTGGTGATTATCAATGCCGAGAAGATCAAGATCACCGGCATGAAGGCTGACCAGAAGATGTATCACCGCTATACGGGGTATCCTGGCGGGCTGCGCTCGGAAGAGATGAAGAAGCGGCTGGTACGGAAGCCGGAGCTGATCATTGAAGACGCGGTTTCGCGCATGCTGCCGAAGAACAAGCTGGGCAAGCAGATGTTTACGAAGCTGAAGGTTTATCGCGGGGATAAGCATCCGCATGAGGCGCAGAAGCCGGAAGCTAAGGTGTTTGCGTAGAAGCAGCTTTTAGCTATTAGCCATTGGCTCTTAGCTAATACGAATTTCGGTTTATACAGGTTTTCGAATTTGAGAATTCGAGGAAAGGTAAAAAGTTGGCGCTTGGCTGGCAAAGCTAAGAGCTAACAGCTAAGAGCTAATGGCTGAATTGGTTCAATACTACGGAACTGGACGGCGCAAGACGGCGATTGCGCGGGTTTTTCTTCGGCCGGGCAGCGGCGAGCTCAAGGTCAACGGCAAGCCGTTCGATGAATACTTCGTGACGCCGTCGCAGCGCATAGCGGCGAAGCGGGCGCTGGTCTCGACCGATACTGGAGCCACCTTCAACGTGCTGGCGAACGTGTGCGGCGGTGGAGTGGCCGGACAAGCCGATGCGGTGCGTCTCGGCATTACGCGCGCTCTCATGCTGTTTAATGCGGAGTTGCGCGGGAAGCTCAAGGCCGAAGGCATGGTGACGCGCGATCCGCGGGCTAAAGAGCGCAAGAAGTATGGGCAGAAGGGCGCGAGAAAGAGATTCCAGTTTAGTAAGAGATAAGTTGCAGGTTTCAAGGTTTCAGGGTTTCAGGGTTTCAGGGTTTCAAGGTTTCAGGGTTTCAAGGTGTGTGGCGAGCTAGCTTGGAATTTTGAAACCTTGAAACCTTGAAACTCTGAAACCTTGAAACTTGGTTTTAGGAGTTCAATTCATCCCCCCACCTCCCCTGAGATGGGGTGGAAGGGAATGGCAATCCGGATCTTTTCAGCATCCGGATGCAGACCAACTGAGGAGGTTGATTGGCGAATATCACGATGAAGGAGTTGCTCGAAGCGGGCGTTCACTTCGGGCACCAGACGAAGCGGTGGAACCCAAAGATGAAGGAGTACATCTTTGGCGAGCGTAATGGGATTTACATTATCGATTTGCAGAAGACGCTGAAGATGTTTAAAGAGGCGTCGAAGTTTGTGCAGGATCTGGCCGCTGACGGTCGCATCATTCTCTTCGTGGGCACCAAGCGCCAGGCGCAGGATGCGATAGCCGAAGAGGCGCAGCGCTGCTCGATGTTCTATGTGAACCAGCGCTGGCTGGGCGGACTTTTGACCAACTGGGTCACGGTGCAGAAATCGGTGAAGCGGCTCAAGGAACTGGATGAAATGGCCACGGATGGCCGTTACGATCTGCTGCCGAAAAAAGAAGTGATCAAGCTGGAGCGCGAGCGCAAGCATTTGCAGGCGAATCTCGCCGGCATTAAGAATATGACGCGGCTGCCCGATGCGATTTTTGTGATCGATTCGAATAAAGAGCAGATTGCGGTGCGCGAATCGCGCAAGCTGGGGATTCCGGTGGTTGCGGTGGTCGACACGAACTGCGATCCGAGCGAAGTGGATTACGTGATTCCGGGCAATGATGATGCGCTGCGGGCGATCCGGCTGTTTACTTCGAAGATTTCGGAGTCGATTGCCGAGGGCGTGCACGCTCGAGATGATAAGCAGACGGCTGATATCCAGGCTGCGGCAGAGACTGAAGCGGCGGCGGAGGTCGCGGCTCCGGAAGCTGAAGAACTGTTCGCTGCGGTTGCGGCGGATGGCGCGGCCGTCCCGGTTGCAGTCGACGGCACAGGCGAAGAGATACGGATGGAAGACGTGCTGGGCAAGGGCACGCGCAAGCGTCCTTCGGCAGCTACGGAAGATGTCGACGAACTGCAGGCGGAGACGCGGCGGTTTTGAGTTCGGCTGTTAGCTATTAGCTGTTGGCTTTTCGCAAACCCTATCTGACCCGCGCAGTTCGACTGTGCGCGGGTCGAGTTTTCTAAAGACAAAGTTTGAGTTGAAGGAAGAAATACGAATGAGCACGACTATGGCAAACATTTCTGCTGCGCAAGTGAAGGAGCTCCGGGAAAAGACGGGGGCGCCGATGATGGATTGCAAGACCGCTTTGACGGAAGCGAAGGGCATCCTGGAGGATGCGATTGTGCTGCTGCGGAAGAAAGGCGTGTCGGTCGCGGCGAAGAAGGCTACGCGGGTGACGAGTGAAGGTTCGGTGGGACACTACATTCACGCGGGCGGCAAGATTGGTGTGCTGGTTGAGGTCAACTGCGAGAGCGATTTTGTGGCGCGCACGGAGGACTTCAAAGAGCTGGTGCACGATATTGCCATGCACATTGCGGCTAGCGATCCTAAGTTTGTTCGCAAAGAGGATGTTACGGCGGAAGACTATGCTCGCGAGAAGGACATTTATCTTGCGAAGGCCATCGCTAGCGGTAAGCCGGCAAACATCGCGGAAAAGATGGTCACTGGCATGATGGAAAAATATTATGAAGAGGTTTGCCTGCTTGAGCAGCCCTTCATCAAGGACCAGACCATCAATATCTCGCAGCTGATTGCGGCGAAGATCGGGAAGCTCGGCGAGAACATTGCGGTACGGCGGTTTGCGCGGTTTAAGGTGGGCGACGCGGGCGAGACGATTGCCATCACTAAGCCGGCGGAGCCGAAGGCGGAGTAAAAAAACAAACCGTAGAAGGATTTGGCCCCAGCATCATAACGATGCTGGGTTTTTTTATTATCCCTTTTCGGCTCTAGTGGCAGGTTGGCCCGACATTTTCAGGCCGCTCGACAGTGCTACACTGAATCTCGATGCCGGAGCCAATCTTCAAACGCATCCTGCTGAAAATCTCGGGCGAGGCCCTGGCGGCCACGCAGGGGTTTGGCGTTGACACCACACGCATCCATGAAGTGGCGGCTGAACTGGCTGAGGTGCAGAACCTTGGCATCCAGATGGCGATTGTGGTGGGCGGCGGGAATTTTTTTCGTGGGGTTGCCGACCAGGCTCGGAACATGGATCGGGTGTCAGCCGACCATATGGGCATGCTGGCTACGGTGATTAATGCGCTGGCGTTGCAGGACGCTCTGGAGAAGCAGCATGTTTATACGCGCGTGCAGACGGCGATTGAGATGAATCAGGTGGCGGAACCTTTTATACGGCGGCGCGCGATACGGCATCTGGAAAAAGGTCGCGTGGTGATTTTTGCCGGGGGGACAGGGAATCCGTATTTTTCGACGGACACGGCGGCGTCGCTGCGGGCGATGGAGATCAAGGCGGATGCGATTCTCAAGGCGACGAAGGTAGATGGGATTTATGACGCCGATCCGATGAAGGTGCCGGATGCGAAGAAATTTGACACTCTCACCTATATGGATGTGCTGAAGCAAGGGCTCAAGGTGATGGACTCGACGGCGATTTCTTTGTGCAAAGACAATAATCTGCCCATCATTGTTTTCAATCTCAATCAGCACGGGAATATTCGGCGAGTGGTTCTGGGAGAGAAGATTGGGTCGCTGGTTAGCGCGTAAGGTCCAGTATTGCAGCAAGGTTGTCATTCCGAGCGAAGGACCTATGCGTTGGGTCGCTGCCCAGCAAAATGCACAGGTCCTTCGCTTCGCTCAGGATGACAAGTTTGTAGAGTTGCGGTTTATAATGCACCGTTCTGCTGTCAAAAACATTGGGAGCTGATAGAGATGGCTCATCCTGCCCTGAAGGAAGTTTTTGGACAACTGAAGACGCGCATGGATAAGGCGGTGGAAGATTTCCGCCGCGAGATGGCGGCTACGCGCACTGGGCGCGCTAACATTCACATGCTGGACACGGTATCCGTCGACTACTACGGGTCGCAGATGCCGCTGAACCAGATCGCGCAGATTCACGCTCCGGAGCCGCAGATGATCACGGTGCAGCCGTTTGACACATCGCAGCTTGGGGCGATTGAGAAGGCGATCCGCGCGGCTGATCTGGGGCTCAATCCGATGAATGACGGCAAGCTGGTGCGCGTGCCGGTGCCGGCGCTGACCGAAGAGCGGCGCAAGGATATGGTGAAGCATCTGCATCGGATTCTGGAGGAGCATCGCACGGCGGTGCGGAATGTGCGGCGCGATGGGAATGAGGCGATCAAGAAGACGCTCAAGGATAAGAAGATTGCCGAGGACGACGAAAAGCGGGCGCTGGATGAGATTCAGAAGCTGACGGATGATGAGATTAAGAAGATGGAAGAGATGAGCAAGGCGAAAGAGAAGGAAGTGCTGGAGTTTAAGTAGGGCGAATGCCGGTCGTCGGTTGCCAGAGAAAAACCTCAGTACTGGTAACTGTCCTCACTTTATAATCGCAAGATGAAGCGCGTGGTTCATGCTGCTTGTCCGCATGATTGTCCGGATGCTTGCAGCGTTCTGATTACGATCGAGGATGGGTGGGCTACTAAGATTCAGGGGGACCCTGAGCATCCGGTAACGCGCGGGTTTCTTTGCGCTAAGGTGGCTAAGTATCTGGACCGGGTGTATTCGCCGGAGCGCGTGCTTTATCCGATGCGGCGGGTTCGGGCTAAAGGGCCGGCGGTTGGTGCTCTGCACGCGGGCGGGGGCGCCCGCGCCACACAAACACAATCACAATCACAAACACAAACACAATCCGCATTTGAGCGCGTCTCTTGGGATTGGGCGCTGGGGGAGATTGCTGGGCGGTTTCGGCGCGTTGCTGATGAATTCGGACCTGAGGCTATTCTTCCCTACTCTTATGGCGGGACTTTGGGGGCGCTGAATGGCGCGTCGATGGATCGGCGTTTCTTTTATCGGCTGGGCGCTTCGCAACTGGAGCGGACGATTTGTTCGGACGCGGGCGAAGTGGGGCTGCAGTCAGTGATCGGGATCAAGATGGGGACGGAGCCGGAGCAGTTTGCGGATTCGCGATACATCATTGCGTGGGCCTCGAATATTCACGGCAACAATGTTCATCTTTGGCCGTTTATAGAAGAGGCGCGGCGCAAGGGCGCGAAGCTAGTGGTGATCGATCCGTATCGCACGCGGACGGCGAAGCTGGCGGATTGGTATTTGCCGATCAATCCGGGGACGGACGCGGCGCTCGCGCTCGGGTTGATGCACGTCATCATTAGCGAAAATCTTTTTGATGGCGATTATGTTTCGCGTTACACGGTTGGATTTGAGGAGCTGAAGGCTTGCGCTGCGGAGTATCCGCCGGAGCGAGTGGCGCAGTGGACGGGGATTTCGGCGGACGATATACGCAAGCTGGCGCGCGAGTATGCGACGGTGCGGCCGTCGGTGATTCGCGTCAATTATGGGATTCAGCGGTCGGATGGCGGCGGGATGGCAATGCGCGCCGTGACTATGCTTCCCTGCTTGATTGGATCGTGGAAGGAAGTTGGGGGCGGGTTGCAGCTCTCGACCAGCGGGGCTTTTGGATTGAATTCGGATGCGCTGCGGATGCCGGAACTGATGAATAAAGCGCTCGGGCGGCCGGCGCGGATGGTCAACATGGTGCAGCTTGGGACGGCGTTGAATACGCTGACAGGGCCGCCGATCAAGGCGCTGTTTGTGTATAACTCGAATCCGGCGGCGGTTTGCCCGAACCATAATGAAGTGGTGCGCGGGTTGATGCGGGACGATCTTTTTACGGTTGTGCACGAGCAGTTTTTTACAGACACGACCGATTATGCGGATATTGTTTTGCCGGCCACCACTTTTTTTGAGCACAAGGATTTGGTGGGGGCTTACGGGCATTATTTTTTGCAGATGTCGGAGCAGGCGATTGAACCGCTCGGTGAGTGTAGGTCGAATGTCGAGGTATTTCGCGGGCTGGCGGAGCGCATGGGATTTGAGGATGAGTGCTTCCGGGAGTCAGTGGATGCGATGATTGAGCGGGCGCTCGGTTCGGGGAATCCGCGGCTTGATGGGATTACGCGGGAGCGGTTGGAGCGGGAGCATTGGGTGCGGTTGAATTTGGCTCCCTCAGCGGCTAAAGCCGCGGTTGCGAGTGGGGCGGATATCGCAGCGCTGAAGCGCTGCGCCACCCAAAAGCGGAGTGCTCCGTTTTTGCCGTTTGCGGAGGGGAATTTTGCTACTGCTAGCGGGAAGGCGGAGTTTTATAGTGAGGCTTTGAAGGCTCGGGGGCTTGATCCGGTGGTGGCTTTTACTCCGCCAGTGGAGTCGCGGCATGGAGCGGGATCGAAGTCGGGCTTTCCTCTTGAGCTTTTGGCGCGGAAGCCGGACAACCATCTCAATTCGTCGTTTGCCAATGTTGCGTCGGTTCGCGAGATGGAGCCGGGGATGGCGGAGTTGGAGATGCATCCTCAGGATGCTGAGGCGCGGGGCGTGAGGAATGGCGATCAGGTTCGCGCGTTTAACTCGCGCGGAGAGATTGTGCTGCGGGCGCGGGTGAATGGATCGGTTGCGCTTGGAGTGGTGGCGGCGCGGCTCGATTGGGCGCGATTTGGTCCGGGCGGGCGAAATATTAATGTGCTCACGTCAGAAAAACTTACGGACATGGGCAACGCGGCGACGTTCTATTCCGTCTGTGTTGAGGTAGAACCTTTTCGGGCGTGAGTCTCGGGGAGAAATTTGCCAGTGGTGAGTTCAGTTTGAAAGACGCGTTCCCTCAGCGGCTAAAGCCGCTGTTGATTTGCGGCAGTTGCGGCACGGCTGAAGCCGTGCCCTTTCAAGGCAAAGTCGAAGGCGTGCGTTTTCAGGGCAAAGTCGAACTGATGCACTACGAAAATAGTCTCTGCCTTGGACGGTTCTTCATCTCTACCGTATAATTACCGTTTTCCTAACTCTAGCTTTTCGAGGTAGTTGCAATTCATTGCCATCATCAGGTAATCCCTGTCCCGGCCAGGCGGGCCGGCCAGGACGCGGGTGCGCGGACAGAGTCGAAGTGCTCTCCATCTTCTTCCTCCCAAAGAGTTTGCAGGCGGAGCTCTGCGTGGAATTTCCTGATTGTTTGGGCGACGTTTCTGGTGCTGACGGCGAGCGCGATTGGGCAGTCGGATCTGATCGTCGGCATAGTGGTGCATGGCAACCGGCGAATTCCGGCGGATACGGTGAAGGCGCGCATCTTCAGCAAAGTGGGGGACGTTTATGACCAGGCGGGCATTGAGCGCGACTTCAACGCCTTGTGGAACACGGGCTACTTTGAGGACATACGCTTCGAGCGCGAGCAAAGCGACAAGGGTTGGATCATCCACATCTATCTCAAAGAGCGGCCGACGATTCGCGAGATTAATTACACGGGGCTGAATGCGGTTTCGACCAGCGACGTGCTGGATCGGTTCAAGGAGCGGAAGGTTGGGCTTTCGGTGGAGAGCCAGTACGATCCGACGAAGATCAAGAAGGCGGAAGTTGCGCTGAAGGAATTGCTGGCGGAGCACGGGCATCAGTTTGCGACGATACGCAGCGAAATACGGCCGATTCCGCCGGCCGCGGTTGCGGTCACCTTTGTGATTAAAGAGGGGCCGAAGGTTAAGGTGGGGAAGATCATCTTCCGGGGTAACCGGCATATTAACGACCGGACGCTACGGGCGGCAATGAAGAACCTCAAGCCGATTGGCATTCCGCATTCGATCTTTCTTGAAAACCTGTTTGCCAAGACTTATGACGCGACCAAGCTTGAGGAAGATACGGAGCGGGTGCGCGCGGAGTATCAGAATCGCGGCTACTTCAAGGTGCTGGTTGAGGATCCGAAGGCCGAGATTCACGACACTGGGCACCCGGGATTTCATATTCCGTGGATTCAGGGTGGAGTGGGGAAAGCAGTCGACATCACGATGCCGATCGAGGAAGGGGACCGGTACCGCCTCGGCACCATCACGTTTAAGAACAATAAAGCGATCCGCAATACGGCGGCGTTGCGCGGTCTTTTTCCGATGAAGGATGGAGATATTTTCAGCCGCGAGAAGGTGGCGAAGGGGCTGGAGAATCTGCGCAAGGCTTATGGCGAGGCGGGATACATCAACTTTACTTCGGTGCCGGACACGAAGTTCGACGACGCGAAGAAAATCGTGAATCTCGAAATCGATGTCGACGAGGGCAAGGAATTTTACGTTCGGCGGATAGAGTTCCAGGGCAACACGACGACGCGGGATAAAGTTATACGGCGCGAAATTGCGCTTGAAGAAGGGCAGATCTACAACTCGCATTATTGGGAACTCAGTTTGTTGCGGTTGAATCAGCTGGGATATTTCGATCAGCTGAAGCCGGACGATCCGAATACGACGGAACGGCACCTCGACGAAAAAAATGGTACCGTCGACCTCACCTTGAAGGTTCATGAAAAGGGAAAGAACAGCATAGGGCTGCAGGGCGGAGTGAGCGGGCTGGCGGGGGCTTTCGTGGGCCTCAATTACAGCACCAACAACTTTCTTGGATTGGGCGAGACGCTCTCGGTGCAAGCGAGCCTCGGCAGCCGGCAACGCGACCTGGTATTCGGATTCACAGAGCCTTACATGTTTGACCGGCCGATACAGGCGGGGTTCAACGTTTACACGCGCAAGACGAACTATAACCAGGCGCGGCAGTATGCCATATTGACGGGACAAAATCCGAATTTGCCCTCGGCCTATCTGCAGAACCTGCAGAATTATTCGCAGTCGAGTACGGGCGCCACGGGCAATTTGAGCTATCCGCTTCGGGGGAAACGATCGTTTAAACGGCTGGGCATCAGCTATTCATTTGACCGCTCGTCGTTGATTGCGGTCAGTAGTGCTTCGAAGCTGTTGTTTGAGAATCTGAACTTCCGGGGCATCAGCGGGCCTAATGCGCTGAGCGGCATTATCACAAGCAAGGTTACGCCCAGTTTGACGATGAATACACTGGATTCGAATTACGCGCCGCATCATGGCAAGAGCCTCTTCATCGGCGGCGAGTTTGCGGGAATCGGCGGCACAGTGCACACGATCCGGCCGATCATCCAGTACAAGCAGTTTTTCCCGATGCAAAAGCGCCGCAATGCGCTTGGTTACAATGTGCAGGCGTCGTTCATTACGGGATATGACGGGGTGGTTGCGCCTCCGTTTGAGCGGGCTTACCTGGGCGGCGAAAACGATTTGCGCGGATTCGATATACGCACGGTTTCGCCGATTGCCTACCTGCCGAGCGTGCAAAACATCGCGCTGAAGAATCCGGATGGAAGTTATGTTCCGGCTAACCCGCGTTTCCCCGTGCAGACTAGTTCCGCGGGGGCATGCGTGAGCAACTGCTGGAATATTCCGATTCCGTATCAGCAACTGGTAACGCCGGGCGGAGATTTCAGTATTCACGGCAACCTGGAATACCGGATCACGATTGCGGGACCGGTGGCGATTGCGCCTTTTGTTGACTTGGGGACCGATCCGATTCTGCGCACGTCGCAGTTGCAGATCAATCCGGTGCAATATCAGAGCCTGATCAGCACGCTGTTCGGCTGCCCGCAGTTAAGCACCGCTTACAGCTGCCAGGGCGGGCAGACCATCACCAGTATTCCGCCCGATCTCAGGCCGGTGCCGGGGACGAACTGGGTGCCGCGCATGTCGACGGGAATCGAGTTGCAGACGATGCTTCCAGTGGTGAATGCGCCGTTCCGCATTTATTACGCTTATAACGCGCTGCGCCTCGATAGCAACGCCTATCCGCCGATACAGATCACGCCCAGCATGTTCCCGTTCGGGGTGAACCCGGGCGCCGCGACCTACACCTATAACTACACACGATCGACACTGGTCGCTCCGTTCAGGCTGCTGGAGCCGAGGAAGACGTTCCGGTTTACGGTGGCGACGACGTTCTAAGGGCAGCTCTTAGCAATTAGCTCTTAGCAGTTAGCAAACCCCAAAGGCTTCTCCTCCCTAGGCTCCCGAGCCACTCGCTTGCTCTGGCGCTAGGCGCTAAATGCCAAGTGCTGATCTTGCCGAGCGCTTACTCGATCTGGACTAAGCCGCTGGCGACTGGTGGGGCTGGCTGTTGCGGGGCTCGCCATGCGTCGAGAACCGAAACCTGGTGGACGCAGGAAACGGTGCAATGGGGAGCGCAGGACTTTTCGGTTTGGAACTCGCGGCGGATGTCGGAGAGCGTGTAATTTTCTAGCGGAATGCCGGGATAGCCGCGCTGCTGCGAGCAATAGTGGACGAGGCCGTCTTCGCAAATGTAGAGGTAGCGCGCGCCGGCGCGGCAACGCCACTGATTGGGGCGGCCTAGAGCGATGTTGTCCTGGAAGGCATTCACGCGGGTGAAGCTGCGCTTCTCGAGATTCTTCATCTCGTGATAGACGCTGCGCTCTTCGTCGTTCAAGGGCTGGACCTGGCCAGTGCCGTCGTGAATGATTCCGATGGTCGAACTGAAGCCCAATTCCAGAGCGCGCTTGCCGATGGTTAGCGCATCTTGCGGATTGCTTACTCCGCTGCCGACTACGGAATTGATATTCACGTGAAATTCGGCGTGCTCGGCTAGCAACTCTAATTTGCGATCGAGGACCTTGAGGCTCTTCTTTGAAACTTCGTCAGGGTTTACGTTATCGATCGAAATCTGGAGCCACTCGAGGCCCGCTTGATTCAGGCGCTTGATGCGGTCGGCGACCAAGAGATAGCCGTTGGTGATGAGGCCGGAGACGATGCGGCGCTTGCGCATGTGGTGGATGATGCCGTCGAGTTGCGGATGAAGCAGGGGTTCGCCGCCGCTGATGGTGATGACGGATGTGCCAAGATCACCGAGCAAATCGACGCGGCGTAGCATTTGCTCAGTAGGCACGGGCTTGGAGAAATCATCGAACTCGTTGCAGTAGGTGCAGGCAAGATTGCAGCGGCGTATAGGGATGAGATGCGCGAGCAGAGGGTGGTCGGTCGAGACGACGGCCTTGAGGATTTGCCATAGGCCGTGAACGTTGCGTTCGGCCGACTTGAATTTGCGGCGCCATGCCAGGGACCTGTTTGTTGTTGTGGTGGTCATCAGTTGCGATCTGTTTCTATTTCACCACAGGATTGGTCTAGTGGCCAATTTGGCGCAGCATTTGGCAGAAAAGCGAGACTGAATGGCGATTGGGACCACCTATTGACCGCCTCGCTGGCTATGGGCAGATGAAATAGATTGCAATCGCAGCCCCCAAAATAAAATGGGCGAGGACGCTCGGCCGAGTAATTGCTTGAACTTGGCAGAATCCACAGGCTATCGAAATGGCCCTCGATCTGCTTCTTATTGGCTATAATGTCTATTCGTATGATCGACATTTAGAGTTTTTCGTTTGCCCTTGGAGCCATTCTTGGCCAATCCCCAGATTGATGTGCTGATAGTCGGCGGCGGATTCAGCGGGACGATGCTCGCGGTTCAACTACTGCGGCGGACCACTGCTCTGTCGATTGCCGTGATGGATCGTGGCGGGCTGCCCGGGCGAGGGGTGGCCTACAGTTCTCCGCATCGATTTCATTTGCTGAATGTGCCGGCGGGGCAAATGGCGGCTTTTCCCGGCGATCCTGAAGATTTTCTTCGGTGGGCTAGAAGCAATTACGATGTCTCGATCAAGTCGCGGAGTTTTCTGCCGCGGGCGGTCTATGGGCAGTATCTCGGCAGTGTGGTTGATCGTACTCTCGCGGAAAAAGGGCGTGAGCGCTTCCAGTGGATTCAGGATGAAGCACTGTCAATGCAACGGCGGCGAAGTGGAGTTGCGTTGCAGCGCAAGAACCTCGCGAGTCCGGAACTGCTGGCTCGGGCCGTAGTGCTGGCGACGGGCAATTTTCCGCCGGGCGCTCCGAGAATTCCAGGCCTCGCTGTGAGCAATTCTGCTGGCGGCGGGATTGGCGGTTCGCTCGGCAGTTCGCTCTATGTGCAGTTCGCGTGGGCAGCGCACGCGCTCGAAAATTTGCCGCGCGATGGCAGCGTGCTTCTGCTCGGCTCGGGCCTGACCAGCATCGACATGATCATGGCGCTGAAGTCGAAGGCGTTTCGAGGCACGATTCACGTGCTTTCGCGGGAGGGGCTTATCCCCAGCCGACATCAACCGATTCAAGCGTGGCCGCTTTTCTGGAACGACAATTCTCCGCAGACGGTTCGCGGCTTGGTGCGGCTGATTCGAGAACAAGTCGATCTCGCGGCTGAACAAGGCATCGACTGGCGAAGCGTTGTTGATAGCTTGCGTCCGGTGACGCCGCAAATCTGGCAGTCGTTGCCGGTGAGCGAACAGAGGCGATTTCTGCGCCATGTGCGTCCTTATTGGGACATACACCGCCATCGCCTGGCGCCTGAGATCGCTGACATTTTTGCCGACATGGAAGCGGAGGGGCAGATTCGATTTCATACGGGACGGATAATGTGCTACGCCGAAGATCGAAATCTGGGCGAGATTGTCTATCAGGAGCGCGGGACGTCCACGGAGAAGCGGCTGCACGCCCATCGCGTGATTAACTGCACGGGATCGGAAACCGACTGCCGTCGCATCGACGATTCGCTCATTGTTAGCCTCTTTGCGCAGGGGCTGGCTCATCCTGACGCTCTATTTTTAGGCCTCGATGTTGATGCGCACGGCGCTCTTATCGATTACGAAGGGAAGCCATCGCGCTCGCTCTTTACGATTGGGCCGACGAGGAAAGGGCAGTTGTGGGAGACGACGGCGGTTCCTGAGATCCGGCAGCAGGCCGAGCAACTGGCCGCGCACCTGGTGACAGTGTTGAACACGGACTCGGATGAGGGCGAGTTGCTTGAACCCGCGGTTTAGAAATTAGTCGGCCTCTTCGTCAATCTTCTCGTGTCCTGCAGCGGGGAGCGCGTTGTTTGCCTGCTTGAGGTTGTCGCGCTTGATGAGGACATAATCGGTATCAAACGTGGAGATCGCGAAGATAGGGATCTTCGCTTCCGCCAGCGGATTCAGAAACGACGCGAGCACGCCGGTTGTTGAAAACGGAAATGGGCCTTCGAGCTTTAGGGCGAGCCATCCGTGCTCGATGCGTGTGACGGCTGGAGATAGATCGTCCGCGCGGAATTCTTCACCGCAGGCTTCTTCCGTGGAGACAATTGAAAGCTCATCGCGGGTGCGGGTGGCGCAGAAGAATTCGCCTTTCGAAACCCACTCGGGAATGTCAGCGGCAGGGGCGAGTTGGCAGACGACCAGCGGCTTGGCGAGAACGCGATATTTCAAACGGTGAGGCAATTCACAAAGAGGTTACTACATCAGAAATGGCGTGGGCGGTGAACCTCTGCACCACCTAGGAGCAAACCAAAGGCCAGTTTTCCATCATTCGCCGAAAACCATTGCTGGGCGGGCGAACTCGGTGGTGTTGGCCTTCCTGGGGTCACGTAAAACGGTGACAAAAATCACAGCTTTCTTCGGGCTTGAAGATTAATCTGATTGGTGTCGACCCTCCCTCGACTCCCTCAACTGCTCGCGTACAACGCTCTTTGCATTCTGCACTCTGCTCTTTGCACCGAGATTTATGAGAGCAAAAGTGCGCGAAATTAACGATCGAACTTCGTGATCCCGGCTTCCCCACTCCCAAGGGTTGTCGAACGGGTTCACCTAAATTCTGTGGAGGAAATCATAATGAAGCGTTTGGCAGTAATACTGGGACTATTGGCGCTGCTGTTACCGATAGCAGCTTGGGCGGACACGATTGAACTAACCAACCAGGGCGGTACGGTTACATTTGGAGCTTCGGGAATCACAAGCAAAGGATCGGAGCTGACGAGCTGGGGCAACATTGTTGCTGCAAAGGGACAATCTCTTGGTTCGGTCAGTTTTTCTACGGGCGGATTTAGCAGCGGTTCGCTGTGGACGGGTGGTACGCTTTCAGCTACGGGCTCGGCATTTGACGTGATGGGCGTGGGACCGTGGGCAAAGAAATTAACCGGGCAGCCAACGAATCCGGTCACTCTCTTTGCGGGCAGCTTCACCGGCCCGATCGCGTGGACATTAGACAGCCACAACCACGCCAATTATGTTTTCACACTCTCGGGTACGATTGAGGGCACGCTTTATACCGGGCGAATGGTGACGGGAACTACGTCGCAGACGATCTACGCGTATACCGACCAGGAGCCTTACGATCACAAAGGGACGATTCACATGGGGAACACGAACTTGACCGTTCCTGAACCCGGCACACTGGGATTGCTGGGCACGGGATTGATCGGGATCGCCGGAATGATGCGTCGCAGGCTGTTTGGAGCATAAAGTCGCAAGCGTAGTTTGAAACACTTTCCTCTCGCCGTGTAACCCTGGCTGCCCATTCTGGGGACCGGGGCGAAACCGTGGGCGTGGACAACTCCTATCCGCGCCCACGCTGGCATGCACGACCCCAGTGCGCATATCCAATTCCGATTTAGTCAGCGTCTATGCCGCCGTGCGATACTGAAATTTATGGCGCTGCCTGATTTCACTCCGCGTGTGGGGAACGATCCGAAGTCCGTTGTGATTCATTTGACCACGGGGACCGGTGTGGATATTGAGTGGAAGGATGGCCACCGGTCCGCCTATACGTTTGTGTTTTTGCGGGATGCGTGTCCGTGCGCGCTGTGCGAGGACGAGCGCTCGAAGGCGGGACGCAAGGCGGGCGAACCGGCGAAGCTGGCTCCGGGGGCGCTGCCGATGTTTAAGCCGGCGGTGAGGGCGTTGTCGGCGGAGGCAGTGGGCAAGTACGCGCTGCGGTTTGCGTGGAACGATAACCACGATCTCGGAATTTATTCGTGGTTCTATCTGCGGGAGGTTTGCCCTTGTGGGGAGTGCGCGGCGGCGCGGGGGTAAGTCGCGAGGCTGCATTTTGCGCGTAATTTATGGACAGCCGTCCTGAGGCTTTAACGCCGCGAGTTGTAGCAAGACTGGTTGCGCCGTTGTGGCACTCGCTGGGCCTCCTGATCATTCTGCTGGCGATTTCTTTGAGTCTCTTGCGCATGCAGAGTCGCAGTCCGGCAGCCGGCGGACAACACCACGGAAATGTCATCGTCTACATGTCGGTCATTGCCTGCGAGTGGGCAATGACATTTTACGTATGGCTGGGCGGACTGATCCCAGGCGCCACGCGGCTGCGCGACCTCGTGGGCGGGCGCTGGAGTAATAGGAAAGAGGTGCTGCGCGACATCGCTTTGGCGATAGCGTTGTGGATTGCAGTTACCGGCGTAGGGATCTTAGCGGGCCTTGTGCTGCGGCCCCATATCGATCCGCTCGCATTCCTGAGCCCGCGAGGTGCGGCTGAAGTCGTTCTCTGGGTGGTGATGTCAGTCACAGCGGGATTCTGCGAGGAGTTGGTGTATCGCGGCTATTTGCAAAAACAATTCCTGGCTTTGACGGGGAACGCCGCCCTCGCAGTGTTGGCGCAAGGCGTTCTCTTCGGCGTGGGGCACTGGTATCAGGGAATTAAGATGGTGATCATAATCACGCTGCTGGGCCTGCTCTTCGGAGGTTTCGCACACTGGCGCAAGAGCTTGCGTCCGGGCATGATTGCGCATGCGCTGGGGGACGTCGCTAACCTGATTGGATGACAATGGTGTCTTTATTTATGGCGGCGAATCACCCGTTATGACTGTACGCATTCGGTTGGCTGAAGCTGGCGATATTCCGGCGTTGCGGAAATTAATTGAAGCTTCGGTGCGGGGATTGCAGGCTCGGGATTATTCGGCGGTGCAATTGGAGAAGGCGCTGCAGACGGTTTATGGAGTGGATACGCAACTGATTTCGGATCGAACTTATTTTGCGGCGGAGGAAGTGGATGATTTGGTCGAGCCTTCGAGAGCGCCTTTGCTGGTTGGTTGCGGGGGGTGGAGCAAGCGGAAGACTTTGTATGGCGGCGACCAGTTTGCGGCGCGAGAGGATTCGTTGCTTGATCCGGCAGTAGATGCGGCCAAGATACGGGCGTTTTTTGTCCATCCAGCGTGGGCGCGGCGGGGCATTGGGAGCATGATTCTTGAGGCTTGCGAAGTGGCGGCGCAGGCCGCGGGATTTCGGCGGCTGGAGATGGGAGCGACGCTGACGGGCGTTCCCTTTTATCGGGCGAAGGGTTATGTGGAGTTGGAGGCGGTGGAAGCGCCGCTGGGGGATGGGTTGGCGCTGCCGATTGTGCGGATGGGAAAAAGCGTTTTTTGAGATTTGTGATTTGGGGTTTAACAGTTTTCTGAAAAACCCGCGAGTGCCCCGCGGTCTTCCTCAGCGGCTAAAGCCGGTACTGAAAATAGACTGGTTATCGTAGCGGTAAACCGCTGCGCCACCCAAAACCAGAAGCAAGTCGCGTTTCGCGAATCGCCAATTGAGATTGGGACGGGCGCGCACTTCGTGAAGGCCGTCCTAACTGACGACGGCGTCGAGGTATTGGTTTAAGAGTACTTCTGCTTGGCCTTCATAATCCATGAACATGATGCCGTTGCCGAATTGGGGATGGCGGGTCACTATGCGTCCGAAGACAATGATGGGCTGGCCATCGAGCCAGAGTTTGGCTTGAACGCGGCCACTGACTGGGAGCGGCATCATCAGTTGGACGTAACAGCCGCCGCGGCTGAGGTCGGTGGTTTCGAGGCGCAGGGGGATGTCAATGCCTTCCTGACGGAGTTCGACCTGGACATGGACGGTGCGGCGGGGATAGCGGCGGCGATCGTGTTCGATAGCAGTGGATGTGGATCGCGCATCGGGAAAATTCATCGGTCGTCTCCGGGGCTCAGCGGCGTTCGGCGGCTGGCATGATCCCTGTATTGATCATCGGCATTGCGATCGAGGGAGTCTATGTCAGAGGTCACATGGCCGTGGTTACGAACGTTCACGCCGCACAACAAAGGCGGGTTTCCCGGCTGCGAATTTTTCCGCGGATGGCTCACGGCTTCACGCCTAGCTCGGAGTAGAGTTCGGAGGGTTTATAGATCACTCCGTCTTTTACTACGAGCGCGGTCTTTCTGATGTCGCTGATGTTCTTTGTGGGATCGCCGTCGACTAGAACCAGGTCGGCGAGCTTGCCGGGGGCGATGGAGCCTAGATCTTTATCCATGCTCATGATGCGGGCGGCGTTGAGGGTGGCGTCTTGCAGGACCACGTTGGCGGGAATGCCGGCCTGGACGTCGAGTTCGAGTTCGCGATGGAGGGCGAATCCGGCCATATTGTCGGTGCCGTCTTCGATGGAGAGGCCGGAGCGATAGAGAAGACCGGCGAAATCGAGCATCTTGGCAAAAGATTTTTTGTAGGTGTCTTCCATGCCGGGAGGCGGAGTCATTCCGGCGGTGAGAAGATTGCGGCGAACCTGCGCGGGGAGGCGATTGGCGACGGGAAGGAATCCGGGAGAGATTTGACCGGGGCGCGCCATGTATTGGTCTTCGAAAACGGTGAGCGTGAGGTCGAGTTTGGTGTGGTGATCCTGTAAGAGCTTGATGAAGGATTGGACCTGGGGCGAAGTGAGATCGAGGCCAGCGGTGACTTCTCCGGGCTTGGTGAGGCGGGCGATGGTGTTGGTGTTTTTGATTTCGGGGAAAAAGTTGAGGACGAGAAAATTGATGTGCTGAATTTCGTCGTAACCCTCCTCGACGCATTGTGAGGCGATCATGTTGGCGGGGATGTGTCCGCTGACGCGCAGGCCGTTTTTGTGAGCTTCGTCGATGATGACGGGGACGAGGTCGGGCTTGACGGAGCTGTAGATTTTTATTTGCACGTAGCCGAGGCGCTTGTAGTTGTCGACGGCGGCGCGGGCTTCGGCTTCGGTAGAGACTAGAACTTTGGTGGGGCCGTGATAGGCGTCGGGACTGTCGATGATTCCGGCGAGGACGATGTGAGTGCCGATTTCTTTTCCGTCGGCGATGCGCTGGCGGCGGGCGAGGAGGGAGTCGGTGTCGTTGGCGAGATCGCGGACGGTGGTGACTCCGGCGGCGAGATTGAGGAGGCCATCGTTATCGCCTACGTGGGCGTGCATATCCCAGAGGCCGGGAAGGAGGGTTTTGCCGGTGGCGTCGATGACGAGCGGGACATCGAGTTGGGGATCGACTCGTGGGCTTCCAGCCTCGGACGGTCCAACCGTCGTAATGCGAGCGCGATATACGAAAACGTCCTGGTTACGGATGATCTTGCCGGTCTCGGCGTCGAATAGATTTGCGTTCTCGAACAGAATTCCGTTGGGCTCGTGGTGCGCAAGTTTGGCGGCGAGGTCGGCGGAGCGGGAATCTTTGATCTTGCTTTGGGCGGCTAGCAGAGCGGGGATTGAGGCTTCCCAACCTTCGGGAATGATCGAGCCCCATTCGTCGGCGGTGCCGAAGAACTTGTCGTTGGCTTTGTCGGCGGCTTCGGCCCAGAAATAGGTGGGGGAGAAATCGAGTCCAGCGATGGCGTAGAGGGTGACGTGCTTTTTGTGTCCGCTGGCTTCAACATCTAGCTCGGTTTTGCGCTGGACGCGAGCCTCGCCTTCAGGGAGCAGCGCGATTTTGCCTCCGTCTTGCAGCGCGGCGTGGGCCAGGAGAGCGATCTCGGAGGGTCCACCGTTGAGGGCTAAATAGAAGGCGGGAGCTGCGATTTTCTTTTCACCTTGTTCGGCGGTATTTTTCCACCGGGCGGTGCCCGATTCGAGAGAATAATTTTCGTCGACAGGCGATTTCAGATAATCGTTGCCGGTGACTGATTCGGAGACGGGAATGCCGTTTGCGCCGAGCTTTAGGACGCTGGTGGTTTTGGGGCCGCGGCCGCGATCGTTGAACTGGAAGAAAATGTGGAGAGTGCCATCGGAGGCGGTCCAGACGGCTTGCTGGCCGGCCAAGGTGCCCATCAATAACATGGAGTAGCGTTCGGCGGTGGCGGGAATGTCGGCGGGGAGGGCGGGCGCGGCGGATTGTGGCGGTTGCTG
This sequence comes from Acidobacteriaceae bacterium, assembly GCA_003132405.1. GTDB lineage: Bacteria > Acidobacteriota > Terriglobia > Terriglobales > Acidobacteriaceae > Acidiflorens. The sequence goes on along the minus strand of PKXQ01000121.1, from coordinate 146,431 downwards.
GGCGACGGAAAAGGAGAAAAGGAGGGTCAGAAGAAGGCTGGTGAGGCGCACTCGGGATGGGATGGTCATGGTGTCCTTTCGGCTTGATTGTGGGAGGGAGACACGAGGTCCCTCCACTACAATTGGCTTCGCGTGCGCTACGGTCGGGATGACAAAGTTGAAAGAGTTTCGCATAGGAACTTCGTGGCGCGAGCGTGCGCTACAGTATAATCTTCGCCTTGAACAAAACCGCATGACTGACATTACGCACACTACACCTTACGAGCCGGAGCCGGTGAAAACCAGCATGGATATTGGCGACATACTTAAGATCCTGCCGCATCGCTTTCCTTTCCTGCTGATCGACCGCGTGGTCGAACTGGAGCGGATGAAGAGTATTGTTGCGCTCAAGAATGTAACCATCACCGAACCGTTTTTTCAGGGACACTTTCCTGACAAGCCGATTATGCCAGGGGTGTTGATCGTGGAAGCGATCGCGCAGGCGGGCGGGCTGTTGTTGCTGACTGAGGTTCCAAACCGCGACGAGATGCTGATGGTGTTCACGGGGATCGAGAAGGCGAGGTTTCGGCGGCCGGTTGTGCCGGGAGACCAGTTGCGGATTGAGGTGGTGGTGAAGGCTTGGCGGATTACGGCGGCTCGGCTTGAGGGCAAAGCGTATGTGGATGGGAAAGTGGCGGCGGAGGCAACGGTGACTTGCCGGCTGGTGCCGCGGAATGCGGGAGCGGGATCTGATCAAGGTGCGAGCCAGGAAGGCAGCTGAGTTGGCGGGTGAGAGCGGGTCGTCCCTCCGGGACTTAACTCAGCATTTGAATTCCTCCCAGCGCTGAAGCGCTGGGCTAATGTAGGACGCCCCTCCGGGGCTGGAGATGAAAGCAACTTTCATTTGACGATGTCTATTCATTCTACGACGATCCAGCCTACGGCGATCCATTCTACGGCGATCATTGATCCTAAAAGCAAGATACATTCTTCATGCGAAGTGGGGCCTTATTGCGTCATTGGGGCTGGGGTGGAAATTGGGGAAGGGTGCCGTCTTGATTCGCATGTGGTGATTGAGGGCGCGACTAAGATTGGCGCGGGCAATCATTTTTTCCCGTTCACTTCGATTGGGCTAGCGCCGCAGGATATCAGTTATGCGGGCGAGCCTACGCGGCTGGAGATTGGCGAACATAATGTAATCCGCGAGTTTGTGACGATTAATCGCGCCACGGTTAAGGGCGGGGGATGCACGCGGGTGGGGAGCCATAATTTGATTATGGCGTATACGCATATTGCGCATGATTGCCGGATCGGGGATCACGTGATCATGGCGAATGCGGCTACGCTGGGCGGGCATGTGACGGTCGAGGATTGGGCGACCGTTGGGGCGCTGTGCCCGGTACATCACTTTGTGCGTATAGGGACGCACGCTTTTATTGGCGGAGGCACTACGATTACGCGCGATGTACTGCCGTTTTCTAAGACGTCGGCGGAGCGCGGGACGCGGGCGTATGGATTGAACGCGGTGGGGCTGGAGCGGCGAGGATTTAGTAAGGAGCGGATACGGAAGATTCATCACGCGTATAAGGTGTTGCTGGCTTCGAAGCTGAATACTTCGCAGGCGCTGGAGAAGCTGAAGGCGGAGGCGAACATCGGTGATGACGTCGCGATTCTGATTCAATTTATAGAGGCGTCGGAACGCGGAGTTATCAAGTAGTGAACCGCGGAGAAAAGCTTGGGCTGATCGCGGGCAATGGCAAGTTCCCTTTTTTGGTGCTGGACGCGGCTCGGGCTCAGGGTTTTGACGTCGTGGTTGCGGCTATTAAGGAAGAGACTTTTCCGGAGATTGAGTCTCGCGGCGCGGCTTCGGTTCACTGGCTCTCTTTAGGCGAGCTCTCGAAACTTATAGACACTTTTAAGGCTGCGGGCGTGACTCGCGCGGTGATGGCGGGACAGGTCAGGCACAAGCAGATTTTTTCGTCGATCAAGCCGGACTGGCGCTTGGCGAAGATGCTGCTCTCGCTGGGGACGCGGAATACGGATTCATTGCTAGGTGCGGTAGCGAAGGTTTTGGCGGATGAAGGGATCGTGCTGGAGAATTCTACGGCGCTGCTGGAACCGCTGCTGGCGAAGGCGGGAGTGCTCACGAAGCGGGCTCCGAATGAGAACGAGCGCAAGAATATTGAGTATGGACGGGCGGTGGCGCGGCAGCTGGCGGAGTATGACATTGGGCAGACGGTGGTGATTGCGGAAGCGGCGTGCGTGGCGGTGGAGGCGATGGAGGGGACGGACGCGACCATTGAGCGGGCGGGGGAGATCATGAAGAGTTTGGCGTCGGCGGAGGGTTTGGCAGAGTCTCCCACCCTTCGCAAAGAACGCGAAGGATGGGGCAACCGCGGCTCTCAATTTCTCAGCCGCGCGTTGACGGTGGTGAAAATTGCGAAGCCGAAGCAGGATATGCGGTTTGATGTTCCGGTGGTTGGGGTGAAGACGATTGAGACGATGGCGCGCTCGGGAGCGAGTTGCCTGGCGGTGGATGCGGGGCGATGTCTGCTGCTGGATGGGGCGGAGGTTATCGATGCCGCGGATCGGGCGGGGATTGCGGTTTGGGCGGAGTAGAAGAGGTCAGAGGTTCGAGGTCAGATTGCAGAGGTGAAGAGCAACCACCCCCACAATCTTGGCTAACCCCAGACTCGCTGTTGCGTCAGTCAGCGCCTAGGGCGCGTCGGCGGACTTTCGCGGAGGACTTGAGTCGAGTGATTCCGGCGGGGCGTTTGCGGATAATTTTCCCCACGGCTTTGCGCGTGGCTTGCCGCATCTCTTGGCGTGCGCGTGAAAGATCGTGGGCGGTTTGGAGGTTCATCCAAAATTCGGGGGAGTTCCCGAAGTAGTCAGACAGCAAGAGCGCGGATTGTGGAGTGACGCCGCGTTTACCGCGAACCAGTTCATTGACGCGGTTGAGAGGGATGTGCAGAGAGCGGGCTAGTTCGGCCTGAGTCAGTCGTAGCGGTTCGAGAAACTCCGCGATGAGAATCTGGCCGGGATGAGTTGCGATGCGAAATTCTGGCAGCATGTTGGGCTCCTCAATGGTAATCGGTGCAACGAACCTCTGCACAGTTGCCGTTCGCGAACTTAAAGATAATGCGATATTGCTGATTCACGCGGATACCGAAGAAACCGGCGAGATCTCCGCGAAGCTTTTCCAAACGGTTGGCCGGTGGAACGCGTAGGTCATCGATCGATGTGCTGGCATTCAACAAATCCAGTTTTTGTTGCACACGACCCCAGAGTTCGCAGCTGATCCTGCGCGCGGCCTTGGTGTCGCTCCCGTGATAGATATCGGCGGTCGTGGCGTCCCCGAAACTGGAGATCACAGGAAGAGTATACCTGAATACACGACATCCGTGTATACTTTCGGAGCGGAGGCGTTCTATGGCTGTAACGACTCAATCTGAGGCGGCTCGCATTGCTGACCAGCTTCGCCGGGCGTTTGAGGGCGAGGCTTGGCACGGAGATTCTTTGTTTGAGATTCTTAAGAGCGTTTCGGCGGAGCAGGCGGCAGCGCGTCCGATTAAGAATGGGCACACGATCTGGGAGTTGGTGTTGCACATTGCGGCTTGGGATAGCGCGGTGCGGCGGCGAATGACGGGCGTGGCGGTGACGCTGTCGGATGCGGAGAATTTCCCTGCGGTTGCGGATACTAGCAAAGCGGCATGGAGCAAGGCGTTGGCGGAAGTGCGCCGCGCGCATGAGGAGTTGATTTCGGCGGCTAGCGCTCTGCCGGACTCGCGGCTTTATGAGATGGTTCCGGGGAAAGAAGGCGCGCACTACACGTTTTATTACATGCTGCATGGCGTGGTGCAGCATGAGCTTTATCATGCGGGGCAGATTGCGCTGTTGAAGAAGATGTGAGGGATGAGTTGGGCCCACCCTAACGTCGCAGAGGGCGCGACGTTTAGGATGGGGCACCCCGGCGTGTCGCTTTTCCAGTCAAGATCCGATTTCGGCGCGGTCTTTGCGGAGCATTTGCTCCGCTGGGTAGACGAGGGCGTCTGCCCCAACGTGAGAGCCGTTGTTACTTGCGCACTTTCCTATCTGCGGGCTTAACTGCGACAATAGCGCGATGCTTCTTCGTGGCGGAGTACTCATCTGAGCCAGGAATTTCCTATTAATGTTGCGGTGATTGGCGTCGGAGCTTTCGGGCGCAATCATGCGCGCGTCTATCGGCAACTGCAACAGGCTGGGAGTGTGCGGCTGGTGGGGGTGGTGGATCCGGATACTCTGCGGGCGGACGCAATTGCGAGCGAGTTCGGCTGCAAGACGTTTGGGTCGGTGGAGCAGGTGCTGACGACGCACAGCGAGGTGCAGGCGGCGTCGGTGGCGGTGCCGACGGTGCTGCATCTGGAAGTTGCGCGGACGCTGATGGAAGCGGGAGTGGATGTGCTGATCGAGAAGCCGGTGGCGGCTACACTGGCCGAGGCTGACGAATTGATTGGCCTGGCGTCGTCGCACAAGCGCGTGGCGCAGGTTGGGCATTTGGAGAGGTTCAATCCGGCGGTGCGGGCTACGCTGCCGTTGATTAATCGCCCGATGTTTTTTGAAGTGCATCGACTGAGCGTGTTCTCGCCGCGGGCGCTGGATGTGGATGTGGTGCTCGATCTGATGATTCACGATCTGGATGTGGTGCTGACGTTCGTGAAGTCGGAGGTAAAGGAAATTCGCGCGGTGGGGCTGCCGATTCTTTCGGGGAAGGTCGATATCGCGAATGTGCGGGTGGAGTTCGAGTCGGGCTGCGTGGCGAATTTTACGGCGAGCCGGGTTTCGACGGAGCGAGTGAGGAAGCTGCGGTTCTTTCAGCCGGGACAGTATATTTCGATCGATTACGGGCGGCAGGATGTGCTGGTGTTTTCGGTGGGTGGCGGTGCTGACGGCTCCCACTCTAACGTCGCAAAGGACGCGACGCTAGAATGGGGCACCCGTGTGGACAACCGGCTTAGTTCCCAGCCTAGTGTGAATCCGCAGATCGCCGTGGCTAAGCCTGCGGTTACCGCGGAAGAGCCGCTGCTGGCGGAGATTAAGGCTTTTCTGCTGGCGGTGCGGGAACGGTCGCGTCCGGTGGTTTCGTTGGAGGATGGGCGGAAGGCGTTGGACCTCGGGCTGGAGATTCTGGCGGAGATTGAGCGGCATGCGGGGCGGATTGGCGTCGGGAAAAGCTAAGAGCGGAATTCGCAGCAAGCGAACGCAGCACCGCGGTGAGCACTGACAACTGCCGGACTTAAGCTCGGCTGGACGGCCGAGGGCGGCCGTCCCTACGCGAGCCAGACGGTGATGGCTCCCATTTCTACGCGAGCCGGTCGTTTATTGCTCCGATCGTTATTGTTGAGGGGGCGGAGCTTGCTGGTCGTTTGAGTTGGACGCTCCGCGGCGACGGCCCCATTGCCCGCGCTTGGCCTGCATTGCATCCCACTGCTTTTGCTGATTCGGATCGAGCACGGCGCGAATTTGCGTGTCTCCGGTCTGGTGAATAGCCATCATTTTCGTGTGGCGATCTTGTTGGGAGAGCGAGCTGTCCGACCGCAGGCTTTCCATTTGTGAGGATTCGGACTGGAGGATTTGCTGCACTTTGGTTTGCTGATCCGCTGTGAGGTTGAGTTTTTGGGTCAGTTCCTGGGTGCGCTGCGCTGGATCCATCGGACCGCGATGCCCACCGCCGTTTTCTTGGGCGGACGGCTGATTGTTGGGCGGGGCATCTTGCGCGAACGCGCCGAAAGAGATGATGCTGGCCGCTAGAAGAATGAGAAGAGACTGCTTGAACATGGAGTTCTCCTTAAGGTTTAGGGACGAATAGTTTCGAGACGACGTGTCTGTATATAAGAATGGAAATGCGGGTGAGAAGTTGCGCGAAAGACGCGATTGAGACAAATCTTTGCAAAACTTTACCAAGCATTCGCTTCGCGACTGGCTCGGCTGCGCTCAGGGCGACCCTTAGGAAAATGCGGACTGGCCGAATGACCAGTTACGAAAGTATCTGACGTAACCTTGCTGTTACCCGGCCCATCCTCCACACTTCTCTTGATGCAGTTTTCGCGCAGTCATATCGCGATTGCGGTGGGCTCGGCTGGCTTGCTGGTGCTGGTTTTCCTGGGCTATCTGTATTGGCTCAGCAATCAGCCGCCGGTATTGTCGCGGTCGGAGGAACGCGATCCGCTGACGCAGATGCCCGTGAGTATCACGATGAATCCGTTTCGCGATCGCACGATTGAACGGACGGCTAACAAGTTTATTGCGGAGATGCGCGACGGGAATTGCAGGAAACTGCTGGCGCAGTGGGAAAGGGATTACCGCAGAAAGCGCGCAGACTTTCTTTGCAGCTCGGAGGCGCAGCATCCTTTGATTTCATGGAACCTGGTGGAATGGGAAGATGCGCCGCCGCTGGTGATTCTGCATTACAAAGGCGAGCGTTATAGCACGCCGGCGCAGGACGAGACTTACAAGGACCTCTTCTCGATAACCGAAGAGAAGAAAGATGATGGATGGGTAGTTACTAAGTACGATTCGTTTTACTGACCTGCCTCTATTAGTCGTTAATTTCTTTCTGTCTTCAACTTACAATTAGAAGCGATCTTGATAGTAAACATGGGAAGCGAATATAGCGGCTCCCTCAGGGGCTAAAGCCCTCGTCTTTACTGTCTCTTGCGGCACGGCTGAAGCCGTGCCCTACCCCAAAACGTTCCCTACCCAAAACGTTCCCTACCCAAAACCGATCCACCCACCGATCCTAGCGTTGAGGAGAATTGCTGGCCGCCGGGCTGATGCGGACCGTATCTGGGGCTACGGGCTGCGGTTTGGTTGCGGGTGAGATTTGCGGCCTCTCTACAGGTTGCCTTTGGCGGTTGACTGGTTGGTGAACGGGGATATGGGTTGGAGTGGTGATTGAGTTGACCATTGATAAGAACCCCTAATGTTGACGTCGACGGGTCAGGCAAAGGACTTCACTATGGGCTTCAATATTTGTCGTAATTGGTAACGTGATTTAGTAACAACTGCAACGGAGTGTTGAGTTGCCAGGCTAACTGGAAGGGGATCAGCGTTCTATCCGCCGATGTGGACCATGGTTCGCGAGGCGGGAACGAATCCTGGCTCGCCGATGTGATGACGCTCTTCTTTTTTCCCGACTACTTGCAGGATGAATTCGACTAGCTTGTCGTCGGTTGCGCCGCGCCGCATTAGTTCGTGCAGGTCGTGATCCCAGACGGAAAATAAACAGGTGCGCAGCTTGCCGTCAGAGGTGATGCGGATGCGACTGCAATGGCCGCAGAAGGGATGCGACACGGGGGCGATGATTCCGATTTCGCCTATGCCGTCGGAGAAGCGGTAGCGGCGGGCGGTTTCGCTACGCTGGTGGGGGATTTCTTGGAGCGGCAGATATTCCGACATGCGGGCGAGAATTTCGTCTAGGGGAACTACGATTTCGGGAGTCCAGACGCGGTCTTCTTCGAGGGGCATGAATTCGATGAAGCGGACGACTACGTTTTCTTCGCGGGCAAATTTGCCGAAGGCTGTGACTTGATCTTCGTTGAAACCACGAAGAAGGACGCAGTTGATTTTTACTGGGTCGAGGCCGGCTTGGCGCGCGGCGCGGACTCCGGCGAGCACATTCTCGTACCCATGGGGTACGCGGGTGATGCGGGCAAATTTCTCGGGATCGACGGCATCCATGCTGACGGTAACGCGGTCGAGGCCAGCGTCTTTGAGGGGCTGGGCAATTTCGGCCAAGAGATGGCCGTTGGTGGTTACTGCGATTTCGGGCTTGAGGCCTTCTTCGGTGCGGAGTTGGGCGAGGTCGCGCACGAATTGCACGATGCCTTTGCGGAGCAGCGGCTCGCCACCGGTCAGACGAATCTTCGTGATCCCTAGGCTGACCAGGATGCGGGCCATGCGGAGATAATCGTCGAAGGGCAACTCCGCGAAGGCTGCGCCGTTGGTGCCGGTGCGGCAGTAGACACATTTGTAGTTACAGCGATCGGTGATGGAGATTCGCAGGTCATGAATGGAGCGGCCGAATTTGTCAGTCAGTGACATAGAAAGCAGCTATTAGCAGTTAGCTATTAGCCATTGGCTTTGCAGGTCAACATAGTCGCGTTGGCTAAATACCGGTGCTAATTGACAAGTGCCGAATTCAGGAAACAAAGCAGGCAGGAAAAAATCCCGGCGAGCGTTTCCTTTCCAACTTGGGAGGCGCGGACATTTCCATCCGCACCCTCGAATCGCGCCGGTGGCACTAGCGCAACTCTCGTCTCCACGGCCACGCGTGTTGAGGTCTCGGAGATCGGAAACTCGATCATCATTATAGATGCCGACGGTAGACTGTGCGAATTATCATTCGGCGCGCTAAACAGTTGCCGGGAACCTCGTTGGGTGCCGCCGTCTCAGGCAGCGGCTGAAGCCGGTACTGAAATTCGGCAAGCTATCGCAGCGGTAAACCGCTGCGCCACCCAAAAACGGAACGCTGGTAAACTTGCCGCATGAAAGCTCTGGTCATTACTCGGTTTGGCGGGCCGGAAGTTCTTGAGATGCAGCAGGTGCCGGAGGCGCATGCGGGGCCTGAGCAGGTTCTGGTTGAGGTCGAGGCGGGAGGGTTGAACTTTGCCGATTTGATGACTACGCAGGGCGGATATGCGGGGACGCCTAAGCCGCCGCTGACGGCGGGGCGTGAATTTGCAGGGCGGGAAGTTAGCGGGGGCAATGCTGGACGGCGTGTGATGGGCTACACGCAGTGGGCGGCGTTTGCTGAGAAAACCGTGGCCAAGCGCGACTTGGTTTGGCCAGTCCCGGAGAGTTGGACGGCGGAGCAGGGTGCGGCATTTCCGGTAAATTTTTTTACTGCGTATTTGGCTTATTGGAAGGCGGGTCTGCTCGGCCCTATAAAGGAGACACGCAACCAGGCGGGACGCGTGCTGATTCATGCTGTGGCTGGCGGGGTGGGGACGGCGGCGGTGCAGATTGGGAAGATTCTTGGCATTGAGATGTATGGTACATCTTCTTCGGATGAGAAACTGGCGAAGGTGGGTGAATTGGGATTGCAGCATGGGATTAATTACAAGCAGTGCGACTATGCCGAGGCGATCAAAGAGTTGACGCATGGCGAGGGAGTCGACGCGGTTTTTGAAATGCTGGGCGGGCCGCACGTCGCGAAGAGCGTGAAGTGCGTGGGCGAGTTTGGACGCGTGATTGTTTATGGCGCGGCTACGGGCGAGACTCCGACGCTCGATACACGGGTTCTGTATACGAAGGGCGCGAGCGTTCATGGATTGTGGCTGTCGTATTTGAGCGCGAATCGTCCGCTGATGGAAGCGGCGTGGAAACAGCTTTCGGCGTGGCTTGCGGCGGGGCTGCTGCATCCGGTGATTGGGAAAGTTTTTCCGCTGGAGCAGGCGTGCGATGGTTACATGCTGCTTAAAGAAGGAAAGAACTACGGCAAGATTGTGCTGAAGATTCGTTAGCGCGAAGCCAAGGTCGATGGTTTGCGCTGGTGGTTGCTTCGTCTCAAAACGATCTATAAACAATACATCTCGACTCTGTTACTAAATCACTCACTGCACAACTTTCTGCTAACGGCGATTGAGGTCGCTCGTCTAATAGGCATATAGGCTAAAGCGCTTAGTGCGGAGAACTTTCGCGTGAAAAGGCGCGGCGATGGCTGTTTCCGTTCGTTTTCGGACAGCGACGTGCGGATGGGAACAGATGCGCGAGTGGGTGTGCAAGGCTCGCGTACTCTGGTCAACAACTTACGCTCTCTCTGATCTGGCAGCGAGAATGCCATACACGAGATGGGTGGTTCGCAAGAAAAAATGGGAACTAACTCGAAGCGAGATTCGTAACCTGTAGCGAACCGAGATTAGGTCAGAGGTGAGAGGTCAGATTGCAGAGGTGAGAGCGCGAGTTCTTACTTTCCAAACTAAACTTTGCACCTATGAAGGATGGGGTGGACGAACCTGAAATTCGATCCGCCTGAAGAAGAAATTGCAGGGTGATGGGACTGGCGCAGGCATGGTTTGGCGGCCCTGGATGCGCCGGGTTCCGGTAAAAAGAACGAGTCTGAGGCCCGCGTCTTTTTGCATCACCCTGACGATGCGAATTGTAGGAATTTGCGGGGAAAAGGCAAGCCTTCAGTTGAGCGTCCAAACCATCACCAGCCGCCCCTAAAGCCCGGCCAGAAACCGGGAGAAAGATAAGGAGCATATGAAACTGACGAATGTGGCAAAGACTGTTGTGCTCGGGCTGGCCGTGTTGCTCGCATCGAGCGCTTTTGCAAGTAACAAAGGGACGCTGCTGGTGGGCGAGTCGTTCGAAGTTAGCGGGCAGCAACTCAAGGCGGGCGAGTATCAAGTGCGCTGGGATGGAACGGGATCGACGGTCGAGGTTAGCTTTTTTAAGAACAATAAGGAAGTGGCGAAGACGTCGGCGAAACTGGTTACAGCCGATAAAGCTTATAGTTCCGACTCCGCGATACTCGACCACAGCAACGGCAAGGCGACGATTTCCGAGCTGCGCTTTGCGGGCAAGAAGTTTGCGCTGGAGATTGGGCCTGCCGAGAAGGCGGAGATGAGCAGCGGGAAATAAGTGAGTTAGTAACTCCTGGAAGGCGAGGGGAGCGCTGCGGCGCTCCCTTTTTCTATTTGGGCGAATTGGTTGACGGCTGCGCTGGGTTAGCGCTCGCGTCGGCTTTCTCTAACTCGGCGGTAAGATGGACGTTGCTGCCAGCGCTGGATTTCAGTGCGCGTTCCCAATTTTTGAATCCTGATTTCTTGACGACTACGGTATGGTCGCCCTCTGCGATTTGAACGTCTGAGGGCGTGTTGCCAACAAAACTGCCATCGACTTCGATGTCAGCGCCTGGGGGAGTCGAGTCGATCTGGAGTTTGGCAGCGGCTGGACCGGCGTTTTGATCACGGTTGGTGGCAGTTACAACTTGGCCGGGCGCAGGTGTCGCCGGCTGAAATTTTGCGAGATCAAGCTTCATAACTCCGTTGACGTAGGCAGTGAACTCGGCGCCCTTCGGCATGGTGATATCTTTGCCGTGCATGAACAGAAAAAACGGAGCAGCGGGGAAAAATACGATTCCGGTGGCGACAATTCCTGCGGTCATGGCGCCGACGTGGCCGCCGCCATTGCCGCCTTTCACCGAGCGCAACGCCGCCTTATCGCCGTCCGCCAATTTGACGTAGTCGACGTTAATCTCGAGCTTGCCTCCTCGCGCCATTCTTCGTTTCGGTTGAGCTTCGGTGACGGTGCCGAGCGCAATGCCACCCTTGGGAACCACGAGCGTTCCATTTACGCTGATGTCTTCCAGCACTTCGAAATCCACGGTGTCGCCGACGTGCGCATCGGCGGAGGAGACAGTGCGATTGAATCGCAATCTGACGGGGACAGCGTCTTCCAGCACGAATCCTTTCGCGGAAGTAAAGTTAGAGGTTTGCTTTGACTGTTGCGGCGTGACTGGGCTTGCTGATTGCGCAGCGGTTGTGTTGCTCTGAGTTTGCCCTTGGACGGATTGAACGACTAAGAGAAGAGATAGGAACAGGATCGTGACGCGCAAATGTAGGGGTGCGTTTCATCGAGTCTCCTAGGGCTGAAATTTATTGGTGCGGGGAAGAAATCAGTGAACGAGGTAGTATGAACCTTGTTAGTGCTAGTTGAAAGGGAATAGTGTTGCGCGAGGGTTGAAGGGGAGGGTTGGGTAGGGATCCTTCGACTTCGCCAGGCCATTCGCTTCGCTTATGGCTCGGCTGCGCTCAGGACGACAACTTAGTATTGGGTCTTTCATCTTTCCGCGATAAAGTCGGTATTGATTTTTCGGCAGGTACACAGGGCTAAAGAGTTTGCGAAAAAGTCATCGCAAGCGCCAGAAGCAGGCCTCAGGCGCTGAAGCGCGGACGCATTTTGCGACTTAGCGGCACGAGTGGAACTCGTGCCCTTCCCGAACCCGCCGAGAATCGAGTTTTACCGCAAGCCGTGAAGCCGCGTCCTTTCAAACCATGTTCAAACTTCGCCGATGCGCGCAACTTAAGTAGATGGCGTGGGTGGACGGCAAAAGCTATAATCCTCCCTTTGTGCGCATCCTTGTTCTCAGCGACATTCACAGTAACCTTGAGGCGCTCGACTCCTGTCTGGCGGCTGCGCCGGCGCACGACCTCGTGGTCAATCTCGGCGACACCGTGGGCTATGGCGGGAATCCCAATGAAGTGATTGCCAAGGCGCAAGCGCTGGGGCGCGTTTTCGTCCGCGGCAATCACGACAAAGCCGTCAGCGGGCTGATGAATCTTGAGGAATTCAATCCCGTGGCCGGCCTTGCCACGCTTTGGACGCGCGACCAACTCACGCCGGAAAATCTGCAATGGCTGCGCGCACTACCGCAAGGCCCTATACATGTCGACGAACTGCCGGGTCTCCAGTTTGTGCACGGCTCTTCGCTTGACGAAGACGAATACATGGTTAGCGCGCGCGACGCCATTGCGCCGCTCATCACCAATCCCGTACCGATCACTTTCTTTGGACACACTCATCTGCAAGGTGGGTTCGTGCTCAGTGGGGAGATCAGCGAAGCTTATCGTCCCGGCTATCGGACGGTCGGGCAGCCCGAGTCTTCGGACTGGCCGCTGCGCAAGGATCGCCGGTATCTGATCAATCCGGGCTCTGTGGGCCAACCGCGCGATGGCGACTGGCGCGCAGCCTTTGCCATGTTCGACTCCGATACTTGGATCGTAAGCTTTTATCGCGTCCCCTATAACCTGCGTGTCGCACAGGAAAAAATCCTGGCGGCGAATTTGCCGCAGCGCCTGGCCACGCGGCTCGCGACGGGCAGATGATACGGATATAGGAAGATCGCGAGCGGCGACCTACTTCTTTCTTTTTTTCTTCTTTCGCGGCAATAATCTCGCTGGTTTTTCTGTGAAACTTTTCTCGGATTCGGGGGTTACCCTACCTGTGCGCTGGATTTTTTTGGGCGCACTGTCGATCTATTTTCGGCATCTATATTTCGAAGTCGACGCCACGAGGAAGACATTCGACCGATGAGCCGTACATCTCGTTTTGTCAGATCGCTTTTCTTGACCGGCGCGCTGGCGACTGCCGCATTCGGCACGGCCTGCGCCCATCATTACTACCAGGTCTATGATCCCTACTACAGCGACTACCACGTCTGGAACCACGACGAGGTTGTCTACTACCACCAATGGGCGGGCGAATATCACCGCGATCCCAATCGCGATTTTCGCCACCTGCCTCCCGGAGAACAGAAGGAATACTGGACCTGGCGGCATGGCCACGGGGATCACCACTAGAGGTTGGCGCGACTTCGATCGTGTGAGGTCTGGAGTTCAGAAAATTCCCTGCTTTAGGCAATGCTTGCGGCGGAGGTTTGCGCCGCTGGTCGAGTTAGGAACGCCGAGCGGTTTACTCCTGTCGAAACATCAGGTCTTCGAGTGCCATTCGTCGCACCTGCCAAAATTCGCGCTCTTGCTCATCCACGCGCAGCCTGCATTCTCCCAGGTCATTAAAGTGCAGTTTGACCTGAAACCTGGAGTTGGCCTGATCGTCTTGCACGGCGATGTCATGCTCGTTTAACTTGAAGGTCACCGAGCGACTCAAATCTTTTGCCTTGAGAAAAACCGTAAACGCGTCGATATCGTCGGCCAGCGAAAATTCATAGGGAGCATAGGTCGGTCGCTGGGCATTGCGAGTCTTGACGTCCTCCTCCGCCTGTTGCCGCAGAGTTGCAAAGACTTTAGGCAAGGTGCATGCGGAGCGCGAGGTGACCCAGTCGAATTTCGACCGGTCTTTCGCATCGCCATTACCGTTGCCATTACCATTCCTACCGTTCGCGGCATTATTTGCTATATTTGTTGCAGCGTCAGTCGCAGCGTTATTACCTGCTTTTTCGTTAACCTTGTCCACGATTTTCACCCCCGGCGATCATCCGCTTACCTTAGATGCCGCGCAGCCCCTCTCTGTTGTGAGGAGGTCGATGCGGATGCCCCTCGATCAGAGCGGATGACCCACCCTTTCGCAAGGTGCGCGAAAAGGGTGGGGCACCTTGCTTATCGAGGGGTCTGCTTTCCGCCGTTGTAAACTCGTTCCATGCCTTTGCGTGCTTCCGATTCCAGCAATCTTTTCTCCGCGCCAAAATCAGCGCCCGCCGCCCACACCGCGCACGTCGATGGCGGAGCGCGAGGCAATCCCGGCCCCGCGGGTTACGGCGTGGCTATTCAGGATGCTGCGGGCCGGTCGGTCGTTGAGCTCAGCGAATATCTCGGCCATCGCACCAATAACTATGCCGAGTATCAAGGGCTCCTCGCCGCTCTTCGCTACGCGGCCGAGAACGAGATCAAAGCCCTCACGGTGATCAGCGATTCCGAGCTGATGGTGCGGCAGATGAAGGGAATCTACAAGGTGCGGAATCCGGATTTGCGCAAGCTGTACGATGAGGCGCAGCAGTTGGTGCGGCGTTTGGAGTATTTTGAAATCCGGCATGCATTGCGCGAGCACAACAAAACCGCCGATCGGCTGGCGAATGAGGCCATGGATCGAGGGAAGAGGTAATGAGGTCAGAGGTGGAGAGCGGCTTCTCGGAACTTTTTCAAGCGAACTCTCTCGATCGAACTTTTGCAATCCGCAACTGACCTCTGCAATCCCCTCACTCTGCCGCCGAGTGATCGTGGATGATCTTCCAGCCGTCGGAGAATTTGCGGAAGATAAGCGTGAACAGGCCGTGCGGCGTCTTTCCGTCCGGCATGGTCAGATGAAATTCTCCGCGCACAAATGCCGATTCGGGGCCGAGCGTCTCGATGCGCAAGTTAGCGAATTCCAGCTTCCCCATCTCATGGCCGGCACTCTGATATTTATCCTTGTAGCGATCGAGGGCCTCCTGCCAGCCTTTCGACTCATGCGCTCCCGAGAAAAATGTCAGTTCAGGAGAATTCCAATACCCGGCCATAAAGGCCTCCAGATCGTGCCGGTTCCAGGCCGCCTGCTGCTCCTCGATCACCTTCCGAATCGCTGCGCGCGCGTCATTGCCGGCGTTTTGTCCGCTGCTTGGCACGGCTAGCAAAGCAACGGCTGCAACCAGCAGAACCAAATTTCGCATGGGTCCCCCTCTTATAGGTTTCGCATTATTGTAGCCGGGAGTACTTCTAAGGACACTTTGATTAGGTGTCGGCAAAAGACATAAACCACAGGGTACACAGAGGTCCCCGGTGACTTAATCAGAACTTCCCTAAAGGATGAAACGAAGTGGGAGCGGCGAAGTGTCTATCGTCCAAAACACAAAAAAGGCGCGAAATTACTTCTCCTAAGTCAGGCGCTTACAGTGACGTTATGAAAGCTGACGGGAGAGCTGACAGCTGTGCTCTCTACGCTCTGCTCTTCTTCGCCGCCGCCGCAGCCTTCACTTTCACTGTCTCCCATGGCCGCTTCGGACGCTCAACCTCAGGCTGGTCACGGTCTTTCACGCGATCGTACTGATAGGACTCGCTGACCGTGCCCAGAGATTCGTTGTAAAGGCTTGGCAATCCAAGCGCTTCCTTCAGTTCTTCAGAGAACTGTTGCAGCGCTTTCAGGTGATCGGCCGTGGCCGGCACTTCGGTCTTGGTGGTTTTCAAGAACTGCTGATAGCCGCGGTTGACCAGCTTTGAAATTTCGCTGCCGATCATGTATCCGGGATAGGCGAAAATTTTCACTCCGCCGTCGTCCGTTTTCTGGATTGCGGCTGAGCAGTTGTACTTCTTCAGGAACACGCGGGTTTGCGCGCCCGGCGCCTCGATCAGGTCAAAGCCGTGATCGCGCAGCCAGTTGACCGCTTCTTCGTAGGTTTTCTGTTCGACTTTCGCTGCCATTTTATGAACTCAATTCTCGCGAATAATTTCTTGATTACTTACTACATCTGGTTTTAGATGCCGCTTGCGCTGTTTTGATGGAATCAAAACTCGCAGCGACGAATCTAATTACCTTTGGAATTGGCTATCGTCGAATTCTGTAACGCGATTCGGCAACGTTAGTATAGATATACCTTTTTAAGTTTGCGGGCACATTACGTCAGTCACAGAGACATTCGTTCCGGAAAACTAAGAGTAACGCTTAGGATATTGCTCAATGACTGCGACCGCCTACAGCTCCGCTCCCTTGCCGCCTGACGCCACGCGCGCCCCCAAGGGAGAGGCCGTTCTGACGGCTATCGGCAATACGCCGCTGCTGCCGCTTGATGCGCTTCTCGCCGACTTCCCCCACATCAATCTTTTGGGCAAGGCCGAATGGTACAACCCCGGTGGCTCGGTAAAAGATCGCGCCGCAGCTCGCATCGTGGCGGAAGCGCACCGCGCCGGGCAACTTGCTCCGGGAAAAATTCTGCTTGATTCCACCAGCGGCAATACCGGCATTGCCTACGCCATGCTCGGCGCCGCTCTCGGATTTCCCGTCACTCTGTGCGTGCCCGAGAATGTTTCGCTCGAGCGAAAACGCATTCTACAGGCATACGGCGCAAATATCATCTACACCGATCCGGCCGAAGGCTCGGACGGAGCGATCAAGATCGCGCGCCAGCTCGCCTCGCAACATCCCGATCTTTATTTTTATGCCGATCAATATTCGAATGACGCCAACTGGCGCGCTCATTACGACACCACGGCCAATGAAATCTGGCAGCAAACCGAAGGGCGCATCACGCACTTCGTCGCCATGCTCGGAACGACCGGAACTTTTGTCGGCACAACGCGGCGATTGAAGGAGTTGAATCCAAGCATCTGCTGCGTCTCGCTGCAACCCGACTCAGCATTCCATGGGATTGAGGGAGCCAAGCATCTGCCGTCGGCAATCGTGCCGCGCATTTACGATCCGTCGCTCGCCGATGAGAACCTCGAAATCTCTACGGAAGATGCGCACACCATGGCCCGGCGCCTGGCGCGAGAACAGGGCTTGCTTGTTGGAGTCTCTGCCGCGGCGGCGATCGTCGGCAGCCTGCAGATCATTGAGTGGCTGAAAACAAATCAGCGCGCGACTGTCGTGACCATACTCTGCGACTCCGGCGAAAAATATCTCAGCGAAAGATTCTGGAATGAAGAATAATTGCAGAGGTCAGAGGTCGGATTGCAGAGGTTAAAGTGCATCGGCGTAGTGACGCCGCAGCGGGAGGCGGTTTTACCTCTGCAATCTGACCTCTAACCTCTGACCTTGCTTAACCTCTAACCTTTACACATGCTGAAAATTTCCGAATCCGACTATCTCTCTCTTCGCCGCCACGGAGAAGAAACCTATCCTCACGAGTGTTGTGGAGTCCTGCTCGGCCACTTCGACGACGATGGCGCAAAGACCGTCACTGGCATCGCGCGCTGCAGCAACACGCGCGATGACTCGCCGTACAACCGCTACCACATCGATCCGAAAGAACTCATTCGCATTCAGCGCGAAGGGCGCGAGCGCGGAGAAGACATCGTCGGTTTTTATCATTCCCACCCCGACCATCCTGCGCAATGGTCGTCCACGGACTTGGCGGAGGCGCACTGGTTCGGTTGTTCCTACGTGATCACGAGCGTGGAGAAAGGCAAAGCCGTTCTGACCAACTCTTTCGGACTCACGGGCAGCGACGAAGCCGAAAAAAAATTAGTGGACGAGAAACTCGAAGTAGCGTGATCGGAGGCCGACCTCCCGCTACGCCAGCACCTTCAGCACCACTGCGGTAATGTCATCATGCGGCGCGGTGCCGTCAGAGAACGCATCCTGCCGATTGAAGACAAAGTTGACTGACTCGGTTGCTGACTTGCGCCGGCATTGTGCCCAGGCCTCCATCATTTCTGAGGTGCAGAATTCTTCTCCGTCTGGGTTGCGCAGTTCATGCAGGCCATCGCTCGCGAAAAGAACACAATCTCCCGGATCGAGCTGCACCACATGCCGTTCATAAGTGCTGCCGGCAAACATTCCCGACGGCAATCCGCCATCGCCGAGCGGGCGGCAGCTCGTTCCTGAGACCAGCAGCGGCAGCGGCATCCCGGCATTGGAGAAAATAAGTTCGCGCGTCAGCGGATTGAAGAGCGCATACAAGGTCGAGCAAAAGCGCCCGTTGATCGGACGCTGCACCAGCCGCTCGTTCAAGCAGGCTAGAACGCGCGCCGTGTCCGTACCGCATTTGTGAATCCCGCGCAACGTTCCCATCACCAGCGCGCCGTACATCGCCGCCGGGAGGCCCTTGTCTACAACGTCACCTAGGTAGATGCCTACAAAACCGTCGGGCAACTTGAAAAAGTCGGCAAAATCGCCTCCCACCTCGAAAAAAGGTATGCAACGGAAGGCGATCTCCAGCGATTCGTGGCTGAGTCCCTTGATGGGCAGCAGCGACGCTTGGATAAGCTGTGCCTCGCGCAGATGCTCGCCGCAAAGGCACTCTGCGTGAGCAATACTTTCTTTTACTAATTCCGATTCCACTGCGGCAATGACTTCAGGCATGCGCGGCTCTCCCTAGCCATCAATCGGCGGATTGCCGCCCCTCCTTAGTCCCACGAGTCACCAGTGGCGCGAACCGCGCGTAACTGGACTACCACGCACGCGCGTGCTCTCGATTCGACGCGTCTGGCGGGCGAAGCCGCTCACCACTCATTTCCCGCTTGCATCTTCCGCCCGAACCATAGCATCTTTATCCATATGCCGCAGATTCAGATTCCGTCTCCCCTTCGCCAATACTCGGGCAAACAAGCTTCAATTAACGTTCCGGCGAAAACCGTGGGCGAGGCCCTCGCTGGCCTCGTTTCTCAGCATCCAGACTTGAAGCGTCATCTCTATAACGACGAAGGCAAGCTCCGCACCTTCGTCAATGTGTATGTTAACGACGAGGACATGCGCTACCTGCAGAAGGAAGCAACCGAGCTGAAGGACGGTGATACCATTTCCATAGTGCCGTCGATTGCCGGCGGCGGCACAATTTGAATATATAGAAGGGGCGCTGCTCTGGCCTCTGAGGTGAGGCGGAAGGCTTTTGCTGCTTTGCCTGTCTTTCCGCTGTTACGTGTTACCTGTAGTTAATAAGAATCCTATGGCCACGATTTCCGACGTCAAACCCGCCGAAGCGCTTCTGAGTAACGACGAAATCCTGCGCTACTCGCGCCATCTCATCATGCCCGAGGTGGGCATGGAAGGGCAGCAGAAGCTGAAGGCTGCGAAGGTTCTGTGCATCGGGGCGGGCGGCCTGGGCTCGCCGTTGGCGCTCTACCTCACTGCGGCTGGCGTGGGCACGCTCGGCATCGTCGACTTCGATGTGGTCGATTACACCAACCTTCAGCGCCAGATCATCCACACGACTGCCGACGTCGGCCGCAAGAAGCTTGATTCCGCCGCCGACAAACTGACGGCCATCAATCCATATCTCAACCTGCGCACCTTCGACACAAAATTGACAAGCGCCAATGCGCTCGAATTATTTCGCGAGTTCGACATTGTGGCGGATGGCACAGACAATTTTCCTACTCGTTATCTGGTCAACGATGCCTGCGTGCTTACTGGCAAACCCAATGTTTATGGATCGATTTTTCGCTTCGAAGGCCAGGCCAGCGTCTTCGCCACGGAAGATGGACCGTGCTATCGCTGCCTCTATCCCGAGCCGCCGCCGCCCGGCCTTGTTCCGTCATGCGCCGAAGGCGGAGTGTTGGGCATTCTGCCTGGCTTAGTCGGAGTGATTCAGGCGACTGAAACGATCAAGCTAATTCTGGGACAAGGCGATCCGCTTGTCGGGCGGTTGCTGTTAGTCGATGCGCTGGGAATGAAGTTTCGCGAACTCAAACTGCGCAAGAATCCCGACTGCCCCGTTTGCGGCACTCATCGCACCATCACCGAACTGATTGACTATGACCAGTTTTGCGGCATCCGTGGCCAGGAAGAGCCTGCTGGCAACGACATTCCGTCGATTTCGGTCGAGGATTTAAAAAAGAAGTTAGACGCGAAAGCCGATGTCTTCATCCTTGATGTGCGCGAGCCGCACGAATATCAGATCTGTCATCTGAATGGATATCTCATCCCTGTTGGCGACTTACCCAAGCGAGTAAGTGAACTTGACTCCAGCCGCGAGATTGTAGCTCATTGCAAGATGGGCGGACGCAGCGCTAAAGCCGTAAACTTTCTGCGGCGCGCCGGATTCACGAAGGTCTACAACCTGACCGGCGGGATCACCGCATGGGCGGAGCGCATCGATCCCAAGATGCCTAAGTATTAAATAAGCTCTGATCAGGCCCGCCTTTCGACAGCTTGGCTTTCATGTCGTGCGAAAAACGAGAGCCCACCAATTTGTTTTCAAAAGAGCGCAGCCTTCGATATTTTGCGGGGAAAATTATCGGTCGTCCCGGAGCCTCCCTCAGCGGCTAAAGCCGTCGTTGAAAACAAGGGTTTTTCGCAGCGGTGAACCGCCGCGCCACCCAAAGGCAGATTATTGGTATCAGATTTTTGGAAGATTCACGACGGGGCAACGAGCCCAGTGGCCGGCGCTGACTTCGACCAGAGGCGGAAGGGCGGTAGCGCATCCGGGGATGCGATGGGGGCAGCGCGGTTCGAAGGGGCATCCGGCGGGCAGGTGGGAAATCGAAGGGACGGTGCCTTCGATGGTTGCGAGGGGATGATCGCGATCAGTCGTCAGCGTTGGGATGGCATGCAACAGGCCTTGCGTGTAGGGATGAGCGGAGGCGCGGAAGATGTCGGCCTTTGTGCCCAGCTCGACTAGATTGCCGGCGTACATTACGGCGACGCGATCGGCTACGTGGGAGACGACGGCGAGGTCGTGGGAGATGAAAAGCATCGCCAATCCAAATTTGTGGCGGAGATCGTTGAGGAGATCGAGAATCTGTTGCTGGATGGTGACGTCGAGCGCAGTGGTGGGCTCGTCGGCGATAAGGAGTTGGGGGCGATTGACGATGGCCATGGCGATCATGACGCGCTGGCGCATGCCTCCGGAGAGCTGATGAGGGTAGCTGCGGGCGCGTTGCTCGGGCTCAGGGATGGCGACGTCGCGCATGCCTTCGACGGCCCTGCGGCGGGCATCGGCTTTCGGGACGCGCTGGTGAGCGAGCACGGCTTCGGCGATCTGGTCGCCGACGCGCATGACGGGATTGAGGGCGGTCATGGGCTCCTGAAAAATCATGGCGATGCCGGAGCCGCGAAGCTGACGGAGCTGGTCGGCGGGCAGAGTGGTCAGGTGGGTGGGCGCAGCATTGCTATCGCCGTTCTGAAAAGTAATTTCGCCGGTGACTTGGGCGGATGGGGGCAGGAGGCCCATGATGGCTAGCGAGGTGATGGATTTTCCGGAGCCGGATTCGCCGACCAGGCCGAGAACTTCACCGGGGGCGATGGAGAATGAGAGGCTGCGCACGGCGGCCACAGCGGCGGCGGGCTGAGCGATGGCGGGTGTCGACCCTCCACGCGACTGGGGAAATTGTATGCTCAGGTTGCGGACGTCGAGCAGCGGTCGCACGAAGGTTATGGTATCAGCGCGACCGCTGCCGCCGAGCGGGACTTGCTTTACTTTTTCGGCCGCGACTCGGGCGGCACTAATCCGGCGACGCGATAATAGACAACGAGCTGGCCATAGTGTTCTCCGGAGTGCTCGATCAGGCCCCACGCCATGTCTGACAAGCGCACTTGCTGATTCTCGAAGGGATCGACCATGAGGTCGTTCAGGCCCTTGTCGCCCTTTTGCTTGATGGCGGCGGCGCCGTCGGCGAAAGCCTTCTTCACGAATTCGACTATTGCGGCTTTGGTTTTATATTGGTCGCGCTTGGGATCTTCTTCTGCCGGAGGCTTTAGTCCCATGGCGGGATTGACGAAAAAATAGCTTGCATTCGCGGCGTGCAACAGTTGCTCGGCGAAGCTGCGCTCAGCGGGCACCGGTTTGAAGTCGTACTTGTCTTCGGGAAAGTCTTCCGCCATGGCGATCAACTTGTGAGCCACGTAGTTCCAGTTATCGAGCAAAGCTTGCGATGGACTCACGGCCGGTTTGGGCGCCGCGGGTTTCTTCATGGTATCTTGCGCGCCAGCGAGTGCGACAAAAACTAATACGACAAGAACTGTTTCAGCAATTTTGGTTTTCATGGTCAGTCCTTTCATGGCCACCAAGCTTAACAACAGAATAGCTTCGGCACCAACCGCTCAACTTATCGTTGCCACGCTTTTCTGCTATCGTACTTCGAACTGCCGCAAAGTTTGTGGAAGTGGAGCGGCGCAAACGGGGGAGGCTCGCATATGAAGTGGGTCGGCTTCGGGATTCTTCTGGCGCTGATCGCTGGGGTTGCGGTGATGGTATCGGCACAGGATGAACAGGTAGCCCGCGCTCAGGTGCTGGCGCTCGAAAAAGCCTGGAATCAAGCCTACAAGGCGGGAGACGTTAAGGCGCTGTCTTCGATCCTCGACAATTCGCTGGTGCTGGTTGAAGACGATGGCTCGCTCAAGACTAAGTCGGAGTTTCTGGCGAGTGTCAAAGCGTCCAATGCGAATGACGAGCAGGTAGCTCCGGAATCGCTGACGGTGCGCGTCTTCGGAAGCACGGCGATCGCGATTGGAGTGATCGCGGTGAAGGAAGCCAAGGGAGACAAGACGCATCGTGAACGCTTCATCGACACGTGGATTTACAGGGACGGTTCATGGATATGCATCGCGACTGACGCCACGCCGATGACGCATGGAGGATAGTGAGAGCCCGTGTGTTCGGTAGGATTGACCGGCAGCTGTTCACGCCACAATGGGATTCATGCGAAAACGGGAATTCTTTTCAAGCTAACGACCGTTGCTCGCGGGAACCGTATTGCTGGCCGAGTTTCGGGTGCTAGAATCACTGAATGCCAAAGACACTCATTGAGACCGTAGTCAAACAACTGCAGCAGGAACGCGCGCGGCTGGAGAACGAACTGCACCGCGTGAGCGTTGCGCTCACCACGTTTGGGAACGTCTACCTGCACGGGAGCAAGGCCGCCCCTGTCGCAGCTCGTAAGAAGCGGAAGATTTCAGTTGCAGGACGCCGTAGAATTGCGGCCGCGCAGCGGGCACGATGGGCGAAAATCAAGGCGGGCAAGAAATAATAGCGGCTGCGCTTAACCCAACGGCGGAGAGGTAGCTCTGCAATAGCATCGCGCAATACCCGTTAGGGAGCTTCAATTCGGCAGGCTACTTATCACTTCCCCCACAAAAGCCACGAATTGCCGGACGTCATCTTCGGTGGTATCGAACGAGCACATGCAGCGGACGATGGACTCCTCCTCGCTCCAGACATAGAAAAAATAGCGTTCGTGTATTTTCGGAATTGCGGCGGGAGGAATCTGCGCGAAGACGCCGTTCGCGTCGACCGGGTAGACGATCTTGACGCGCGGAATTTTCTTTACTTCCTGTTCGAGCAGGCGCGCCATGCGGTTGGCGTGCTCTGCGTTGCGGCGCCAGAGGTCGTTGGTCAAGAGAGCTTCCATTTGCGCTGACAGGAAGCGCATCTTAGAGGCCAGTTGCATTCCCTGTTTGCGCAGGAATGAAAAATCTTCGGCCAACTCTGGGCGAAAGAAGACGACGGCTTCGACGCCCATCAGGCCGTTTTTGGTTCCGCCGAACGAAAGAACGTCCACGCCGAGATCGCGCGTGGCTTGCCGCAGGCTGAGTTGCTGTGCGGCCACGGCGTTCGAAATCCTCGCTCCGTCCATGTGCAGGAACATTTTGCGCTCGTGAGCAAAGCGGGCGAGGGCTTCGATTTCGGCAGGCTTGTAGACGGTGCCCATCTCGGTCGATTGCGTAATCGAGATGACGCGCGGTTGCACGTGATGCTGGTCGCCGATTCCGTGATAAACGTGGGTCACGGTTTCGACTGTCAACTTGCCCTCTGGCGCGGGCAGGGGAATCAGTTTGCAGCCGGTGAGCTTTTCGGGCGCACCACATTCATCGGTGTAGATATGAGAAAGCTCGGGGCAGAGGACGGCATGATAGGGGCGGGTCAGCGCCTGCAGACTTAGCACATTCGCAGCCGTGCCGTTGAAAACAAAAAAAACTTTTACATCGTCGCCAAAATGCTCGCGGAATTTTCCGACGGCAGATTCTGTGTGCGGATCGCTGCCGTAGCCTACCGTATGGCCGTTGTTGGCGCGTGCAATGGCGTCCAGGACCTCGGGATGCACTACGGCGTTGTTATCGCTGGCAAAACTTCGGATCGGTCTCATAAGGGGAGAATCTACAAGACAATCTAGCAGAAGCGAAAACTCTTCGGAGCTTTCTGCGGGCACCGTGAATCTATATGTTTTAGTCTAATATTGTGCGATCGAGTGTCCCCGAACAACTATGTTTCTACCCTTATTTTTTGCAAGAAGGCAATCGTCGATTCGGAGGCGGATTTTGGCCGGGATTGTGCCGGGAGCGCTGCTGGCGCTGATTCTTTCGACGGCCGCCTGCGGCAACGGCAAAGCAGCGAAAGTAGATGCGCCGCAAGCCATGCCGGTGAAAGTGCAAACGGCGAAGGCGGAAAAGATCGACGACACGACCGAGTATGTAGCTACTTTAAAATCGCGCGATTCGGCGGTGGTGATGCCGCAGGTGGAGGGCATTATTACGCAGATTTATGTGCACTCGGGCGAGCGGGTCGGTGACGGCGCGCCCATAATGCAGATCGATCCGGCCAAGCAGCAGGCGACACTCAATAGCGAAGATCACGCCCGCGCCGCGCAACTCGCGCAACTGAAATGGGCGCAGCAGAATTACGAGCGCGTCGAAGGCCTGGCCATCGCGGGAGTGGTGAGCAGGCAGGATCTGGATCAGGCCCGCGCCACGCTCGATGCGGCCCAGGCGCAATTGCATTCACTCGAGGCTCAGGTCAACGAGCAGCAGGTTCAATTGCACTACTACCGTGTGGTCGCGCCGCGCGCGGGAATTGTGGGCGACGTCCCAGTGCGCGTGGGCGATCGCGTTGTCACTACAACCACGCTGACTACCGTAGATCGGCCGGGCAGTCTCGAAGCTTACATTTATGTGCCCATCGAGAAGTCTGCGCAGTTGAAGTTGAATTTGCCAGTACAGATTGTCGACGATGCGGGAAATTTGCTGGCAAGCAGCTGCGTCACGTTTCTCTCGCCGCAAGTGGACACGGCGACGCAGACGGTGCTGGTCAAAGCGACTATCGCGAACGCAAACGACAAACTGCGCACGGCGCAAGTGATTCGCGCCCGCGTGGTTTGGGGAAGCCAGCAGAAGCCGGTGGTTCCGGTGGTGGCTGTGTCGCGAATCGGCGGGCTTTATTTCGCTTTCGTCGCTGAGCCGGATCAAAAAGGCGGCTATGTGGTGCACCAGAGACCGCTCCAGGTGGGCCAGATTGTCGGCAACGATTATGTGATTCTCGACGGTGTGAAGCCGGGAGATAAGGTCGTGGTCTCGGGCACGCAGTTTTTGGTTGATGGGATACCGGTAGTTCCGCAAGAAAGCAGCAGCTAGTTAGGGTTCCGCACTGCACAAAATATTTACAAATAAATAACCACTTATGGTCGATTTTTTTATTCATCGCCCGGTATTTTCCACCGTATGCGCCTTGATGATTATTCTCGCGGGCGCGGTTTGCATTCCTACTCTGCCGATTGCGCAATTTCCTGACCTCGCGCCTCCGCAAGTGGGAGTCACCGCGGTTTATACGGGAGCGAGTTCGCAGACGGTGGAGTCAGCGGTGACCACGCCGCTCGAGCAGCAGATTAATGGCGCCGAAGGCATGAAGTACATCACCTCTTCGAGCACCAACGACGGAGTGAGCACGGTTACCGCGACCTTCGACATCACACGCGATCCAGATCTAGCGACAGTTGATATTGAAAACCGGGTGAATACGGCCTCGGGAAGGCTGCCAGCGGCGGTCAAGCAAATTGGAATTACCGTCGCCAAGACCTCGCAGAATTTTGTGTTCGGCGGCGCGGTTTTTTCGCCCGACCAGCGCTACTCGACGCTGTTTATCAGCAACTATCTCGATGTTTATGTGCGCGACACATTGAAGCGCGTGCCGGGCGTGGCTGATGTCATTCTTTTCGGGGAGCGCAAATATTCGATGCGGCTGTGGCTTGATCCGGTGCGCATGGCGAGCCGCGCGCTTACGGCGGACGATGTGGTGAGCGCGCTCGGAGAGCAGAACGTCGAGGTCGCCGCGGGCCAGGTGGGCTCGCAGCCGGCGATGCCGGGGCAGCAGTTTCAGATCAGCGTGCGCGCCGTTGGGCGCCTTTCGGAGCCAGCTCAGTTTGACGACATCATCCTCAAGAGCAATGCGGATGGCACGCTGGTGCGCTTGAAAGATGTGGGCCATGCCGAACTCGGTGCTGAAGACTACAGCAACGATTTGGATTACAACGGGCGCGAAGCGGTGGGAATCGCGGTTACGCAGCTATCGACGGCTAATGCTCTCGACGTGCATCAGAAGTGCGTGGCGGAACTGGATCGGCTTTCGAAACGCTTTCCGCCGGGAATGAAATATGAGATCGCCTTCGATACGACGGACGCGGTCGGCGAATCGATCCGCGATGTGGTGTCGACGTTGGGCACGGCCATTACGCTGGTGATTCTTGTCATCTTCGTTTTTCTCGAAGATTGGCGCTCTACGATTATTCCGGCAGTCACGATTCCAGTGTCGCTGATCGGGACCTTCGCGTTCGTCAAACTGCTTGGCTTTTCTATTAATACGCTGACCTTGTTTGGCATTACGCTGGCGACGGGGTTGGTCGTCGATGACGCCATTGTCGTCATCGAGAATATCGAGCGGCACTTGCAGGAAGGTGAATTGAATCCGGTGAAAGCCGCGTCGGACGCCATGAAGGAAGTTACGGGCGCGGTTATCGCGACTTCGCTGGTGCTGGTTGCGGTGTTCGTTCCGGTGGCGTTCTTCCCGGGCACTACGGGAATCCTGTTTCGCCAGTTTGCGCTGACGATCGCTTTTTCGATTGCGATTTCTGCGTTTAACGCGCTCACGCTTACTCCGGCACTTTCGGCACTGCTGCTCGGCCGCGAACATGGCGAAAAGAATTGGTTCTTCAAGCGCGTCGATCGAGTGCTGGGCGCTATTAACAATGGTTATGTTCGGGCGCTGCGCGTCTTTCTGCGTTTCGAGGTGGTTGCGCTTATCCTCTTTGTACTCGGCCTCGGTCTCACGTATTTCGTCTTCAAGAAAGTGCCGCAGGGTTTTGTGCCGACGGAAGATCAGGGGTATCTGATCGTCGCCATTCAAGCACCTCCGGGAGCTTCGCTCGAATACACGCGGAACATTGGGCGGCAGGTCTCAGCGATTACTAAGACTATTCCTGAAGTGCGCGGGACTTTTTCTATCGCCGGCTTCAGCTTCGGAGGCGCGACATCGAATGCGGGGCTTGTGTTCTTGCCGCTCCAGCCTTACGAAAAACGCAAGGGCGAGGAGCACACGGCGGCTTCCATCATCAACCGGCTGCGCGGGCCGTTATTCGGGATTTCGGGCGCGATTGTTATTCCCTTCGAACCGCCCGCGGTGCAAGGTCTGGGCCAGTTTGGAGGATTTCAATATGAACTGCTGGATCAGGCGAATCATACTTTGCAGGACCTGGATAAAACGACGCACGATTTGATTCGCGCGAGCGGCGAGCGCAAAGAAAAAGATCTGGCGGGATTATTCAGCACCTATACTGCCAACGATCCGCAGTATCTCGTCACCATCGATCGCGAGAAGGCGAAGAACCTGCATGTTCCTTTGAGCCAGATCACCGATACGCTTAGTGTTTATATGGGGTCGGCGTATATCAACGATTTCGATTTTAATAACCGGTCTTATCGTGTGTACGTGCAGGCCGACAAACAATTCCGCTCGCATCCGCAGGATATTGGACAGTATTATGTGCGATCCGATCCTGGGGCGATGATTCCGCTGGATAATCTGGTGAGCATCACGCAGACCTCCGCGCCGCAGGTTATCAATCACTACAATCTTTTCCGCTCGTCGGAGATCGATGGCTCGGCCGCGCCCGGCTTCAGTTCTGGGCAGGCGATCAACGCGATGCAACAGCTTTCTGCAAAGACATTGCCGCAGGGCTACACCTACGAATGGTCGGGAATTTCGCTGGAAGAATTGGCTTCGGGATCGACCACGCTTATTCTTTTTGGGCTGGGAACACTGGTCGTTTATTTGACGCTTTCGGCGCAATATGAAAGCTTCGTGCTGCCTTTTATCATTTTGCTGGCCGTGCCCATGGCGTTGCTGGGAGCGCTCTCGGCACAATGGCTGCGCGGGCAGCAGAACGATGTTTATTGCCAGGTGGGGCTGGTGATGCTGGTCGGGCTGGCATCCAAGAACGCGATTCTGATCGTGGAATTTGCCGAGCAGTTGCGGCAACGCGGCATGACGATTCTGGAGGCGGCGGTTGAATCCGCGCGAATACGGTTGCGGCCGATTCTCATGACATCGTTTGCGTTTATCCTCGGCGTGGTTCCGTTGGTCACGGCGAGCGGGGCGGGGGAAAATGGGCGCCACTCCGTGGGCACGACAGTTTTTGGCGGGATGATCATGAGCACGATTCTGAATTTATTTTTTATTCCGGTGCTTTATTTATTGATTGAAGGTTTTCGTGAGCGGCGCAGCAAACCGAAAGCGGCATAGCAGGCTGCGGACAAAAGTCGTTTATAACCGAAGAGCGTTCCCTCGGCGGCTAAAGCCAGATTCAAAGCAGTGCATTTATCGCAGCGGTAAACCGCTGCGCCACCCAAAATCAGGCCCGACACCGAGTTCTTCCGCAGCCGCATAGGCAAGTAAAGACGGAAGCGGTATTATTTTCTGATGCTGGCCCTGTTGCGTATCACCTCATTGCTTTTGATTTCCGCGTGCGTTGCGGTCGCGCAGCAATCCTGGACGTTTGTTGTCTCCGGCGACTCGCGCAATTGCGGAGACGTGGTCATGCCGGCAATTGCTGCAGGCGCACGTCACGATCAGGCCGCGTTCTATTGGCATCTCGGCGACTTCCGCGCCATTTACGATTTTGATCAGGATTACAAACAGCTGGCTTCTTCGCCGCCGACGATCAGCGATTACGAGAAAAATACCTGGGACGATTTCATCGAAAATCAGCTGATGCCTTTTGGTGACACTCCGGTTTATCTGGCCATTGGCAATCATGAACTCTACGCGCCAAAAAGTCGCGGCGATTATCTGCTGCAATTTGCCGACTGGCTGGACAGGCCGGAACTGCGGCAGCAGCGGCTGAAAGACAATCCGAAAGATCACAGGCTGCACACTTACTACCGCTGGCAGCGTGGAGGGGTTGACTTCGTTTCGCTCGACAGCGCGTCGCCAGAGCAGTTTGATAGCGAGCAACTGGGATGGTTTGAGCGTGTTCTCGCCGAGGATGCGAAAGATCCGTCGATTGCTAGCGTGGTCGTGGGCATGCATGAAGCTCTGCCTGACAGTATCGCGCGCGGCCACAGCATGAGCGACACGCCGCAAGCGGAAGCCAGCGGACGCCGGGCTTATGGCGGTCTGCTCAAGCTGCAGCAGACATCGAAGAAAAATGTTTACATTCTCGCGAGCCATTCGCATTTTTTTATGGATGGCATTTTCAATACTGCGTATTGGCGGGCGAATGGAGGCGTTCTGCCGGGTTGGATTATCGGAACGGCGGGCGCTGTGCGCTACCCTCTGCCGGCGAATGCCAGCGATGCCAAGGCAGCGAAGACCAACGTCTACGGATATCTGCTGGCTATGGTAAATGCAGATCGGACCATTGATTTTCGCTTTCACGAATTAGAGGAAAAAGATATTCCGGCCGAGGTGGTGAGCCGGTTTTCGCAGGATTTTGTGCATCAATGTTTTATAGGCAATCGTTCGAATTAAGCGGAACGATATAGAGTTGAATCCCGCGTAAGAAAAAGCAACTTATGCACCATTTCGCGCGTCTCAAAGGTGCGAAGAATTATCCAGGGTTTTCTACATTACCTCGCATGAGGTCAAGCACATGAAAAAAATACTGTCTTTAGTTCTGCTGATGTGTCTCGCATTTGCGATTTTCTCGATGGTGGCTTTTGCCGGTCCCGCCATTCAGGACAACCAAATGACTGGCGCGGTGCCGCAGAAAAGTTTTGATCGTATCGTCAAGGAAGTTCGTCACGAACTGGTGATGCTTCCGTATTACGGCGTGTTCGATAACCTGGCCTATAAAGTGGATCCGGATGGCACGGTAACTTTGATCGGCCAGGTCGCGCGACCGACGCTTAAGTCCGACGCGGAAAATGTGGTGAAACGCATAGAAGGCGTGACCCGGGTGGTCAATAACATCGAGGTTCTTCCGACATCGCCGATGGACGACCGAATCCGCCTCGCCACTTACCGTGCGATTTATGGCGACCCAGCGCTGAGTTTGTATCAGGTGCGTGCCGTACCGCCGATTCACATCATCGTGAAGAATGGGCACATCACGCTCGAAGGCTCGGTGGCGCGAGAGATGGACAAGACGGTTGCGGGCATACGGGCGAACAGCGTGCCTGGCACGTTCTCGGTGGATAACAACCTGGTGGTGGAGGAAACGGAAACCAATAAGAAAAAGTAAAGTTGCGCGAGAGGTTGGGGCGAGCGGGCGCCCAGCCCTACGCGATTTCGGGAGTAATCTACAATCGAATATGGCCCGGGCACAATCCCGAAAACAATCGAAGGGTGGCGATTCGGCGGAGATCGGGCGCGCTGCCAAAATGCTGCGTGCCGGACGGCTCGTCGCCTTCCCCACGGAGACGGTTTATGGGCTGGGCGCCAACGCGCTTGATGCTGCTGCGGTGGAACGCATTTACGCGGCTAAGGGCAGGCCCGCGACGAGTCCGCTTATTGTTCATGTGGCTTCGGTTGAAATGGCGCAATCACTGGTGGCGGAATGGCCGGAGGCGGCTGAACGTCTCGCGCAGCAATTCTGGCCCGGGCCGCTGACGCTGGTGCTGAAGAAGCGATTGGCAATTGCCGGAGCCGCGCGCGACACGATTCCTGACATTGTTACCGCCGGGCTGAGCACGGTTGGTCTGCGGATGCCGGCGCATCCGATGGCGCTTGCTGTGATTCGGGCCGCGGGAGTTCCACTCGCCGCGCCCAGCGCGAATCGCTTCACCGAACTTTCTCCAACCACGGCGGAGCATGTTCGCATGGGCCTCGGCGAGGAGGTGGATCTCATCATCGATGGCGGAGCGTGTGAGGTTGGCATCGAGTCTACCGTGCTGTCGCTGGCGGAGGGGTGTCCGATGCTGCTTCGTCCCGGAGGAATTTCGCGGGGCCAACTGGAAGCGGTTGTCGGCCCCATTGCCGAGGCGCAAGAAGTTCGAGCCGGAGCCCATCCTTCCCCGGGAATGCACCCGCGCCATTACAGCCCGCGGACGAATTTATATTTGGTGACGAAGGGAGATCTGCGCGACGGTTTGCTTAGCGGTGGGAGGGGCGAGGGAATTTATTTGCAGCATCGCCACCCATTGAAACATCGCCAGGTCGGTATCACGATCCACCAGATGCCGCAACGGGCAGGCGATTACGCCGCCGTGCTCTACGATGCTCTTCACCAGGCGGATCAGGGGAATTACAGCTGGATTGCGATCGATCTACCGCCGAACGAGCCGGAGTGGGAAGCAGTCCATGATCGGCTTAAACGCGCGGCGACAAAATAAAGTCGCGCAGGTCACTTCAGGCTTCTACAACAATCCGTATGCCACCAAACTGTTATTTGTGCCCACATACACTTTGCCGTTCGCGACGACCACATTGGCGAAGTGAGGAAGGGGGGGGGGATTGCTGTAATACAGGCGCTTAAGCGTGAGCGCGTCAAAGGCAGCCAGCGATGCGCCGGTAATTTGCCACAAGACGCCGGAGGTGTTGCCATTGGCGGAGATCACAGGCGAGTGGCCCGAGTCGACTTTCTTCGAGAGCGCGAAGGGCGTCTGGGCCAGCACGCCCTTGGTGAAGGACAGGGCGGCGATGGGCGCTCCGGTAGCGGATGTATAGATAGCGTCATTCCAGTAAACCAGCGCACCACCCTCGGGGGCGAATGAAGGCAGCTCCTGGACAATCTGCGTGTCGGACTGGGTGCAGGTGGCGCAGAAGTGCCCGAGGTTTTTTTGGTTGAGAATGTAGATTGTGCCTTCCTTGCCGATCGCGGCCAACAAATTTGGAATCTTTGCGGACTGCTTCGGGAGCACCAGAACGGGCTCGCTCATATCCAGATCGTGTTCGTCGAGGTAGAGTTCGTTGTAGGGAGTGAACCAATCGGCCAGTTGCAGGGTGTTGCCGGATTGGGAGAGCTTGAGCACCGATTGGCCGAAGTTGGTGCCGGCCGCGAATGGACCATCGGCAGTCGCTCCGTAGATGTTGCCGGAGCTGTCGGCGGAGAGGCCGCCGCCTCGCATCCACAAGGCAGCCGCGGATTCGCCCGGTTCATCGTCAAACGCGCCCGCTGGTTGCAGCGTGGTGGAGTCGTAGGCGACGACCCAGCCTTGTTCGTGATCGCCGCGGCAGCCGTTCGAACCGAGAGCGATGTAGACGTAGCCCTTTTCGAGAAGCAGGGCCGGACGATTGACCTGCATCATGTCTTCGAAAACGTAGTTCGTACCGCCGTATTCGTAACTGGCGGTGATCACGACGGGGCTGCCAGTTTGTTCGAGACCGGTCGTGACGTCCAAGGCATGGAGCCGATGAACGAATTTTGAATTTTCGTAGGTCTTGGCCACTACATAAATCGTGCCGGCGATGGGGTCGATCACTGGCGTGGAAACAATTCCCACTTGCGTCCAGAAGGTTGTGCCTCCGCATTTCTGCAGCTTGACGGGGACCGGCGTGACGCCGTTGCCGATGAAGCTGGTGTGCCACAACGGATTGGCGTTGCTGCCGGTGGCGCTGTCGGCGTCGAAGGCGTAGACGCTGTCATTCATGGTGGCCACGTAAACGACGTTGTGGATGCCAGCTCCGGGAATGGTCACGGCGGGGAGGTAGAGCGCCTGGCCGATTATCTGACCATCGACGGGCTGGTTGAAGAGCTGGCCGAATTGATTGCTATTGACATTTTGCGGAGTGAGAATGGTTTCGTTGGGATTGGCGCCCGAGCGGCCGTTGTCGTAGTGCCAAGTGGTGACCGGAGTTTGCGCCCGGCCGAGCGTCATGGCGGCAAGAACGAAAAGAAGACAAATGGCAAACGCACGAGCACGCATAACAGCCATAATTGCGACCCCTCCCAGTTAAAAAATAAAGAGGATTGAACCGACTTGGGTAGTTGCGGCATTGCCTCAGACTGCTTTGGGGACGCAGCCTTCACCGCGCTACTGATGCTAAAAAAGCATAAATTGCGGATTCACCAAGCGTCAAACTCATTAGTTCTGTTTACTGATCATGCAACTCGTTGCAACAAATCTATAGCTTTCTGCAACTCTGGGAATCTTGCCGGAATAATTGTCGAAGTCAAGTTCGCGCGGCGACGCCCGGCACGCGCACGCGAATGGTTTGGGGAACGGCGCGCAGTTTCGTGAGCATCTGGTCATCGCAATCCTGATTGATGTCGTAGATGGCGTAGCCGAGTGCGCCGCGGGTGTCGAGCACCTGGCGCTCGATATTGATTCCGCGGTCGGCGAGAATGTCGTTGATGGCCCGCAAGATTCCCGGGATGTTGTGGTGCATGTGGGTGAGGCGATGCGATCCGGGTTCGTATTCGAGATGGCATTGCGGCATGTTGACGCTGAGCTGTGAATTGCCGGTGTTGAAATAATCGATCATGCGCGCGGAAACGAACTGGCCGATATTCTGCTGCGCCTCTTCGGTGCTGCCGCCGATATGCGGCGTCAGAATCACGTTGGGCAGGCCGCGCAGTGGACTGGAGAATGCGCCGCCCGATTCGGGCTCGACGGGAAAAACATCTACTGCGGCGCCGGCCAGTTTGCCGCTTTTCAAGTGACGCGCCAGAGCCTCGTGATCGACTACGAAGCCGCGGCTGAGATTGATGAGGCAGGCTCCGTCTTTCATCTGGCGAATTTCTTCTTCGCCGAATAAATCCTGATTTTGAACTTTGCCATCTACGTGGAGAGTGATGACGTCGGCGGTTTCGAGCAATTCGCGGAAGCTGACGGGCCGCGCATTTCCGCGGGCGAGAACGTGCGCGACATCGTGGAAGACGACGCGCATGCCCAGGGCCTCGGCCAGGTCCGATATCTGCGAGCCGATTTTTCCGTAGCCGACGATGCCGAGGGTCAGGCCGCGGACTTCGTGGGATCCGGCGGAGGATTTATTCCAGACTCCAGCATGCAGCTCGGTGCTTGCTTCAAAGGTGCGGCGCATGAGGAGGATGATCTCGCCCATGGCCAACTCGGCCACCGAGCGGCTATTGGAGTGAGGGTCGTTAAACACGGCGATTCCGCGTTCGCTGGAGGCGGTGCGATCGATTTTGTCTACGCCGATGCAGAAGGCGCCGACAGAGACTAATTCGGGCGCGGCGTCGAGGACGGCGGCGGTGATGCGCGTCTTGGAGCGAACGCCCAAGATCGAAGTGCCGCGGACCTTTTCGATCAGCTCGCGCTCGTCCAGCGCGCCCTTCAGCGACTCAACCTCAAAGCCTGCTTCCTTGAACTGCGAAACGGCCATGCCGCTGATGTTCTCGAGCAACAAGACTTTCAAAGACCCTCCGGGATGCAGCCGTATTGATGTAAGAATTTTATGATGAACGAGAATTATAACGGCATGGTTACGACCGACGATTGCCGCTTCACCCTGAGACCTCGCCAAAGTGTTACAAATATAGCGTGCCGCGAAGACAACCGAATCCGCTCGGCGTGAATCTTTCCTCCTCACCTTGTCATCTTTAAGGCTTTAAGGAGGAAACGAAAATGGCACAAACTCTTGGAGGAATTGAAAATGGCGCATGAACTGCCGGCTTTGACGTACGATTACACAGCACTCGAACCCACGATTGATGAAAAGACGATGCATCTGCATCACGACATGCATCACGCGGCTTACGTCAAGAACTTGAATGCGGCGCTGGACAAACATCCCGAGCTGCACAAGAAATCGGCGGAAGATTTAATTCGCGATTTGAATGCCATACCGGAAGATATACGCGGCGCGGTGCGCAACAATGGCGGCGGACACGTGAATCATACGATGTTCTGGAACATCATGAAGCCGCACGGCGGAGGCGATCCGACCGGACCGATCGCGGAAGTGATCAAGAAAACTTTTGGAGACTTCAAGAGCTTTCAGGAAAAATTCAACGCCGCCGGGGTGGGGCAGTTTGGGAGCGGATGGGTGTGGCTGGCAGCCGATTCTAAGGGCGAAGTGAAAATCGTCTCGACACCGAATCAAGACAACCCGATCTCCCAGGGACTTCCCCCTATTTTCGGAAACGATGTTTGGGAGCATGCTTACTATTTGAAGTACAACAACCGGCGTCCGGAATATCTGCAAGCGTGGTGGAATGTAGTGAACTGGGACGAGATCAATAAGCGTTTTCAGTCAGTGAAGAAGTAGGGATAAAAGCTAGCTGGGTCGACCAGTGCGGCGCGGACTTGGTCTGCGCCGCTTTTTTTGTTTGGCCTCGCGATTCAATCTGCGGCGACGTCTCTGGTGAGAGCATATTTTTTGGCGAGGAAGGCCATTCTGGTTCGGATTTCTTCCTGATCTTCGCTGATGACGGCTCGGAGGAGCGCCATGAGTTCACTCACCTTGTGGGGGTCTTGCTCGCTAACAATTTCTCCGCACAGCTGACGAATTAGATCGATGTTATACAAGAACGCGCCCCCATTTATTGTCGTACACGGCACGACCATGGGAAATACAGGCGATCGCGTATTGGCATTAAGGCATTGACCCGAGGTCTGAATTAGCGCGATTTGGGCGAGCAAGATCTTCGACCGTCTAACTTTCGAAAAACTTTCCGATCTGTGGCCAATATTTTCGCACGATAGAATCGGTGCTCAAGTGGCCGCCACGGCGCAACAACTTCAAAGTTATGCCTGTGATTCGAGCGAATTTTCGCACCGATTGGTAAGGAATATATGGGTCATCTTGTGCGTGAAACATGATGACCTTCGAGCTGTCGATTTCGCTCGCGTGATAGGCAGGGCTATAGAATTTTCCACTGCTGAGTTTCTTCCAATTTCTGTCGGACAAACGATATCCGTTGCCGAACGCGGCACGGATGTAGGCGGCGTAGCTGGGATTCGACGTTTCTTTTTTTTGCTCGGGTCCGAGAATTGCCCAATCGACCACGGGACAATTCGCTACCGCCTTCTTTACGCGCGGGTCAAGAGTGGAAAGAATCGCAGCGGCTCCGCCAAAACTTCCGCCAATCACAAAGACTTCGTTAGCGCGAACACGGAAGCGACGGCCGAAGGCTAGTTCGCGAAATTCTTTATTCAGTCCGCCGATCACGTCGAGGATGTCGAGGTGGGGAGATCGCTCGAGAAACTGGCCGCCACTTTCCCAGGCTCCGCGATAGCGTGGATAGAAGACCCAATATCCTTGCTTGGAAAGGAATTCGGCCAAGGGCTGTTTGCGTGGAATCGAGGGCATGCCATCGCACAGGATGATTGCACGCTGAATTTTTCGCGATCGCGTGGGCGGTAGGAATTCGGTGACAATGTCGCGGTTGAAGCGTGTTCTCAACATATAGCGTTTTCACCACGGAGGCAGGGAGAAAGCCTAGCGACTTGGCAAATTCTTGGCCTGCCGGTTCTTGCCTCAGGGGCTAAAGCCGTTATCTCTTTACTGGCCTTTTGTGGCACGGCTGAAGCCGAGCCCCTTCAAAGCAAAGTGCAGTTTGACCCGAGCGACGCTTGACACTTGCTTTGCTTTCTCTCTAAACTCCTCTACCACCGCGGCTTTTCGCCGCGCAGACGATCCTGATCCAGCTATCCGTTCGACCGCCACCAGGAGGCTCCATGTCCACTACTATATCCACTTCCCAGCTCTCGCAGTTTGCCGCTACGCTTGTTTCGCTGCTGATGCTCTCCGGTCTTGCCGCCGCTCAGTATAAGATCGGTTCCGGCAATACTGCTACCGCCGATCCGCCGGTGCCGCGGCCTAAGACTACGCCGTGCAAAGTGCAACTGTTTAAGGGGTATAAGTTCGACAACTATAATCCGCAGAGCTTTAATTACGCGCCGCCAGCTGGGTGTCCCGGCCCGTGGGCAAAGGTAATTCTGGAAGCCAACTTCTCCATCACCAAAGGGATTCAATACGATCGCACGGCGAATATCTGGATCGGGCCCACTAACATTTATTTTGGCACTACTGCCGAAGATGATCCCAACGACGCCCGCCATTGGCACGTTGAACGCGATCTCACCGACTATAGTTCGATTTTCACGGTCGAGGAAGATGGCACAGTCGATCTCGGCAACCTGTACAACAAAACCTACAATGGACTTCTGTTTGGTTCCGCGGATGTTCTCTTCTATCCGCTGGCGCAAAATCAACTGCCGCCGCGCACGGCAGATCAGGTCATCGGATTCTCTGCCGGTCCCGCGGGCGGGACGGTTGCGCTTTATAGCACGACGAGCCTGCTGGAACAGACTCTGACGCTTCCG
Source organism: Acidobacteriaceae bacterium (assembly GCA_003132405.1). Lineage (GTDB taxonomy): Bacteria > Acidobacteriota > Terriglobia > Terriglobales > Acidobacteriaceae > Acidiflorens. The sequence goes on along the minus strand of PKXQ01000121.1, from coordinate 108,892 downwards.
ACGAACATTACCGATCTTTATTTTGACGTTTTCTCGCAGAGCCAGTCGGCTGACGAATTCTGGTACACGTGCGTGCCGAATGATGTTGCCGGTAAACTCGAGAGTTGCCCCGGGACGGCGTTTCGCGAATCGGAAGTGACCATCGATGGGAATCCGGCGGGCGTTGCGCCGGTGTATCCGTGGATTTACACGGGCGGTATTGATCCGTTTTTGTGGATTCCGATTCCCGGCGTCCAGACGCTGAATTTCCGGCCTTATCGCGTTAACCTGACGCCCTTCGCGGCGGTGCTTGATGATGGGCAGCCGCATACGATCGCGCTGAGCGTCTTCAATGCCGACAGTTATTTCTCGGCGACAGCATCATTGCTGCTGTATCTGGATTCTGGATCGACGCAGGTTACGGGAGCGCTGACCAACAACACGTTAGCCGTACCTTCGCCGAACATCACGGAAAACATTCACGTTGCGAAGAACGGCAATCTGGGCGGCACGGTCAACACGAGTTCCGGGCACAACTTTCAGATCTCGGGATACGTAAACACTTCGCTTGGGACCGTCACTACGACGCTGGCTCAGGACATTAATTTTTCGAATATTCAGACCTTCAAGATACTTCCGGCGTTCTATCAACAGGACATCAAGCAGAACACGACGATCCGATCGGTTGTAACTACGCAGAACAATGCGGGCAATTTCGTCGAGAAGGTGAACTATAACTGGCCGTTCACGATGGACATTGGTGTCGCCTATAACCCGGACGGATCGGGAGTGCAAACCACCACTAGCAATCAATACTTTGAGCTGGACACGGAGGGACGACACAAAGGACAGGCGACGTCGTTCACGCTGCTGCAAAACCGCGTCTTCGCAACCGACGCGCTCGACTTCAGCGCCGCCGGATACATTACTGGCAACCAGAACCAGTCGAGCTTGCAGAACTATTTCGCGTCCGACTCGAGTGGATATTGCTACAGCCGCGAATTGACGGGCGCCAATAATGTGCTGACGAGCGTCACCAACGGGCGAGGGTGTGACTGATAAGGGCAGGTTTCACGGTTGCAAAGTTTGAAAGACCGCGCGGTTCTGAGGCCCAGGTGATCTGGGGCATTCTTAGACCCTGCGGTCCTTTGAACTTTTTAGGAGACCTTGAAATATTTCTAGCGCGATCTGCTTCTGCGCCATCCGAACCAGATGCCGAAGACAATTCCCGCCAATACCGCTCCGGCCATCTTCTTCCGGTTGGTGATGGGGACGAAACGGGTTGACTGGTCACTTACCTCGATTACTCCAAGAGGAACGACGCGGACTCCGCCGCCACCACCGCCGCCTTCGCCGCGGGCGCTGGTATCGCCGACTCCTCCGGTGCCTGCGCCGGCTCCGTAGCCGTACATGACTTTTGCCACGGGGATGATCGTCTTTCCGTGGGCGGAGATCGCGTCGCCGTAGATTGTCTTAACGCTCGCCTGGCCAAGAATGCCTTCCTTCAAAGATTGCAAAAGAGCCACACTGCCCATAGGCGGCCTCCGTTGAGAAACATTATCCCACTACACGCGGCTTGCGACCGCGCTGTTTAACGTTAGGTTGCGTGTGAGAAATCATTAACCACGGAGGACACGGGGGTGCACGGGGGACGGCAGGACTTCGTTAAAACGGAGGAAGATTGATCACGTTTCTTTCGCTTGGCATGGTTGCGGCAGGATATCTCGAATGACGCGACGGTTAAATTGCGGAAGCTGGCCGACTTGACTGGAGGGCAATAGGCGGCGTTTCGGTTATTCCCGATAGGGGAGAGACATGCGGCATACGCCACTTGAGCGGCGACAAGCGCGAACTGTTCCTAACCTGTGCACCCGTTGTGCAAATTCCGTCTGCATGCCGAAAAAGCTTTGGCGATAGTTTGCCGCCAACCGCTAATCCCCGCCCCTTGTGCGCCAACCGCCGTTTGATTCGGGCCGAGATTCCGTCAGATTTATCACATCCAATCCGGGAGCCAGAATTCCACCATTGCACCATTCTTATGGAATTGACCGGGCTTCGTTAGTGCGCGTAGAGTCACTCCACTTGCAAAGACTTATCCGCCGTGCGCCGACCGTGCCCGGACGAAACTCATAACGAGAATGCGAGCAATGAAAACAGCCCCTCCCCTTGAGGAAGCGAAGGAAGCTATGAACGCTGAGAGTCAATGGACCGTCTACCGCACGCGTTTTCTGGTGCGCGCTCGTCAACTCACCCGACCACTTGCTTTCACCGACGCACTCGGCCGCGAACAATCGGGCCAGCCCGGCGATTATCTCGTCGAATTTTCCGACGGTATAAAACGCATCACCAATCAAGCTCTGTTCGAAGACATTTATGTGCCGCTGGCGGGAACGCAGCCCGGGCCTGCGCAACATCAATCGCTGGAAAAGAAGCTTTCGGCCCGCGGAGTACCGAGCGTGCTCGCCCAGTCGGTGCCTCCGGCCTCCGTGGAGACGCGCAACCGCGCGAGTGCTTAACGGGAAAAGCTTCAAGCCTGGATGCTGGGGCGGGTTTTGAAATCTCGGAAACCTTGAAACTTGGCTTCTTAGATACCCTTAACACTTGGCTTCTTAGATACCCTTAACACTTTCGAGCTACCAGATGTTGTGTTTATCTCTTGACAGGCACCATATACGGGAGTACGTTAAGCATCCCAGAGCAGTTTTTTAGCAGACCTCCAGAAGGAGGCAGAGACGATAAAAACCAGGGGCGAGACACAAAGTTGAGGAGCGGGCGTTTAGTCCGCTGCCGAAATCCTTCGCGAAGCGAAGGATCTTGTGTCTTCCCCGCCACGGGAACCCATTCCTCCGGAGTGGATGGGCAATCGAAACAAGAGGTGACTTCCCCCGGTCTGGCCTCGCCAGGCATCCCTCCGGGGGAATTCATTGAGAGATTTTAAGTTGATAGAGAGACGGCTCGCCCCCGTCTCGGTTCGCGCCCTAGGAGCCCCGATGGAAGCATTAATGAATCTAGTTGCCGCCTCTTTCGCCCGTCACGGTATTGAATGTCCGGCCAGCGATTCCAAGGCAGGCGTCGTCATCTGCCCAGGCGAGGAAAGTGCGGCACTCGGCCGGGCTACGGTGAAGTCCGTATTGGCTGCGCCGACGGCGCACGCAACCAACCCCGTAGCGTTCCCAGAACACAATTACCGAAAACGCCTGCAGGGCGATCCGGCTCCGTAGAGAGCCGGCTTCGCATCGGGATATCGCGTCGGCGATTCCATTAGCTCTTCGAAATCCATGGCCCATGAGGGCGAGGCGCTGAAAAGCGACCTAAGCGGTTGCCGCGCAGCCGTTTTTATTTGAAAAATTTATTTGAGACGGTTGTTGTAGATCGACTGCTCTTTGCCATCATCTAATTTAGGAGAAGGAAATGCCCGAAGTGCGAGACCAAATCAAAACTCAGTCTATTCCTGCTGCCGATCGGAAGCCCAATGGTGGTTTAACCTTTCGCCGTTTTTTCACCAAGGCCGGCATCTCGCCTTATAACGAAGTCGAGTGGGAGTTGCGCAACGCGCAGATCACCGACTCGCAGGGCGGGATGATTTTTGAGCAGAAGGATGTGGAGGTTCCGAAAGACTGGTCAATGACCGCGACCAATATTGTCGCGTCGAAATATCTTCATGGGCAGATTGGCACGGGCGAGCGCGAAACGGGCGTGCGGCAACTGGTGGCGCGCGTCGCGGAGACGATTCGTGACTGGGGCGTGAAGGATGGATACTTCCGCACTAGCGAAGACGCAGCTACTTTTCACGATGAGCTCGTGCACCTGCTGATTCGGCAGCACATGGCGTTCAATTCGCCGGTGTGGTTCAACGTGGGCTGCGAACGCGTCGAGCCGAAATCGGATGCTACCAATTGGCACTGGAATGCGACGACCAATCAGGTGGAATTTGGCGTTACCGGATACACGCGGCCGCAGTGCTCTGCCTGTTTCATTAATTCGGTGAAAGACTCGCTCGATTCGATTCTGACGCTGGCGAAGACCGAAGGCATGCTGTTTAAGTGGGGATCGGGCACGGGAACAAATCTCTCGCCGCTGCGCTCTTCGACCGAAGTTTTGAGTGGTGGCGGGACGGCTAGCGGTCCGCTGAGCTTTATGAAGGGCTTCGATGCGTTTGCTGGAGTTATTAAGTCGGGAGGCAAGACGCGGCGCGCGGCTAAGATGGTTATTCTGAATATCGACCATCCGGATATCGTCGACTTTATTGAATGTAAGTCGAAAGAAGAGGCTAAGGCGCACGCGTTAGTGGCACAAGGTTATGACGGATCGCATCCTGACTCGGATGCTTATAGCTCTATCTTCTTTCAAAATGCGAATAACTCGGTTCGAGTAACTGATGACTTCATGGTGGCGGTAACTCGGGATACGGATTTCCCTACGCGGTCAATCGTAGACGGGCGGGTTGTTAAAACCTATAAAGCTAAAGAGCTGATGTCTAAAATCTCCGAGGCTACGTGGCACTGCGGGGATCCGGGGATGCAGTACGACACGACTGTCAATCGCTGGCATACCTCGAAGAACACGGCTCGAATCAATGCCAGCAATCCGTGCAGCGAGTATATGTTCCTGGATGATTCGGCATGCAATCTGGCGAGTTTGAATCTGCTGAAGTTCGCGCCCAATGGGACTTTTGACGTGGAAGCCTACCGGCACGCGGTCGACATCACCATCACAGCACAGGAAATTCTGGTGGACAATGCCGGGTATCCTACCGAGATTATCGGGAAGAATTCGCATGACTATCGTCCGCTGGGATTGGGATACGCTAATCTGGGGGCTTTGCTAATGGCTGCGGGGCTGCCTTATGACAGCGACGGGGGAAGAGATTACGCTGCGTGTGTGACTGCCATTATGTGCGGCGAGGCTTATCTGCAATCGTCGAAGATCGCGGAACAGTGTCGGCCGCTAACTCCTATCACTGACACGGTGCAGACGAGGCTGGGAGTTACTAAGGCGGAAGATATGCCGGGTGCGGCTTGCCCGGGATGGTATATCAATCGCGAGCCGTTTTTGGATGTGATACGGATGCACCGGGCTAGCGTGAATAACATCAATAACAAGAATGTTCCGGACCCACTATTTGAAGCTAGTAAGCAGTGCTGGGACGAGGCGCTCTCTCATGGAGAGAAGTATGGGTATCGCAACTCGCAGGTGACGGTTCTCGCGCCTACGGGGACGATTGGCTTCATGATGGATTGCGACACAACTGGCATCGAACCTGACCTGGCGCTGATTAAGTACAAGAAGCTGGTGGGCGGTGGAATGATCAAGATTGTCAATAATACCGTTCCGGGCGCGCTGTTTAAGCTGGGGTACACGCACGAGCAGACGGACGCGATTGTTAGTTACATCGACGCTACTGGAACGATTGAAGGGGCTCCACATGTAAAGGACGAGCACTTAGCGGTGTTTGATTGCTCATTTAAGCCGGCTAAGGGGACGCGGTCGATTCATTACATGGGTCATTTGAAGATGATGGCGGCGGCTCAACCGTTTATCTCGGGAGCTATCTCGAAGACGGTCAACTTACCCAATGCGGCTACGGTTGACGATATCTCGGAGTCGTTTATTCAGGCTTGGAAGTTAGGCCTGAAGGCAGTCGCGGTTTATCGCGATGGCTGTAAGCAGGCGCAGCCGCTTTCCGCGGCTGGTTCGAAGACGGCGAATTCTACTAAGGACGATGCGGCGCGTAATGCAGCGGCTGCGGCGTTGGCACTGGATGAGAATCTGGATGCGCCCCCGCGCGCCGTGCGGCATAAGTTGAAAGAAGAGCGCATGTCGGTGACGCATAAGTTCAACATTGGAGGCCACGAAGGTTACATCATTGTGGGCTTGTATCCCGATGGCGAGCCGGGCGAGATTTTCATCAAGATGGCGAAAGAAGGCTCGACCGTATCGGGACTGATGGACAGCTTTGCGCTGGCGGTTTCGATTTCGCTGCAGCATGGCGTGCCGCTGAAACTGTTCTGCGAAAAGCTTGCGCATACGCGCTTCGAGCCGAGCGGATGGTCGAGCAATCCGGATATTGGCTTTGCCAAATCGATCATGGATTACATTTTCCGCTGGCTGCAGATGCGCTTCCTGAGCGGACAGCAGCAGTTCCTGTTCGAGAACCTGCGGCCGAAGCCGCAGCCAGCGCCGGAAGGGATTGGCGATCTGAATGGGTCGATCGGCGGGGCGACGGCGAGCGACCAGCGGGTAGGTTCGATGCATGCGGCGGACGCGCTCGCCAATATGATCGATATGGGAGATGCTCCGAGTTGCCATGTTTGCGGGTCGATCATGGTGCGGAATGGGAGCTGCTATAAGTGCATGAGCTGCGGGAGCACTAGCGGGTGCAGCTAAAGCGTCTCACCGAACCTGAGCGGCTGAAAAGCTAGCGGTCGTGGCGGATGCATTTCAAGATTGTCGGCCCAGTCGCGAACGTGGAGTCGATTGCTACTGGCAGCGCCATTCGCGAACGCAAGCGGTTGTGGAGGGCCTACGGCAAGGACCGTTGGAGGAAGATGAAAGGCACGGCTGACGTGGAGTTTCTCGATGGTACGATATGCCATGCCGAAATCCACTGGTACGAAGCGCACGGCATCGGAGCGAAGGAATACAAGATCAAGCGCATTCTTGACTAACATGAAACGCGAAGCACATTTCGTGATCTGCATAGGCAACAAGGGCTATGCCGCGTCCCTTGAGTTGCGCAAGATTTATCAAGTCGTCCCAGACAAAGCGGGCCTAAAGCATCATCAGATTCGCGTCATTGATGAGTCCGGCGAAGACTACTTGTACCCGGAGGAGTACTTCGTGCCCGTCAAGTTGCCGCAGGCTGTCGAGCGAGCGGTCCGCAGGCCTTTATCAAAAGAGAGAAGGGAGAACTTTGCCGAGCGGTAAATTGTTTATTGAGCAGCGACTAGATGAGGGTGATTATGCGATTCGGAGGCCCGGCGCGGAAAGAATCAGTGATTACGAAGCAACACAAGCTGAGGCTATCGAAAGAGCTAGGGAGATTGACCCAACCGCAGCGATTCTTGTAGAGCGCGTTCGAGACACCAACAGAGGACACCGGGATAGGTGGCGCATTGTTCGTGCGGCTACAGCCTTAGCGAGCCTTCGCTCTAAGTGGCAACCTCAATCGTAGCGTTAGTCTCCAGCCACCGCTAGTAGCTGTTGCGGATTCAATGCGTTGATCGCGCTTTGAATCTCCTCTTCAATCTGCGACTCCTCGACCCGGCTTTCCAAGATGATTGGGGCGTCGGCTGGGAGAAGATGGGCCACTCTATGGAAGGCAAGAATTGATTCAAGGCTCAAGGGATCGTGCTTGCTTTGAGTGTTCACTTCACTTACGTGAAGCTGTCGAATCCGGTGACGGAACGTACGCAAAATCACTGACGCCTCAACCATCGTAGGATCCACCTGGCGCGCGTGGCCGATATCGAAGCAAAGCGATGCGTTGGGAAACACTTGAAAGATTTCGGCCAACTGTCGGGCGGTTTGACCAACCGGCTTCCGCTTATCCATGTTCTCGATACACAGAGAATCTCGCAGGGAGGCCCACTCTGATGGATTGACCATGGCGTCGGGGTGAACGATTATCGGCCAGCCTCTCGTTGCCACTTCGGCGAGCAATTTCAACACAGCTTGTTCGAACGGCGGCTCTATTGAGCTGGGCGCATGAAATGAGATATGCCTGAACCGAGACAGGTCAAGTCTGTCGAGTTCCGCCACCAGAGAACCTAGTTCTTCTCGCCGTAGTGCGGACAATTCAACTGCATTGACATCCTTGTCGGCTAGCATATCCAAAGCCAAGCGGAAGTTACCCCGTGCCAATGCGCCCGTCGAAAATCCAATACATCTCATCAGAAAACCCCGTATTTCTTTGTCAGTGGTGCAACCAGAGAATTGTCGAAGAAGATATGATCGAGAGAACGTTGAAAAACATCGCTGATCTCCCTTATTTCTTTAAAGGAGTTGGTTCGTGAATCCTGGGACCGCAGATTCTCAAGGGCATCACGTTTCACCTTATTGTCAAGCACACCTAGAAACGCAGCGTAGGCTTGAAACAAGTCCGTTGCCACTGAGTCCGGTACGTCGTACTGCATCATCGATCTCTCGATAACTCTGAGAGGGCTGAGGCGCGTGAGCTCCCTAATGTGCTTCGCTAGGTGAAACCTTATATCACTTTTGTCGGTGGAAATCTTGGATTGTAAATCTGGCTCCAGGTTCGCGCTAAAGCAGACGAGGAGACCGGATGCGAAAATCAGTTTCCTAGACATTCGGAGCTTTGCGTTGCGTATGCCCCAGCCTTTGCCCCCACGATCTCGTTGTTTACATGGCGAAGTCGACCGCCATGGTTCTCCAAAATCGAACGATGTCGTTCAGCAAGAACCGTGGCACCCGGTATCTCTTTCCATCATGAGTCAAGGGGTTCATATCCTCCTCGAGATAGCGGTTAATCACTCCTTGCATAATTCGGTCGTAGGCTTCGGTCCTCTTGCCGATCGGAAAGGACTCGAGGAGAAGCAGAATTCTTCGAGTAGTGTTCTTGTTGGTATCATTTTGCCCGCCGATTTGATGGAGAAGGTCGTGGCTAAACGCCATATTTCCAAAAGTTTCGGTTGAACCAGGAGCTCGGAATCGGTTCTCATTTTCCCTGAGAATGGCTTGGATGGACTGGGCAATTCGCAGATGATCTGAATTCGCTTCACCGTCGATCAGGTATGTCCAATCGAGATCGCTGCCCGAGGTCCATTCCTCTCGCGCAAGAGAGCCGAACACGACCAAGCTCGTGTCCTCGGTTGTGTATTTTGGGATCTTCGCTGAAAGGAGGTTGTCTAGTTCTTCGCGATTTTTCAACGAGGCGTTGCGGGACGTCTCGAATGCGCCCTTGCTGAGAAAATTCACCACGTCGCCCATCTCGAAAATCATTCTAGCAACCTTTCCGTCATTTGGACTTGATGCGGACCAACTCCGGCAATCCTTTGAAAGGCTGATTTTACAAAGCCATCCCTCTTGGGATTTTCGCAAATACTTTGGCCGTGGGCGGTCTCGGCACGCGGACAGGGGTGTTCGCGCTACGCAAAGTTCGCGAGCATCTCGCTAGGAAGTGGTGGCGTTCGGCCGATGCCTACCCAGGAGCGTTCCGATAGATAAATGACTTTTCAGTGAAGCACTCTCGACGGAGGAGTGGTATTCCGGACAGCAAGCCCGCGTTCTCTCACCCCATCAACAGCCCGCCATTCACATTCAGCACGTGGCCGGTGATGTAGGCGGCTTCATCGGAGGCTAGGAAGCGGACTGCGTGGGCTACGTCCTGGGGAGAGCCCACTCGGCCTAGCGGGATCTGATTTACGGCGGTCTGCTTGAATTCTTCGGTTAGAGCGGCGGTCATGCTGGTATCGATGAATCCGGGGGCTACGGCGTTGACGGTGATGTTGCGGGAGGCTACTTCGCGGGCCATGGCCATGGTTAGGCCGATCAGGCCGGCTTTGGAGGCGGCGTAGTTGGCCTGGCCGGCCTGGCCCATCTGGCCGAAGACGCTGGTGATGTTGATGATGCGTCCCCAGCGCTGTTTGAGCATGGAGCCGATGACTTGCTGGATGCAGAGGTAGGCGGAGGTGAGGTTGGTCGAGAGGACGGCGTCCCAGTCGGCGCGCTTCATGCGCATGACGAGTTGGTCGCGGGTGATGCCAGCGTTGTTGACGAGGATGTCGATCTTGCCGAATTGGGCTAGGGCGGCTTTGACGCCGGATTTGACCTGATCTTCGTCGGTTACGTCGATGGCGAAGGCGGCGGCTTGGGCTCCGGTTTTGGTTATTTCGGCTACTAATTCGTCCAGCTTTTGCTGATTGCGGGAGGCGGCGGCTATGGTCGCTCCGTTGTGGGCTAGGGCTAGCGCGCAGGCGTGGCCGATGCCTTGGGATGCTCCGGTGACCAGCGCTACTCGTCCTTCTAGTGTCATTAGGGCTCCTTGGGCTATGAACTGTTAGGCGAATTTAGAGTCTATCGTTTGGATCGATTTGTGGAACGAGGATTATAAACGGCGGGGGTGGTTGGCGGTTACGTTTTGGCGCTCACCCGCTTGCGTCGCGATTATTGACTGTTACCCAAGCTTTGCTCGGCTGGACGGCCGAGGGCGGCCGTCGCTACGCGATTGTTCCTATTATGTTTGCGTCTTGGCTAGCTGGCTTGCTTGGCTACGCGGGCGAGCGGGGTGGGAGCGAGAATTTGCTCGATTTTTTCACAGAGGGTTCGCTTGGAGTAGGGCTTGGCGAGGAAATAGAGGTGCGACTCGGTGGATTCGGTTTCAAAGTCGGGGTTGGGATAGCCGGAGGTTATTAGAACGGCGAGTTCGGGGGAACGCAGGCGAAGGTCCTGAGCCAATTGCTGGCCGGTGCCGCTTGGTAGCATCATGTCGGTCATTACGAGGTCGATTTTCCGGAAGCAGTCCTGCTGCTGGCGTTTGCGCTGGTGCTCCTGGTAAATTTTCATAGCTTGGAGCGCATCGGCTGCGGGCAGAACTTCGAAGCCGGCGCTTTCCAGGATGCCGCAGGTGGCTTCGCGGACGAAAGGTTCGTCTTCAACCAGGAGAATAATTCGCCGGCGAGAAATATCTTTATTTATGGCGCGGGTGTACGGTTGAAAAGTCATTACTATTCTCCTCTTATGTCCTGCAAATTGTCATAGCAATCGCATCACCGCATGGCTCTCGCGGCTCGCACTAAGGCGCGGTGAATCGGAGTGACATTCGCGGCAGATTCGGAAGTTACTTCGCAACGCTGAGAATTGTCTGCCTGGGATCGAGGAGAATTTTGCGCGCGGCATGAGGCGCGGGCAAATGAAACGCGGTTTCAGCGCCGTCGGCCAGCACTTCGCCCAGGAAAACCAGGGTGTTGCCGGGCATGGCGGCATAGACGGGGACGGCGGTGATGAGATCGTAGGGCGCGTCCTTTTGAACGATCATACCGGTAACTGTGGTCACCCCGTTTTTCTCCGCGATATGAATTTCGCGGGTTTCGAGCTTTGGAATGGCGGTGCCTTCGATCCAACCTTGGAGAAACCAGTCCAGATTGTGATGATTCTCGTACCAAAGCGGGCGAGGGAGTTCCTCTTCGAAAACTTTTATCAGTTCCTGTGTGTTGATGCTCTTTCCTGCATAGCGTTGGCTGATTTTTCGCAGACCGCGAAAGAAGGGCTCGTCGGAGATTGAATTGGAGTGTCCTTTTCGGGAATGTGAGGCCGCCTCGGAATCACGCAACATGGTACGGAGCATGTGAAACAGCCAGGTGCCGCGTTCGTAGCTGATTTCGTCGTATCCGTTGGGAAAATGGGAGGAATCGAGGCGCTGGCCGAAGGTTACGGGTCCGGCATTGCGCAGCCATTCTCCGTCTTTGTTCTTACTTAGAAGATCGTGGCGATATTTTTCGAGGATCTGGCGGAATTGGTCAGGATTCTGTTGCTCGAGCATGAGCAGGGAGGCATAGTTTGCCAGGCCCTCCGAGATCCACTGATCGCGATAATTGTTCCATAGTACGAGATCGCCCCACCATTGATGGGCGGTCTCGTGGACGAGGACCTGATTGTCGATTTCGCTTGCCACTGTGCCGAGATGCAGGTCGGCTTGCTCGCGCGGGCTGAGAAAGGCGAAACTCGAGAGGAACACGAGTCCAGGCCAGCCTTGGCTCATCAGCCCGGGCATCTGGGTGAGCGCGAGCGAATCGTAGGGATAGGGGCCAAACCATTGGGAGAAGCTGGCGATTGACTGAGCGGCACGGTCGGCTACGGCCTGTGCGTCACGGGCCGGGGATGGGGGCGGCGGGGAAACGACAATAGGGACCGTCGGCCGCAAACGTTGGCCGGGAGCAGAGGGAAGAATCGGGGCAGCTAGCTCCTCTGGCGGCTTGGGAAACGATTTTTCGACTCCCTTGGTGCCATAGGCCTCGACTACGACATTGCCTGCCTTGGCTTCGGCGCGAATGTATTTGCCGAGGTTGAATCCGGCGACGGGGATGGGGCGCTCGGAGACCCAGCGCGAGACTTTTTCTGTGGCTGGGTTTGACTCCGCGTTTTCGGGGCCGGTGTGTGACAGCCGTTTTCCGGTGGCGACCAAGGTCCAGTGTGGAGGATAGTGGAACTCCATGTCGAACCGGGCAGGGCTCAGACCGAAATTGGGGTACCAGGTGCCGCGCTCGCCGACGTAGAGCAATCCTTTGCCGGCTTCGGAGAGGACGTCGCCGGCGTAGCGGAAGCGCAGCTTCAATTGCTGGCCGGGTGCGAGCGGAGCGGGAAAGACGACGGCGACTAAGTCGTTCCCTTTGCGGCGCAATTCGCTGCCTTCGATGGCTGGATTTTGGATGAAGTCGACGGGGCGGCCGTCGGACTCGACCGCGTCAACTTTTAGATAACGGGACAACTCAAAAAGGAGGGTGCGTTCGCCTCCGCTGCGAATTTTAGCGTTGAGATCGGCGGAGGCCCGCAAGCGGGTTGGCGGGTCGACGGAAGCCTGAATATGGAAATCGGTGATGGATGCGTCGACTGGGGGTGGGGCGGCGGTGCCGGCGGGAGTGAAGGATGTCCAGATATCGAAGAAGAGGTTGCCGTCTTTCATGCGCGGCTGGCCTGCCCACAGAGGTTCGGGGTTGGCGGCATCCCAGACCACTTCAAAACCGCCGAGCTTTTTGCCTAACAGGTGAGCGTGCAGCAAAGGGAGAAATTTTTGTTCCGGCTCGTTTCCCGAAGGGGTGGGAAGGAAATGACTGAAGTCGAGGAGCAGCCGGAGGCCATCGAACTCGGCCAGAGTAAGGCTGGTATCGCCCCACTCTTTGATGAATTCTGCGGGCTCCGGCGCGGGGGTAAGGAAGGGCTGCAATACGGCTGCCGTATCGTCGTTGAAGCGCAGATAGGCGGTGGTGAATTGCTCTTCGAGAATGGCCATGCCGGTAAAGAGGGCGAGCGACCCGCGCTCGGCGCGGTTCGGCGGACGCAAGCGGACCTCGCCTTCACCGTCGAAAAATGCGCCCGTGGTGCGGCCGCAGATGTCTTCGGTAAAGGCCAGGGTTCCGTCGTCGAAATCAATGTGGAGGTTGGGGCGGTCGATGGTGGCGCCGCGAACGTGGTAGACGCGATCGGGATCGAGGCCGACGGAATGGATGCGGGCGTAGAGAGCGCTCGTGGTTTGGGGACACTGGGGGCTGAGATCGGCCGCCTGTGAGCAGGCGGCGGATGCCAGGAAACAGTAGGCCAGCCAGACCGTTTGCCGCGGTCGAACGAGCACCTTGGTCACCTTACTGGCCCCCAGCACGGTTGCTAGAATCAGCCGAGTGCGAGGCCTTGTCCCGATCTTTATTCTAGTGCTTGTGATGCTGGCGCTGGTGGTGGCGCTGCCCGCGTCGGCCGACGTCATTCATCTTAAGAATGGCCGCACCATCTGGGCCGACCAGGTTCGAGAAAATAAAGATCGAGTCGAATACGACCTTGGCGAAGATACTTATGCGATTCCGAAGGCGTCGGTCGAGCGCATAGAGACGGGCGGTGTCGCTCCGGTGCATTCAGGTTCCGGAGGCGGCGGTGCGATCGATATTACTCCCGAGCCTCCCTCGTTCAGCCATGAAGCCGATGTAGCTGGCAAAGTCATACACGATGGCAAGGTGGATACGGATGCGCTGGCCAGCACCGCGCAGACGGGGAATTCGGAACTCGCGGCGACGGCGTATTTTCTGGCGGGCAAGCATGAGTCCGACCACGGCAATTTTCCTCGGGCGAAGGTTTATTACGAATCGGCGCTGCGCTTTCAGCCCGATAATGCGACTTTGCTGATCTATTACGCGGCTACGCTTCTGCGCACGGGGCATGCGGCGGAGGCGCTGACTTACGCGCAACACGCGGCCAGTGTTGCTCCCGATTCGGCGGATGCGTTGGGGATGCTGGGGTTTGTGCAATTTGCCAGCGATCATACGCCGGAGGCGATTCGGGCGTGGAAAAAGTCTTTGGCGCTGCGTCCGGATGCTACGGTCAGCCAATATCTGGCTAGGGCGGAGAGGGAATCGACGGCGGAGTCGGAGTTTTCGCAGCGCGAGAGCAATCACTTCAACCTACATTTTGAAGGCAAGGATACTTTAGAGAATTTCAGGCGCGACCTGGTCGCGACGCTTGACTCGGAGTATGACGACCTGGTGCGCGATCTCGGGTACTCTCCGCACAATACGATTGCCGTCACGCTGTATACGCAGCAGGCGTTTTTCGATGTGACGCGGGCGCCTTCATGGAGCGGCGCGGTTAATGATGGCAAGCTGCGGATTCCGATCAGCGGGGTGCAGAGCGTTACGCCAGAGTTGGCGCGGATTTTGAAACATGAGTTGACGCATTCGTTTATTTCGCAGATGGCGAGCAATCGCTGCCCGACTTGGTTGAATGAGGGCATTGCGCAGGTTGAAGAGGGTAAGTCAGCGGCGCCTTATGGGCATCAATTGTCGATGCTGTTTGCGTCGGGGAGCGAGATTCCTTTTAATGTGCTCGAAGGGAGCTTTATGAGCTTTTCGGCTCCGCAGGCTAGCGCGGCTTATGCTGAGTCACTGGCGGCTACGGAATATATACGCGACGCTTATGGGATGAGCGAGATTACTCGGATTCTCGAGATGCTTTCGCAGGGCAGTTCGACGGAAGCGGCGCTGCGGGCTACGGTGCATTCGGATTACCGGCAGTTACGGGATGAGCTGGCCAGCGAGTTGAAGGGGAGATATGGGGAGTGAAGGGCAGGAAAAGCAGAACAGGCAGGTGGCAGGAAAGGCTACGGACGGGAAAGATTCTGTGCGGCAAAGCTTGGAAACGTGAAAGTTTTATTACGGCTGCAAAAATAGAGAGTCCCGAGGTGATGTTGGATTCATTCGTCTCGGCCAGTAGCTCGCGTTTAGACCCTTGCTGACCCTTTCCTACAACTCCCTTGCGGGTTCATTGTAAGACGATCTTTGCTCGGGCTCCGGGCTCACCGCCAACCGGATAAATCAGTCCAACGCCTCGGGACTCTATCCTGCCTTCGACAGAGGCTCCTGTTCTCCTCGACCAGCGCTTAGCTATAGACCCTTGCTCGCCCTCCCAGACTCACCTCGCGGTTGCCTGAGTGACTACGCTTGAGCCCCGGACGCCGCACCAACCGGAAAAACTTCAGAACGTATCAAAGAACGATTATGGTTTTAGCATATCTGTTTTTTGCGTCAATGAAATTCATACGTCTGTAAGTTATTGCGTATCAATCGAGTGCAGCTCATGCACAGCGGGGTGACGCGCAAATTGTGCAATCGCCTGGATTGGATTGCGAAATCGCCAGCATCCATGCGGTTTTCTGGGTTTCATGGTGGAATGGACGCGCTTTGGGTTTGAGATCACAGAGGATTGTGATTGTGCAAATCATGGGTTTAGCAGCATAAATACTGTCTATCTTGCGGATTGGTTCCGGTTCCGATGACGATACTTATGGCCTACAATCGCTTTTTCTACAATTGCACGGTGAACTGGAAGGGTGGTTGGAGGGTTTTGGCGATGCGAAAACTGCGTTTAGCACCTCTCGGTTGCATCTGGATGGTCTTTGTTCTTGTGCGAATTTCCGCGGCGGAGAGCGCCGAGGATAAAGCGGCGAAGTATTTCGAATCGGTGCGGCACAATCCGGGATTGCTGCAGGCGTTCTTGCAAGAGGTGCCGAAGGGCGGCGATCTGCATGTTCATTTGAGCGGGGCGATTTATGCGGAGAGCTTTATCGACTGGGCTTCGGAGAATGCGCTGTGCGTGGATCGCGGCACTTCGAAGCTGATCCATGCTTCTTGCGACGCTTGCGACTCTTATACGAATAAGCCGTCGGTGCGCTGCGCTTATCAGGACCACATTCTTTATGGCCAACTGATCGACGCGTGGTCGATGCGAAATTGGCATGCGGCGGAGGAGTCGGGGCACGACCATTTTTTTGCGACGTTTGAAAAGTTTGGCCCGGCGATGGAGAAGCACGTGGGCGACGCGCTGGCGGAGGTCGCGGCGCGAGCGGCGGAGGATCATCTGCAGTATGTGGAGTTGATGCACACGGCGGACGGCGCGCAGGCGGCGATTCTTGGCACGAAGATTGGATGGGAAGTTGGATCGACGTCCGGTTCGACGCCGGGATCGACGGCGGACGATTTCAGCAAGCTGCGCGACAAATTGCTGGCCGGGGGAATGTCGGATGTAGTGGCATCGGTGCGCAGGCAACTTGATTCCGATGAGGCGCGGGAAAAAGAAGTGCTGCACTGCGGGACGGCGCAGGCCGCTCCGGGATGCGCTGTGACGCTGCGTTATTTGTATCAGGTGTTGCGGGGCCTGCCGCGCGAGCAGGTCTTTGCGCAGATTTTGCTGGGCTTCGAGTTGACGAAAGCCGATCCGCGGTTTGTGGGATTTAACCTGGTGATGCCGGAAGATTATTACGTGCCGATGCACGATTTCGATCTGCATATGCGGATCATTGAGGCGCTGCATAAGTTTTATCCAGCGACGCATGTGTCGTTGCATGCGGACGAATTGTGGATGGGGCTGGTGCCGCCGGAGGGGTTGCGGTTTCATATACGAGAATCGATTGAGCGCGCGGGAGCGGAACGGATTGGGCATGGTACAGCGGTGATGAACGAGGATGATCCGATCGGATTGTTGCAGGAGATGGCGACGAAGAATGTGCTGGTCGAGATTTGCCTGACGTCGAATGATGTGATTCTGGGGGTGAGTGGGGCGCGGCATCCGCTGCCGGTGTATACGAAGTATGGAGTGCCGGTGGCGCTGGCGACCGACGATGAAGGTGTTTCGCGCAGCGACATGACGCACGAATATTTGCGCGCGGCTGAGACTTATGGGTTGTCTTACGCGGAGTTGAAGCGCATGGCGCGGGCGAGCCTGGAGCATAGTTTTATTGCGGGGGATAGTCTTTGGAGTCCCGGCAGCGGCGAGTTTGGGCGGGTTGCGGCTTGCGCGGATGAGAAAGTATCGAGTGATCGCGTCTCCGGTAAATGTGAGAAGTTTCTTGCTGCGAGTGAGCGGGCTCGGGTGCAGTGGAAGTTGGAGCGGGCTTTCTCGGAGTTTGAGAAACAGTTTTGAAGCGCAGCCGGGCTTTGCCCGGCTGGACGGCCGAGGGCGGCCGTCCCTACGTGATTTTTTCGCGCTGTGTTTGCGGCGATTTGATTTTTTATGACTCCTGATCTTTTTACTCGGGCGGAATCGGCGGCGACGTTTGTGCTTTCGCAGACTGCCTTGCGCCCGCAGATTGGACTGGTGCTGGGATCGGGGCTGGGGTCATTTGCTGACGATCTTAAGGATGCTGTTCGCATTCCCTACGCGCACATTCCTACGTTTCCGCGCTCGACGGCGGCGGGTCATGCTGGGCAACTAGTGGTGGGAAAGTGCGGCGTCGTTCCGGTGGCGGTGATGCAGGGGCGCGTGCATTTGTATGAAGGGTATCCGGCGGCGGAGGTTGCGTTTCCTACGCGGGTGCTGGGACGCGCTGGCATATGCGCTTTGATTCTTACCAATGCGGCTGGCGGGATTAATGTCGAGTACGGGCAGGGGGCGCTGGTGATTCTGCGCGATCATATTAATTTGCAAAGACAGAATCCGCTGACGGGGGCGAATGATGAGCGCTTTGGGCCGCGCTTCCCTGACATGAGTTATACCTATGCTAAGCGCTATCGAGAGATTGCGCTGGAGGAGGCGGAGAAACTTTCGATTGCGCCGCGCGAGGGGGTTTATGCGGCGCTGGCGGGGCCGAGTTATGAGACTCCGGCGGAGATTCGATATTTGCGGACGATTGGCGCCGATCTGGTGGGGATGTCGACGGTGCCGGAGGCGATTGTGGCGCGGCACATGGGGATGAATGTTTTGGCGATTTCATGCGTGACGAATATGGCGGCAGGAATTCTTGATAAGGCGCTGGTGCATGAAGAGGTGCTTGAAGTGGGGCGACGAGTGATGGGGCAGTTCATTGCGCTGCTGAGGGCGGTGCTGCCGCGAATTGCTCAAGAGTTGCGGAATGCGGGCTAGGCTTCGCTGGCTAGGTTTCGGCGACTTCTGCCACTAGTTCTTCTTCATCTTCATCTTCTTCTTGGACGGCGGCGACCACATCGGCGGCGACGTCGTCGAGCATGAAGCCTAGAACTTCCTGCGGGATCGGCGCGTTCCACACGGGCGAAAACGACTGCCGATGCAGTGGCGAGGGGCCGTGCTCGCGCAGAGCGGCGAGATGGCGCGGCGTGCAATATCCTTTGTTCGAGGCGAGGCCGTACATGGGAAAAACGGGATCCCACGCGGAAATCATGCGGTCGCGTTCGACTTTGGCGATGATGGAGGCGGCGGCGATGGAACGAGAGAGCGCGTCGCCGTGAATGATCGGCTGCTGCGGAATTTCGCAATCGAGCCTTACGGCATCGATCAGAAGATGATTTGCCGCCGGAGCCAATTGCTGAACCGCATGCAGCATGGCCACGCGCGAAGCCTGATAAATATTGATTTGATCGATGCGCGCGGAATCGACGGCGGCGATCGCCCAGGCGACGGCGCGCTCGCGAATGAGGAGCGCCAGCTCCTCGCGTTTTTCGGCGGAAATGAGTTTTGAATCGCGCAGGCCGCGAATGCGACGAGCGGGATCGTCATTCTCACGATCGTCGCTCTCACAGAGGATGACGGCGGCGGCGACCACGGGGCCGAACAGCGATCCGCGGCCGACTTCATCGACTCCGGCAACGTATCTCGCGCCCGCGGCCCAGGCCTTTTTTTCGAAGTTGAGAGTGCAGCGCAATTTTTTTAGCAAGCGCAATTTGGCGGTCGCGGCAGAGACTCGG
Organism: Acidobacteriaceae bacterium; assembly: GCA_003132405.1. Classification (GTDB taxonomy): domain Bacteria; phylum Acidobacteriota; class Terriglobia; order Terriglobales; family Acidobacteriaceae; genus Acidiflorens. The sequence continues at coordinate 90,041 of PKXQ01000121.1, read as the reverse complement.
TCAGCCTTCGATGCGGCTGCGGACTTGAGACGGGACTTGGGCACGGAATCTGTCTAGCATCTTCGCCGAAGATCTCGCGCTAGGCAAGCGGAAGCTGGAAGATGGATTCATCTGCGCGGAAATCATTACGAAACGAACGGATTACCGGCGATGAAATAACGCAAGGGATGGTCGGCTGCTTTCACAATTCCGATGCGGGGAGAAACCACGACGCGGCGAACGCGATAGCCGTCATCGACTATGCGCAGGTCGGAACGTGCGCTCACCAGGCTTTTGTCATTGTCGCGGGCGCGGGTGACTCCAAGAGCTTCGGACATGCGGCCCGGACCAGAAGAAATCTTCTTAAGGATGGAAAGCTTTCTTAGCTCCGGTTTTTCCGGTAGGTCGACTCCTCGTGCTTCCGCCATCTGCTCGATGCCGGTGATGGGTTCGAGTGCTCGAAACAGTACGCCTCCGGGCACTCCATCGGGCAGGCAGGAAACGTTCAAACAGTAGTGATTCCCGTAGATGAAATACACGTAGGCGTGGCCGGGAGGGCCGAAGAGAACCGAGTTACGCGCTGTCTTGCCGGCCGCGCTGTGCGCGGCCGCGTCGTCATTGCCGAGATAGGCTTCGGTTTCGACAATTCTTCCGGCGAGAATTCCGCGTGGAGTTTGGCGGATGAGCAGCTTACCCAGCAGAGACCGCGCCACGCGGCGCGGATCGCGGTTGTAGAACTCCGGCTTGAGCAGTGAAGCTCGGCTAATCGATTTCGTCATTCGGAGGTTAGAGGTCGGAGGTCAGATTGCAGAAGTGAAAGGCCGCTTGGTTCTTACTTCTGCAATCCGACCTCTGACCTCTGCAACCGTCTCAGGCGGCGCTTTTCAGATAGGCGAGCACTTGGTCGGCGTGGCCCTCGGGCTTCACGTTGTTAAAGATGTGTTTGATCTTGCCGTCGGGGCCAATTACGAATGTGATGCGCGCGATGCCTTTCACTTTTTTGCCGTACATGTTCTTTTCTTTAACCACGCCAAAGAGATTGGCGATCTTTTTCTCGGGATCGGCCAGCAGCGGGAACGGAAGGGTAAACTTGTCCTGAAATTTTTTCTGTGATGTTGACGTATCGGCCGAGATTCCTAGCAGCACTGCGCCGGTTTTCTTGATCTCCGAATAGCTGTCGCGGAAGCTGCAGGCTTCTTTGGTGCAGCCGGGTGTATCGGCCTTGGGATAGAAATAGAGCACCAGAGTCTTGCCGCGAAAATCTTTCAGGGCAACCTCTTTGCCATTCTCGTCCGTCGTACTAAAGTCTGGGGATTTATCATTGACTTCCATGGAATTTTTTCCTCGCCGACCATCGTTATATCGCAATAGCCTGTTCGCCGTCACCTTGGTTGCGGCGATCGCCCTCGCCAGTTCTCTGCTCGAGGCGCAGGCGCCGCTGACCCAATACGGCCGCAAAGCCGCGCTTGACAAGGGGCCGCGAGCCCTGGGGCTGGTCCAGCTTTCGCCGAAAGGCAAAGCTCGGATTATTCCTATTGCCGTCATGATGGACGGGAAATTTTATGACGCCGGGTCTTATAAAGCTGCGCCGGTTCCGATGGCTCTTGACTTTGGGATTATCTACGAAGGATTCGTGACCGGCGTGTCGCAGGGGCTATTTACGATTACGCAGCCCGGACAGCTGAACCACACGTGGATTGCCGAGGGGAAGTGGCTGCCGGCGGGATCGATCGATCCGTCGAAAAAAAAGAAATACGCGGAGCCGGTGATTGCCGACGACGACAGAAACGGGCCGCCCGTGCTTCATCGGCGTGCTCCGGCGGAGACCGACAGCGGGTCTGAGAGCAAGACTCCGGATAAAGACAAGAACAGCGCCGGTAAAGACCAGCCAAAGTCTGTGCCCGCTGCGTCTTCGGCGCCGCCTGCGCCTGGGGCGTCAACTATCCCCGCGCCAACTGCGCCTGCGCCCGCGAGCGCTCCAGTGTCCGCACCTGCATCCGCACAAACCGCGAAGGCGTCAACGCCTGAGCAGCCGAAAGCAGCGCCTGCCTCTTCGCCGAGTACTTCTGCGTCAAATGATGACGAACCGATCGGCGATCCCAATCGTCCGCGGTTGCGACGTGGCAAGCCGGAGACGACTCAGCATGAGGAGCCATTCGCGGTCTTCGCACCGGTGACGGAAATCGCGCCCGCAGCGTCGGCGGCGGGTGCGGGAAAGTCGGACATGGCGGCGAAGGATCCCGCAGCAGTGCCGCCGGTGGTGATGATCCCGGCGATTTCGGATGCTGGAGGGCCCGATCCGCGTCCCTACACTTATGATCTGAAGCCGGTGGAGGAAGCCATTTACCGCAACAAGATGCTGGAGCTGGCCTCGACGCAGCTTCTGGCGAATGCGCCGAAACCGGCTGCGGGCGCGGTGAAGAAGGCATCGACGGGCAAGCCGGTCGGCAAGGCCGCCGCGAAATCGCCCTCGCCGACTTTTGAGAGTGTGAACTTGCGAATCTTCGATCTCTCCAGTTCGAACGAACCGGTGCTGGTGCTTTCGGCGAAAGCGCAACTGCCCACGACGGGAACGACCGAAGGCTCCCTAGAGCCAAAAGAGATCACGCTGATCGCCCGCACCAACCTCGAAGGGGAGTTGCGAAAACTGTTTTTTGCGGAGACCGATTCGCGGCATCTTGATGTGAGTCCGCGCATGGAACTGATCGACGCGGTCGATGCCGATGGCGATGGACGCGGCGAACTGCTCTTCCGGCGCACCTTCGATGATGGGAGCGCCTACGCTATTTATCGCGTTACTGCCGACCGGCTGTGGCCGCTTTATGAGGGAACGCCGTGAGGGCAGGTGACGGGTGACAGGTCACAGGAAAAGCTAGAAGCAGGAAAGGCAGGTTGCAGGAAAAGCTGGTGCGGGGAGCAGGTGTTAGGGCTATGAGATGCAATGGTTTATCGAAGAGTTATGTCGAGAAATGTAATGCTGCGGTTGCAGGCTTGTGAAAGGCATTTTGGTTTGACGGTAGCCGGAAGCGCTCGCGCAGCGAGGTTATCCTGGCGAGCTGAAGTTGATGGTTAGCGTGGTTTGGGTTGACGCGGCGCGACCGTTGATGGTGTAGGGTTGGAAGCGCCACTGCTTGACGGCGGCGATGGCCGCGCGGCCGAGCACAAAATAGCCCCTGACAATTTTCACGTCCTCTACGCTGCCGTCGCGGGCAATTGTCGCCTGCAAGACTACGGCGCCGTGAAGTTTCTGGGCTACGCCGGCCGCGGGGTACACGGGGTCGACCGTGTGCACGATCAAAGCTCGGGCCGCTTCTTCGCTCAATGCGACAGGTTCGCTGAATTGCTGACCTAATTGCTGACCTACAGGTTGCGATTGCGGCGCCGATACCGGCATCATTTGCGCGGGAATCACGGTCACTACAACCGGTGGCGCAATGGGCGGCGAGTTTCGCATGCTCTCGGGGATCGCGGCTCGTTCTACCTTAATTGGGGGCGCTTCGTGCTGCTCCAAAACGGGGGCGGGCAGGGGAAAGTCGGCGGCCTTGGGTAACGGGGCGCGGGTGTCGGCCAAGGTGGATTCTGTCGCCACCACGCCGATCTGAATCGACCCGGCGGCTTGCGCGTCGGGAGTCGCCGGATTGCGGCTGAAGTACGCATCCTGTTGCGCATCGGCGCCAGCGGAGGTAACGGGCATTGCTCCAGTTTGATTCAGATAAAAGAGGGCCGCCACGGATTCGCGCAGGACGCGAACTCTGCCTTCGGGCGTGTGCGAGAGATAGTCGATGGTTCCGCGCGATCTCCACAGAAAAAAGCCCGCCACCAAGAGAAGGGCGACCGCGCAGACTGCATTCAACGGGGGCGCCGCGTGACCTCGGCTGCGAGGCGCTTCGTCCTCGGAGTATGTAGTTTCGCCTTCATCCGTGCCGGCTTCGGTTGAAGACGCTTCAGCAAAACTGCTGGACTCGGCCTGGTGAGCTTGCTCGGCCGCGTCGGGGTCACCGGAACTCGCGTTCGTGCCGGCGCGGCTGGCATCGGCTTCATGCGATGACTCGGCGGGATCCTCGGCGCTCGAGGGCTGCATCTGCTCGCAGGCTTTCAGCAACACCGCGGCGGCTTCGCCGGCTGAGATTGGGCGGTAGATCAGAAAATCGAGTTTGTGGTCGCGCATCTCTGCTGCAGTCGGCTCATGATCGACGATGACAACGGCCACTGTGGCTCGGTTGGGCAGGGACTCGCGAGCGCGCTTTAATAGGAAGCTAGCCTCTGGCTGGTCAGCCCAATCCGCGATCACGCAGGAAAAGGCGCGCGTCTTTGCTTTTTCGATGGCGGTAAAAATGTCAGAACAGATTTCGGCGCGGATCCCCGTGCTTTCGCACGCCGTCGTCATGGCGGTATTCGTCTCCGGGCTTTTTGAGAACAACAGGGCGCGGAAGGCCATTGCGCCAATAGATTACCGGGATTTTGGTCACCGCAACAGGTAACGAGTGGGTAGTCTCGCCACGGAATCTGGTCATTCTTCTGACATAGCGCGCGGGACCTCCCGTTCGTAGAGGTGACTTTCGTAACCGATATTCCAAGTATCGGGGTTAACAAGGTTAGATTTCGGTCCACTCTCCCGAAAACTCGTGGCGGAGCTTCTCCTGCCGGTCCCGCAGCCTCTGCTGGAGTTCTCGCAACCTCTGCTCGCGTTCTTGCTGCCTCTTTTTCGCATCTTCGGATTGCGCCGCTTGTTGCTCAAGTTTTTCCACAATCGCGGGACTGATGCGAGCAATTTCGTTTTCGGCGCGGTTGATGGCTTGTTCCGTCTCGGCGGATATCTCGGGGATATTCAATGTGTCTTCGAGCAGGCTGCCGGAATCTTTCTTGTCGGGAAGAGTGAGGGTAAGGTTCTGCTCTCGCTTGTCGCGCATCACGGTGACAGATGCACTGTTGCCCGAAGTCGAGCGCAGAGCATGAGTGAAGTCGGAAGTATCGTGGACCGGTTGATTGTTGACCTTGACGACCACATCGCCGGCATGGAATCCGGCTTTTTCACCGAGACTGCCTTTTTCCACCGAGCGCACGAGCACGCCCTTGCCGTCTTTGACTCCAAAAAAATCTCCCAACTGATTTGTAATATTTTCCACCATCAAGCCGCTGCGCGCCGAGGAGTGGACGACGACCACGGAGACAGGAAAATCAAAGTCGGGCATCGCGGGCATGTCCGGCATTTTGGGCATATCAGGCATCTTGGGCTGCCACGCCATTGACTTGCGCCGGTCCGCAAGCTGCACCTTGATGGTCATGGGCTGACCGTCGCGGCTGATGCCTAGATTGATTACGCGCCCCGGCGGCGTTTCTTTAATCATGCGGCGCAACTGGGCGGCGCTGTCGATCGCCGTGCCGTTAAGGGTCAAGATGACGTCACGCTCATGCAAGCCGGCCTTTCCGGCGGGAGCGTCCTGGTCGACCATGATGATTTCGGCGCCGTGCTCCTCTTTGAGCTTCAGTTCGCTGAGTCGCTCCGCAGTGACGTCGGCGATGTCGACGCCGAGAAACGACGAACCGCTTCCTTCTTCTGAGTTGAAATCCCAGCTCCAGTTTTCGCCGGTATTGTCAAAGTCCAATTGTCTTGGTTGCGCGCTCACGGCGAGCGGAGCCACCAGAGCGAAAAGAAATATGCCAAGCAGGAAGCGATGGATCATAAATCCTCCTGAAGAAAAGCAGTCGTTCGCCGATAGTCGTTTGTCGCTGGGAAAGCTAGCGAAACACGGCAATTCGCGAACGACCAACGACTGACGACCAACGACGTTCTTAGTGACTGATACGGCGAAAGTTTACATTTCCAGAATTCGTACGCACTTTTAAGACTGGGCCGCCGCCGTTAAGTTGGCCTTCGGCAGTTACTGTTTTCAGCCCCCACTGCCCGCCTTCGCTGGATATGTGAATATCGGGAAAATCGCTGTGGATGCCGTGCCCAGTGGCGACTTCGATTTCGGCGCGAATGGAGATCGGCAGGTCACTGGCCAGATAAACCGTGATATCGCCGGCCGATGTTTCCAGAGTCGAGTTGCTGTGAACGCCCGAGGAGGAGAGCAGCTTGACGACAATGCCACCGGCCGACGTTTCCGCCTGCACCGATGTTGCGCCGTCCAATTGAATACTACCTCCGCCAGTCTGGGCTTGCACACGCCCGTTCGCAGAGGCCAGCCGGATGCTGCCGGCACCAGTCTCGATTTCCGCCGGCCCGCCGATCTCACCCAGGTCTACGCTGCCGCCGCCGGTCGTAGCTTTGACATGGCCGCTGCACTTATCGACGCGAATGCTGCCGCCGCCGGTTTCGAGCACCGCGCCTTGCAGGCCGGAAAGCACGACCACGCTCCCGCCGCCGCTTTCCGCCTTGATCTCGCCCTTGGCGGACGCAATCTTGATGTTTCCCCCGCCTGTCTGCAGACTCACATTACCCTGCACACTGCCTACTTCAAGAGTGCCACCACCGGTCTCGGCAACGACGTCGCCACCGATGTCGTCGACGCGAATATTTCCGCCACCGCTTTCGAGTTCGACACGCCCGGCGACTCCGGTCGCAGTCACATTGCCGCCGCCGGTCTCGATTTTTGCGCCTTGCAGGTTGCGCGGAACATTGATGACGAAATCATCGGAGCACCTGCGATCGCGCCCACCTGACTCGGCCACGATCCACGCTGTGTCTCCCTTGGCCGATGTGGTGATCCGAGAAGAATCAAATTCACGGCGCGCCTGCTGCTCAGAAGAGGTATAGGCCTTACGATGAATGACGTATGTAATTCCAGCTTGCGATCCACCTTGAACCCGCACCGAACCTGAGGCGAGCTTCATTCGCAGGTTCTTCGCCGAACCGAGGTCCCCTGTCATTTCCTGGACCCAGTTGCTGCCTTCGCGATATACTCGCGTTTCCTGGCCGAGAGCCAGAGATGCCAGCGCGGTAAGGATTGCCGCGATGCTGGCGAGTTTGATTGCTTGCTTCAACGAATGTCCTCCTTGGTAGCCATACGCTCTTCGCTGTTCGCTGCTCGCAAAACATTACGGCATAAGGCGAATCGCGAAGGACGAATAGCGAACGACTTCCCTAATCCATCTCCGGCATTTGCGCCAGCATGGCACGCGCCTGGGTGCGAATGGAGACGTTCTGATCGGTCTGCGCCAGTCGCGCCAGCACCGATCGCACGTTGCTGTCGGTTTTCATCGGTTCGACCAGACGCAACGCTTGCATCCTTACGCCGGAATTTGAGTCGCTGATGAGCGCTCGCAACACTCCATCGCGCACCTGCGCGTCCTGCCGCACGAAGCCACTCAGCCCGTCCAGCGCCTTCAGCCGCACACCCGGATTGTTGTCGTTCTGCAGCGCATACATCAACGCTTCGCGCACGCGCGAGTCGTCGGGAGCCTGCGTCAGGAGGTCAACCGAATCCATACGAACTCCTGAGTTGTAATTGTTGCGCGCGGCATACAACAGCAGTTGCTGGATGCGCTCATCGTTCAGCGAACCTTGCGCTTCCTGCGTCGAAACCGTGTCGTACTTGATGCTCACTGTGTTGGAACCTGGCTCCTGCGTCACGGAGCGGATGCCAGCGATGGTCGACGACTCAAGTGGCTGATTTGTCGATGAGATTCCGCTGCCCGATTCAAGCGAACCGGTTACCACCTCATTACCGCTGCGTGCCGAAATAAAGTTATAGGTCGCGCCAATGCCGCCGCCAAATCCTACGATGAAGATCGCTGCAGCCAGTGCCGGAGCCATACGAATCTGCCGCAGCCACAAAGCTGGCTCCAGAATCAGCCGCTGCCACAGACCGCCTGGCCGCGTCGTTTCAAGCGCTTCCTGTAGGCGCATGCGCGATGCCGCCAACAGGTTCGGAGTCGGCTCCTCTACGGGCATTTGCGAAAGCGTCGCGTGCAACTTGCGTGTCGCCTTCAATTCCGTGGCGCACTCCGGACACCGCCCGAGGTGCTGCTCGACTTCGTAGCGAGCGTCGTCCTCGAGTTCGTTGTAGACATAGAACAGAATGTTCTGCCGTACCCAATCACATTTCATTTCCGTATTCCTTCGCGGGAGCCAGTCCCCTCAGGGGCTAGAGCCCGCATCCTGCTACGCACTTAACGGCACGGCTAAAGCCGTGCCCTACCCAAAAGCAAATCACCTTGAAACCCAACTTTAATTCGCAGCTCATCAATTCGCAGGTCACCGCATCTCCGCCAGCGCAGCCCGTAGTTTTTGAGTGGCGCGAAACAGCGTATTCTTCGCCGTTTCTTCTGTTGTGTTCAGCATTTCGCCCACCGTGCGCAACTTCAGACCGTGATAGTGCTTCAACTCGAACACCATGCGCTCGCGCGGCGTCAGTGTCGAGAGCGCCGTGCCAATCTTTCGCCCCAACTCTCGTCGCATCAAATCACGTTCCGGGTTCGCTCCAGCGCGCACATCGGCGAACTGCTCCAGCCGGCTGTACTCTTCGCCCGACGCATCCACCGCGACCGGGGCATCTTCCTTGCGCACATTCCGTTTTCGCAGATGATCGAGGCAGAGGTTCGTGACGATGCGGTAGATCCAGGTGTAGAAGGAACATTCAAACCGGAAGCTGCCCAGATTCTTGTAGGCCTTGAGGAAGGCTTCCTGATAAACATCCTGGGCATCGGACTCCGATCCGGTGAGGTGGAGTGCCAGCCGCAGCACCGACTGATCGTAATGGCGCACGAGTACCTCGAAGGCCGCACGGTTTCCCTGCTGCGCCTCGCGGATCAGGCTCGTGTCGTCAATGCGGTTGCCTTGCGCCGCCAAAGAGCCCCTCATATTCCCATACGACGTGGGGTTCTGGTTGCCGCTGTGCTCCGCCCGTCTCGGACGGAAAATCTCGCCAACCGTAATTGCTACTGCGTAGGAATCGGCCGGCATGTCAATCTCTGTCCCCTACAAGTGATCAAACCTCACGTACAGAGGAATAGACGGGGTAGCAGCCCGAACGTTAGCAGGGTATCAGGAATTGGCCCTTGATTTGCTAAACACTTGGAAACAGCGGCAAAGACAAGGGCAAGCGGCAACGCCTAACGGTCGAGCTGGAATTGTACCGCTCGCGTGGTGATGACCATCACATAATGCTCGACGCGGTCAGGCTAGGGTGACACTGGAGATATACGTGTCCACTGGACGCTTGACGCAAGCTGCCTTGCGCGCCCTCGATTGGGTCGCAGCTAAAACGCTTCCGGCCACGCCAACCGCCGAGCACTTGCGCACCGGGCGGCAGGGCGAAGAGGAAGCTTATTTTTACCTTCGGCGGCGCGGCTATACCATCATCGCCCGTAACTTCCGTTCTCCGCAGCATCGCGGGGAAATCGATTTGGTGGGTTGGGACGGCGACATTCTCTGCGTCATCGAAGTGAAAACGCGCACGACGCGCGACGTCAAGCCCGCCGAAGCGGCGGTGGATCGCGCGAAACGACGGCATTTGGTGCTGGTGGCGCGCGACTTCATGCGCCAGTTGCCGGCTTGCTCGTGGCGATTCGATGTGCTCGCCATATACTATGAGCACGGATCCGGCCAGCCCACGTTCGAGCTGTTTCAAAATGCGTTTCCCATATCGTACAATCGTCAATTCGGAAATCGTAGGTTCGGAAAGTCGTAGCCTCAGGGACTTCAGCTGAAAGGATTTAGTACGTGCCGGAATTAAGAAAAGATCCCATCGTGGGCCGGTGGGTGATTATTTCCACGGATCGCGCGAAACGGCCTACGGACTTTGTCCGCGAAGGGGTGAAGATCAAGGGCGGATTCTGTCCTTTCTGTTACGGCAATGAAAGTAAGACGCCGCCGGAGATTCTGGCATATCGGCCGACTGCCAATGGCAATCCTCCGCAGAAAGACAGCCCGGGCTGGACTATCCGTGTCGTCCCCAACAAATTCCCGGCGCTCGGCATCGAAGGCACGTTGAATAAGCAGGCCGAGGGCATGTTCGACAAGATGAACGGCATCGGCGCTCACGAAGTCGTCATCGAAACGCCCGACCACACAGCGACGCTGGCATCGCTTCCCGCGAAACGAATTGAAGACGTTCTGTGGGCCTTCCGCGATCGCATTCTTGACCTGAAGAAAGATCGGCGCTTCAAATACATTCTGCTCTTCAAGAACCACGGAGAAGCCGCCGGAGCTTCGCTCGAACATGCTCACTCGCAGCTGATCGCGTTGCCGATTCTGCCGATTTACGTGGTCGAAGAATTGCAGGGAGCGAAGCAGTATTACATCTATAAAGAGCGCTGCGTGTTTTGCGACATCATCCGGCAAGAGACGGACAATGGTATTCGCGTGGTGGGCGAGAACGAAGATTTCCTGACGGTTGCGCCCTACGCGCCGCGATTTCCTTTCGAGACCTGGATTCTTCCGAAGCGGCACGAGTCGGCGTTTGAAAATTCGTCGTCGCACATGTTCGAAAATCTCGCGAAGGCGCTCAAGTCGCTGCTGATGAAAGCGGATCGTGTGCTCGACAATCCGCCTTATAACTTGGTCGTGCATTCCTCGCCGGTGCAGGATCCGACGAACGAGTACTACCACTGGCACATCGAATTCATGCCTAAGCTGACGAAGACGGCGGGATTTGAATGGGGGACGGGATTTTATATTAATCCCACGCCGCCTGAGGAGGCGGCTAAGTTTTTGCGCGAAGCCAGCATCGAGGATTTGGCGCCGAGTGCGGTGGGGACGCGGTAGTGGAGCGGCCTGCCTGCAATGAGCAAGATTCGGATTTTTCGTCAAGTACAACGGGCAATCACAAATGAACGTCGGAAAACGGTTCCGCAACGACTTGATGTTCGTCTTCGTAGACCACATATCCCACGCGGTCAGTTTTTAGCATTCGCACCGAGACGCCATGGCTCTCTAGGATTGCAACCATCTCGCGGATTTGGGCTATGTGGTCATGCGCAGTGTCTCTAAACCAAGAAATTGCCTTGCTCTTCTTCCGATAGTAAGCCGGCTTGGCTGCCGTGAACCGCGTTGGCTTCTCAAGGTGCGCGTTGAACCATTCCGATACTACGCGGAGGTGCTCTTCCTCGTAGGGATGCAACTTACCAGCGTCACGTAATCGGTACAGGGCCTGAAAAACACCCACACAGCGCTGCGAACGCTCATGAATCTCCGCGACTGCGAAGCGAACGTACACGGACCCTCTTCAAGCAGCGAAAACATTTCAATCCGCTGATTGGGAACATCTTACGCGAATGACAGTTCAAATTAGCGATTACGCTCATTGTGAGCGGGGCAATATGGCGCTTGCTGAATGGCAGCACTATCCTTGGGTGCGGTCGAGAACTTCCGCGTGCCATGCCATCTGAATCGCTTCTAACTTCGCTTCGTTCGACTTCGCGGGATCGTCTTTGAAGTCGGGGAGCGCCGTTACGTATTTGTGCAGGTCGGTGAAACGAACCGCTAGAGGGTCGAGTTTCGGGTGAGTTTCGGAGAGCAGAATTCCGATATCGTCAGTATCGCTCCATGTAAGTTCTTTAGGCATGGTGAATTCCTTCAAGAAAAGCTAGCTTTACTATGATGCGATAGAGCATGCGCCCTCAGCGGCTGAAGCCGTCATTGAAAATAAATCTCTTTTATCGCAGCGGTAAACCGCTGCGCCACCCAAAAGCAGGAACAATCAGCAAACTGTGAAGTCGTGCCCTTCCCGTTTTCTTCTAGTGCTCTTCCGAAACGTAATTGCGGTTCCACGCTGGGATTTCTACTACCAGCTTACCCGGCTTCTTGATTACGGTCTGGCATCCGAGGCGCGAGTTTAACTGAAGATCGGCGGCCATGTCGAGTTTGTCGGCTTCGTCGTCTTCCATCTCCGAGATCAGATCGGCGCCTTCTTTTACCCAGATGTGGCAGGTGGTGCAGGCGCAGTTGCCGCCGCAGGCGTGATCGAGATGGATGCCAAAATTCAAAGCGACATCGAGCAGCGATTCTTCTTTGCCATGGTCTTTATAGGGCAGCTTGCCGTGTTCGAAGGTCACCGTCTTGCCTTCGGGCAGAAAAGTGACCTCAACCGTGTTCTCGTTGTTTTCGGCGAGAGCATCTATGGTGGTGGCTCCGGCCGCGTGTGTTTTTTCTTCAGACATAAGTCGTTTGTCCCCTATTCAAAATCTGCTTTCGCCACCGGATGGCCAGCTTGCGGGCCTGCATCGAGATCGGTGTCGTCCATTGCTTTTCCCTTCAGCGCGGTCGAGACGGCGGTATCCATCATTAATTCCGCCAAGCGCATCGTGGCCTGGTTGAGTTCATCGATGGCGCTGCGGATCGCGTGATAGTCATCACCCTCTTTGACCGCGACCAGAGCCTGCTCCAGCGACTCGACCTTGCGCCGCTCTTCGCTCGAGAGTTCGCGCCAGGCCTCATTCTTCTTTCCTTTCGCTAGCGCCGTCAAGATAGTATCGGCTTCGCGGCGCGCTTCGATCACCTGCCGCTGGCGGAAATCTTCTTCCGCGTAGTCATACGATTCGAGCAGCATGTTTTCGACTTGTTCGTCGGTGAGGCCGTAAGTCGGCTTGACGTCGATTTCAGCCTCTTTGCCGCTGCGCTGCTCGCGCGCCGAAACGCGCAGGATGCCGTTGGCGTCGATCAAGAATTTCACTTCGATGCGCGGCATGCCGGCGACCATCGGAGGAATGCCCTTGAGATCGAAGCGCGCCAGCGAACGGCAATCGCGCGCCAGTTCGCGTTCGCCTTGCAACACGTGAATCGCGACGTTGGTCTGGCCGTCGACCTGAGTGGTGTAATACTGCGTGGCCGACGCGGGCACCGTTGAATTGCGCAGGATGATTTTGTCGGTCACGCCGCCCGCTACTTCGATTCCCAAAGAGAGCGGGGTCACGTCGAGCAACAGCATGTCTTGCGTAATTTCGGAGCCGCCGCCGAGAATGTTGGCTTGCACGGCCGCGCCGAGCGCGACAACTTCGTCAGGGTTTAGATCGGTGTGCGGCACGCGCCCGAAGAGATCCTGCACCAGGCGGCGAACTTTCGGAATGCGCGTCGATCCTCCGACGAGCACGACCTCGTCGATTTGTTCGGGCTTCAGCCCTGCGTCTTTGAGTGCCTGCTTGCAGGGGCCGACGGTGCGGTCGATGATGGGCTGGATCATCTGCTCGAACGTCTCGAGCGAAATTTCGCGGCGATACTTTTTCCCATCGGGCAATTCGACGTCGAGCTTTGTGGTGGGCTGCGACGAAAGAGCGATCTTCGCTTCGATGACCGCTTTGCGGATTCGGGCTACGGCTTCGCTATTGTGGCGTGCGTCCTTGCGCAGGTCGAGTCCGAGATCGCCGCGAATGTCGTCGATTGCGATGGCGATCAGCAGATTGTCGATGTCGTCTCCGCCGAGGTGCGTGTCGCCGTTGGTGGCGATTACTTCGAAAATTCCGTCGTGCAGCTTGAGAATCGAAACGTCGAACGTGCCGCCGCCCAGATCGTAGACTGCGACGATGCCGTTTTTCTTTTTGTCCAGGCCGTAGGCCAGCGAGGCAGCGGTCGGCTCGTTGACCAGACGCAAGACATTCAGGCCGGCGATGCGGCCGGCGTCTTTCGTTGCCTGGCGCTGCGCGTCGTTGAAGTATGCGGGGACGGTGATGACGGCCTGGGTTACAGGCGCTCCGAAGAAGCGCTCGGCATTGCGCTTCAGTTGGCGCAGGATGAGTGCCGAAATTTCTGGCGGAGTGTAGGTTCGATCGCCAATCTTGATGCGGAGAACTTCGCCTTGGTGAAGATCGTCGGCTAACTGGAAGGGAAATAGTTTGAGCTCGTCCTGTACATCTTCGAGGCCGCGGCCCATTAGGCGTTTGATCGAATAGACGGCGCGCTCGGGCGTTTCGATCAGATAGCGGCGGGCGGCGTTGCCGACAATGACCTGATTTTTTTCATTCTCATCGAGCGTGAGCGCGACCACGGAGGGGACGAGATTCAAGCCGTCTTCTCCGGGGATGACGACAGGGGAATCGCCCTGCATGTAAGCCACGAGGGAGTTCGTGGTGCCGAGATCGATGCCGACGATGTAGTCAGAAGACATTTTGTAATTTTGTGATCGGGTAATTTGGTAATTTGAAGGCCTCGAATCGCCGCGGGTTAAATTACAAAATTACCCGATTACCAAATTACAAAATCCTATTCCATTGCCTCGTTCACGTCCCGCAGCAGGTTGCGGATGTAATTTCTGCGATTCAACACGTCCAGCATTTTGTCGAGGGCTTTTCGCCCTGTGGACTCGTCTTCCGATTCGTCCCACTTTTGCCACTCGGCCTTGAGTTCACTCAAGAGCGCATCGTGCTTTTCTTCGAGCGAAAGCTTGGCCTTGCCGATTTCTTCTAACAAGGCGGGATCGTCCTCGCCCATCTTCTTCTGCATCCGCAATTCTTCGAGGTGCATGTTGAGTTCGAAAACTTCTTCGAGAAGGTCGGGCGGCACGACCTGTTTTTTTAATTCTCCGGTGGCGCGAGCCTTTTCTGTGGCCTGTTTCGACTGCTCTTCGAGTTCGATGCCTTCGAGCCGCAGGAGATATCCGGTGCGCTTGATGGGATCTTTCAGAGTGCGATACGCATCGTTGAGCATCGAACTTTGTTCCAGACTCCACGCGCGTTCCCGATCATCGGCTTGTCCGAAGACATCGGGATGAAGCCTGCGACTGAGCGCGTAGAATTCTTTTTCGAGTACGGCCGTGTCGAGATTGAGCTTGCGTGGAAATCCAAAGAAAGTGAAGTAGTCCACTGGCTTTGGCGGCTGCACCTTCCCGCATGCGCTGCAAAAATGCACGGCGCGCATGGTGCCGCACGACCAGCAACTGGGAGTTGCCTCCGCAGGCGACTCTACAGCTGATTGGCCGGGCATAATCAGCGACGATTTGGATTCCGCATTTGCCATAACAAAATTTAGGGCGAGCGCGCGGCCCGCCCTCACTACACCCTCTGAGTTTCAGCAGATGCTCGCGGGCGAGGGCCCCTTCGACTACGCTCAGGGCAGGTCCGCGCCACGCGATCTCTTTGCTACGAGAAAGAACTGCCGCAGCCGCAGGACTTGGTCGAGTTCGGATTCACGAACACGAAGCCCTGTTGCATCAGGGTTTCCTGGTAATCGAGGGTCAGCCCGTGCAGATAGATAAACGATTTCGGGTCGACGAAAACTCGCACATCGCCGTACTGAAACACGCGATCGCGATCGCGCGGCTGCGTATCGAAGCGGATGTTGTAACTCAGGCCCGAGCATCCGCCGCCCTGCACGCCCAAGCGAAGGCCGCCCTGCTCTGGCGAAACGTTCTCTTTCACCATGGCAGAGCGAATCTTTTTGAGCGCGTTGTCGGTCACCTGGATGCCCTTGGCCGGGGCCGTGGGAGCAGGTGGTTCAACGGTTTTGAGCGTGTCTTCCATAGTTTGCTTCGAGCATGGTTAGCTTCGAGCTACGGGCTACGAGCCATGAGCGAGCAAAATCCCAAGCCGCGTTCGATTGCTCGAAGCTCGCGGCCCATAGCTCGCAGCGATCTTACTGCGCTGCTTGCACTTCTGTCTGCGCTGCGGCGGGGCGCACGGCCTCCTGCTTTTTCTTCCAGTCGCCGATGGCGGCGCGGATTGCGTCTTCCGCGAGCACGGAGCAGTGAATCTTCACGGGCGGAAGGGCGAGTTCCTTTACGATCTCTGTGTTCTTGATCGCGAGCGCTTCTTCGACGGTTTTGCCCTTAACCCATTCGGTCGCGAGGGACGAGGAGGCAATCGCAGAGCCGCAGCCGAAGGTCTTGAACTTCGCGTCTTCGATGACGTTGGTCTGCGGATTGACTTTAATCTGCAGCTTCATCACGTCGCCGCACTCGGGAGCGCCGACCAGGCCGGTGCCCACATCGGCGTCTTTTTTGTCCATGGAGCCGACGTTGCGCGGATTGTTGTAGTGGTCGATTACTTTATCGCTGTATGACATTTTGCAATCTCCTTGGAAATCTGACTACACCCCTGACCCCAGGGGCTAAAGCCCCACTTATTCGGCTCGAAACGGCACGGCTGAAGCCGTGCCCTTTCAAAGCCACCCCACAAATAAAAGCGACCCCACAAAATCAAGCTACCCAAAAACTTAGTGCGCTTCTGCTGCCCACTTCACACTCTTCAGGTCAACGCCTTCTTTCGCCATCTCGTAGAGGGGCGAGAGTTCGCGCAGACGGGTTACGGTTTCGACAACGCGATCGGCAACGTAATCGATTTCGGCTTCGGTGTTGAAGCGTCCGATGCCGAAGCGAATCGAGCTGTGGGCCAGATCGTCGCCGGTGCCAAGCGCCTTTAATACATAAGATGGTTCCAGCGTCGCGGAGGTGCATGCCGAACCGCTCGAAACCGCGATATCGTTGATGCCCATCAGCAGCGATTCGCCTTCCACGTAAGCAAAGCTGATATTCAGATTGCCGGGCAGGCGATGCTCTTCGGAGCCATTGACGTACACCTCATCGAGGCGGCTCATGATGCTGTGCTTGAGGCGGTCGCGCATGGCAGCCATCTTGATGGATTCCTGCGGCATCTCTTCCTGCGCAATCGCGCAAGCTTTGCCGAGGCCTGCGATGCCGGGGACATTGAGCGTTCCCGAACGCATACCCCGCTCGTGGCCGCCACCGTCAATTAGCGGAACCAGTTGTACGCGCGGATTCTTGCGGCGCACGTAAAGCGCGCCCGCACCCTTCGGCCCATAGAGCTTGTGTCCGGTGATGGAGGCGACATCGATGTTCATTTTGTTGACGTCGATTGGAACTTTGCCGATTGCCTGCACGGCATCGGTATGGAAGACAACACCGCGCTCGCGACAGAGCTTGCCAATCTCGGCGATTGGTTGCAGGACTCCGATTTCGTTGTTGGCCGCCATGATCGTGACGAGAATCGTCTTGTCGTCGATGGCGCGCTTCAGATCGTCGAGATCGATCAATCCACTTTTCTGTACCGGCAAATAGGTTACGCGGAAGCCGTATTTTTCGAGGTGCTTGCAGGTGTCGAGCACAGCCTTGTGTTCGGTGACCGCGGTGATGATGTGGTTGCCCTTCTCGCGATACATCTCGGCGACACCTTTGATGGCGAGGTTGTCGCTTTCCGTGGCGCCTGACGTGAAGATAATTTCTTTCGCGGATGCGCCGATCAGCTTGGCGATTCGCTCGCGCGACAACTCAACCGCTTCTTCAGCCACCCATCCAAAGGGGTGGTTGCGGCTGGCGGAGTTGCCAAACTTTTCCATAAAGTAAGGCAGCATTTCTTCGAGCACACGCGGATCCATGGGGGTGGTCGCATGGTTATCCATGTAGATGGGCAGCTTGATCCCGTTGGGATTCGCGTGCTGCCCGTTGTGCTGGCTGGTTGGGGTCGCCGTTTTCACATCCGTGCTCATGATTGCTCTCTCCTAAACTCTATCCCTCAGGGGCTAAAGCCCCGATTTTTTCTGCCTCGAACGGCACCCTTCGGCTCCGCTCAGGGCAGGCTCTTGAAGCCGTGCCCTACCCAAAACCTCAATGCTCTACCCAAAACTTGTGTCCTGCCCAAAACCTGTGCTACGAAATCGTTACCAGTTCCACCGGCTTCTTCGTCTCCGTCTCGCGGACGTGGAGAACTTCCGGCTCTTCTTTCATCTGAGAAATTTTAATGTTTCTCAGAACCTGCTCGATGCTTTCATTCACTTTGCGCAGGGGCTCGCGAATCGTGCATCGATCGCTCTGTCCGCATTCGCCGCGCACGGTTACGCACGAAGTAATGAACAACGGCCCGTCGATCGCTTTAATTACTTCGAAAGCGGAAATCGTCTTCGGGTCGCGGGTCAGCGTGTAACCGCCGTTCATACCGTGTTGCGAGCGAATCAATCCGACCTTCGCCAGGCGTTGCAGAATTTTGGCCAGGGCCTCTTGCGGGATGCCATAGGCCTCCGCAACATCCTTCGCGCTGCATGCGCCCTGATCAGCGTGCTCAGCCAAATGCTTCATGGCCATGAGGCCGTAATCCGCTTTTTTCGTCAGCTTCAGCATCTGCGTAACGTCGGCCAAATGCCGACCGATATGGTCGGATAAAACTCCGACTGTTTCGGTCGCAATTCGATTTTAACCCCGGCGACCGATTCGCGCAAGGTTGGTCAGGGATTGGCAGGATTTAGCGATTGAACGGTAAGTTTCAGCAGGTAAACGACTTGGCGCGAACCTGGCTCTAGCGCGCTGCTTTGTGATCGAGACCCTTTAGCACCAAGCCGCAGACTTCGTCGGCAAAGCTCTCTTCGAGCTTGACGTGGCGAATTAGAAAGCGCATCAAAATTGGCCCATAGAGCGTGTCGAGGATGCGGTCGAAGTTGCTGCCGGCGGGTAGTTCTCCGCGATCAACGCCGCGCTGCAGCGTTTGATAGGCTTGTCTGCGTCTCGGCCACAGAAATCGGTCGCGATAGGCCTCGAGCAATTCGGGATCGGATTGCCCACCCGCGAGCAACGCCGCCACGACCTTTCCGCGCTGCGAACGGAAGATGCGGATCAATCCGCGCATCTGCAATCGCATGTCGGTATAGACGGAGCCGGTATTCGGGAACTGGAGTTCCTGCTCCGCGCTGGCCGAGAATGCATCGGCGACGAGAGCAGCTTTGGTTGGCCACCAACGGTAGACAGTTGTTTTGCCTACGTTGGCGTCGGCGGCGATAGCCTCTATGCAGAGGTCGGGGAAGCCGCCTTCCTGCTTGAGGAGTTTGAGCGTGCTGCGCAGGATCGACTGCCGCGACTCTTCGCTGCGCGGTCGCCCGGGCGTCCGTTTCGGGGCAGTTCCATTGCTGCCGTTTCGTCCGTTACTTCCGTTCCGCATCCCGGCGGACCGAACGTGATTTTGAGCCATGACTGAAGTCTATTATAATTTAAATCCGATACGTACTGTTTTGAATCTTAATTTTTAACGCGGTAGCCGATATGGGGTTTGGTTTCACCCTGGCGAGATAATTGGTTTTCGCTTTCACGTTTCTCCAACAGCAGTTCGCTAGCCTGATTTTGTCCGTCTTATGTGGATAGTCGCATTAGCGCTTCGCCGCCCTTATACGTTTGTGGTGATGGCACTGCTCATCATCATCCTGACGCCGGTCACCATCCTGCGCACGCCGGTCGACATTTTTCCTGACATCAACATCCCCGTCGTCAGCGTCGTCTGGAGCTTCGACGGGATGTCGCCGAGCGAGATGGCGGACCGAATCGTTAGCAACTCCGAGCGCGGATTCACGGTCACGGTCAACGACATTGAGCACCAGGAATCGTTATCGGTGCCGGGAAAGGCCGTAATCAAAATTTTCTTCCGGCCGAACGTTAATCTTTCGATGGCGATGACGCAAGTGACTGCGATGTGCCAGACCGTGCTGCGCGGATTGCCGCCGGGAACGACGCCTCCACTGGTCATTACCTATACCGCATCGACGACGCCGATCGTGCAACTTGGGCTAAGCAGCAAGACGCTTCCCGAGCAACAGTTATTCGACCTGGGCAACAATTTTCTGCGCACACAGTTAACCACAGTGCAGGGTGCGGCTACACCGTATCCGTATGGCGGCAAGCCCCGCCAAATTCAGGTCGACCTCGATCCGGTTAAATTGCAGACTTATGGGTTGTCGCCCGCCGATATTGTCAATGCGGTGGCGGCGCAAAATCTGATTCTTCCCGCGGGCACCACAAAGATCGGACCCACTGAGTACAACGTGGAGATGAACGGCGATCCGCAAACCATCGCCGAGCTGAACGATCTGCCGGTGAAGACCACCAACTCGTCGACCCTTTATCTGCGCGACGTGGCGCACGTACGAGATGGGTTCATTCCCCAAACCAACATTGTGCGGCAGGATGGCACCCGCGGCGTTCTGATGTCGATGTACAAGTTGGGTGGCTCCTCCACGCTGACCGTGGTCAATGCCATCAAGGCATTGTTGCCAATCGCGCTAAGGACCCTGCCGCCCGAATTGAATATCAAAGCTCTTTTCGACCAGTCGGTTTTCGTGCGCGCGTCCATTAACGGAGTTTTGCGGGAAGGCCTCATCGCAGCCTGCCTGACCGCTGCCATGATTCTGCTTTTCCTCGGTGACTGGCGGCCAACCGTTATCATCGCCGTCTCGATTCCGCTATCCATTTTTGTCTCTGTGATTTTGTTGAGCGCGCTCGGCCAAACGATCAACATTATGACCCTCGGTGGACTTGCGCTCGCTGTGGGCATTCTCGTTGATGATGCTACCGTCGAGATCGAAAACATCGAGCGCAATCTCGCCATGGGCAAAGAGATGAAGCAGGCCATCCTTGACGGCGCGCAGCAGGTGGCCGTGCCCGCCTTCGTGTCGACGCTCTGCATTTGCATTGTGTTTGTGCCGATGTTCTTTCTTGCCGGCGTTGCGAAGTTTCTTTTTGTGCCGATGGCCGAGGCGGTTTGTTTCGCCATGCTCGCGTCGTACCTGCTGTCGCGAACGCTGATTCCGACCATGGTGATGTTTATCATGCGCGGACACGAGCATCGCGCGCTCGAGCCGACAAACTTCCTGGCAAAATTACAGCGGGGGTTTGAGCACTGGTTCGAAAGAGTGCGCGGCGGCTATCAGCAATTACTGGAAACAACCCTCGAACACCGCGGACTATTCGCGATCGGATTTGCGGTCTTCTGCGTCTTGTCGCTGGGTCTGGTTTTCTTTCTGGGGCAGGATTTTTTCCCGCAAGTGGATGCGGGATTGATCCGGTTGCACTTTCGCGCCCGGCCCGGACTGCGTGTGGAGGAGACGGCGCGGCTGTGCGATGAAGTGGAAGACGTACTCCGCAGCGAGATTCCGAAAGAAGAGCTGCAGACCGTGCTCGATAACATCGGACTGCCCTACTCAAGCATCAATCTCTCGTACAGCAGTTCAGGCGTGATTGGGACGAACGACGCGGAGGTTCTGATTGCGCTGAATCCGGAACACCACCACCCCACGGCGCAGTATGTGCGCCGATTGCGTCGCGAGCTGCCAGCGCGTTTTCCGGGCGTGGAGTTCTTTTTCCAGCCTGCCGACATCGTGTCGCAGATTTTGAACTTCGGATTGCCTGCGCCGGTCGATATTCAAATCGTAGGCGCCAACATGGCCACGAACTACGACATTGGGCAGAGGATTGCGAACCGTTTACGCCTGATTCCGGGGACCGCAGATGTGCACGTGCAGCAGATGATGAGCCTGCCCACCATATACCTCGATATGGATCGCACCCGCATCAACCAGGTGGGGCTGACTGCCAACAATGTCGCGCAAAGTGTGTTGATTAGTTTGAGCGGAAGTTTTCAAACCGCGCCTAATTTCTGGCTGAACCGAAGCAACGGTGTTACCTATCCGATCGCAATTCAGGCGCCGCAGTATCGGGAGACTTCCTTGCAAGATTTGATGAACACTCCGGTCACGAACGGCAGCGAGCCGCCGCAAGTCCTGGGCAATCTCGCCCAACTGAAGCCAGTCACGCGTCCCGCGGTTGTGAATCATTACAACGTGCAGCCCGTTATCGACGTATATGCCAGCACACAGGGGCGCGATTTAGGAGGAGTTGCCTCGGACATCATGAAAGCGCTCAAGCCATTCGAGGACCATTTGCCGCGCGGCACTACCCTCGTGGTTCGCGGTCAGGTGCAAACCATGAAATCTTCATTCTTTGGGCTGGGGTTTGGCTTACTCGGCGCGATCGTGCTCGTCTATCTCTTAATCGTGGTCAACTTTCAGTCATGGCTTGATCCCTTCATCATCATCACGGCGTTGCCGGGAGCGCTGGCGGGTATCTGCTGGTTCCTGCTGATTACGCGCACGACGCTCAGCGTTCCGTCACTGACAGGCGCGGTCATGTGCATGGGAGTTGCCACCGCGAATTCGATTCTGCTGGTTTCCTTTTCGCGAGATCGCATGAATGCGGGAGCGCCCGCGCTGCAAGCGGCGCTCGAAGCGGGCTACACACGCATGCGCCCTGTGATCATGACTGCGCTCGCCATGATTATCGGCATGGTGCCGATGGCGTTAGGCTTCGGCGAAGGCGGCGAGCAGAACGCGCCGCTAGGCCGCGCAGTGATCGGCGGGCTACTTTTCGCGACTGTGGCAACGTTATTTTTTGTGCCCAGCGTATTTACGATTATTCATGGCCGCCGCGAGCAGCGGTTGGCAGAAGCAAATAAGTAGAAGAAGTTGGAGATCGACCTTATGCCAGTGCAATTGTCGCCCGGAACCACCGAGCAGAACGAGATGCGGCCAATCTCTTCAGATCCCGTTCACTCCGACAACTATCAACCCGGCGCGACAGGGCCGGCTCCGGCGGGAAGGGCAAAGACTTTGGTGGGCGCGGTTCTGCTTGTCCTGATCACCGCGGGCGTAGTCACATTCATCAATCGCAAGAGCGAGTCCGACGCGCTGGCCAAAGAAACGGACGCGACCGCTGTTCCAACGGTTGCGGTGGTGCAGCCTCAATCCGAGCCCGGCAACGACGAACTTGTACTGCCCGGAAATTTGCAGGCCTTTATCGAATCCCCGATTTTCGCTCGCACCAATGGATACCTGTTGCGCTGGTACAAGGACATTGGCAGCAAAGTTGAGA
This sequence comes from Acidobacteriaceae bacterium, assembly GCA_003132405.1. Taxonomy (GTDB): domain Bacteria; phylum Acidobacteriota; class Terriglobia; order Terriglobales; family Acidobacteriaceae; genus Acidiflorens. The sequence continues at coordinate 67,491 of PKXQ01000121.1, read as the reverse complement.
AGGGCGAATTGCTGGCGGCGATCGATACTCCGGAAGTTGACCAGGAACTCTCCCAGGCTCGTGCCGCTCGCGAACAGATCAAGGCCGCGTTGGGATTGGCGAAGATCTCCGCCGACCGCTGGGCTAATCTGCGGAAGACCGACTCAGTATCGCAGCAGGAGGCCGACCAGCAGGCAAGCGGCTATCAGCAGGCTCTGGCTAACCTGGCTGCCGCGGATGCGAACGTCCGGCGCCTCGAAGAACTTGAGTCTTTTAAAAATGTATATGCGCCGTTTTCTGGCGTGCTTACGAAGCGCAATGTCGACCCTGGCGCGCTCATCAATTCCGGAGCGCAAGCTGCGGGAAGAGAGTTATTCGATATCGCGCGCGTCGATCCGCTGCGCGTTTATGTGAGCGTTCCGCAGGCGTACGCGCCAAACATAAAAGCGGGGATGAAGGCGGACGTCACGCTGCAAGAATTTCCCGGACAGAAATTTGTTGGGACAGTGGTGCGCACCGCCGACGCCATCGATCCCGCGACGCGCACGTTAAATACGGAAGTCGATGTCCCGAACAAAGATGGCAAGCTGCTGCCGGGCTCATTCGGCCAGGTGCATTTTGCGACCGGAACATCGGTTCCGAGGATTACGATTCCCGTGAATGCGATGCTCTTCCGCGCCCAGGGAGCGCAGGTTGCGGTAGTCGACAAGGACGGCAAAGTTCATTTGCGCCCGATCAATATTGGACGCGACTTCGGTGCCACCCTGGAAATTCTGGGCGGTATTGAGCCGAGCGATCAGATCATTATTAATCCCTCCGACTCACTCGAGGATGGCCAGCAAGTACATGTCGCCAAGCAGAGCGCAGGAGATGCGCACTCGTGAAGCATCCGTTTCCGATCAACACTGGTAAGTTGAAAAGTACTTGGGTCGCCGGGTTGCTCATGGCTTGTAGCTTGGCCGGTACTTTGGCCGGTAGTCTGGGCTGCACGGTTGGGCCGCGATATAAGCGGCCCACTGCTCAGGTTCCCGACACTTGGAAGGGCGAAGGGCCGTGGCAGGCCGCCGCTCCTAAGGACGCGATTCCGAAGGGCGCATGGTGGCAGATATTTCATGATGCGCAACTCGACGGCCTAGAGCAGGATGTTCTCCAGGCAAATCAATCGCTGTCGGCTGCTCAGGATCGTCTGGCGCAGGCGCGAGCGCAGGCGCGGATCGCATCCTCGGCCTACTTTCCCGTGGTCAGCACCGATCCGAGCGGCCATCGCGTACGGCTCTCTGGCAACCGTCCGCTTGAGGGCAGTCTGCTTCCGCTCACGCCCGACACTGAGAATGTCTTTACCGTCCCGTTTAACGTGAGCTACGAACTTGATTTATTTGGGCGCGTGCGTCGCACTCTGGAAGCGGCCAATGCGTCGCTGCAGGGGAGCGCGGCCGACCTGGAAAATGTTCGCCTGGTGCTGACTGCTGAACTCGCCGCCGACTATTTCAATCTGCGCGAACTCGACCGGGAAGCGGGAGTGGTAAAGAAGTCGGTTGAAATTCAGCAAAAAGGAATGGACCTGGTCAATCATCGGCATGAAGGCGGAGTTGCCAATGGGCTGGAAGTGGCGCAGCAGGCGGCGCTTCTCGATTCGACTGCAACGCAGCTTCAGTTGGTGCTGCAGCAGCGGGCGCAATACGAACACGCCATCGCGGTGCTGACGGGCAAAGCCGCGTCGGTTTTCAGCCTGCCAGTCGCGCCGTTAGATGCCATGCCTCCCGCGATTCCGACTGGAGTTCCCTCGGAGATACTGGAGCGGCGGCCTGACGTTGCCACGAGCGAGCGCCAGATGGCTTACGAAAATGCGCAGGTTGGGATCGCGATGACTGCGTTCTATCCGCACATCACGCTGTCGGGCGGAGCCGGCTGGGAAAGCCGCGACATCGGCACACTCTTCAGCGGACCGAGCGCCTTGTGGTCGCTCGGCGGAGACGTTTTGCAACCGATTTTCAACGGTGGACGCAATCGCGCCAACCTGGCGTCGACCCGCGCGGCCTATGACGAATCAGTCGCGAACTATCGGGAATCGGTGCTAGAGGCGTTTCAACAGGTGGAGGACGGACTCTCAGGCCTGGCTATGCTCGATCAGGCTGCGAAGACACAGCAGGCAGCCGTGGCCGATTCGCGGCGCGCGCTCGAACTCGCCAACAACCGTTACGTTGGCGGAGTGACAACTTATCTCGATGTGATTACGGCGCAATCGACGCTGCTGACTAACGAACGCCTGGCGACGCAGTTACTCGGCCAGCAGATGACCACTTCTGTCTATCTGGTGAAGGCGCTCGGAGGCGCGTGGGACGCCTCCGAAATTCAGCATGAACAGGTGAGGCCTGCGCTGATTCAGGCTGTCCAGCAGTAATTCCGCTGCATCCGTAGTCAACCCCCAGATTAATGTAGATCCCCACGGCGCCGCCCTGGGGAGGGCGGGCGTCAGAACTAGCGTTGGACATTAACGCCGGACTTCGCCGGCAGCCGCGCCGAATGCCTGGACTTGACTGCCAAGACGGGAGCGAATTTCTCGTTCCGCCATCAACCAATCCTGATTTTCATTTCCACTTTCGCGGCCGGCAGTTGCCCTGCGCTCCAGGTAGAGTTCATAGGCGCGGCGGCGAATCTGATCTTCGAGATTCAGATTTATAGGAACTACATTGGCCGGCTTTCCGTTCTTTGGGGCTCCTTTGGGAACTTCTTTGCCGAGTTCGGGTGCGACCTGCACTTCGGCTGGAGGGACCCCGCCCGCCGTTTTCTTGCTGCGACTGCTAGTCATGTTTCCGTTTGTTTTTCGAGGCATACAGTACTCCTTACAGATACCCAAATTTAGAAATGGTGTTACACGGTAAATCAGCGACATACATTCCTCGATAGTCGCTGTCCTTCAAGTGGCAACGATTATGTACTTAAATATAACGCGAACGGCTGTGGAATTGTGCCGCGAACTGCCTGAAATTAATGAATCCGAACAATCGAAGACGCCATTTTCGAAACCATGTGGGAGGGTGGAAGACCTGGAAAGCGGCAAGTACTCTCGTAACTTGTCGAAAATTACTCTTACCCGCAACATGGATGAGAATCCGAAGGCTATATCTATGTCATCAACCGGCAGTCAAGGGAGCGGGGTCGCTGTCGCCAAGGCCCGCCTCAGTGAATTGGAGGAAATGATTTCCGAATCGCCGACTTCGGACCGAGCGAGCCTCAAACTCGCCCAGATTTTGCGTGTGCGCCGCAGCGAAGTAGCCCTGCTTCGATTGGACAAGGGCACTCTGCGGTTTATCTTTCCGCCCGAACTGCGTTCCGCTGGCGTGCTGCCGCTGAGCGGTTCGGCCGTTGCGGCGCGGACGGCAGCGACTCGCACCTCGTTTATTTCGAATTCTTTCATGCACGTAAAACATGTCAGCCTGTTTGAATCAGTCAAACTCGGCGCCTCCGCTCAGGAAGAAGATCGCAGTCAGGAACAAATGCCGATTCAAAAGATTATGTCGGTCCCTGTCGCTCCCACGGGCGGAACCGTGATTGGAGTGGCGCAGGTTTCGCGAAAGGGCCTGGATACATCGGTCGCCGGCGCAGACTTCACCAATGAAGACCTGAGACTGCTGGAGCAGGCGGCGGAAATCCTTGCCCGCATGCCATTCATGCAGGAGGGCGCGGAGATTTAAGATTTGTGAATGGCCAATTCGTGGTTTGCGCTTGGAAAGGTTGCGTCAAATCATGAACTGCGAATCAGCAATGCTTCACGCCGCTTGCCCTGCGCAAAATCCAGAGGCCCAGGCCCACTGAAAATTGTAGCCGCCGAGCTGGCCGGTAACATCGACCACTTCTCCGACAAAAAATAGGCCGGGCACTTTCCGAGCTTCCATGGTCTGTGCCGAAAGTTCAGCGGTGTCGACGCCGCCAGCGGTGACTTCGGCTTTTCCGTAGCCCTCGGTCTCGTCGGGCTTCACTTTCCAGTTATGCAATTGCTGCTCGGCCTCGGCGATGGCTCGATTTGAGTTGCCAGTCAGGGGATAAATTTCGAGCCAGCGATCGGCGAAGCGGCGCGGCAAAACTTCTCTCAGCAATGTTTTCCAACTCGACGGATCGCGATTGCCGTGGGCGACTAATTCGGCGGAGAGATCGCGTTCCGGTACAAGATCGAGATAGATGGGCTTTCTGCCATCCCAGTAAGAAGAGATTTGAAGAATGGCGGGCCCGCTAATGCCGCGATGGGTGAAAAGCATATTTTCGCGAAACGCTGCCTTCGTACTGTGATTCTTATTGCGAGTGGCGCCACGCGTCGAGGCAATCACGTCGATGGAGACTCCCGCCAGGTCGCACCAGCGCTTGCGGTCGCTATCGCTGAAGACGAGGGGAACCAATGCGGCTCGCGGCGGCACGATCTTCAGGGCAAATTGCCGCGCCAGGTCGTAGCCAAAGGAAGTGGCGCCGATCTTCGCGATGGACAAGCCTCCAGTGGCAACGACCAGGCTGGGCGCAGCGAACTCTGCGTCTTCCGTTCGCACGGCAAACTTCCCGTCTTTAGATTGCCCATCTTTCTGAACCTCTCTGATTTTCTCGTTGCAGCGGATTTCGACTCCCGCATTGCGGCATTCCTGTTCGAGCATGGCGGTAATGTCGCTGGCCGCTCGATCGCAAAATAATTGGCCGAGTTTTTTCTCGTGATAGGCGATGCCGTGCTTTTCGACGAGCCGGATAAAGTCGGCCGGGGTATAGCGTGCGAGCGCCGATTTGGCAAAGTGCGGATTCGCGGAAAGAAAATTATCCGGGCCGGTGTGGAGGTTGGTGAAATTGCAGCGGCCTCCGCCGGAGATGAGAATCTTTTTGCCGATTCGATCCGCGCGTTCCAGCACCAGGACGCGCCGCCGGCGCTTGCCCGCTTCGATGGCGCACATCAATCCGGCCGCTCCGGCACCAAGGATGATGACGTCATAGACCTGATTGTCGCGGGATTGATTCACGCAGAAATCAGCTTAGCAGGGCTCGCGCGGTTGGCAGCGACGAACGGTGTTGCCCGTCTATCACGACGCGACGGCCTGCTATCATTTCGGACGTGGCGGCGCGCGGGAAATTTATCACGTTTGAAGGGCTTGACGGCAGCGGCAAGAGCACGCAATTAGAGAAGCTGGCGCGTTCGCTCCGCCACCAGGGACACTCGGTTACGGTCACTCGCGAGCCGGGAGGGACTTCGACGGGCGAAAAGATTCGCGAAGTGCTGCTGCACTCCGCTACATCGGGACTGTCGCCATTTTCCGAGATGGCGCTCATGTTCGCGTCTCGCGCTCAGCACGTTCACGAAGTCATTTTGCCCGCACTGGCCGAGGGACGGATTGTTCTCTGCGATCGCTTTACGGATTCGACCGAAGCCTACCAGGGTGGGGGACGCAAACTGGGCACGAAGCCGGTGCTGCAGTTGCACGAGATTCTTTGTGGCAACCTGCAACCGGATCTTACGATTCTGCTCGATAACGAAGTGGCGTTCAGCGTCGAGCGTGCGCGGCGGCGCAACCTTAAATGCAAAGCGGGGCGTTCAGAAAAAGAACGCGACGAGAATCGCTTTGAGCAGGAGAATCGCGCTTTTTTCGGACGCGTCCGCCACGCCTATCTGGCGATTGCCCACCGCGAACCGCACCGAGTGCACATCGTGAACGCGCGCGGGACTCCGGGTGAAACCCATGCGGTTATTATGGAGTTGGTGCGAAAGAAACTGAAACTGTAGTGCAACTTGCTATTCGTCGTTCGCGATTCGTACTCTGATAATGGGGAGAAAGCGAACAGCGAACAGCGAACAGCGAATAGCCGACAGCGTCCTACATGCCCTTTTCTGATTTTGCCGGTAATCCGGAAACCATCCATCGCCTGCGCGAGATGCTCGCGCACAACCGTATGCCGCATGCGGTCATTCTTTCGGGCGCGCAGGGGGCGGGGAAATATACGCTCGCGCTCATGCTCGCGCGGGCCATGAATTGCCTGGAGCAGCCGGTCACCGACGGCATGCCCGATTTCTGCGGGCACTGTTCAAACTGCACCCGCATCGCGCAATCCGCGGACCTCGACGCGCGCTTCGCTGAGGCGTTCGAGGCTCGCGAAAATCTGCGCGACACGGATAAAAAAGAAACGCGCCTCTTTGTCCAGACTCATCCCGACGTGCTCATCATCCCGCCGGATCCGCCGCAAATGATGATCAAGGTCGATCAGGTGCGGCACGTGATCGATACCATTTACTATCGCCCCGGCGAGGCTCGCGAGCGCGTCTACATTTTTACGAGTTCGGCGTTTATGAAAGAGGCCGCCAACTCACTGCTTAAGGTTCTCGAAGAGCCGCCCGAGTTTGCGACTATTTTTCTGCTCACCGAAAACGCCGGGGAATTGCTGCCCACGATCCGTTCGCGCTGCATGACCTTTAACCTGGGCGCGCTTCCTTTCTCGGAGATCGAGGGCCGTGTCGCCAAGCTGCGACCGGATTGGAATGTGCGGCAGCGCGCGCTGGTTGCGCGTCTCAGCGAGGGCGCAATCGGACGCGCTTTAACTTTCGACATCGAAAGTTATGTTGCCGCCCGCAGCCAAGCTCTCATTGTGCTGAAATCCGCGCTCAGCGGAGGCGATCATACTGAGTTATTTAGAACCACGGAGACCTACCGAGCCGGCGCCGACGGACGCGAGAAAATCTACAACCTGCTTCGCACGCTCTATTCACTGCTCGAAGACCTGATGTTCCTGCAATCGGGCGCGCCGCAACTGGTCCGTAATACGGACATTCTGGGCGAAATCAAGAAGATGGCGGAAGCAGCCGACTTCGACTGGGTCCAGCGTGCGGCCAACGGTCTGGGCGAAGTCGAACGCGGCCTGCGCCGCAATCTGCTGCGCTCGCTCTCTCTGGATGCCTTCGCGACGGCGCTGGAAGGCGTTTCCTAGGCAGGATCGGCTACGGCCTGCAGGTTGTTACTTGCACAAAAGACACTGCACAAAATATTGTCATCCCCTGCGTGCTGTGATACCGTAAGCCTCAGTTCACACCTCTGGATCCACTAGTTTCAGGCTCAAGTGTTGTGGTAGATTCTGCCCGCGCGGCGCGCAGGTGGTGCCATTTGAAAGATGCACTAGATTCCATATCATCCGAACCGACCGCGGAACAGGAAAGCTTCGCGAATCGTAAGCTCATCCGTCCGACGCTCACCCGCGGCCCGGAGCACGGGCATAATAGCCACGGCCCCAACCACCAGCCTGCGGAAAGAAGAGAGCGGGATCGAGACCGCGATCGCTCTGCCGCGCCCGGCAAGAAGACGCCGCCCACAGAACAGACGAATGCCGAAAATTTTTATTATCAGAAGCAGATGCAGTCGAAGACCCCAATGGTTGTGGTGTTGCGCGACGGCGAGGAAGTCCACGGCTATATCGAGTGGTACGACAAGAACTGCATCAAGCTAAACCGCAGCGGCGCGGCAAATCTGATGATCTACAAGCCAGCTATCAAGTATATGTTCAAAGAAGGCGAGAACGGGCGGAAGTAGAAGGGCAGCACACTCTCCACATGTAAATCCGTTAGTTTACGTAAATCTGGAACTTCACTTCACCGCTTTTTCAACGTTGTCCAACCGCGCTCGCGCATCGCCGAAGTTGGGCGCGAGTTTTAGAGCGATTCGATACGCCTCCGCCGATGCGGCCAGTTGTCCTTTTTCTTCTAGAACTCGGCCTTCCCAGTAAGCCGCCAATGGCGAGGGCGCAATTTGTGCCGCCTGCTCAAAATCCTGGAAGGCAGCGTCTAGTTTGCCTTCTTCATGTTCGATCAGGCCCCGGCCGATTCGACTGTTCTGCTCATAGGGGTTCAGCGCAATCGCTTTCGTGAACTCTGCTTCGGCGTCATCACGCCGCCCTCGTTGATTGAATAACACGCCCAGATTGTTGTGCGTTTGCGCGGCTTCGCGCTCGTCGGTTGCATACATCAGCGCGAGTTGGTATTCCTGCTGCGCGCGACCGAGGTCATTCTGACGATGGAACAGGGTGCCCAGGTTATAGTGAGCAGCCGCGAAGGTGGGCATCAGATGGATGGCGCGCTCCAGGTGCGGGACGGCCAGGTCCGGGCGGCGCATTTCGATCAGAGCCGATCCGAGATTGCCTTCGGCGATCGGATTCGCGCCGGTTACTTGAATGGCGTGGGCAAACAGGCTGTAACTGTCGCGCCAGTATGTGATCTGGCTGTGCGCCGTTAGCGCGTAACCGGCGAGCACGGCCAATGCAATCGCGATCTGTGCTGCGCGCCCCAGCGAGATACGCAGCGCGGCCTCAGAAAGCAGCCAGACGATAATTACAAACAGTCCCCAAAGCGGAAGGTATGCATAGCGATCCGCCCATGCCTGGCGCCCGACCTGGACGACGCCGATCACTGGCGCCAGCGCGACCAGAAACCACAGCCACCCCACTGGTAGATAGCGGCGTTCGCGGAAATGCCAGCATACGGCTGTGATCGTGATGAGGATGAGGGCTGCAGCCAGCACCTTCCAGAGTGCGAGCGAGCCTTCAGGATGAGGATAAAAAACGGCGAGGCGCGACGGCCAGAGCGCCTTATCTAAATAAACGAAATAGGAGTAAATAGCATTTTTGACGCGTATCGCGAGAGGCAAAAGTTCGGTCGAGCCGAGCGCGCCTCCGGCACGCTGCGCGTAAATTGTAATTGCGGCGCTGGCCGCGGACAGTGCGAGTAGAGGAAGTTTTTCGAGCACGAGCGCGGAAAGTGGCGTCTGCGGAAAACGCTGCAGCGGCCAGAAATCAATCAGCAAGAGCAGAAACGGGAGCGTGATTGCCATAGGCTTTGCCATCAACCCAAGAGCAAAGAGCAGGGCAACCAGCAGATAGCGGCTGACCCGCGGCTTCTTCACATACCAGCCATAGGCGGCGAAAGCGAGAAGCAAAAAGAAAGTACAGAGAACACTCTTGCGCTCCGCGACCCAGGCCACCGACTCCACGTTCAGCGGATGGACAGCAAACAGCGCAGCCACGATGGCGCTGCGGCCCACGAATCCTGTAGCGTTCGCAAGCAGCAGAAACAGCAAGACCACGTCGACGGCGTGCCAGAAGACGCTCTGGGCGTGGTGTCCAGCCGGGCGCAGCCCGAACAACCGCACATCGAGCATGTGCGAGAGCCATGTCAGCGGATGCCAATTGGCTTCCGCGGTGGAAGTGAAAGCCCACGCCACGCTTTGCTTAGTAAGGCCTTGCTGAACATGGAAATTGGAGGTCACATAGTCGGGATCGTCGTAGTTGACGAATCCGTTGTGCAGCGCGGGATAGTAGAGCATTAGGGTGCCGAGGAAGAGCAGGAACCCGATGAGGGATAGAGCGGTGCGAGGGTTCGGCACTATTATTTTCTAGCAGGATGGGCGCGAGCGGGATAGTCCTTAGTCGATGTCCGACCACGCTGAACCGCAAGGGGCGCTGCAAATCTGATGATCTATTGGCCTGCGATCAAGTACATGTTCAAGGAAGGCGAGAACGGGAAAAAGGTAACGCCTCTCAGTCCAGAATAATTTCCGCAAAAGGGCCGTGTTTTTCACAACCATACGTATTGACCCGAGAGCGCATCGCGGATAGAGTGATCCCAACGAGTCGCATCTGGCGATTATTTCCACAGACCACACCAGCCAAAAATGCAGTAGGAGGAGCCGGGACAATTGCCTAGCGTCTTCGTGGTACCCGTGTACGTCGAAGTACAGGGCGGTTTCGAGAGAGCCGTAGACACGTTAGAATTGTATTTGCAGCGCGCGGGCTACCTGTTTCACACAGGGGAACCGTTGCCCGAGACGCTCGAGCAAACGAAAAGGTCACTTGAGAACGACCGTGTGCACCGAGGTGCCGTTGAAGGACCCGCAAAATCGTGATGGGCTACCAAAATGCTTGCTTCTGCAACGTAATTAGGACGGTGCAATCTAATATGGCTGAATCTGAGCGGAGTTATTTGTTGGACTTATGGGAAAAGAACGTTTGCCCCGGCTGTAAGCGCGAGATACCGCAGGGTGCGCGTGTGGGGAGCGGCAAAAAAAGCGAAGGCGGTTTTTGCAGCTTGAACTGCTACATCGAGTATCACAAATTCGGATTGGTTGCAGGGGTTGGGAAGGCAGCGTCCTTCGCTCGGAATCAAAACTCGTGAAAATCGATAGATCACAAGAAGTAGACTTGTTCTCTCAGCCGGTCCCAGAGCCTATCTCAACTGGGATCTTGCCGTCCCAGACTCTTGCCAGCTTTGTGGATGCAGGGAAGATAATTTCCCCAGAGCCGATCCTTGGCGACCAAATTCAGCCAGCGAGCATTGATCTTCGTCTGGGGAAGGTGGCCTATCAGGTTCGTGCCAGTTTCCTACCCGGCAACTGCGCCGTCGATTCCAAAATTAGAGATCTGCTGATTAGAAAAGTGGATCTAACCGAGCCAGCAGTATTTGCTGCGAATTCCGTATTTATTGTTCCTCTAGTAGAGAGTTTGGCGCTGCCAAGAGATGTCTCCGGCAAGGCGAACCCAAAGAGCACTATTGGGAGATTAGACATATTCACGCGCCTCATCACTGACCTTGGCCACGAGTTTGAATGGATCCCGAAGGGCTATACAGGTGCGCTTTATTTGGAAATCGTCTCGCGGACGTTTCCGATTGTAGTTAAAGCGGGTATGAAGTTGAACCAGCTACGACTCGTGAAAGGGAACCCGCCATCGAACGACAGCGTGCTGACTAGGCTGGCTGAACGAGAAATCCTTGTTTATGAAGATAACGACGGTCCAATTACGCCTCAAATTCAGCGCGGGCTGAGTGTCTCCGTCGATCTCCAAGGGAACGGGTCGAAAATCATCGCCTACAGGGCAAAAAAGAATGCCCCGCCAGTCGACTTAAGTAAGAGAGATTATTACGATGTCGAGGATTATTGGGAAATAATCCACACTCCAAGAGCAAAAGAATTGATCTTGCAACCCCACGAGTTTTACATCATGGCATCATGGGAGAGAATCGGCGTGCCGCCGAGTCATGCGGCAGAAATGGTGGCATTTGATCCCTCGTTTGGCGAGTTCAGAGTCCACTACGCCGGTTTTTTTGATCCCGGTTTTGGTCACGGAGTGGGGGGCACAAAGGCAGTGCTTGAGGTGAGGGCGCATGAAGTCCCGATTCTCTTGGTGGACAGACAACAAGTTGGCAAACTCGTGTACCACAAAATGGCCCAAAGACCCGAGAAGGTCTATGGTGCATCGATAGGGTCCTCTTATCAGAAACAAGGTCTGACACTGAGCAAGCAATTCGCACGTGAGTCTTATGGCGACATTGCGGATGCCACTGCGGATGGCCCTATGCTTGTTCCATTAATCTAGATGCACATTTAGTGCGACCATCCCAGAAAGTGCACAGCTATCAACACAAATGCCGAAAAGATGGCGCCCCACAAACCCCCCGAGAGAATTGTTAGCCACGTCTTGTTCGCCTCAATCCAGTCCTTAGCGGTGGGCCACAAAGGTTTCCTCGGATTGCCCGTGATCCGCTTCCCCGGTTTGTTATAGAGAGTAGCGCCTTCGGCAACGGTGTGTAGCACAAGTGAACAGAAGCGTTCGTAGCGCCTCAGCCGCAGATCGCTCTTCCCCAAATTGAAAAGGGTCACGATCAGGGGCCCGTTGTATCCGGGGTCGACTTTCGAAAGCGTATTTGAAATTCCCTGCTGGAGTAAAGTCACCTTCGGGACTACGTAGCCGAACAGTTTGCGGGGCAGGAATACTACCTCTTCGGACTGGATGAGTACAGCATTACCAGGTTGTAAGACAATCTCGCCATCGCCCGGGAGCTCCGTTTTTTCAGCATCGCGATGGCCTCTATATTCACTGCCCACTCGAAGATCGTAGCTCACATTTGACGACGCCACGTCGGCCAGTTGAGGCCCGTCTAGGTTGAAGACGAGCAACGCGTTGCCCTCAAATCCGCCGCCAGCCTGAAATTTGTCTTGGCTGTCTACCACTGATTCCCCGAGCCTAAGCGGGACGATGCTCATAATGCGGCGCTTCCTAATTACTTCGCTGACAGGCGCACCTCAGAGTAAACGGCAGGGGGGAACCTGTCAATTTGCCATCAACCATATGTAGGGGAATCCACTATCTAATACTCCCCGGTTGACAATCCGCTCTATCCCCCTTAGCATCAATAACTTGAGGCATGCAAATCCGGGGACGACGGGAGACGGCGCGTGATTAAGCTGGACATCATCAATGAAGTGGTCAACCGCACCGGGATCACCAAAACCAAGGCGGAGCTCGCCGTCGAGACGGTTTTTGAGAGCATGAAGAAGGCGCTCTCGACCGGTGACCGCATCGAGTTGCGCGGATTTGGCGTGTTTAATGTGCGTCCGCGCAAGACGGGCATCGGACGGAATCCACGCACAGGAGCCGAGGTTTCCATCCCTCCGGGGAAGGCCGTGCGCTTCAAACCTGGCAAAGAACTGCAGTCGATTGACTGATGCAATTGCAGAGGTAGGAGCGCAACGTTTTTTTACCTCTGCAATCTGACCTCTCACCTCTGACCTCACCTCACTCGGGGCCTTTGCAGGTAATATTTAGACAGGCCCCGAATGTCCGAACCAACTTACACTTCTCCGACCGCCATCGAATGGGAGCCGAAGCCTCAGCCCGCTGTGTGGGTCGTTCCGGCGCCGCGGACGCGCTGGTGGCTTTACGTGTTGTTTTTGGTGCTGACCATGTTCAGCACGCTTGTCGTCGGGGCGCGCATGCAGGTCAACTTCCTGCGCCACCTGCCGGTTTTTTCTCTGAATGACGATACGCTCTCGTTGTTTCCTATTGGCTGGATCATCCAACATCCGGCAAACCTGCTGATGGGCCTACCGTTCTCGCTGACGCTGATGTTCATCCTGTTCGCGCACGAGATGGGGCACTATCTCTATGCGCGGCACTACCGCGTCCACGTGACACCGCCGTTCTTTGTGCCGTTCCCCAGCCTGATCGGAACGCTGGGAGCGTTCATACGCATCAAGAGCCCGATCCCGTCGCGCGCAGTGCTTTTCGACATTGGGATCGCCGGGCCGATCGCCGGTTTTATTCCGGCCTGCGTCGCATTGCTATACGGGCTCTCACTTTCGCATCCCATCGCTCATCCCGCAGCCTCAGAGATTCAACTCGGATTCCCGCTGGTGTTCTACATGGCGGCGCGCCTGTTGCATATCGGCGTCGCCCCCTCGGCGCTCTTGATGCATCCGATCGCCGCGGCGGCGTGGGTAGGAATGTTTGCAACTGCGCTCAACCTCTTGCCCGGAGGCCAGCTCGATGGCGGCCACATCGTTTTTTCGATCTCGCCTCGGCTGCATCGTTGGATCTCACTGCTGACGGTGCTAGCGCTTGTACCCTTCGGGAAATATCTCTGGACGGGCTGGTTTCTATGGGCCGTGCTGCTGGCAGTGACGTGGAGACATCCGCGCGTCCCGCGTTGTCCCGCTGTGACCGGAAAGCGCCGTGTTCTCGCTCTCTGCGCCGCGCTGATGCTGGTAATCACTTTCACGCCCGCACCTTTTACGCACAGTTCTGGTCGAGAAGTGTGGCCAGACATTCGCGATGGGAGTCGTGACACGGTGCACGATATTCGCGAAGGGATTCGGCATCTGTTACATCACAAATGACTCTTGGCGCGGTCTAGAATCTGAGCGTTTTCGCGATCCGCGAACGACTAGCGACGAACGACTAACAACGCTTCACATCAACCACACCGCGTCCACATCCACAATCACCTGCGTTCGTGGAATTTTTCGCGCTGCCGCTTCGGCCAGCATCGCTCGCAACAGCGCATTCATCTTCTCGCGGCTGGGGGACTTCAGAATGAAGTGATAGCGGTAATCGCGCTTCAGGCGCGTGATTGGAGCGGCTGCCGGGCCGAGCACGCGAATACCTTCATGCCTCGTCTTCTCAAACCAGCGCCCCAGTTCGCCCGACCACGTCAGCGCTTCGTCTAATTTCTCGGAGCGGACAAGCACATTCGCAATCGCGGAGTAAGGCGGATAGTGCATCCAGGCACGGAATTGCAGCTCTTTTTCATAGAAGCCGGCGAAGTCGTGGTGCGCTGCGAATTGCACCGCGTAGTGATCTTGAAAATAAGTCTGCAGAATAACTTTTCCTGGAGACTGTCCGCGTCCGGCGCGTCCGGCCACTTGCGTCAGTAATTGAAAGGTTCTCTCTGCCGCGCGAAAATCGGGCAGGCCGAGGGCCATGTCGGCTCCGACCACACCGACTAGCGTGACGCCGTGGATGTCATGGCCTTTCGCGATCATCTGGGTGCCGACCAGCATGTCGAGAACGCCTTCGTTCAGCGCGTTCAGCGCATGTTCGAAATCTTCGCGGCCGCGCACGGTATCGCGATCGAGACGGCCGATGCGCGCTTGCGGAAACATGCCGTGGAGTAGTTCTTCCAGCTTCTCCGATCCTGTCCCGACGAAGTACACGTATTCGCTGCCACAGTGTGCGCACTTGTCGGGGATGCGCTCGACGTGGCCGCAGTAGTGGCATTCCATTTTGCGCTCGCGCTTGTGGTGGGTCATGGAGACGGCGCAATTCTTGCATTGCAGCGTCTTGCCGCAGGCACGGCAAAAGACCACGGGAGAATATCCGCGGCGGTTGAGGAGCACCATGACCTGCTCTTTTTTTTCGAGGCGCTCGCGAATTTCTTCGGCCAGTTTGCGCGAGATCACCTGCTCCTGGCCTGTCTCTTGAAATTCCTGCCGCATGTCGACAATCTCGACTTCGGGCAGCGGACGCTTCTCGACGCGATCGGGCAATTCGACCAGGGCATACTTATGTTTCTTCGCGTTGTAATAGGATTCGAGCGATGGCGTGGCCGAACCGAGGACTACTACCGCTGCCGCCATTTTCGCTCGCATCACTGCCACATCGCGCGCGTGGTAACGTGGCGTCTCCTCTTGCTTGTACGACGAATCCTGCTCCTCGTCGACGATGATCAGAGCGAGATCGCTGACCGGGGCAAACACAGCCGACCGCGTGCCTGCCACGACTCGCGCCTCGCCACGGCGAATGCGATGCCATTGTTCGGCGCGCTCCGCATTCGTCAGCCCGGAATGCAAGATGGCAACCTCGTCGCCGAACACCTGATGAAGGTCGGCGGCGACCGCCGGAGTCAGGCCAATTTCAGGAACGAGCAGGATCGAGGAGCGGCCCTGCTCCAGCACCTGGCGCATGCACGCGAGATAGACCGCCGTCTTTCCCGAGCCGGTGATGCCATGTAGCAGCAGGCCGCCAAACTTGCGCGATGCTACTGCTTCGCCAATTTTTGCGAGCGCTGCTTTTTGCGCGATGCTGAACTCGAACTCAAACGGAGACTGGCGGGGCTTGAGCTTCGAGGTGGTAAAACTTTGCGGCTCATCGACCAGTTCAACCAAGCCGCGACGCACCAGCGTGCCGAGGGTTGTGGGCGGGACATCCAAGTCGCGCAAGGCCTCGACCGGCAAGCGTCCGCCCGATGCGGCAAGTGTCTCGATCAGAGTTCGCTGGTTTTCGTTAAGCTTTCTATCAGAGCGCGCTTTCCTGTGGTTCGTGGCCTGCGGCACGTCCCGTATTGACTCTTCTGCGCCAATCAGCACTGCGACTTTTACTAGGCGTGTCGCGTCGCGCGCCGCCGATACATCCTGGCGGGTGATCCATTTCTTGCGCACCATGCCGCTTAGTAGCGCCTTTGACACCCGCGCCGTGCCGCGCAAACTGGCTTCGCTTATGCCCTCACGTTCCGCCAGATAATCGAGGACGCGAAATTCGACGAGCTGCTCGTCTGGTGTCCGCTTCGACTGCGCTGGAGAGCCTGACATCCCCGCCAGATGCAGCGCCATCCGCCCCTGATCGGTGATGCGATAGACGATCGAGCGCTTGAACTCGGCGGAGAGCGGCAGCATGGTGCGAAATACTTCGCCGAGCGGCGCGAGATAATAGTCGGCAATCCACTTCCCAAGTTTTAGGAGTTGCTCGTCGAGAACGGGCGAAAGGTCGAGCGCTTCGATTACCTTCTTGGTTTTAACTTGCGGCGGACGATCATGCAGCTCGACCACAATGCCCGACAGCCGCTGCTGCCGGAAGGGCACGAGCACGCGTCCGCCCACGACTGGCTCCATGCCAGGAGGAATGGAGTAGGTGAACGGCATGTCGAGCGGCACGGCGAGAGCAACGTCGCAGAAGAGGGGCATGGGGGAGGAACTATCAATCCTATCGCATTTCTTTCTACTAACGTTTGACATTAGTATTGCATCGCGTTAGTATAGGTAAAATGATCGTAAGTTTCCGCGACAAGGAAACTGAAAGGCTCTGGCAGTCGGGCAAAAGCCGACGCCTTCCCGCGGATCTGCAAATGCGGGCATTCAAGAAGCTTGCAATTTTGAATGCGTCGGTCACGTTTGACAACTTAAAGGTGCCGCCAGGAAGTCAACTGGAAGCGCTTCGCGGGAAACGGGCGGGGCAACACAGCATTCGAATCAACGATCAATATCGCGTGTGTTTCGTGTGGCGAGGCGGAAACGCTTTCGAGGTTGAAATCGTCGACTACCACTGAAAAACGGAGACAGTATGGCCAAGTCAAAGAAGGTATTTGCGGTTCACCCGGGGGAAATTCTTAAGACTGAATTCATGGAGCCTATGGACCTGAGCGCCTATGCACTGGCAAAAGCTCTCAATTTTCTCGGTATCTATGAGGTTGTCCGGGGAGACCGGGCCATCAGCGCCGACACTGCCATTCTTCTGGGGAAGTACTTTGGCCTGCCTGCCCAATTCTGGCTGAATCTTCAGAACGATTACGATCTGAGAATGGCGGAGGCTAGCGGCGTCGGCAAAGGAATTCGGCCGCGCAAGGCTGCGCATGAGGCTACGGTGGCCGGCGCGCATTAGAGTATCGCTCTACGCGTCCTGCCGATCCCCATGCGATGGCGGATGCGAGATGACCAGAAAGTGAACTTCATCACCCGAGTCATTTCTCATCTGGTGCGGGGTTCCCGCAGGAATCCAAATCCCTTCGCCGGCGCTTAGAATCATCGTTCGACCATCGACTTCCATGGCGGCCTCGCCCGCGAGCACGTAGAAGAACTGTTGCGCGTGATGGTGGAAGTGGCGAACCTCGGCTGCGCCCGCCGGCATGCGCTCCTGAATGACACTCAGTTGCGGATTCTTTACGAGGTGCCAGCCATCGCAGGCATTGCCCCAGGTGTAGTGTTCCGCGGTCGCTTTGCTGATCGGGTTGACGTTCATACGAGGTCGCTTAGGAATCGCTACTAGTTATTCTTTGCTGGCGCCTTCATTCCCAACTCTTTCATCACCATCTGCAAATCTTTCCACGCTTCGCCCTTTTGGCGCGGATCGCGCAAAAGAAACGCAGGATGGTAGGTGACTGCGAGCTTGCATCCATTCCAATTGGGATCATTGCTGCGGATGCCTGTCGGCTTGAAGTCATAGAAACGTCCGCGCAATTGCATCATCGAGGAGTTCATCGCCAGCAGAGTCTTGGCGGCAGTGGCTCCGAGAGCGACGATTACTTTTGGCTTGACGACGGCAATCTGGCGCATCAGGAACGGCGAACACGTGTCGCACTCGTCGCGCTCGGGCGTGCGATTGCCGGGAGGACGGCATTTCACGATGTTGGCGATGTAGATCTGCTCGCGCTCAATGCCCATGGCTTTGATCATGTTGTTGAGCAGTTGACCGGCGCGACCCACGAAGGGCTCGCCCTTTTCGTCTTCATCGGCGCCCGGCCCCTCGCCGACGAACATCAGTTCGGCATTTGGATTTCCCACGCCAAATACAATTTGCTTTCGTCCTTGTTTGTGGAGCACGCAACGCTTGCAGTCGCCCAGGTCTTCGCGGATGATCTTCAGCGCTTTTACCGGGTCGCTAACGCTCTGCTCGGGCTTCAGCGCGATTACGTGGAGAACATTTTCTTCAACCTCGCGCGGAACCGCGACCGCTGTGGCCTTGCGTGGACTCATCTCTTCTCCTGGATCAGGTGGGTGTGGGTCAGATGCGTGCTCCGAAATGTTGATTGCTTCTTCGTCGGCGGAAATGCTCGTCGCAACTTCGCCGCCGCGCTCCGACAATGGACGCCGGTAAAAATCGTAGATCCCCATTTCGTTGTAGTAGCGAATGCGCGTGGCTAGGGCGCGGCGAAGTTCAGGGTCTAGAGTAGGGAGCATTGCGGATAAGGATAGCAACTTTTCACCACGGAGACACCCTTCGACTGCGCTCAGGGCAGGCTCCGGCACGGAGAAAAGAAAAAGCTTTTTTCTCTGATGAAAAAGGATCGGTCAGCGAACAGGCACAGCGCTACGCTTGCGGAGCTTTACGACCTGATCGAGTACGCGGTGCGCGACTTCCCACTTCGAGGTTTCGGGAACCTCGATTACTTCGCTTGACGAAATGATCGTGACTGCGTTGCGGTCGGAGTCAAATCCGACGCCCTCGCGGGAAACGTCATTGACTACAATTGCGTCTAGCGATTTCGACGCCAGTTTCTTGCGCGCGTTTTCCAGTACGTTTTCGGTTTCGGCGGCAAAACCAACTACGATCTGGGTCGTCTTACGGCGCGCCACTTCCGCCAGAATGTCGGTTGTTGGTTCGAGTTCCAGCGTGGTCTCGCCCTTGCGCTTGATCTTTTGTGCCACTGCCGCTTTGGGTCGGAAGTCGGCCACGGCCGCAGTTTTGATTACTACTGTGGCTTCGGGCAGCAGTTTCAAAACGGCTGCCAGCATCTCTTCTGCAGTCTCCACTTGGGTTAGTTCGGCCGCACATGGAGCAGCAATCGCGGTCGGTCCGCTTACCAGCAGCACACGCGCTCCGCGGCGCAAAGCCGCTTCTGCAACGGCGTAGCCCATGCGGCCGCTGGATCGGTTGGTTAGATATCGGACGGGATCGATCTTCTCCCGCGTCGGGCCCGCCGTCACCAGCACGGTTTCGCCGGCGAGACCCTGCGAGGCGCCTAGCACTTCCATGACGGCGGCTATGATGGCTTCGTTCTCGGCCAGGCGGCCGGCGCCGGTCATGCCGCAGGCTAGATAGCCTTCGCCGGGTTGGACGATGCGGACGCCGCGCTTGCGCAGAATTTCGAGATTCGCCTGAGTGGCGGCGTGATTCCACATGTTGACGTTCATGGCGGGAGCCACTACGACCGGCGCGGTCGTTGCGAGATAAAGGGTGCTTAGAAAGTCGTTGGCAATTCCTTGCGCGAAGCGCGCTAGAACATCTGCCGTGGCCGGAACCACCACGAGTGCATCGATGGCCTGGGCAATCGCAATGTGTTCGATGGCCGATTCGACATTGGCTGGCGCGTCTCCGTGAGCGGAGCCGAACATGTCGATGATTACTTTTTCGCCGGAGAGGGCGGCGAAGGTCAGCGGGCGAACAAACTCCTGCGCTGCCGCCGTCATTACTACTTGCACGCGAATGCCGCGGTCTTGCAGAAGGCGCACGATTTCCGCCGCCTTATACGCTGCAATGCCACCGGACACGCCGAGTGCGATTTTCATAGGAGGAAGCAGGCGGCCAAGGATTCAGAAATCCAGCACGCCTACAGAGTTGATGCGGCCGCCTGAAGCGAGATTCACACGCCTCCGCAGCACGTGAACCGCAGCGGCTGAAGCCGGATACCAGCCAGTCCGCGAATCGCAGCGCTTAAGCGCTGCGCCATCCAAAGCTACGCGTCTTCTGCGAAGACCTTGTTCAGGTTCTCGGTAGCGGCCACCACGGCTAATTTCGGAAGCTCCGGAATCAGCCATTTGACCTTGCCGGCTTTGATTTCATCCTGGGCGATGCGGCAAGGTTTGCGCGAGCCGGTATCGATCACTGGCGGTGCGCCGCCTTGCAGTTGCCGTGCCCGCCGCGCCGCTACCAGAATGTAACGATAGTTGCTGTCGAATCCCTCTACGAGCTTCATACTCTCTCTCCCAAGAACTCACGTGCCTTTTGCGGTCTGCAGGTGAAATGAAGCCAAAATCGGCTGCACTCTTTCGCGTGCCTGATCTAGACGGCAAGCTTGTGCGGTGGCCACTTGTGTTGCTTCTTCACCGCTAGGTCGCGCCCCGCTGCGCAATAGCCGTTCGGCCAACACTATATCCTTCAGTTGGTCGCAGGACTGCTCCAGCAGGTTGTTTACTAGAATGTAGTCGTATTTCGAGTAATTCTCAATCTCTCGTCGGGCCGTGTCCAACCGGCGACGGATAACCTCCTCCGAGTCCGAGCCCCGATTGCGTAGCCGGCTCTCCAAGGTCTGCCAGTCCGGTGGAAGAATAAAGATGCTCACAGCGTCTGGAATCTTCTGCTGGATCTGTTCCGCCCCCTGCACATCGATATCGAGAAGCAGGTCATTTCCATGCTGTTCGGCCTCGCGCAGAAAGCGCCGAGCCGTCCCGTAACAGTTTCCGAAGACGTCGGCGTATTCCAGAAACTCATCGGCGGCGATCATGGCCGCAAACTCTTCGCGGGAGACGAAAAAATATTCCTTGCGATTCTGTTCGGTTCGTCGCGGGGGACGCGTGGTGTAAGAAATGGAGAAGTCCAGCTTGCGAACCGTCTTGAGCAGTTCGGCCACCAGCGTCGACTTGCCCGAACCGGAAGGCGCCGAAACGATATAGACGATACTCATTCGAGGTTCTGTACCTGCTCTCGCGATTTTTCGATTTCTGACTTCATCAGCAGGCCCATTTCCGTGACTTTCAATGCCTCGCCCGCCAGGCCCGAGGTTTTCGAAAGCATTGTATTGGCTTCGCGATTCATCTCTTGTAACAGGAAGTCCATTTTCTTGCCGACCTCGCCGCCCTGGTCGAGGAGGCCGAGAAAATGCTTCACGTGCGCATTCAGGCGGACCAGTTCTTCCTGGATGTCGCTGCGGTCGACCAGCAAGGCAACTTCCTGCAAAATCCGTTCTTTGTCGACCTGCGCGCCGAAAAGTTCCGCCATGCGCGCCTGCAAACGCTCCGAATAACTGCGCAGAATAGTAGCGCGATGCGCGTCGACCCCGGCCGCGGCTTTCGCGAGACTTGCCATGCGCGCGCGCAACTCTGTGCTGATGCTGCGGCCTTCCTGTTCGCGCATTTCATTCAGTCGGAAAAGCGCTTCCTCAACTCGCTCCATCACCGCTGCTTCCAGTTCGTCTCCGGATTTCTCGGCGCCGGCATCCATCGCACCCGGCATTCGCAAAACCACATTCAGATCGGGCTCGCCTTCCACCCCAAATTCGTCGGCTGCCGCGCGGAACGCCTGCACGTAGCCGCCGATCAGTTGCCGGTTGAGCGCGACTCCGTTCGTGGCCGAGCGGTCGAGGTTCAGAATCACTTCCACATGGCCGCGCGCCATTTTCTCTTTGAGCATGCGGCGCAGCTTCATCTCGAGCGCGTCGGTATCGGAGGGGAGGCGAAAGTGAAGGTCGAGAAAGCGATGATTCACGGATTTCAGCGACAGCGCAAACGCCAGTTGGGCGTTGACCTGCCCTCTTACCTGCGCGAATCCCGTCATGGAGCGAAGAGTCATAAGTGCCAGGTTTCAAAGGTTTCAGAGTTGCAAGGTTTCAAGGTGCAAAACTGGCAACTAAGCTACGTTTGCCCTTATCGGACTTTTTACCTTAAAACCTTGAAACTCTGAAACTCTGAAACTTTCTTCTTACGCTTCGGCAAACTGTAACTCGTACAGCCGCCGATACGTGCCCAACTTTTGCATCAATTCTTCGTGGGCGCCGATATCGCTGATCGTTCCATTTTCGAGGACGACGATGCGATCCGCTCGCCGCACGGTCGAGAGCCGGTGAGCGATTACAAACACAGTACGCCCAGTCATCAAATTTTGCAGTGCCGATTGGACAAGGGACTCCGACTCGCTGTCGAGCGCGGACGTCGCTTCATCCAGAATCAGAATTGGGGCGTTTCTCAGAATTGCGCGCGCAATCGCGATACGCTGCCGCTCGCCGCCCGAAAGCCGCACGCCGCGCTCGCCGATCATCGTGTTATAGCCCTCGGGAAGGCCACGAATGAACTCATGCGCCCGCGCGGCCCGGGCCGCTTCTTCTACTCGCTTCTGGGATACGTGCGGCTGGCCGTAAGCGATATTGTTTCGTACCGTATCGTTGAACAAAACGGTGTCCTGCGTCACGATTCCGATCTGCGAGCGCAGCGAATCAAGCGTCACTTCGCGCACGTCATGATCATCAATCAGAAGGCGGCCGCCGCTCGCGTCAAAAAAGCGCGGGATGAGGTGCACCAGAGTGCTCTTGCCCGCGCCGCTCGATCCCACTACCGCTAACACTTCGCCTGCCTTTACTTCGAGATTGATGTCATGCAGGACGACGGGAGAATCTTCTGCATTTTCATAGGAAAACGAAACATCTTCGAATCGAATTGCCCGCACAAATTTTCCCATCCGCTTCGCGCCCGGCTTTTGCCTCACCTCGTCTTCCATATCCATGAAACGGAAAATTTCCGACGAGGCTCCGACCGCTTGCTGAAAATTATTATTGAACTGCGCGAACTTGCGCACTGGATCGTAAAGTTTGAATACCGCCACGATGAATGCCAGAAATGTTCCCGCGGTAAAAATATGGTGGTTAATCTGGTTCCGGCCCATCAGGAGCAAGAGAGCGATGGCCACTGAGCCAAGAACATCCATCAGGGGAGAACTGATCGCGAAGGCCGCCACCAGTCGGAGATTCGCACGGAAGAGCCGTCGCGCCGCGGCGCGGAAGCGCTCCATCTCCCAGTTCTCCATGCCAAACGCTTTGACGATTCGGTTGCCGGTAATTGTTTCGTGAAGAATGTTCTGGATTTCGGCGAGCTTGTCCTGTCCGCCCCGCGTGGTCGTGCGCACTTGGCGGCCGATTTTTTTCGACGAATATAAAATCACGGGCACGAACAGCAGCAGCACCCACGCCAGTTTCCCGCCCAATAAAATCACCACTGCCGCGGTAAATAAAAATGTGAAGAACTGTTGCAGGAATTCCGCCAGCACGCTCGACATCGCGAACTGAACCTTCTCGATATCGTTGACGATGGTCGATAGGAGCGTGCCGGTGGTGTGCCTGGTGAAAAACGCCGCCGAACTGCGCAGGATTGCGTTATATAAGTTATCGCGAAGGTCCGTGATCATGCCAAATCCGGCGTAGTTGACGAGGTAGGTGCCGGCATAATCGAAGATGCCTTTCAACACGGTTGCGGCGACAAGCGCGAAGGCCACCATGGTCCATGGATTTTGAAAGTGCGAGGGAATCAGTTGCTGGAGGTCGAGAAAACGACCTGTGCCGGGCAGCCGGAACAACTGCATGGTTCTGCCCTGCGACCCGGGATTCAACACGCGATCAAAGATCGGGCCAATGAGTAGAACGCGGCCGGCGTCGAGCAGTCCCACCAGCGCCATCAGTGTTACAGACGCCAGAAGCGGCCACCAGTACGGCAGAACGTAGTGCAGCAGGCGTCTGATTGGACGCGGTGGATGGGACTGTACGGATGCTCCTTCGCTCTTCGCGCCCGCCACTGACGAGGTTGCCATGCGTGTACGGCTCAATTCTACATGCGTAGTGGGATACCGGCCCGGCCTCGGACCGATCCCAAGCGCGCCGAATCGAAAGCGATCAGCGTTTGTTACCTCGGGCTGTCGCGATGCACGACCTTTACTTTGTACCCCGCCTTCCGAAGGCGCTTACTTACATCTTCGGCGATCATCACCGAGCGATGCTGTCCGCCCGTGCATCCGAAGCTGATCGTCAGGTAGCTCTTGCCTTCGCGAATGTAATGGGGCAACAGATACACCAGCAGCGCGGAGATGCGATTGATGAACTCTTGCGTCTGCGGAAACGACCGAATGTACTTGGCGACGCGCGGATGCCGTCCGGTGAGCGCGCGAAACTCCGGCACGAAATGTGGATTGGGCAGAAAGCGAACATCGAAGACGAGATCGGCGTCGTCGGGCAATCCGTGTTTATAACCAAAACTCACGCAGGAGACGAGTATCGTCTGCTGGCTGCCGGAGTGCTGTTTGAAGCGATCCGTCAGGTGCGCGCGCAATTCGTGGACATTGAATTTCGAAGTGTCGATGACGAGGTCAGCGAGCCTGCGGATCGCCTTGAGATGGCGGCGTTCAGCGCCTAGCGATGCGCGCACGGTCGTGCCCGTTCCCAGCGGATGCGGCCGGCGCGTTTCGCTGAAACGCCGCAGCAATGCCGCATCGCTTGCTTCGAGAAAAATTACTTTTGTCGGAATCGTGTGTTTCACCGACTTCAGGATTGCGGGCAGCTTCTCCAGTTGCGACCCTTCGCGGACATCCACGACCAGCGCGGTGCGCGGAATTTCTCCCGACTGCAAGGCCAGTTCAGCGAAACGCGGAATCAGTTCCACGGGCAGGTTGTCGACGCAGTAATAGCCTAGATCTTCAAAGGCCTTCAGAGCGGAAGCCTTCCCCGATCCGCTCATGCCGGTGATGATGACCAACTCCGACGCGGCGCGTGCCTCGGCCTTGCGCCCGCGAGCTTTTGTCACCGCGTGCTTTGACGAGTGCGCTGTCTTCTTTGGCTTGGTGCGGAGTGGCATGCCCGAAATCTTAGCATTTCAGGCGGAGATGGAAGGCTGCGCCGAGTTGCCCTGTACGCTACCGTACAAAATGAGCAATATTGAACAGACACCATTAAGTGCCGCACGGTAAGCTCCGGCGAGATACGCAGGGGCCTGTTGGGCAAGAGACCCTGACGGTAACTCTCCCTGGCGGTGTGGCGTGCTCCTCTCTCCGAGGGCGTTGAGTCACACCGCCTCTTTTTTGGTGCCTGCTGCAAAATCGCCTGGTACACAATTACGGATTTGCGCTCTTGCGAAACAGGGGCAGGTGTCCACTTCAATTTTCAACTTGTGGACATCTGCCCGTTTCTTTTACAGGTTTTCGATTGAGACACAGGTATCGGGTTAGCGCTTTTCTCCAACGGTGTGACCGCGTCCATCGCGCACTTCGTTTCCTTTGAAGTTGGCAACCTTATCGACACGATTTCCCGGCTCGGCTTTGTCGCCACGGTTTGGCGTTGGGCCGTTATAGCCATGCTCAGGGTGTAAACGGTTATTTACGTGTCCTTGGAAGCCTTCAGAGCCATGAAACCACGGACCAACGCCAACAAAGGCGCCGCCCGTAAACCATTCCGAACTGTAGTAGCCGTAGGGGGCGCAGTTGTAAGGCGCGACATCGTAGTAACCGTAGGGACATTCGGGCGCGACTCCGACGCTGACGGCTACCTGAGCCTGTGTTTTGGGAGCAGTTGCCATCAAGCAGATTCCAGCAACCGCAGCTAATGCAAACAACTTAAATCCGGTCATAGATAATCCTCTCTATCATTGGGGCGGTCATCGACGTACCCCTAAGAGCGACTGTAGCGAATCCGATCATTTTGGTCTGAGCAATATCGACCACGTACCCGCGAGCTTGTGGGGTCATCATGCGGGTGGGCCTCGACGTTCATTGCCCGACCGCCTTTGCAACCCTTGAGGAAGTCCCGACTTGGTGAAGTTCGTCGTCGGTTAGGACTCGGCGCCGGTAAAGGTTCTAATGCGGAGATTAAAGATGGTGGGCGCAGTAGGATTTGAACCTACGACTTCCACCGTGTGAGGATGGCACTCTACCGCTGAGTTATGCGCCCAACGTTTTTATTCAAACAGTTGCCGCCGTTTCCGTCAACCTTTGCGGGATGGTGGTGGGGTCGCAGTTTGAAAGACATACTCGCGTCGGCAGCTAAAAGCCGCGATCGATTTCACGAAATTTGCGGAACGGCCGAAGAGGTTGCGAAAGAAGTGTTTCTCTCGCGGCAGCATAGCCTCAGCGGCTGAAGCCGGACTGATAACGGATTTCTTATCGCAGCGGTGAACCGCTGCGCCACCCAAAAGCAGAGACAAAGTCAGGTTTTTCAGCAAACTGAAAAGCCGCGATTGATTTTATGAAAGTTGCGGCACGGCCGAAGCCGTGCCCCTTCAAAGCAAGCTACGCCACCATCCTGTGAGCGCCGGACAGTTCCGCATATTCTTCTTTTGCTAAATGCAACGAAGCTGCCGCGATGTTTTCTTCCAAATGCTCGATCGAGGACGTTCCTGGAATCGGCAGCATGATGGGCGAGCGTTGCAGCAGCCAGGCTAGCGCGACTTGGTTGGGCGATCTTTGTTCCTTTTTCGCCACGCGGTCGAGAATCTCGCCGGCCAGTTTGCCGGCTCCCAGTGGGAACAGGGGATGAATGCAATGCTATTGCGCTCACAATAGTCGACGACATAATCCCATTCACGGTCGGCGAAGCTGTAGCGGTTCTGCACAGAGACGATGGGGACGATCTTGCGTGCGCGTTCGATGTGCTCCTGCGTGACGTTCGAGAGGCCGACGAATCGAATCTTGCCTTGGCGCTGTAAATCGGCCAGAGTTTCCACCGACGCCTCGAAAGGCGTCACCGGGTCGGGCGCGTGCAACTGGTAGACATCGATGCGCTCGAGGCGCAGTCGCTTGAGACTGCCTTCGATCGCCTGGCGCAAGTGTGCTGGTGACGCGTCGTGGGTCCATTAATCGGGCCCCGGACGATGCCATCCGCCTTTGGTGGCGACAATAAGATCTTTGGGATAAGGCGATAGCGCTTCGGCGATCAGTTCTTCACTTACGTTCGGGCCGTAGGAGTCGGCCGTGTCGATGAAGTTGACGCCGAGTTCTACGGCGTGCCGCAGAACCGCTAGCGCGCCTTTGCGATCCTTGGGAGGACCCCATATTCCTTTGCCGGTTACGCGCATGGCTCCGAAGCCTAGGCGATGGACTGGGGCTTTGCCGCCTAGTGAGACAGTGCCTGCCAAACTTGCCGATACTTTTTTCGTGGCCATAGTGACCTCCAAGATGAATCTGCAACTTTAATCAAACTTAGTTTATTCCTTCTAGGGCCTTATGGGCGCGGCATCTCAGGACGAATCGGAACCGTCGAGTCGCATCCGGTTGCGCGCCGATACAGACTATAAGCCCGAGAAATGCGGATAAGTCCTGATTGTCGCAATCTGATGCCCTGCCTAGTCTTGTAGATGAATTCACGAGCAGTAAGGAGTCAATATGACAAGAAGTTTTTATCGACCTTTAATATGCCTGGCAGTAGCGGGATTATTAATGACCTTTGCGGCTGCGCAACAGAATCCGAATTCGATGGGCTCGGGTTCGTCTATGGGGACCAGCTCAAGACTTACCGCCAACGATCAGAGATTTATCAAAGAAGCGGCGGAGGGAGGCATGGCCGAAGTGGAATTCGGCAAGCTGGCTGTGCAAAAAGCGTACAGCGATGATGTGAAACAATTCGGGCAGCGAATGATTGACGATCACAGCAAGGCGAATAACAATTTGAAACAAGTCGCCAGCGCGCTAGGGGTTAACTTGCCTCAGCATCTCAGTGCCAAGGATGAAGCGACGAAAGAGCGGCTTGCGAAGCTTGCGGGCGACCAGTTTGATAAGGCCTACGTGAGGGATATGGTGAAAAATCATAAGGCCGATGTGGCCGCTTTCCGAACGGAAAGCAGCACCGGACGCGATGCGTCCCTGAAGAGCTTCGCTATGCAGCTGTTGCCAACGCTACGCGATCACCTGAAGAATGCAGAAAACATTGAATCGAAGGTGCTTCAGGCGCGAGCCACAATGGCGGCTAAATCATCGCAATAGCAGACTCTGTTTGTAGTCGCTTGCCGGTGCGATGATTTATGGCTGATAAGAAGCAGAACGCGAAGAACAACGCGAAAAAGAAGAGCAAGAAGCGGTGGGTGGCGGGAGTGACGACCGATTCGACTCACCCGCCAGCCGGGCTGTTTACGAAAAGGGCTGCCGTGATTGCCCGCTCGCTGGCGTCAAAGAAGGTCTCACCAAAAGGTCCGGCGTCGGGCATGCGGATGCTCAACTACTTCATCAATCGAGCGGGGCGCGGCCTGAGCGGAAAGCGCCGGGCCGAACTGGAAAAGGCCAAAGAGCTACTCTCGAAAAGGATCCGGGAAAACCGGCCCGCCGAAAACAAGGCCGCCTGACGCGGCTAGGCCCTCCTCTGGTGCTTGGCCTTCGGCATCGCCCAGCCTCTTGACCGCATTCACCGCTCCCGATAGCCTCTTTTTAACGCCCTTTCATGGCTGCTTCCGACACTCCCGAGGGTAAGCCCGTAAGCGATTCAGGGGAAAACACTTCCACGCGTTCCTCTACGCCCGAGGACGCGCAACTTTCTCCGCAGCGCGGGGTTCCTAACAGTGTGAGCAGTGTGGCCATCGATCGGGGACTGCTGAGTGGCGGGCTGCCGAACTTTCGAGGAACTCCGCCGGGAGCTGCGCTCTCCCAGTCTTCGCCTGCAAGCGCTGCGACTTCCGCCGAGCCAGGCTCCGACGTGGACCTGATGCTGCGAGTCAAGACGGGCGACGAGGCTGCGTTTGCTGGTCTCGTGCAAAAATATCGTCGGCCGATGGTGGGGTTCATGTATCGCTTCTGCCACAATCCGTCGACGGCAGAAGAATTGGCGCAGGAAGTGTTTTTGCGCGTGTACCGGTCCCGCGCCACTTATGAGCCGAGCGCCAAGTTTACGACCTGGCTCTATCGCATTGCGACCAACCTGGCGGTGAATCATGCCCGCGACACGCGCCATGAGCGTCCGGAGAATACGGTTCGCCTTGACGAGTCCGATCAGGATACGGGAACGACGCCCGATCTGGCCGACGAGTCGCTCACGGTCGAAGAGCAGATGATGAAGCGGGAGCGGCTGGCCGCGATCCGCAGCAAAGTAAATGCGCTGCCCGAACGGCAGCGCCTCGCCGTCATTATGCATAAGTATCAGCAGATGGATTACCGCGAGATTGCGGGCGTCCTGAAGCTGAGTGAGTCTGCCACCAAGTCGTTGCTGTTTCGCGCCTACGAAACGTTGCGCGAGCAGTTGAAAGAATTTGTTTCGGGGAAGTAGAGGAACGCAGTATGAATTGCAAAGAAATTCGCGAACTGTTGCCGGACCTGGCCGCTGGCATGGACGCTACCACACCGCCGGAGGTTGAGAAACACATCGCATCCTGTAAAGACTGTGCTAGGGAACTCGGCGAATTGCAGAAGACGATGGCGCTGCTCGAAGAGTGGCAGGNNGAGCCGTCTCCGTATTTTGATACTCGCATGCAGGCGCGCTTGCGCGAGGAAATGGCGCGTCCGCAGGCTGGGTGGTTTCATTGGCTGCGGCGGCCGGCTTGGGCTATTTCGATGGCTGCAGTGCTTTTTGCCGGTGCGCTGACTATTGGTCTCAGCAACAAGTCGTATTTGGTTGAGATGGGATCCATTCAAACCAGGCCGCCAGCTCCGAGTCTGCCGGTGCAGCCGGGAACAGCGGTTGGCGATCTACAGGCGCTAGATAGTAATCACGACTTGTACGCCGATTTCGATATGCTCGACGAGTTGCAGGTGCAAGACGACGTAACCGCGAATCCGTAAGAGTTGCCGCAGAGACGCGCTCCGCCGCGTCTCCGCAATGGAGGAGTGGTAGTAGAGCTGGGTTGGCAAATCGGACGGGACGGACAGGAACAACGATGTTGGGCCAGGGGAATATTGCGCGCTGTCTAGTAGCCTTTGTGCTGCTTGCGCCGGCCTTCGCCCAAACCCAGCATCCACAATCGCCGCCAGCGGACGGGCGGTGGCATCGCTTTTCAAACGGAGGCTCGAATGCCGGCCGTCCGAACGACGGTCGTCCTGATGAGCGTCCGGCGCAGAATCAGCCAGGCCACGCGGGAAATTGGCTGCGCCGCTATAAGGACTTGCCGCCGGCGCAACAGCGCCGCGCGCTGGAAAACGATTCGCAGTTCCGGAGACTTCCGCCGCAACAGCAAGAACGGCTGCTACAACGGCTGCAGCATTTTTCCAGTCTGCCGCCCGCGCAGCAGGAGCGCATTCTCAATCGCATGGAGACCTGGGAGCATCTGACTCCAGACCAGAAGAAACGGGCGAGCCAACTCTTTCAGGACTTCAAACAGCTACCTCCTCCTCGTCGCCAGGCTGTCAATCGCGCCATTCGCGACATGCGTGGCCTGACGCCCGATCAGCGCGATCGGCTGATCAACTCCGAACCGTTTCGGCAGGCATTCTCGCCCTTCGAACGCCACATTCTCATGGGAGCGGCTCACCTTCCACTCGCTCCGGGCGATGTGTGGTAAGGTCATACCCTCGAAGAGTGTTCCTAGAAAAGCGCAACGCGTCGTCTTGATGCTCTGGAATTTAAGAACGGAAGCGGCTAAAGAGGTGTCGCTTTAGCGCCGGATGAGCGCCATTACCCATCCCGCGAGAAAGACGCCGCCGACGAAAAGAGCGAAGCAGTATAGGCCGTACTTCACTTGGTCAGTGGTGGAATTGCGCTGGGTGATGCCGAAGACGATTGAGGCGAAAAGCGCGAACACAACTGCGGCCGAGAAATGGGACAAAGCGATGGTCACGGTTTCTTCCCCAGCGCGATGTGATGCGCATCCGCGGCGGCTATGAAGTTAAGGAGGCCGGCCACGATCAGGAAGGTCTTGCCATAATCGGCCGCGGCATTCGCCGCCATTACGTCGCCCCAATCCATGATGCGTGCGAGAATGTAGAGCGCGCCCGAGCCGATGTCACCCACGAAGCCGAGGATGTCGAGGATATCGCCGCCGTTGGGCTGGTAGATCCGTCCCTGCATGCCCAAGCCGATCAGGAACATCGCCACCACTGACACGAGCAGCAAAACGCCGCGACCATAGCGCTTCAGCAGAAAGTGCCCGCCGCCTGGAATCAGCCAGCCTACGATGGGCGCGACCACTGCCATGGTCGTCAGGGGATAGTCCGGCTTGGTCTTTATTGTTGTTGTCGCGACCGCGGCGTTTCTTGATTTGTCTTTCGTGTTGGTTATTGGCTTGGCCATTCAGATGGTCACAATCTCTTTTTGGATTTTACCAGTGACTTCGGCGCTGCCCGGACGCACCATGACATTCACCTCCAGCCGCACGCCGAATTCGGGCAGGTAAATCCCCGGCTCGATCGAGAATAAGGAGTTGGGCAGAATGCGCCGCTCGTCGTGAATTTCCAGATCATCCATATTGGCGCCGTTTGAATGGACTTCTGTGCCGATGGAATGGCCGGTGCGGTGGATGAAGTAGTCTCCGTAATTCGCCTGCTTAATATGGCCGCGCACCGCCCGGTCCACTTCCCATCCGGCGATTGGCCGCTGGGCAGCGACGGCGTCCTGCACCGTCTTTATGCCGAGGTCGCGCGCCTCGCGCACAATCTTAAAAATCTCGCGCTGGCGATCTGACGGAGCATTTCCCACAAATCCCATCCAGGTGATGTCGTAATAAACGGCTGTTGGCGTATTTTTCTTCGCCCACACATCGAGCAAAACCAGGTCGCCTTCACGAATCGGCACGGGATGAGTGGCGCTCGGGCCGTAATGCGGGTTGGAACTGTTGGCGTTCACGGCCACGACCGGAGGATCGTCGGTCACCATGTTTTCGCGCTGGAACGCTTCCATGAAAAATTCCTGAATGTCGTGCTCGTGCGTGCCGCCGTTGCGCACGCGGCGGCCGATCTCTTTGAACGCCTCGGCGGTAACGGCATCGATCACATCGCGCGCGGCGAAGTGCGACTTGATCTGCTCGTCGGTGAGAGTCGCTTCAAACTGCGCGATCAGGTCGGCCGCGCTGACAATATTCTTGCCCATGCCGCGGATCATGTCCGCGGTTCCCGCATCGACCATGGAAATCGTGAAGACAGCGTTATTCGGCGAGTACTGCATGGCCACATCACGATGGGCGGCCAGCATCTGCTTCAGGCCGTCGAACAGTTCCTGCCATCCGGCATATTGTTTTTTCGTACCCGGCAAGCTATCGAGGTGCCCGGCCTCAATCTTGTGAACCAGTTTGGTGGGCTCGCCCTTGGCCGGGATCAGGTAATACCAGCGTCGCGTCACCATCAGGCCATTGGGCAACCCCAGGACGCGGTAGGAGATCGGGTCGCGATGATGATGATCGTAGAAAAGCCATGCGTCAATATTGCGTTCGCGCAAAGCTTGCTGGATGGCAGATAAATCCATATACAAACGGTTATTCTACACGAGTGCTGACGACCAAACCGTTTGACGCTTTTCCTCTAGCCTCCGTATAATCCTTAGCGTCCATATCCTGATCATCACGTCTGCAGTTTCGACGTGAACAGGGCCGGGCGTCGTAGGCGCCTTGAGCGCTCGCTCCGCTGTTCAGGTCTATATATCAGATTTGTTTTCAAGTCTGATGACTGATAGGCTCGGTTGCAGTCAGTTTCGTTGAGCCTAGCGAGCTGGAAGCTTCCAGCATTTCTCGAAAAAATTCGAAGGAGTCAAAGGATCCAATGATTAAGATGTTTGCGCGCGTCACCATGGCCGTCGTAATAGTGTCCGGCCTCTCCCTATTCGCTCTGGCCCAAGCCGATCCTCCTGCCGCTCCGTCGGCCGCTGCGACAGCACCCAACGCTCCCTCCGCCGCGGCTGCCGCGGCGGCCAAGGTTACCGGCACCAAGGTCGGGACTATCAACATCGAACAGGCCATCTTCCTTTCCAACGAAGGGCGGCGCGAGTTCGAAACGCTCAGCAAGAAGTTTGAACCCAGGCAGAATGAACTGAAGACCTGCGCCGACGAAATCGACAGCCTCACCAAGCAGCTCAATACCCAGCAGGACAAGCTGAATGACGAATCGCGCGAAAAGCTGGTGAAGCAGATCGAGACCAAGAAGAAGAGCTGCGATCGCGCCACCCAGGATGCGCAGGAAGAGTACCAGAATCAGCAGGGCGAAATCGGAAACAAAATCCTCACCAAGATGGCGCCGGTGATTCAGAAATATGTTACGGACAATGGCTATGGTCTCCTTCTGGATACCTCGCAACCTTGGCCGCGCGGCCCGGTGATTGTCTCGGGACCGTCGATGGATATCACGCAGCCGATCGTGGAAGCCTATAACGCGCAATCAGGCGTAGCGGCACCGGCTGCGGGAACGCCGGCTCCGAAGCCGGTGAAACCGGCAACCCCGAAGCCGACTTCGACCACTCCGCCGAAACAGTAGCGACACCGCTGGCGAAGTTTCAGTTCCAGAATTTCAAGTCATTTTTCAGACCGCGTCACGGACGCGGTCTTTTTTATTTAATTCGCGTTTTGTTTTCGCGTTGGGATCAAATCGCTATCCGCAGGTGTCTGTACTGGCAACGGGCCTGTTCCAGAGGACGCTGAAATGTTCAGCACACTTGAAAGCACATGGCACCAGTCTGCCCGTCGCCGTGGATGGACCACACTCGCAAGCTTCACCATGCAAGCCTTCGCCTTGAGCTTGCTGCTCGCCATCTCGTTATTTTGGGTGGGAGGGCCGCCGCAGGTGCGATGGTTGCAACTCACCGCACCGGCATCTTTCGCGCCAATCGCGGCCGAGCAACCGGTGCGGGGGCATCATACGGCCGCGCCTGTAAGCCATCTGCGGCCAGATGAGATCGTTGCGCCGCGATCCATCCCTACCCAAATCGTAAACACCGGTGCCGATTCCGTTCCCGCCGCGCCTGATATCTCGTCCATTGAGACTGGCGACGCGGGACTCAATCGCCGAGGTAGTGACGTTATCCACGGTCTCGGCGACAACATCTCTGCAGCAATTCCGCCGCGACCGGTTGCAGTCAAGCCTTTGGTGGTTTCGCATCTCGCGGAAGCTAACCTCTTGCACAAGGTGCAACCGATCTATCCGCCGATCGCGCGCCAGGCGCGGGTTCAGGGAGCGGTCGAATTGCGGGCGATCATCAGCAAGACAGGAATGATCGAGAATTTGGTTGTGGTCCACGGACATCCGATGCTATCCGCCGCGGCGATCGAAGCGGTTCGGCAATGGCGCTACCGACCCTACCTGCTCAATGGCGAGCCCATTGAAGTCGAGACTGAAATCACGGTGAACTTCCTTTTGTCAGGCGGCTGAGCCAAGACGAACGTAAACGCTCGACCGTAGTTACCATCGGCACAAACATCACGGCGGGCGCGATCACTATAATTAGCTCGGTGAACGCTCCCCGCCCTGATCTGTCGAGAATGCCTGACCGCCGCTCGCTGATTCTCGACGGCCGGACTTGGGCAGAAGTTTCTCTGGCAGCGCTTGGAGAAAATTTCCACGCCGTTCAAAAGCACGTCGGCGAAGGCGTCACGATTTGTGCCGTCGTCAAGGCCGATGGCTACGGACACGGTGCAATCGAGTGCGCTCGCGCGCTCGAATCCGCAGGCGCGTCCTGGCTCGGAGTAACCGATGCCGCCGAAGGCCTTGCGCTTCGTGGCAGTGGCGTCCAAGCGCGCATCCTGTTGATGACGGGAATCTGGAGGGGCGAGGAAGACAGCATTGTCGCTCAGAGTCTCACGCCCACCATCTGGGAACATTGGCACATTGAATCGCTCGAGCGCGCCGCTCGCCAACGCCAAAGCGTTTTGCCGGTGCATCTCAAACTCGATACCGGCATGAACCGTCTCGGCACGTCGCTGGAGGCGCTGCCGCGCCTGTGCGAGATGTTGTTGGCAAGCAAGCACCTAACGCTCGAAGGAGTAAGCACGCACTTCGCATCGGCGGAGGTGCTCGACTCCGAAGATGCTCGGCGCCAGGTGAAGCGCTTTGAAGCGGGACTCGCAACCCTGCAAAGTTACGGTCTTCATCCCGCGCTGATTCACATGGGGAATTCCGCCGCCATGACTGAGCGGCCTGAAACGTGGAAGACCATGGTGCGTCCGGGCATTGCTCTCTACGGATATTCGCTGGCCTTCACTCGCGGGGGCGAGTTCGCGGCGGTTGCTCCGCTGCCATTGCGTCCGGTGCTGTCGTGGAAGACGCGAGTGCTGACGGTGAAAGAAGTTGCCGCCGGAGAATCGGTCGGCTACATGGGAACCTTTGTGACAAAGGAGCGTAGCCGTATCGCCGTGCTGCCCGTAGGTTACGCAGACGGCTATCCGCGGCTGCTGTCGAATCGCGCGCGCGTTATTGTCGGTGGTGAATATGCGCGGGTGGTAGGACGCGTTTCGATGGACCTGACCATTGTTGACGTGAGTCAGATTCGCGGTGTCGGCGTCGGAGATGAGGTCATCTTAATTGGCGCGACCGGCGGCAAGAGTGTGGATGCGGTGGAACTTGCCCGCTTGTGCGAGAGCGTGCCATACGAAATTTTGTGCGGACTGTCGCAGCGCGTGCCGCGCGTCTATCTCTGAGTCGCGAATCCTCTGAATGCTGAATGCTGAGCGCTAACTGCTCAGTGCTGAATCCTGCCATTCAACTACCCAAGGTCGCCAAACTGCGCGCGCATACTGTATTTCTTAGGAAGATTATGCCCTCGCGCTACGCTCAATGGATGTACGACTGGGAGACTCGGCTCACGTCGGTCGACAACAACCGCGTCGTGCGTCCACTGGATTGGGGTCTCGATTGGACGCACAGTTGGCCTGGCCGCAACGGCGGCCTTCCTGGAGAAGCCGGCGGTCACACTTCGCGCGACCTGCTCGACTATTTCTCGCGTTTCAACGATCGCATCATTCGCGAGAGCGACGAATTTTATGCCTATCGGAAGCCAGCGGATTTTCGCCTGGAGCGTCGGGAAGTAAAAGTATTCAGCACACGCGAAGTTCCCGACGCGCGCCTGGAAGAAAAAGTTCGCGGCACCCACTCCGAATTTCTGCGCTTCACCTCGCCCGTGGTCACGCCGTTCCCGGAAAATAATCTGGTGAATGCGCGCTGGTTTCCAGCCCGCGGACGCCGTGCCGTGGTTCTTCTGCCGCACTGGAACTCCGATGCAATTTCCTATGCGAGCCTTTGCCGCGTTCTGAATTGGATGGGCATCGCGGTGCTTCGGCTGAGCATGCCTTATCACGACATACGCCGGCCTGCCGAGATCGATCGCGCCGACTATGCTGTCTCCGCTAACATCGGACGCACTCTCGATGCGGTGCGTCAGGGCGTGGTCGATGTGCGCTGCTGTCTCGACTGGCTGGAATCGCAGGGCTACAACCGCCTCGGCATTGTCGGCACCAGCCTCGGATCGTGTTATGCGTTTATCGCCACTGCACACGATCCGCGGATTCAGGTCGCTGCCTTCAATCACGCCTCCACTTATTTCGCCGACGTTGTGTGGCACGGCCAGTCGACGCGACACATTCGCGAAGGCCTCGAAACAGCAATCGATTTAGAGAATTTGCGGCAGGTGTGGCGCGCCGTCAGTCCGATGGTTTACTTCGATAAGTTCTCGCGCTGGCCGCGACGCTCGCTCATTATTTATGCGAAGTACGACATGACATTTCTGCCAAAATTTTCCGAGCAAGTGGTCGAGGAATTCGAGAAACACAAACTCGATCACAAAGTTGTCGCTCTACCTTGCGGGCATTACACCATGGGAGAGACGCCTTACAAATACCTGGACGGCTGGCAGCTAGTAAGTTTTCTCCGGACGGCGTTCGACTAGAACGCTGGTCCGAAGAAATTCCTGCATTGAGCGTTAGCTCGCAATTAAATTACCGCTATTACATTACGACGATGAGCGCAATTCGAACTCCAGGATGGAGCAAGTCGAAAAGGAAATACTCGCCGTCAATGTAATCGACGTAGCAGTCATCCGTGTATGCCCAGCCCGCTGGCCATCCATCGGCGAGAATGAATGAGTAGCCACCGTACTCGAAGCCTGGCTGGCCCTGCACCGTGGTCGCCTGGTGGATCACAAAATGGTGTTCACGGCCAAAGCTGCCGCGGAATTTGTCATCGGGGATGTGGCCGCCACGCTGACCGCCTGCGGCTTGCATATTCTGGCTGCCTTGCGCAGGGGCTGGATTGCCCTGAGCGGCTGGGCGGGCATCGTTTTGCTGTCTGGTCCTGTCGTCTTGCTGAACTGTTCTGTTGTCCTGTTGCCGAACGGTATTATCATTATGCCTGGCGGCGGCTCCGTTGTTGTCGGTTTGATGCGCAGGCTTCGCGTCATCAGGACGGGCCGGTTTCACGTCGTCGGGACGCGCGGGCTTCGCGTCATTCGGCGCCGGCTTTGTCGCCTCTGGACGCTTCTCTTCCGAGGGCTTGGCATCATCCTTCTGATCTTGGGCATACATCCACCCAGTGGTTGCGAGCAGCGAGCACAGCGCGAACATTCTGACTACTTGAGCAACTCTCATAGATTCTCCTTCTTGAATGCGTGCAAGCTTTTGCTTGCCGGTGTGTGAGGCCTCCGGGCACTGCGATTTGCCACTTCCGCCGGAGTTGCGCGACGAGCTAGCGGCGCACGATTTTTGATGTTACGCATGGATGGGCTCGGAGCGAATCCGTTCGCCACTGTAGATATGTCTCACCGGTGTGGTAAAGGCGAACGTCGCTGCCTTAGAGGCGCCAGTCTAAAATACGCTAAGGAGTCGGCAAAGCCCGTTGTTAAGTAGCCTGTCGATCGCGTTACCGGCTTAGCGGCGGGCGATGACCTGATCCGCGATTCTGTCGTACTCGGCCTTAGGGACGATGTGCCGCGTCTCAATATCGACAGCGGCGTTATAAGGGCGTCCCGCAATCACGCGATCCGCCTCGCTGGCGCTCATTCCAGGCAGGCTCATCAGCTGATCTCGCGACGCCGTATTCAGGTCGAGCGGCTTGTTGCGGTTCCACCCCTCGCGCACTCCTTCCGCCATGGCTTTGACATCGCTCTTTGCTTCCGCCGTCGCTTCCGCGGTCTTCTCCCGCAACTCCTGCGGGCTTTGTTGTTGTTGGGTGCATCCCACCAGCGCAGCGAGCAGTAGAACTGACAGAACATAGCTAGATCTGAGGAGGTTCATTTTTGCACACTTCTTTCCGCCGTATTGGATGACATCTCAGCCCCTGTGGTTGGTGCGGACTGCAGTATCCCGAGTAAAATAAGCTTCGGTACCCAACCTATGAAAAACTCCGCTATGTCTCGCCCGCTCTGTGAAGTTGACCCGGAAATCGCCAATGCCATCGACAACGAAGTGCGCCGCCAGCATGAAGGCCTGGAACTGATCGCCTCGGAAAACTTTGTCAGTGAGGCCGTGCTCGAGGCGGCGGGCTCCGTTTTCACAAATAAATATGCGGAAGGCTATCCCGGTAAGCGCTATTACGGCGGATGCGAATTTACCGACGTCGTCGAAAATCTGGCACGCGAGCGGGTAAAGAAACTTTTTGGCGCTGAAAACGCCAAC
The DNA here is from genome assembly GCA_003132405.1 of Acidobacteriaceae bacterium. GTDB lineage: Bacteria > Acidobacteriota > Terriglobia > Terriglobales > Acidobacteriaceae > Acidiflorens. The sequence goes on along the minus strand of PKXQ01000121.1, from coordinate 29,284 downwards.
GTACAGCCGCACTCCGGATCGCAGGCCAATCAAGCCGCCTACGCCGCCGTGTTGCAGCCTGGCGACACCATACTTGGCTTGAATCTGGCGCACGGCGGCCACCTCACCCATGGGCACCATCTCAATTTCTCCGGCAAGACTTACAAAATCGTTCCCTACGGAGTTACGCGCGAAACCGAGACTATCGATTATGACGAACTGGAACGGATCGCCACGCAGGAGCATCCGCAGCTGATCATTGGCGGCGGTAGCGCTTATCCGCGGATCATCGACTTTGCCCGCATGCGTCAGATTGCCGATAAAGTAGGCGCGCTCTATCTGGTCGATATGGCGCATTTCGCCGGCCTTGTGGCTGGGGGAGCGCATCCATCGCCCGTTCCGCACGCGCACATTGTCACTTCGACCACGCACAAAACGCTGCGTGGGCCGCGCTCGGGCATGATCCTGAGCAAGCAGGAATTTGCTGCGGCGATCGACAAGACAGTCTTCCCCGGAATGCAGGGAGGGCCGCTGGTGCACATTATGGCCGCGAAGGCCGTGTGCTTCCTCGAAGCCTCGCAGCCGAGTTTCCGCGACTACGCGCGGCAGGTCGTTGCCAACGCCAAGGTGATGGCCGAGACGCTGGCCGCGGACGGTTATCGAATCGTCTCCGGTGGAACCGACACGCACCTCATGCTGGTCGACGTGTTCGCGAAGGGAATGCTCGGGAGCGAGGCGGAGAAAGCTTTAGGTGAGGCCGGCATCACGGTCAATAAGAATGCGATCCCCTTCGACACTAATCCGCCGATGAAACCGAGCGGCATTCGCATTGGCACTCCGGCCGTCACGACCCGCGGAATGAAAGAAGCGGAGATGCGACAGATTGCCCACTGGATTACCGAGGCGCTCAATCATCGCGCCGACGCTGCGGCGCTGACGAAGATTCGCAAGCAGGTGCTGGGGCTGGCCGAGGAGTTTCCGCTGTATGCCGAGCGGCGCGCCAGGGCGCAGGCCGAAGTCAGGGCCTGATCCTTATATGTCACCGGATAATGGATTGTCGTCTTGAGCGAAGCGAAAGACCTATGCAGTTGCTGGTTGCGCCAATGCACAGTGCGTCGCGAATTTGCTGTGCTCCCTCGCGACCCTGTGATTAAATTCAGGCTGTGAAAGTAGCCATCGACATCCGTCGTATGACGGAATTCGGAGTTGGCACCTACATCCGCAACGTGGTCCGCACCCTGGCGCGTCTCGACCGGGACAGCAAATATTTCCTGATCGGATCGCCGGAGAAGGTGGCGGAATGCGGCGAACTGCCGCCCAACTTCCACGCCGTGGCTCTGGCGGGCAGTGACAACACGCTCAAAGGCAATCTCGATTTTCGCGCTATCGTGCATCGCCTCAACTGCGACGTCGTGCACATTCCGCATCTGTTCTGGCTTCCGCGAGGCCTCGGCTGCCCATATGTCATCACCGTGCATGACCTGCTCGAACACATGTATGGGTCGCGCAACGCATCCAGTCTGCGGCGCAGTCTGCACTTTTATCTGACCAGGCGCGTGCTGCGCCGCGCGGCACGTGTGATCGCAGTCTCGCAATTCACCAGAAACGAAATTGAAAAACTGTTGACTATTCCAGATTCGCGCATCGAAGTCGTCTACAACGCCATTGACGAGCGCTTTCTACACGGCCACGCCACCGAAGCCGATCGCGACCTGATTGCGCAGCGCTATCTCGTGAACCATCCTTTTATTTTGTATGCTGGCGCAATTCGGCCTCATAAGAATGTAGTGCGAATCATAGAGGCATTTTCCGCGCTCAAGAGCGAGCTGCAAAAAAAGGGCCTATACCCTGATTTAAAGCTCATCATCATCGGCGACGATCTTTCCAGCCATCCCCGTTTGCGCCGGACCGTAGTGCGTAGCGGGGTGCAGCATGACGTGCGCTTTCTCGGATTCGTGCCCATCGAAGTGCTCCGTATTTTTTATGATGTCGCCAAGATTTTCGTGTTTCCGTCCCTCTATGAGGGGTTCGGATTGCCTCCACTTGAGGCGATGGCCCATGGCACTCCAGTGGTCACTTCGAACACTTCGAGTTTGCCGGAAGTCGCGGGGAACGCGGCATTGCTTGTGAATCCGGAAAATGTTTTTGAGATCCGGCGCGGATTGCAGCGCGTCCTTCTCGACCCGGAGCTTCGCATGCAAATGAAACAGCGCGGCTATGAGCAAGCCAAGAAATTTTCGTGGACAACTTCGGTGTCGAGAATCCTCGAGATTTACCGCGAAGTAGCAGAGGCTCGCGTGTCGGGCAAAGTCGCGGCGGGTTGAGAGTATCCGCAGTCCGGGCGTTCTTTGTCCTTTATACTAGCAAGAAATCACTCGATGAATTCCAGTGTTGCATCCAATCCCGCCTTCTCGACAACCGAGAGCCTGATCCATCCGACAATTTTTCATCCCAAAATTTCCGTATTGCTGTTGATCGCATTATGGGCGGTCATTTACATGGCAGGGCTGTCGCGGCCTGCCTTGCTCGACGATGCCGACACCGTGCATGCCGAGGCGGCGAAAGAAATGTTGCAACGGCACGACTGGGTGACGCTTTATGTGAACGGCGAGCGCTATCTCGAAAAAGCTCCGCTGATGTATTGGAGCGTCGCGGCGAGCTACAAAATATTCGGCATCAGCGAGTGGAGCACTCGTTTCCCTCTCATGCTGGTCGTGCTGGCGATGATTCTGTCCACCTACGGATTAGGCCGCTGGGCACTCGGGAACGAAGGTGGATTCGCTTCTGGGTTGGTATTGACGACGGCGCTGGGGCCATTTCTGTTTACCCGCTTTCTTATTCCTGATGTAGCGGTTGGTTTGTGGCTGACTCTGACTTTTTGGTGTTTCTTCGTTTCTCTCGAGCAAGCGAAACCTTCGCGCCTCACTTGCTGGGGTCTCGCGGCTGTGTGCGCGCTCAACGTGCTCACGAAAGGATTGATCGGCTTAGTCTTTCCCGCCGGAGCAATCCTGCTTTATCTGCTGCTTACCGGCAACCTACGGCACTTGCTCAAGCTGCGCCTGTTTTCGAGCGCTCTGGTTTTCCTGTTGGTCGCCGCGCCCTGGCACGTTTTGGCGGCGCTGCGCAATCCGCCACAGGGCCACGTCCGCGGATTTCTCTGGTTCTACTTCGTCAACGAACATTTTCTGCGCTTCTTAAACAAGCGCGTCCCTCGCGATTACGACACCGTTCCGCTTCTGCTCTTCTGGGCTCTGTTGGTTTTATGGCTGATTCCCTGGACCGTATTTCTTCCGCAGTCGCTGCAGGAAGTGCCGCGGCGGTGGCGCGAATTTCGTTCGCAAATGTCGCGGCGGCAGCGGGCTTATCTTTTATTTTTCCTGTGGAACATCGTGATCGTGGGCTTCTTCAGCCTCTCGACGCGGCAGGAGTATTACACCATCCCGGCGATTCCGGGAATGGCCTTGCTGGTTGGCGGATGGCTACAACGCGAGAGAACATCGGCTACCGACAGCCGCGAGCGGCGTAGCGGGCGGATTTCGTCTGCGGTATTGCTCCTGATCGGCGTCATCATTGCGGCGGCGGGTTTTGCGCTGCTCTTATTTTCGAAGGCGCCAGCTCCGGACACAGATCTGTCTGACCTGCTGCGAAAAAATCCACAGGACTACGCGCTCTCCTTCGGACACTTTTTGGATTTAACTCCGCAGGCGATGGGAGCATTCCGCGTACCGTTGTTTGGATTCTCACTGGCGTTTCTACTGGGTACGCTCGCCAATTTTATTCTGCGCGGTCGCGGGCGTGCGGGCGCCGGGAATGCGGCGCTAGTGGCGATGATGGTGGTTGTGCTGGCATGCGTGCGCACCGCCTTCGGGATCTTTTCGCCGATTATTTCTTCGAAGGATTTGGCGCTGGCGATTCGCGAGCAGTATCGGCCGGGCGATCAGATCGTCGTCGCTGGTCTCTATGAGAACGCGTCGACGCTGAATTTCTACACCGGTCTGGGGCTGCGCAGTCTGCACGCGCCCGGGGGAAACATGTGGTACGGAAGTCAGTTTCCCGATGCTCCGCCGGTTTGGGAAACGCAGGAATCATTTGTGAATATGTGGAATGGTCCCGGGCGCGTTTTCTTCTGGACCGATCAGGAAGATCCCGTGGCACTGAAGGAATTGAAGAGCTTCGTAGTTGCGCGCCGTGGAGGGAAGACTATTTTTTCCAATCAGCCAACGGCGACAGCTTCACCGTAGTCGCTTCGCACCATCACTTAACGACGATCAGACGCCCGTCTTTCAGATCGTATACGTCGCCTCGCCAGTAGATTCGATTGCCCATAAAACTGGCTACCCACACGGCGGGCGCAATCAAATCTCGCAATATCAGTAGGAAAATATTGGCGATCAACTCGGTGCCAAACATCTGCCGGTCATCGAGTACAGCGTTCGCGGCGACATAGGCAACGACGAAACGCACGGCGAACGTCAGTGCAAATAATGCAAAGGCCCAGAACGCGCCGCCAGCCGCTACGAAGGTCAATAAACTCCAAGGAAGTCCGAAGGTGAAAATTAGTCCCGCGTATCCGCAACGACGCGCATCTCGAATCGTCCGCGACCAGCGCAGTTGGTGGGCAAGAAACTGCCGTATTGTGTATGGCGGCAGGAGCGTGGCGACGCTCGCTGCGCTGAGTTCAACTTTCTTTCCGGTGGCGGCGATGCGCTTTCCGAGTTCGTAGTCGTCCGCAAGATAGTCGACCAGCGCCTCGAATCCGCCGACAGCTTCTAGGTCACGCCGACGAAATGCCAGCGTTGAGCCCAATCCAAAATGCAGTCCTTGCTCAAGAAATCTTGCACTCAAAACGCCCGGCACAAAATCGGTGGCGATGCCTAACGCCTCTAGCCGCGAGCCCAGTGTTGGGCAGGCGGTGCCGCGATAGAGGCAGGTAACCAGCCCAACCGAAGAATCCGCCAGCGGCGCAATCACCTTACGCAGATAATCCGGAGGCACGCGAATGTCGCTGTCATTCACCAGAAGAATTTCGTGGCGCGCAGCGCGCAACATCTGCGCCAGGTTGCTGACCTTGATATTCGTACCTAGAATGCGATCGCAAACGATCAGCTCAATTGTCAGATTCGGATATTTTGCTTGCAGCTTGCGCACCACTTCGATGGCGGGATCGGCCGGGTCGCTCACTCCGAAGATCAGTTGGAATTCGGGATAGTCTTGCTCGCAGTGACTGCAAAAATTCTCCCAAATTTCGGGATCGACGCCTTTCAATGGTTTGAGAATCGAAACGGGCGGTAATGGGGTGTCGAGGAGTGCGGCTATGATTCTCTCGCGGCGGTAGCGCAGGAAACTCGCCAAGCCGAGGGCAGACAGAAAATAGAAAAATAAACTGCCGACGGTGCCAATCGCGGCGACAGTTTCGACCGCGGCTCTGATTGTCAGTGGCGGCATCGGCACCATCTTCGGCAGTATGTTACTCGTAGCGCAGCGACTCTATGGGATCGAGGTTGGCTGCCTTCCACGCTGGATAAATTCCGAAGACCAATCCAACCGTGGCCGAGGCGACGAAGGCGAAGATCGACCAATCCACCGACATGGTGGCGGGCAGCGAGGGAAACGCAACTGGAACGATCGCCGTAATCAGTGCTCCCAGCAAAAGCCCGATCACTCCGCCGACGGCCGTGAGCATCACGGCTTCCAGCGTGAACTGCACGAGGATGTCGCGTTTGCGGGCGCCGATGGCTTTACGTACGCCGATTTCGCGCGTGCGTTCGGTGACCGAAACGAGCATGATATTCATCACGCCCACGCCGCCTACGATCAGGCCGACACTCGATACCGCAAACATGAAGATGAAGATCATTCCGGTGATCTGATTCCACACATCGGAAATCGAATCTTGAGTGAATACGGCGAAGTTGTCGGGCTTTTCCGTAGGGACTCTCCGGCGGCGCCGCAGCAACTCGCGCATCTCGTCGATCGCTTTCGGCATGTCGTCGTGCGACGTGGCTTTCACGCTGATCCAATACTGCTTCAGTTCGGGATGCAGCTTGCGAAATGTGCTCAGCGGAAAGAAGACGATGTTGTCGTCAGGATTCTTGCCTCCGCCGAAAACGCTCTTGCGAAGTTGTGCCACGCCGATCACGGTAAACAACTGCCCTTCGATGTCGAGTTCTTTGCCCAATGGCGATTCACTGGGAAAAAGTTCTTGCGCGGTATCGTGGCCAATAATAATGACCGGGGCGCGGCGTTCTTCATCGATGCTGCTGAACCATCGGCCGGCGTCCAGCGCCACGTCAATCACATCTTTGTAAGAGCTGGTATCGCCTTCCAGAATCGTCTGCTTGGCTTTGCGGTCTTTGTATTTGACGGAGTAAGTGCCAGTTCCAAGTTCCGGCCGGAAATAACGCACGCCCACGGTTACAGCCTTGACATGCGGCAGGTCCTGCATGGCCATGGCGTCATCGAAGGTCAGCTCTTTGCGCGTGCGCATCTCTTCCGTCGGACGTCCGAAAGTGAAAGGCTCGAGATGAAACGCAAAAATAATGTTGGAGCCGAGGCTGGTGATGACCTGGCTAACGTTGTCGTTCAGGCCGCGCACGATCGACGAAATTCCGATAACCACGGCTACGCCAATTACGATGCCCAGCACGGTGAGCGATGAGCGCAGCTTGTTGCTGCGGATCGTGTCGACCGCCATGTTCAGGCCCTCGCCGAGTTCGCCTTTGACTAGCATTGGTTCAAAACCTTTTCACCGCCGAGACGCGGAGTGCGTTGAGAAAACTGCAGATCCCTCGCTTCGCTCTGAATAACAAACCAAAATCTCTTTTACGTTTCAAAGCGCAACGCGGCGATTGGATCGAGCATCGCGGCACGGCGCGCGGGATAGACGCCGAAAAATATCCCCACGCTGGCTGCTACTAACACTCCCGCCATCACTGCCCATAGCTTGATGGTCGAGGGCATGCCGATGGCGAGGGTGACGCCTTTTGCGATGACAATACCGAAGACTACGCCGATCGCTCCGCCGAGCAGCGCTAATGCAACCGACTCAATCAGAAATTGCAACAGAATGTCGCCGCGCCGCGCACCCATCGCTTTGCGGATGCCGATTTCTCGCGTCCGTTCGGTCACCGAAACCAGCATGATATTCATGATCACGATGCCGCCAACGACCAGCGAAATCGCGGCTATTCCTATCATCGCGTAAAAAAATGTGCCACTGAAGTTCGACCAGATACTCAGCAGGCTATCGTTGGTTTCGATATCGAAATTGTCATCGTCGCCGGGATGAACGTGGCGTCGGGCTCGCAATACGGCGCGGGCTTCGTCCATAGCCTCATCAAAGCCCGCGCCGCTGGCCGCGGCCTTTCCCGAGATGCGTATGCTTTCGTGCGAGCCATTTTGTTTTTGATAGGACGTGATGGGCATGAGCGCGTAGTTATCCAGAGTCTGGCCGAGTGTCTTGCCTTTGCGTTTGCCAACTCCAACCACGCGATAAACCCAGCTGTCGATTCGAATCTCCTTGTCGATGGGATCGGTGCCAGGCATGAGATTCTCCGTGATGTCCGGCCCGACGACCACGACGGCAGAATTGTTACGCACGTCGGTATCGTTGATCATGCGTCCGGCGGTGAGATCGATGTCGAGAATCGGAACCATGGACGGTGTCACGCCGCGCACATTGGTATCGCTGATCGATTGCTCACCATACTTGACGTGTCCGCTAGGGTTGTTGATCGACGCTCCAACCCACTCGCAATGCTTGCAGGCATCGAGGACGGCGGCGTAGTCCTCCATGGTGAGATTTTTTCGCTTCTCGGCCTCGAGAAATTTATCGACGTTGGTGATGGCGGGTGAGTTCTTGAAGACGATAAAAACATCGGCACCCAGATTGAAAATCTTCGTCGCTACGTAGCCGTTGATGCCGTTCACGAAGGTGACCACGGCAATCACCGCGGCGACTCCGATTACCAGGCCGAGCAAGGTGAGCGCGGAGCGCAGTTTGTTCGCCCATAGTGACAGGAACGCGATTTTGATTCCCTCGGTGATGTGCATTTGGATACGGCTCGCGCCTGGAACCGCACCTGCGCGCACGTGGGAGCAGGCGCTTTTCTCCAAATGAGTTTAGCAGGACGAGGCGAGCGAGTACGGCCATGGCCCGCCGTACGGCGCGATCCTGATCGCGGTGCTCGAGGCCTCCGTCAGCGGCGCGGTGGTCGCGAGGTTCGGCGATGTCGTCGAGCGAAACAGTTCGCGCGGGAATGCGGCGGATTTCCGATCGATAGAGATTGGTCGCGAGCGCGAAAAGCCAGGTGGAGAAGACCGCATCCTTGCGCCACTGGCTGAGCGCACGGTAGGCGCGCAGAAAGGCCTCCTGCGCCATCTCTTCGGCACGGCCGCGATCACGACAAAAGCGGTAGGCGAGGTTGATGAGGGGCCCTTGCCAGCGTAGGACAATTCCCTCAAAGGCGGAAACGTCACCGGACAGCACTCTTTCGACATCGGCCTGATCATCGCTGGCGCTCACTCTGGGATTGCCTCAACGGTATGACAGTGCGAATTCGCTCACGGTTGCATTATTTCTAAAATGCATTGCGCGCAAAGAAAACGCAGCCGTGATTGGGGAAGACGGGTCATACCAGACGTAAGCACAGGAATTTCAAGGAGCGGATAATGGCATTCGAGGTGAACAGCAACACGGTTGGGGTTGTAGCGGTCGCGATACCGGTCGTAGGAAGTATTGCTTTATTCTCCTTTCTGGCCGTCGCCTCATGGGCCGAAGCTCGCCGTAAGGAACGTGAAGCTTACTATACCAGCGAAGCGGTGAAGAAGATTGCGGAAAGCTCTACAGAAGGCGCCAAGAGCGCGCTGGAGCTTCTGCGCGAGAACCAAAAGAATTCTTTTCGCCGCCGCATCGAGGGTCTAAAGCTTGGTGGTTTAATCACAGCCGCCGTCGGTCTCGGCGTCATGGTTCTTCTGCGCGGAATCGTGGAGCGCGAAGATGGGCCAGTTTATCTTGTTGGGGTAATCCCCTTGCTAATTGGTGCTGCCCTGCTGATCTACGTGTTCGCCCTTGCGCCCAAAGCAGTGGAGTGAGAGCGAACCATGCACGCGAGTCCCGTCCGAATGTGAATTCGGACAGAAGGCATTGTCAATGCTATCGCAGCCAGCGAATGCAAAAGCAAAGACGATTAGGCGAACCACGTTGGGGGCAGGGCTCGGTTGGATCGCGGCTTGGGCATGGACAATCGCCGCGGCAGTTGGCGGCATATGGCTTCTGTGGACGAAGGGGCCATGGCCGCTAACCAACGGCTGGTTCGCGCTGCTTTCGGGCCTTTCGGCTTGTCCGGCAACCGCATGGTTCTTCGAAAAGTACGCGGGCGTCACGATTTCGGGATACTTTCGGATGGCGGCTGCTGCTTTCTTTTTTGTCGCAGGGAAAATCGCTTTGGCGGTCGGAAGTTGATTCGATGCTTACTGGAGGAGAAATTCAAACGGAGATACTGCCAACCTGTTGACAGTATCTGTTGGCGCTACCCTGCACTATAATGAATCTGTTGGCAGCCGGACCGGACGGTCGCTCGTCGGAATTGCAAGACGGGAGGAAAGTCCGAACTCCGCAGAGCAGTGTGCCGGATAACGTCCGGGAGGGCCGGTTCAAGCTGGTTCGACGGAAAGTGCCACAGAAAACATACCGCCCGGGCCGCAAGGCTCAGGTAAGGGTGAAAAGGTGCGGTAAGAGCGCACCGCCGCGGCAGTAATGCAACGGGCAGGGCAAACCCCACACGGAGCAAGACCAAATAGGGAGGGATTTTCCGGCGAGCCTTCGGGTGGACTGGGGATGCGTGCCGGCTCGGCGCGCCACAACCTTCGGGTAGGTCGCTTGAGCCTAGCAGTAATGCGTGGCCCAGAGGAATGACCGTCCCGCAGCATTCGTGTTGCGGACAGAATTCGGCTTACAGGTCCGGCTGCCACAATTTCCTGTTTTAGGCTCTTGCAGAGTTCGGATTCCGATTGTGTCGCCGTTTTGATGCACTTCCGCTTGCCGGAAAGAAAATCATAGCCATTCTTTGCTGCACCTACGGTCCCAGGCGCTTTTCGGCGTCATAAAAAAGCGCTGCAGGTGTCGCCCGGTGCGGCACCGGTTCTGCCAAGCGCTCCAGCCCAAATGACGCGAAACGAACGGCTGCCTCACCAACCGCTGCAACATGCCAGTCGATCCCGGCGAGAACCGCTGCCCCGGGCGCGAGTTCGAGCGTCCAATGCGCGTACTTCGCGATGGAACGCACATGATCAAGTCTTTTAGCCCACTTGAATGCGCGGATCTTTTTGTTAAGCTCAGTCACCACGTCCTTCTCAATCGCTCGGGCGCGGATTTTATCATCCAGCCATCTATGAAAAATATTACGCTCTCCACGGAATTCCTCATCCCTAGCTAGCTTGGCTGCCGCTTCCAGGCTCTTCATGTCATCGAATTCTGGATTGTCTGGAACCAGAAACTCATGAGCGACAACAGCGATTAGAGTACCCACATTGGGGGCTCGGATATCCGCGACGGGAGTGGGCTTAAAGGAAGTCTTGAACTCATCCCACGACTGATAAGCAGCAATCGGACGGATGATGTCAACACCATACGGAATAGATTCTTTCGGTACATTCAGCTCGAATTCGAGCTTCATTTGAAGGGAGGTGGTGTAGTACGGATCGAGCTGAGCGGCGGCATCCCACTGATTCTTGAACTGCTGTCGTCGCTGCTCGTTCCAAGGTACAGGAACGGCAAGCTCCCCGAGCACTTGGAGACATTCTTTAAGACGCTCTGGCTGCCAGCCCTGGAATTTCCAGCGTTCTGTCTCGAATTCGTCAGGCGGGTAAGGAATTACGAGGCGGTCATAGAGCAAAACATCCGCAACAAACGGCCTTTGCCGACAGTGGTCGCGGACAGAATATGCGCCCCACGTCTCGGCCTGAAGCGCAATCGTCATAGTTACCTCCCATGGTGTGCGCGAGTGACAAGGAGCAAAGAGCTAATGTTGAGTTCGAAATGATAGATTTCCCGTTCCCCACATTCTAGTCTGCACATACACAACCGGGCAGATTCGCGGATGTCCGATGTGCGCGCCACATGGTAGCATTCCCGAGTGAGCGATTCCGCTTACATCCCAAGCGCTGCGTCGGCCGTTCCCGCCGCCGTGCCGACTGTCGTACCGGCTAAGACGGTTGCTTCGCGGCACTCTGCCCTCGTCCGCGTTACTCACTGGATTACCGCTCTATGCTTTCTTGCTTTGCTCGTCAGCGGAGGTGAAATTGTTATCTCTCACCCGCGCTTCTATTGGGGTAAAGTCGGCAACGATTTGACTCCGACGTTGTTTAAGCTGCACATTCCAGCCTCGAGAAATCTGGTGCCAACCGGCTACAAGTACGTGCTGCCGGACCAGAACGGCTGGAGCCGGTATCTCCACTTTCAAGCTGCCTGGGTGGTGGTGTTGACTGGGTTACTGTATTTGATCTTCGGTTGGTTAACGGGACATTTCCGCAAAAGCTTGCTGCCGCGACGCGCCGATCTATCGTGGCGGGCGTTATCGACAGCGATCGTCGACCATTTGCGCTTCGAGCGGCCGAGTGAGGCAGAGGCATGGTCTTATAACCTGCTGCAGCGGCTCGCCTACCTGTTCGTGATTTTCGTTCTCTTCCCGCTTGTTATCTGGACGGGCTTGGCGATGTCTCCCGCGTTTGTTTCCGCGTTTCCGGCAACCGTCAATGTGCTCGGCGGCCAGCAATCGGCGCGCACGCTTCACTTTTCGTCACGCTGTCTCTTGTGCTCTTCCTGCTGGTCCACGTGGGGATGGTTTGGCTCGCCGGATTCACGAGCCGCATGCGAGCGATGATCACAGGCCGCGTCGCAACACGTCTCGCCGCCGCAGACAAGGAGCGCACATGAGCGAGCCTTCTTCCCGCAAAATCAGCAAACTCTCACGCCGCAAACTGATTGCTACCGGACTCACGGCTGCGGCCGGTGTAGCGGGGGTTGGCGTGGCCGCGCGTCTGGCGCAAAAGTATGGGCTCGTCCCGCCTGATCACGGCGGAATCTGGGGTCTCGGCGAAACGCTGACCTACGCTTCGCAGCGGTTGCTGACAAGACACTCGTTAGCGCGTGAGTTTTCTCGTAGCCAGATTTCGAAGCCTCCATTCGCCAATGAACTTGAGCCTTTCACTGACGAGTTCAAGCGCCTTCAGGCCGGAGGATTCGCTGACTGGCGGCTCTCGGTCAACGGCATGGTCGCCCGGCCCACCTCGTTTTCGATCGATCAGCTTAAGAGCTACCCGGCTCACAATCAGATCACAATGCTGCAATGTGAAGAGGGATGGTCGTATATCGCGGAGTGGATCGGCGTGCCTCTTTCCCAAGTTTTGCAAACAGTGGAAGTTCTCCCGCAGGCCAGATATGTCGTTTATTTCTCGATTGAACCCGACTGGTGGGAAAGTATCGACATGGCCGACGCTTTGCACCCGCAGACTCTTCTGACCTATGGGATGAATGGCGATGAACTGCCAGTGGGCCACGGCGGGCCGCTTCGCTTGCGGCTCCCGCGCCAGGTCGGTTACAAGAACGTGAAGTTCATAACCCAGCTGGCGGTCACCGATAGCTTGAAGGGATTCGGCAAGGGTCTGGGCGGCGCCAATGCAGAAGGAGGCTATGCCTGGTACGCCGGAATCTGACACGCCGGCATCTGAGGGGTTCGTCTTAGACTGTTGCGGCGACTGATGTTTGGAAACGGCCCTAGCATGCCCTCGCCTAGCAACGAGATTCCAATCCGCTCCAATCCAGGCCTTTGCCAGAACTGCCAATACGCTCGCCTCATCGAATCCGACCGTGGATCGATATTCTGGAGGTGCGAACTATCTTTCGAAGATTCCCGTTTCCCAAAATATCCGCGCCTGCCGGTTTTGGATTGCAGCGGTTACCGGCCGAAGTAGCGGGTGGCTTGTCTTTGCCAGCAACGCGGACGAGTCCTATAATTGGTTTTTCGGCACAAGCCACAATCCGAAAAATTCTGTTACTGAATCCAGAGGAGCAACCGTTATGTCCGCACCCAGCCGCCGTCCCGAAATTCGCCGCCGCCGCACTCGCGCGGAAAAAGTTGCCAAGCTCCGCAAGCGCCTCGCCGCCGCTTCCGCTCCGGCTGACCAGGAGCGCCTCACCGCCAAACTGCACCGCGTCGGGTTGGTATCTCCAGGTAATCCGCTGATCAAGAGCGCGTAGCTCGGCCGACTGAATCCCCCCGTCACCAATCTTGCCGGGCGCTTTGCAGAACATTGTCTGACACGCTCAGCCTGCATACACGACGCGCCCGCCAACAATCGTCGCGACTACTTTCCCCGTTAGTTGCCAGCCATCAAACGGCGTGTTCCTCGATTTCGAAAGGGAGTTGACGGCCTCGAAAGTCCATTTTTTCTTCGGATCGAAGATCGTAACGTCAGCCACTGACCCGCGGACGAGGGAACCACGCCCGCGCAGATCGAAGCATCGCGCTGGCCCCGCGGTGAAAAGCTCGACGATGCGTGAGAGCGGAACCCGCTTCTCGCGATGGAGTCGCGTGATCGCCAGCGCCAGCGCGGTTTCCAGTCCCGTAATGCCAAACGCCGCGCGCTCAAATTCCATTTGCTTTTCGTGAGTGGCATGGGGAGCGTGGTCGGTGGCAATGGCATCGACTGTGCCGTCGGCAATCGCGACCAGGATGGCTTCACGATCGGACGGGGAGCGCAGCGGCGGATTCATCTTGTAATTGCTGTCATAGTCGCGCATATCCTCGTCTGTCAGCGTGAAATGATGCGGCGTGACTTCGCAAGTAACGCGGGCTTTTGCGCGCTTGCCGCGGCGCACACTCTTCAACGCATCCGCCGTCGAAAGATGCGCGACGTGCAAGCGGGCATTTGGAATGTGCATCGCAAGTTGAACGTCGCGCTCGACAACTGAAGCCTCGGCAGCGGCGGTCATGCCGCGCAGCCCCAAGCGAAACGACCGCGCCCCAGCATGCATGGAGCAACCCTCCGTCATACGCGTATCTTCGGCGTGCTGGACAACCGGGAAATTCAGCTCGCCGCCGAGCGCCAATGCCTCGCGCATGATGTTGTCGTCGAGGATGGGCTTGCCGTCGTCGGTGACGGCGACGGCTCCAGCGGTTTGCAGCGCACGAAAATCGCTGAGGGTGGCGCCTTTGCTGCCGCGCGTCGCAGCGGCGATCGCAAACACATTCACCAGTGCGCCGCGCTCGGGCTGACGCAGCCACTCGATCCATTCCACCGAATCAACTACCGGAACCGTGTTCGGCATGGTGCAGACCGAAGTGAAGCCGCCTGCCGCGGCCGCTGCCGTTCCGGTCGCAATCGTTTCTTTATATGCCTGGCCGGGCTCGCGCAGATGCACGTGCAGATCGATGAAGCCGGGCGCGACCACGAGTCCGCGCGCATCAAGTTTCTCGTCGGCCCCGCCTTTAATTTTATTGGGAGGAGCAATCTCGGCAACCCGACCGCTTTTGAGCAGCAAGTCCATCGGCGCATCCGTGCGCGCCGCCGGATCAATGAGATGACCGCCCTTGATCAGCAGACTGTCGTGATCGTTTTTCGGGCTCGTCATCGCATTTTTCCGATCGCTCGCGCCAGGATTGCCATCCGCGTGGGCACGCCGTTGCGCACCTCTTCGAGAATGCGGGCTTGCGCGCCGTCAGCGACTTCGCTGGTCAGTTCGAGCCCACGAATAATCGGTCCGGGATGCATCACGATGGCATCTTTCTTTGCCATCTTCAAGCGCGCCGGGTTCATCTGGTAACGCGCAATGTATTCCGCCAGGTCAATCTTCAACCCCGCTAGGCGCTCAGTCTGCACTCGGAGCAGCATGATTACGTCTGTGCCGCGCAATGCATCTTCAATGTGACGGGTCACGCGCACGCCGGGCGCGAGCGTCGCCGCAATCCCCGGCGCCAGTTCCGGCGGACCGCAAAGAATAATTCTTACCCCAAATTTGCTGAGCAGGTGGCAGGCCGACCGCGCCACGCGACTATGAAAAATGTCGCCCACGATTGCCACCTGCAAGCCTTTGAAACTTTTTTTATTGTGCAAAATCGTGTAAGCGTCTAGGAGTGCCTGCGAAGGATGCTCGTGCAGTCCATCCCCGGCATTGATCACCGGCACGTCCACGTGCTGCGCCATCACGTAAGGCGCGCCCGCGTTGGGATGGCGAATCACAATAATGTCAGCGCCCACCGCTCGAACCGTGTATCCCGTATCCAGCAGCGATTCGCCCTTCTCGATACTTGAACCCATTGCTTGGATGAGAACGGTGTGAGCGCCGAGGGATTTCGCCGCGATTTCAAAGGAGCTGCGCGTGCGCGTGGACGCCTCGTAAAAAAGAAGCAGCACTCGCTTGCCCCGGAGCAGCGGCCGCGGCTTATCCGGATTCATGCGCCGGGCAAACTTGAGGATTTTCATGATCTCGGCTGCTTCGAGGTGCTCGATGCCAAGCAGCGAACCGCGCGCTGGATTCATAGTTGATTTGTAATTTCCAATTTGTAATTTGTAATTCAAGAGCGAGCAGCACGTATGCAGTTTTTCAATTACCAATTACAAATTACCAATTACAAATTGAACTATCCCTTTTCCATCAGCAACACCTTCTCGGCGTCATCGATTTCGCGGAGCTTGACCTCAATAATCTGATTTTCCGTGGTCTGCACCGTGCGACCGACGAACGCGGCCTCGATGGGCAACTCGCGGTGGCCGCGATCAATCAGCACGCACAACTGCAGGCGCTTCGGGCGGCCCGACCGAAAGAGCGCGTCCATGGCCGCACGCGTCGTGCGTCCCGTATAGAGCACGTCATCGACCAGCACCACGGACTTGCCCTCTATGGGAACGCCGAGCTCGCTTTTTTGCACGACCGGCTTTGAGTCAAGCGTTGAAAGATCGTCGCGATAGAGCGTGATGTCGAGCGTGCCGAGCGGCACTGGTTTTTTTTCGATACGCTGGATTATTTTCGCCAGCCGCTCCGCGAGCGGGACACCGCGACGCCGTATACCGACCAGAACCAGGTCTTCGACGCCATTATTTTTTTCGAGAATCTCGTGCGCCAGCCGGATCAAAGTGCGCTCTACTTCCGAAGCCGACATCAACTGCGCTCTCTGATGGACCTCGACGGAATGACCTGGAGCGCGTGCATTCATAAACGCTGCATCATACGCGTGCGAGAGGACGAGAGCAAGGTTGAGTCCGAAACCGCATCAATTCGCGATTGACTTACCCGCGTGTGTCGCCACTCCGTTGCAGCAGTGAAGCTAGGGCGCCCCCCACCGAAGCGAGCGCCAAAGTAAAGAACATTCCGAAGAGAAAGAGAAAGGCCAGTCCCGCCGGAGTGAACAGAAAATGCAGAACGGCCTGGTAGGCAGGATCGGCAGCGTTTGCTCCGGCCATCTGAGCGCCTTGCTGAGCAGCAAGCGTAAGTGAGTCGACGAATTTCTGCCGGGCATGAAAAACAAAGATTCTGATCACGAGTAGCAGCGCGGAAATACCAAAAGTCACAATTCCGGCTGCCGCTCCAAGGCGCGCCCCCAGCCTCGCGGGAAGTACCAATCTGCTTTCGCGACGGTAGAAATAGACAGCCAGAGCTCCCGTCAGCACGATGCCCAGCAAGGGGATCATTCCGATGAAAATGCCGAGGACGCCCGCCTTGAGCGCGGCTCGACCGGCGATGCCGCGGTCCATCGTGCTGCCAGGTTCGTGGGATCGCCCTGGCGGCCATTCGCCCGCACCCTCTATAGAAGTCTCGGAAGCGAACTCGTCCACCGGCCTTAAATCTTCGCCCACCGCAACGTCGGGAGCCTCTACCTGCACGTGAATTTGAGGAGCTCTACATTGCGGGCAAAACGGGCGGCCATCCTCGACCGTAGTCCCACATTGCTGGCAAAGATGCTCCACGCTATTGAAGCTAGCGCACAACGAACCAGGAGAGCAAGGCATGCGGGTGATTGGCGATCGGGCCATCGGGCGATCTAAGAGCACTTCTGATCACCCGACGACCCGAATCGCCGACAGACTTTAGATCGTGTCGTCCTTGCCCGTGTGCATACGAACGTAAACCAAGGCGAAGCGGGATCCCTTGCCTGCTGTCTTGACCGAGACGACGTGCTGGTTACCCTCGGTTCCTACCTTTAGTTCCACCGAGTCTGAGCTGCCGTCATTGCCGCACGACACTGGCTTGGAAATTTCGTCGTTTGTGTCGTAATGCGTGTGACCGCTGCTCCACCCGCCGTGGCACTGAATGGGCTTGCCATATTTCCGAAGCTCTTTGTCATAGTAGGCAAGAATTTTGTCTGGAGCATCGTCGGAGAGGAACTCCGCCGCTACCACTTTCAATGAGAATCCGGCGACCGATAGATTTACATTGGCGCTCTTCTTGTCGTCCCCGTCATCTTTCGGAGCGGGCCTGGCTCCTGGATAAAGTGTCAGCCCGGCATCACGAATATCGGCTTGCTCACTGACGTGCAAATCACCGATCGGCGACTTGATATCGACATTCTTCTCGCCGTTCTGGCCCTTGTCGTTGGCATTGATGCTACACGCGGGAAGAACGCAAAGTGAGGTTAGCATGCCTCCAATCGCGAGTTTTGCGAGAAGGCCGTGACGGAGCATTCTAGGGCTGAACCGGTTGCTGCTCGATATTTTGCTTAACCATATCTTACCTGACATTATTTTGCCTGACATCGGACGAACCTCCTGAACTGGGCCGGGCCGCGTTCGGCTGAGCGGGACGTTCCATCCCCTCGCCTCGCGACGCAACATCTGGAATCGTAACCGGCAGATGACCGCCGATCGCAATTTCGCCGAAGATGGCCTTTGCCGCGGCTGTTTCCGAAACGGTGACATTCGAGAACGCGCACACATAATTCTCAATAGCCGGGAAATCTCTCACGACGTAAGGATTGCCCATAGCGAGGACGACGGTACGCTCGGCAGCGCGTTCGAGAATTTCTCTGAGCAGAGCTGCAGTGGCGTCGTCCATGGCAACCGAATTCTTCACTCCACCTCCGGCAGTGCGTAGCGCCTTGCCCGCGGTCGGAACCACATATACGGCGGCGATTACGCGCTCTGCTGCGGCTACGGCTTCCACTACCGACGCTCTCATGCCGGCAGCCGAGCGCGCATCGACATACAGCATGCGAGCGTCCGGCACACGCGCCAGAATCTGGCGTTCGAGCATGCGTCCGGAATCGGTACGCAGGTCATCGGAAAAAATAACCGCGACCAGACGGTTGCCAGCTTCTGTCAA
Organism: Acidobacteriaceae bacterium; assembly: GCA_003132405.1. Taxonomy (GTDB): domain Bacteria; phylum Acidobacteriota; class Terriglobia; order Terriglobales; family Acidobacteriaceae; genus Acidiflorens. The sequence goes on along the minus strand of PKXQ01000121.1, from coordinate 10,989 downwards.
GGGTTGATACGGAAGCGCAGGCTGCGAAGTTCCCGGAGTTGTGGAAGAAGCCTGCAGCGGAATCACCCTCCCGTTGTCGCGGACGAGCGTGATCGCTTCGTCGGCAATGCGCTGGCCCGCTGCGAGATTCTCGGGTTTCGCAATCTCGCTGGAAAGTTGGCTGAGGTCCACCAGTCGCGCCTTGTTCAAACCGACGGCAGCCTTTGTTTCGAGAATCTTGCGCACCGATGCATCGAGCCGCGCACGGCTGATCTCGCCACTCTTCACCGCTTGCATCATGGCGCGGTAGCTGGCGTCGAGATCGTGCGGAATTATCAGCACATCGTTGCCGGCTTTGAAGGAGTCTACCGCCGCGCGGCCAGTGTCCGGCGCGTAGAGCCGCGTCAGTCCCGCCATGTCGAGAGCATCTGTCACGACGATTCCGTTGAACCCCATATCCTCCCGCAGAAGTCCGGTCACAATCGCTTTGGAAGTTGTGGCGACACGGTTTGGCTCGGAATCGAGCGCGGGAACCGTGACATGCGCCACCATCACGGCATCCACACCCGCCTCGATGGCGCGTCGAAACGGAGGCAGTTCCACCTGATCGAGCCGCGCCCTATCGCCGGTGACTTGCGCGAATCCGAGATGAGAATCGGTCGCGGTATCGCCATGCCCGGGAAAATGTTTTGCTGTGACCAACATCCCACCTTCGTGTGCGCCGCGAATATATGCCGCCACAAAATCGCCCACCTGCGTGGGATCTCCGCCAAAGGAACGGGTGTTGATGATCGGATTCGCAGGATTGGAATTCACGTCCGCAATCGGAAAGAAATTCCAATGCACTCCAATCGCCCGCGCCTCTAGCGCCGAGATGCGCGCAAAGACCTCGGCATTTTCTGTTTTGCCGGTGGCTCCAAAAGCCATCGCGTGAGGAAAGACGGTTGTGCCATTCAAGCGCATGGAAACGCCGCGCTCGAAATCGGCCGAGACAAGCAGCGGCAGCTTCGATGATCGTTGCAGCCGATTGAGCAACTCGGCGGCCACATACGGTTGGCTCCTGAGCAACACCGCGCCATCCACCGGCACGGTCATCACGAGGGAGCCGACGTGATACTTGCGAACCTCGTCGCGCAACTGTATCCATCGCGGGTCGGCGTCGTTCAGAAATTGCGCCAGCACCTTGATGCCGAAGAGTTGCCCAACTTTCTCTTCGGTCGACATGTGGCGCAGCGTCTTATCGGCCCACTTTTTGCCGCTCTTGTCGAGATGGATTGGCCCGGCCCGCAGAAAGCGGTCTTGCTCTTTTGTCTTGGCCGGGCAAAGCGTAGCTGCCAGCACGAGCGCAATCAGCAGCAAATGTCGGGGCATGCCATTGACAATAGCAAAAATGGATAGCAACGTCCCGCGAAGTTGCCGGGCAATTCAAAGTTCGGATTCGACCATCGCAGTACTTTCCGCTTGAATCGCGTCGTCGTCGCCGAAGCCGGCCAGCCAATGCACATCCGGCTCTCGCCGGAACCACGTCAGCTGGCGCTTGGCATAATTGCGATGCGCCTGCCGCGCCCCCGCCAGCGCCGATTTCCGATCCAGTTCGCCGCGCAAGAACTGCACCGCCTGCTTATATCCCAGCGACGCCAGCGGACGCGCTCGCTCGCCATATTTCGCCATCAATCGCTCAGTCTCCGCGATCAATCCCTGATCAAACATTTCCGCGGCTCGCTGGTTGATGCGCGCATACAAACTTTCGCGCCCCGGATTCAGCCCCAGACGCAGGATGCGAAAGCCCTGCAGCGGTTCGCGCCCTTGTTGCCAAAGTTCAGTGATGGGCTGGCGCGCTGCCAGGCAGACTTCAATCGCTCGAATCATCTTTGGAACATCGTTGGCGTGAATGCGCTTCGCAGCCGCAGGATCGAATCGCTCCAGGACGCGATGCAGGTGTGAGGCGCCCCGCTCTTCGACGCGCGCGCGCAGCCTCTCGCGCAACTCTTCTGACCGCTGAGGCCCAGGGAAAAGTCCCTCAAGCAACGCGCGGAGATAGAGGCCCGTACCTCCGCTGACAATTGGCAAATGTTGATGCCGCGCGATCTCGCGCATGATCTGCCGCGCCTGCCGCGCATATTCTCCCGCAGTCGCATCGGCCAGCGGGTCCACGCAATCGAGGAGATGATGCGGAATTTCCGCGCGCTCGGCCGCTGTCGGCTTTGCGGTGCCGATTTCAAAATCGCGATACATCGCGATCGAATCGCAATTGACGATCTCGCCGCCGAATCGCCGCGCAATCGCCAGCGCCAGAGCCGTCTTCCCGCTAGCCGTCGGACCGAGCACGACGACCACCAACGGATCGCGGCTCTTTAGCGGGATTGGCGGCATCGCGGCAACGTCAGCGCGCGCTCCACGGAATCTCGCGCCAATAGCGAATGACGGTAAGGATGAGCAACACAACCGCCATGATCAGCAATCCGCTGGCCTCGGCGGCGTAGGTGGCGTGGTGGTGGTGATGCTGATTCTCCGAAGGTTGGTTGTCAGCTGTCGGCTTCGGCGTGGCGGGTACGTTCACGCCGCTATTGTAGCCCTTCTGGCCGGCTCGTCGTTCGTCGATAGTCAGCGCAGTGCGTGAAGGCCCGGTTTGCATTCCGCGAAGGTGTGCGGGATTTATTACAGGGCAAACGAGGCGGAAATGAATCGCTCATTTCCGCCTCCTGAGCTCAAGGATTCGATCCGCTGGGAACAGGATGAAGCAATAGGATGGGTATCACGCAGTCGGCGCCGGGCAAGCCGAAGAAATACATCGCAGCGGTTAGATGGTCGCTGATGCGGCCCACATTCGCCGCGTTCGCGCCCTCTACGTCAGCCACGTTCTCGGTTAACAGCGCAACCAATCGTTCCAGGCGCGTCGAACTGCCGCCCTCTGCGTTGGCAGCACGATGGCTCTGCGGATCTTTGCTGTGGCAATCAGCAGGGTCATTCGGAATATCTACATACAAGTTCAACCCGAGCAGCACAGTTAGCGCACGGAAAGATTCGCGGGAGTGGGAGTTGCACTTATCATTCGGATCGTCGAACTGTGCCGGCATGATGACAAAGCGAATCATTGGCGTCTCTACCTCAAGCAGCAATGGATTGAACGTGCCGCTATCGGGGGTGCCCGCCAAGGAAAACCCGTTCCAACTGCTGATGTCGTAGCGGAGGGAGATGGCGGAGGGGTAGTCTTTCTCCGTCGACGCGTCGGGTGGATACGTTGCGCCCAGCCGGATTCTGTGACGGCCCGCAACGACGTACTCTTCGGGTTGGGGCAGGCGGATCACGTACCTCGCGCTCTTATTATCAAGCGCGCGCTGCAGGCTTTGAGTGTCAATATCGGCCTTGGCAATGTCGGGGTGTGGAGTCGCGGTGCCAGTCCCGCTATGCGCGGGGAGCGACAGTTCATAAACGCCCGCAGCCAATGTCGATTCGTTCGATGCCTGCACAAAGAGATCGCGATGGCCCGTAACTTTGGGTGCAATCGCCAGCAGCATTTTCGCATCCTTCGGATCGGGAACAAAAGCCCACGGACCCCGAAACTCAATAAAGACTTTCTCGGTGGCGGGGGCTTTGGATTCGGCCGCGGGTGGGGCCGGCTGTTGCGTTTGCTGGCAGGCGTTAAGGAAGAACACAGTCAGCAAAGCGCTGGTCAGTACAAACAGAGAGCGGTTGAAGTAGCGTTCGGTTTGCATAGAAGGTCTCCTCGGTTAGAGATTAGGGCCGTCCGTACGCTGCAAATGCTGACCAGAAATAGGGATGAGATGTGCGCGGATTCGCCAGCATATTCCTAGAGGCTATGCGAACCGCCTCGGAAACTGTTTGGCCCGACAGCACGTTACGATAAAAGTCCTCTACGAATCCTCGTGTTTCCTCTACGGCCCACCGGCTCGCCACCACATGGGGAACACCCGCACGCAGGAAGGCATCCGTAATACTTTCGAATCCTCCTGACCCGCCATCCCCGGAAGCAGTACTGCACGCTGAAAGCACCGCCAGTTGCAGGCTCTGCAAGCGCAGGCGCGGCACAGCGGCTGCACCCATTAGCCGCGGTGCTTTCGCTTTGCCCTCCGGGCCTTTCAACATCAGCCCGCTGCCCGCAGGCGCGGCGAGCGAATGTCCGGCGAAGTGGAACACTGCTGCGCCAGGCAGTTGGCTTTGGACGGCGCTGAGCGTGGCTTCATCGCCTTTGAGCACACGCACGGAACGAAAACCGCTGGCCACAGCATCCGCTTCCGCTGCCACTCCTGGAAGCGGAATGAGTTCATCCGCAGAAGATGAGGCCGTACTGCCCACCACGAGCGCCGGCACGTCGGCGGAAATTCCGGTGTCGTTGTGCAAACTCGCCTGCGAATCCTGTCCATTGGAATAAACCATGGGCGCGCGTTCGATCAAGTAGTGACCGTCAGCATCGATCAGGGCTTCGAATGGCACTGCGGCTAACCATCCGCCCGCCTCAATGACCAGCGTACGTCCGGGCGCGAGTTGCTGTTCCAAAGGGGTTATAAGCGACTCATAAAGGCTGCGAGCATCGCGGCGCAAAGCGCTCAAATCGGATTTGGGATCTGAGGATAAATCGTGAAATCTACCCGCCAGTTCTTGCAGTCCGTCGGTAGATTTCGCAATCCAGTGCGCGTTGATGCCCCGATTGTCACAAACCCAGATGGCAAGGCCGTCGGGCAAAACGGCATAGGCGAGCACCGTCTCCCTAGTTAACAGCGGAAAGCGAGAAGCCAACCGGGAAGGTTCCCTCGTCGCGCCATCAGTCATACCTCGATTCGCGCGCGAATCCGCCGCCATCCGCTGTGGCGCTCCTAGATACCACTCATAAGTTTCCAGCGCTTCCTCCGACCGGCCTTGAGCCAACTCGGCTTCGACCAGCGCGAGATAGGCCGGAGCTGCGTTCTTGCTCCAACTGGATCGGTCCGCTTCGGACTTCAGCGTCGCAAGGCTCTGCTCTGCCAACGCCAGCGCTGGCCTGAGCGCTTGCTCTGCTTCCAGCTCACGATGCCGTCCAAGTTGGAGTTCGCCCAAGGTGGAATAGAACATCTGAACCAGATAGTTGTTCGAAAGCGGTCGAATCTGATCTTGGATGGCCGTCAGGCGCGCGATGGCATTGTCGAATTGTCCCTGATGTGCCTCAAGCTGAGAAGCCCGCACTTCAATTTCTAACTCAGCGTTGCGACTGGCGGTGTTTGGCGCTGCCGCAAATAACCGGGCAGCGTCCGCATATTGACGCTCGGCAACTTGGGGCAGGTGCGCTTCTATCGCGGCATTCGCCATTGCGGTGGAGACCCAGGCTCGAAGGAGCGGACTCTCATCGTGGTCAATCAAGTCCTTAGCCCCGCGCCAACTCGCCATCTGCAAATTCGGCCGGCCACTGGCCTCGGCGTCATAAGCGGATTCTGTGTAGAGGTTGTACCCTCGCCTGCTCGGATACTGAGCTGACCAGAAACGTTCCAGGCCTGTGCTCAGTAGCTTCCAGCCGTCCGCACGGTCGCCGGTATTGAATTTACATTCCGCAACGAATCCCAGCGCACGTAGATAAAGCGCGCCGTAGCCAGCCTTCTCTGCGCGATCCTGGGCGCGATGTGCTTCTTTTTCGTATGCGCCGAGATCGCCCATCAATCCAGAGCAGACACTCTCCTCTAATCCAAACTGAATCTGTACCCACGCGTAAGAACGTCTAGCCGATTCCTGGAGCGCGGCCGTCGCTTCTTGCCGACATTCTTCGCTGTGGCGTGAGAGCTGGTCTGAGAAAGCCCGCTCGAACTTCGCGCGCAACGCGCCCGCCGTATTTCCAGAAGCGCGAAATAGTTGTTCTGCAAGAGCAGCCTGTTGGCGGGAAACATCGTGGTTGCCAGCATCATTCGCTTGGAGGGCGCGTGCGAGCGCGTTCGCTGCTTGCGGAAAGTTTGGCGCCGAAGAGCCGTGTAGAAGATCAGTCAGCCAGAGATCCCCGTGCTGTCGGGCGGTCAAGTCCGCCAAAAAAAAAAGCGCCGGAGCGGCGCCCTTATCGTCATTACTTTTTAACCCAAATGCCTGCGGTAACCACGAGCGAACGGCTTCATGCAAATATTCTTCGATACGTTGATCGACGTCGGAGCGCTGTGCTGCAGAATCAGGACTACTGCTCGTCGCCAAGGCAGCTACTTCGGCAGGAGAAAGCAGCGGCAACGCCTTGCTGCTGTGCTCCTTCAACTTTTCACGCACCGCAGCTGCCCGATTGCGCGCCTCTTCTACCCACTGCGAGCCCGGATCGAGCCGCAGGTAATGCTCCCAATCATCGAGCGCCTGTTGATAGAGAAACTGATGTTCCGCAATAATGGCGCGATTAAAAAGCGCGACCCTATCGTCCGGCCTCTGCCGCAATGCCTGGCTTAGGTATTCATAAGCCGCGCCAAAATCTTCCTTCCGATCTTCTTGTTGAGCGCGCTGGAAATAAGCGGTGGCTAGGTCGGTCAGGATGGCGGGCGAATGGGGTTCCAACTCCAATGCATGGCGCAAGGCCTCGACCGCGGCGTCGTATTTGCCTTCCAGCAAATCCGCCTGCGCTTGCGATTGCAGCCACGCGGGATCCGAAGGGTGAGCGTCGAGTTGGCTGGCAATCAATGCCTCCGCCTTTAGAAGCGCTGGCGACCGGCTGGTAAACGAGGCGGCCGGTCCGCGCGAAACTCGCAGCGGCGCATATCGAGCGTCCCCAATCCTCAACTCTATGGTTCGCTTTTGACTATAGGCCCGAGCCAACAGCTCAGCCGCGGCGGGCTGACTCCTCCGCTGCATGATGACCCACGATCCCATGCCAACTACAGCCAGTAGGGATACTCCGACCATCGCCAGACGCGGCACCCACGACGTCTGCCACCACGATCGCGCGGTTGTCGCTTTGCGCCCCGGCGCCGAACTCAGCGTGCCGCTGATTCGCTGCGCCAGTTTCTGCTGCCACTCCACGCGCGAGCTTTCGAGGGTCGCTACATAATTGCGCTCGGCCCCGGTAATTTCTCCGTGCAGCCCGATAAGATCGGCAACCGCCTCCCGCAACAACGGACCACAATGATCACAGCGGCTGGCATGTTCGATGCAGGTTAGCGTCTGCGCGGCCGGTGTCGGAGAACTCGCAATCTCGCGCCACACCCCCGGGTCAGGGCAGGCGCTCTCGCGCAGCTGAGATTGAGGCGGTCGCAGGCTTTTCAGTTGGCGATCGAGCGATGCCAGCTCCTCAAATTGTTCGCGGCAGCTGTCGCAGTCCGCCAGATGTGGAATCAGAACGACCGCACTCCGCGCCCCATCCGCATGCACGCGCGTTTCTTCGAGGAGCCGCGCCAGATCCACCGTTCCTAGATGTTCTTTGAACTTGTTATCCAAAGCTTAGTTCCCCATCCTTCTAAAACGATTTTGACGGCTCAAAACCTTCACTTCCCGGTGGGGATTTGTACTTAAAAAGCGATTCCGAATCATGCTAGACAGGCGAAGCAGCATGCTTTCCACTCCTTCGGTGGTCAACCCGATGTCCGGGATGGATGCGATTTCGCTGGCGGTAAGCCCCTGCCGGTGGCGGAGCCAGAAAATTGCGATCTTTCTTTCCTGGTCTTTACCCGCCGTAACCAACATCAGGACCTTGTCGATCTGCTCCAACTGCAGCCGCTGACTTACTCGGTTAAAACTGTCGGGGCCAATCGTTCTCGGGTCGACTTGAAGGGGTTCGACAATCGCTTCCGTCTGGTTTGCGCCCCGCTTCACGGCCAGCGCCGACTTGTAGTGGTCGTGGACGACGTTGGCCGCCACCACTTTTATAAATCCATAAATGGAATCCTCGCGCCGCGAGTGGAATGTGCGCAGCAATCGGCTGTCATCTTCGCAGAGCTTCAGATAGGTGTCCTGGACCAGGTCGTCGATTTGCGAGCCGGATGGTTCGCCCCAGCGCCGCGCCGTCCGCAGCACTGCCGCTGCGATCACGACCTGAAAGCGCCGTATGAACTCTGTCCACGCTCTCTCATCTTTCGAGCCAGCGCACGCCCTGATCAATTCCGTAGACGACAACTTCGCATAACGGGGCACGCATCCCTCCCGAGTTCGGGGGATTTTACACTACTTTTGCAACAAATATGATGAAAAGACCTTCAACCCGCGTCCTAATGTAGTGCGTTGAGAGGCTGAATCGTTTCTGATCTAAATCCGACAACGCTAGAAGGTTGCGACCTCTGCGTAGGACAGGACCACTTTAGCAGTAAATCGCTGGGACTGAGTGAGTGTTTGCGCCCGACAAAAAGTGGCGTTGCGTCACCGAAGAACCGTGTCTATAGGAAACTACGCCAGAAACTTCGCCGCTTCCATTGCGTAATAGGTCAGAATCATGCTCGCCCCGGCTCGCCGAATGCAGAGGAGCGATTCCATCATTACTCGTTCGCGATCGATCCACTGATTCCGCGCCGCCGCCTCGATCATCGCGTATTCGCCTGAAACCTGATAAGCCGCCAGCGGCAGATCGAACCGATCGCGAGCCGCGGCAATCACGTCCAAGTACGGCATCGCCGGCTTGACCATGATCATGTCCGCGCCTTCTTCAACATCCAACTCGATCTCGCGCATCGCCTCGTGCAGGTTCGCCGGATCCATCTGATACGAGCGCCGATCGCCGAACTTAGGAGTTGAATCTGCCGCTTCGCGAAAAGGCCCATAAAATCCCGACGCAAACTTCGCGGCATACGCGAGGATCGGCGTGTTTTCGAAACCAGCCTCATCGAGCGCGGTGCGAATCGCTCCCACTCTTCCGTCCATCATGTCGGAGGGCGCAATCACGTCCACGCCTGCCCGCGCCAGCGACACGGAAGTCCGCGCCAGCAGCTCCAGGCTCGCGTCATTCACAATCTCGTACTCTGTGGTTGCTGGCGGCGCTGCCGCAGCCGCGCCCAGCGATTGCGGCTCGGCTTCGTTGTTAGCTTTAACGACTCCGCAATGTCCGTGCGACATGTATTCGCACAAGCAAACGTCGCCCATCACCACTACATCGCGCACTTCACTTTTGATCGCGCGTGCTGCTTTCTGCACGATGCCATTCTCGGCCCAGGCTCCGGTCGCCACTTCATCTTTTTTCTCGGGCAGCCCAAACAGAATCACCGAGAGCACTCCCAGAGACCGCGCCGCCCGCACTTCCTTCACGGCCTCGTCGATTGAGAGGTTAAAAACTCCGGGCATCGATCCCACTTCTTTGCGAATGCCCGATCCTGGGCAAATAAAGAGGGGATAAATAAAGGATTCGGGCGTCAGACGGGTTTCGCGGACCAGCGTACGCAGCGTTTCAGTGCGCCGCAAACGGCGCAATCGGTTAGCAGGAAAGGCCATAACAACGCAATTCTAGCAGCCCCGGCCCGAACCGCGACCGGCTCCATCACGGCTCATTGTGACGCACATCACGGTGACGCATATCACGCCGCGCTATTTCCCCGGGTGAGGCGGCGGCCTTCTTACGGGAGGAATCCTCCGCCCGTGATCCAAAATCACCCAGCCCACGGAAGAATGAAAAATTGGCAGTCCGTCCATTTTCGCCGCGGGCATGTGAAACTGCACGTTGATAAAAACTTCCTGCTGAAATCCCGACGGTGGAAACGACCCGCCACTCACCACATCCAATGCCGCTCGACTCAAATCCCGGTCCGAATTTTGCAGGGTCTCCGCATCCAGCACATGCCCATCCTGCGCATCCAGAATGGCGTGCACAATCACCGGCTGAAAGAACGGAGAAGTTGGCCCGTCGGAAGGATCGACGCGCATCGGAAAGCGATTGGGCGATGCCAGCGTAAACGATTCATCGGCACTCCCCATCTCCGGCGCCGGCTTGAAGAGATTTGGATCGAGATCGGGCGCGTCTTCCACACTTTCTACGCGCACCTGTACCGCGGGACGTCCGTCTTCGAAGATGGTAATCTCCCGCGGCAACGTGTGCCCACGAAATGGCGTCGCGCCGCTGTAGTCGTAAACCGCATAAATTCCCGGAGCTTCCGACCACATTTGCAGCCGGCCCGTAGCGGCGTCGATGCAGTATTCCCGCTCCACCCACGAGCGCGGCGCGGGATTCGGCGGAATCGAAGCGCTCGTCAGCAGGCACGTTATCGATTTGCCATCACGCTCCACATTCGCAGCGCGAATCGCCGACGCGCCCGCATTTCGCATGATCGGCCAATGCAACGCCGACCGCACCAGCTGCACGCGCATCGGGACCGGCTCCGCCGGATTCGTGCCATAAACGCGGCCGTCAGCGCCAATCCTAATAAGCTGCGAATCACCCGCCTGCGCCGACCAGCGCCAGTGCGACCCACCGTCCGAAAACTCCTCCATCGTCCACTCGCCCTCCATCTGTGCAGGGCCATTAGTCTCGAACGAAACTTTCAGCGCGTAGGGAGTTGAGATGTCATGCAGATTGTAGTTTTGCCGAGCGCGATCCAGCAGATCGAGCGCCGCCGAGCGCTCTGCCGGCTTGGTGAGAGTGCGTGGCTCGCGCGTCACCATCTCATGCGGATCAGCCGGAGGAGGGTTAGTCTGCGCCAGAACGGTCGAAGAGAAAACTAGCCAGACAGAAAACAGGCAGGCAGGGAAGTATTGAAATCGAAATTCTGATCCGGATACAAGTCTAAAGACCCGCGCGGTGGTTCCCATAAGGCCTCCTGAAAAAATGGGCCGAGTTCCAAACGGGTAGCGCCACGATTCTACTCAACCTCTTCGACCATCGCAAACTGGGGATAGAACGGGATTCGACGTAGTTTCTAGCCGGGGCTATTCCTTCGGCGGTAGTTGTCCGGATTCTCGAAAAGCGCCGTCCCAGCTAAACTGCGTGACTAGTCTAAGTATTGCTTGAATAAAACGCTCATACGGGGACCCATATTGAAAATGATCCATTACAAGTCGTGGCGGATCGTGGCGTTCAGTCTGAGTGTTGTTAGTGGTAGCACTCAATGACCAACAGTCAAAACGTGTAATTGATTCCATGACAAT
>PKXQ01000056.1 GCA_003132405.1 Acidobacteriaceae bacterium | reverse complement strand
TCCACCCTCGTCCGTCGGCCGTCGCCTACGACCCTACAAACTCCAACGGATCGCAGTTGGGACCAACAAATCAGAAGCTTGTTGACCGAGTGAAGGGCGATGTAACCACTGCGCGAGCGGAGAATCCAGGCACACCGGTACCCATCGACCTCGTGACAACCTCTGCTTCCGGCCTTGATTCTGACATCACGCCGGATGCGGCTGCCTTCCAACTACCGCGCGTGGCTAAGGCGCGCGGGATCAACGAAGAAGCGTTGCGCCAGTTGGTCGCCAAGCATACCGCAGGTCGCCAACTGGGATTCCTGGGCGAGCCGCGAGTTAATGTCCTGGAATTGAACCTCGAACTGGATAGGCAATTCCCCGAGTCCAAGCAGTCGAGGGGAGAATAAGCGCCAGCTATTCTAAAGCTACGGCAGAGCGATCGAGGTAAAGTTGCTCCAAAGCAGCCTGGCGGGCGCGGAGTTCTCTTAGTTCATCTTCGCCCAGTTTTTCGGTGCAGCCCGCCACTGTCCGCATTCCACGCTCGACGAGTATCCGGCGGAACTCCAGATCGGGTGTCGAGGCAGCGATGTCACCGAGGGCTCGCAGTAACCGCAAGCTAACGGCCACGTCCGTCTTCGAATACATGCGGATCTGCTCAAAGGCTGCCTCCAGCAGGCGCTCGAAGTGGATCCATCCGATGCTGGCGCGAACGATGCCGGGCGGATCGTAGAGCAGGTCCTCGGGCGGCTCGCGGGACGCGAAGCCGATCAGGATGCGACTCAACTGATCGACGCAATTGATGGCAGTTGTGGGGTCGTTGACGGCGGGCGAGATCGCCTTTAACGCAACGTCGACAATCTGCAAGACGCCAAACTCCACGTCCTGCTGTAAGGTTCTGGTCGGGCCCAAGTCGAGCGCCGCAACCAGCTCGGCAACTCCTTCGGGCAGAAGACGCGTCCCCTTCGAGACCATCATCAGCGGGATTCCCGCCGGAACGAAGTGGCCAACCCGGCGCAGAACGCGGATGGTAACGTGATAGTGCTTCGCAAGCGCGACGAGGCGTTGCGTATCGACAAAGCGAATATAGCCGGAATCAACACTCAAGACGGCTACCTCGCTCGGGTTGGGTCTGAGCGGTTCAGCATCCTTCAGGTGGCGGTTCAGCCGGTGCGGCCAGGGCATGATCTCATCGATCATCGCTTCCGTTTCTGCAGCGATTCTGTCAACGATGTGATTGACACTGATTGCCTGGGAGATATGGTGAATAAAGAAGAGCAATAAACCGACGCAGACCAGGGCCAGCACCATAGCGCCCAGGACGGTAGCCACTGGTGCGAAGGGCTGAGGAAGCGAGTGCGCCGCCGGCAGCGCGGCCATGCAGTACGAAAAAGTGCCGAGGAAGATACCGAGCGTCCATTGCGTCACGCGATCTCTGGAAAAGCTGACGATGATGCGCGGGGAGAACTGCATCGATGCCAGGGTGAGCGTCATCAACAGAATGGCGAACACGATGGAAACTACCGTCATAATGGAGGCGGCGATGCCCGCCAGAATAACCTGGGCGACCTGCGGGTCGGCGTGCGAGGGGAATAGGACTGTCGGCACCCAGGTGCTAGTGGCTGGATACTCCTCTTCCAACCACGAAAAGAATGCGCCTGCGCCGCCCAGCGCCAGCGCGATGGTGAGCGGACGAATCAGAAAGCCGCCACGCAAGTTATACATAGCGTGGCGAAGTATCAGCGGTAGGCTCTTGCTCACGGCTTTATGCGTTCAAGTGTAGTGGGTCAGGCCGCCGCATACAAAGCGAAAACGGGGAGCACATTGCGTCAATTGAGCCTGCGAAAGACGGCCTCCATGCCTTCCAAATTTCCTCGTCGAACTGTTTTCTTTCCCATCACACCAACGCGGCACACTCCACAGCGGCTTCGATATCGCGGCGACCGCTTCAGTTTGACCGTTTGCCTCTTGTGGCTAGATGATTGAGATGAAATGGAAGCTGAGCAAACTATCGCTGAAATCAAGTGGCTGGAGCGCATCTTCGCGGTGCCCGACACGAAACCGCTGAGCGCAAGCGACCTCACGGCTGCGAATCGGGCATGATGAGAGGCATGGTGACTGCGATCCGGACAGTCACCACCGAGTACGTGAGCGAGGTACTCGAGCGTTCAATGCTCCGACTGATGTCCCAGAAACGGCGGCGATCTTGATGCCATAGACATTCCTGAGCGTATTCCACACTCCGATTTCGTACGCACCTTTGCCCCCGCCTCCGCCCAGTACTAGGCCAATACGAGCTTTCCGAAGATCATCAATGGTCATTTGTCCGCTCCCGAGGGCTCATTTTGGTGTCGGCGCATGATTCTTCTTACAACCAGCACGAAAGGGGTCGCTATCAAAGCAAAGAGCAGTCCTAGCACCAGCCCAATTAAAGGCGCGAAGAGCATCGCTTTCGCTGCCCAAAACGGAGAAATGTGGAGATCGGCAGCCCACGGACTTAGTGCCAACGAGAGCGCACTGATACTCAGCCAACAGCAAGTCCCCGGCCCAAGCAACAATATGCACAACGCTGCTATCTGCGTCGGACTGTAAGCCAGAAAATCGTGGAGAGATGATCTGCTAGTGGTCACGCTTACACGTTTTGGCCGAATCACATGCATGTGGATGGTTTTGCACGGTCCGTCGGCTTGGATTCTCCATAACCCCAGCTCTTCACGCGTAAAGCTTAGAAAAGGCGCTCCAAGAGCACCCAGCCCGCATCCAAACGTCCACAATACTTTGTGGTTTCCCGTGAAGCCCAAAAGCGTCCACAATTTGAGAACGAGAAGAGAGCCAAACGACGCGCTAGCAGTGACTTTAGCGAACTGGAAAAACACCTCGAAGAGCAAGGGCGGTCGATGCAGTTCGTATCTCGCTTTGCTATCCGTTGATGCACGAGTCGAGGACACCATAGAAGTTTGATTTCCCTACTGTGCGCAGTCGAGTCGCTCCTCTAGAGCGGAATATAGGCGCGGCCTCAGTGCCCCTCGCAGTGCAGCCGACGAAGGCGAGTGGAACGAGAAGTGTCAGCCCGTCTCAACCCCAACCGCCACATCGAATTTCGAATAATACTTTCTTACATCTCCTGACCCGTACTTCTCCCGAAATTTCTCGACCACAGATTTCACTGTCTTGGCATCAGTGATCGTAACGGCCTGAAACTCTGCCTCAGCGTCACGCGCATCAATTCGAATGGATGGGTTCTCCAGCACGTTCCGGTACCACTGTGTGTCAGAACCCTGCACGGGGAGGAGGTACAGCATTTCGTCTTCCAGCACGAACCAGACCGGAATCGAGATTGTCTTCCCGGACTTCCTGCCGATCACGCTGATCTTGATCTGGCGGTAGCGGGAGAGGCGTTCTTTGAGGTTGTCCTGCGGAGTTGGCACGCGTCGGGGAGCTTTCTTTTTTACGAAACGGACGGGAGATTGCGGTGGCACATCTACATACTTATACATCTCAAGCGCCGCCCTATATGCTTCTGGCTCTTTGTTGAAGTACTTTTTCCTAAACGGCAACATGCCGGGTCTGTGCTCTTTGTCTTTAAAGATCACCACATACGTCCATTTGCCATTATCCTCGAACGTTCTGAGTTCACCGCCTCTTGCAGGGTAGTTTGGCATGCGTCTCAACTCCTCATTTCTTCGGAAACATGTTTCCATCACGTCTTCCTTACTGCTCATCAAACGTTGCTGCTAGATCATGCCAGTGATCAAAGATCGTGCTCCATCTCACAGTGCCAATTTTCCGCTGAAAGATTGTCCTAACATCCATTGGTAGATGTGGAAACCCGGCTTTCCACGTCCCCGCTCGATAGCCGCTGATGAGTTCCTGTTCATGGTGCTTCAGATCGTACTCATGGCAAATCAACAACCAAAAATCCTTTTCGGCTTTTCTAGCCAATAGCCACAAAGCTTCGAGGTTTCTTGCGAGTTGGTCGCGGGTCACGTCCCACTTGATGTTGGGTGACAGCCAATCATTGCGTTTCCCTTCGACCCAGACAAATGCTTTTTCGCATTCAATGAGGCAATCTGCATGCGTACAACCTTCGAGCTTCAATTTCGCCGGGATGCGCTTCAAGTCTCCCGCATCAAGCTTGCGTAGAGCCTCTTCTTTTTTCGGGTTGTCGATAACCCGTCGCCGATACTCCCTCCATTGGCGACCATCGACGGGAGCCAGCTTGTGTGCGTTGCGGATCATCCACGCTAGTCTTCCTGCGCTTGGTGCAACTGTTCGCTCTTTCCCAACCCACAAAGAGATGACCTCTCCAACACCATCGGATAGCTCAATTCCGTCCGCGAGGCGCAACAGTTCTGTCATCCAACCTGTGCCACCGTGTTCGCTGAGCCATTTAAAAACTGGGCTGACTCTGGTGCGACCGCTATGCTGATCTTGTTCTGGTTTTCTCATTGGCAGAACTCTTTACTTTAGGCGCACGCCGTTTTCTGCTTGCCGTGTTCTTTCGACCATTGCCAGAGTGCACGGTCAAGCGTTCTCAAATCCACATGGTGCTTATGAGCTAATTCGCGGCATTTCTGCAAATAACTGACGTAGTAGTCAATCGAGTCAGTCGGCCATTTGCTTACGCCAAGGGATTCCAGAGCGCGAAAATCAATGACTGTGTACTTGTCCGGGTGGATTGCAGTAAGGATGGCAGACGCCATGGGTAAGCCTACTCCATGCAGGCGGTCAAGGATTTCTACCGCTAATTTCTCGCTGGTGCGGGTGTCAGCGGCGAATCGCAGAGCGCGGGCAATCTCCGAGTCTGTGTTGTCGTCTATGAAGGCAATCTTACGGGCCGACTTCCAGCGAACAATCACCTTCAGGTTTTCGCGGCTGTAATTCCCGTCCCTGATGTAGCTCCCAGCCTTGAATACCTCCTCGTCCTGTTCGGAACCGTATCGAGCGGCAAGTCCGGTTATTTCAGACGGGTCGAACTGGAGCACGAAAGCGAAGATGTCCACGTTTGATCTCCCTGCCTGTTTAGTTTGCAAACACTGTGTCAGAACTGATCATGTGCTGCTGTGACGGGCATCACCTAGCTTCGACAACTCGGCGACTTGCGACTGTCTTGCGGCAGATCAGGAGACCGGATCGAGAATGGTGCTACCCGGACTTCCTGCCGACCGCGCTGAATCTTGATCTGGCGGTAGCGGACGAGGCGGTCTTGCGGATCGTTTTTCTTCGGCATTGAAACTAAGCACACGAAGCGGCAGGGGAATCGAAGAGATCGCCGAGCCAGTCTACCGCTTCTGGATAGTCGTCGCAGTCGAGAACAAATTCCTGTCCACGAGATACCGAGGACAGCATCGTGCCGCTACTCGACTTCTTCCAGCGAGATACGTCGCCGTGGAAACTCAGCGCAGATTTACGATGCTTCGGATAGAACCACTTGGGCAACAGCCAAAGACCGGGGCGGTCGGACTTCGGCGCTGTCAATCGCAATAGGGGCGAGAAGAACGAGAACACCCCAGCGCCAGCAATTCCCTGACATTCCCTTTGCGCTAGTGTCAGGCGTTCATTGGAGACGTAGATCACATTGCTTTTGTGTGGCTCTCGTGCGAGGTGAGGATGGTACAGCGCCCAGTGGTCGGTAACAGGCCACGCCGAAACGGGGACTCGCTCGGCTATTTGAAGCCAGCCGAACAATACGTGCACGGGCTTGCTATCTCTCACGTATCGCCACCCTGAGATCGATTGCTCAACCTTCCGAAATAACCCAAAGAACAGAAAGATGTCGCCTTTACAAACTCCTTGCTTTCTCAGGTGGCCTTCTGCCGAGCCGACCTGCCCAAAAATCGGTCGCCAACCTTCGCCTCTCGGAAAGCAGTCGCAGACAAGATCAGGGTCTAAATGAGCGCGATGCGTCGGGGGAATGCCTGCCAACTGCGATACAGCTTCTCCCACTGGTCGCCCAGTTATTGCCGGAAATGTCCGCGTAAGCGATCCTCGACAGCCTGTCGGGGATAGGCAGCGATAACATTCTGCCGTCCGGGAAGATAGGACTCGGCACGCCTCCCGAAGACGAGTCGAAACCCTTGCGGCTAAAAATGATTCTCATTTCTTCTTTCGCGGCGTGCAGCCGCAACCCTTCATCCATGAATTATCGCCGTCCGGCCATCGCCGAGGTGCTCCATGGACACCGAATCTGACACTTCCGGCAAGACGGATGAACTCGGCTTTTAAGTCGTCGGAAAATCGAGAGCGATGACCGCGCTGAACGATGAGAGACTGGAATCGGGTGGGCAGCGGCAACGCCTTGGAGCCGAAATATGCGAAGGTCTCAGAGACCAGAATGCGTTTGCCGCCAAGGTCGTGCGCCTTGTTTTCTTCGTCCTCCGAATCTCCGTTCGAATGCATAGAGCGGAGTTGACGGTAGCCTCCTCCTGAAGCCTGAGGCTCGTAGATGTTGTCGCCACACTTCTTGCGGAGTCCGCCAGTATAGGTCGGCTTCTTTGCCCTGAATCGGCGATCAGACCAGCGGCGGCACGAGCTTTGAGTTGACACGATCCGGCTGCGAGCGGTGCGTGAAATGCGGCCTGATGATATGCGTTGATTGCGGAGACGGGTTCTTCCCATGAACGCCGGGCTGCTACAGGCCGGGCCGCACCAATCAGTGCCCGGACTGCGGCCGCAGGAGCGACATGCCGAAGGTGAAAGGCATCACGGTCGTTGAAGGCAAGAACGCTACCTTCGTTGAGGTAGTGAGTGAGGAAACGGCGGACGAGTTCAGGCGGCTCTCCCGCGTAGGCAGCGTCCGGACACATTGAGAACACAAGGACGGGCCCCCCACGCCTTTTCGCGGGACCTTTCGCACCCGCTCCCGGCCGTCTTTGCCGAATGTCCTCTGGTTCTCAACGGGGGCTTCAACTGCTGCGCTCCCCGTATGGACCATCCATCAGGCTCAGAAAGCTTGGACACCCGTCACCGCGACTGCACCTTTTTGAGTTACAACCACAGGGCCCTTGAGCTGTCTGCTCGTCCCGTCCAGCGGAGAGCCTTTTTCTTTTTGCCTGTTCATTTCCGCGACCAAGTTTTCGTTCTCCACGCGCCGCACATAAGACCAGACCGAGTCGCTGTCCTTCTCGTGCCCGAGCAGTCGCTTTACGGTTGGCATGTCGTAGCCAAAACCGCCAAGCCACTTGGGCCGGAGCCATTGCGTCGCCTGCGTGGCACGAAACTTCTTCAGGTTGAAGCGGGCGGGGTCAAGACCCGCGCGCTTCGCTACGGACTTGATCTTGTCCCACAGGTGCGTGTCCGGCTTCCCTGAGCGCGTGCAGAAGACAAGCCGATGCCGGTGCGAGGCCATGTGCTGAACGATCCTCTCCATCAACTCGCGGCTGATCGGCACGGCCCGCTCGCTGTCGGCTTTAGCCGCATACTTGTAAAGCAGATTTCCGTCGTTGTCGCGACGCTCCTTAGACTTGACTTGGAGCATCTGCTGCGAGACCAGAACATCGTCCTTCTCAAGGTACATCAACTCTTTCTTGCGAAACGCTGCCTCACGCAGCGCCGAGTAACGCAGATGCTCGTCCGGCCTGCATGCCCCAAAAAACGCCTGCAACTCCTACGGCGTATAGATATCAGGATCGCCGTTTGGCTTCATCTTGCCGAGGTCTGATTTCTTGATCGGCCCTTTGCCGTGATCCAATTTCAGGACGGTCTTGACCATTTTGTTTATCCGCAGCAGTTTCCAATCCGCCGTGAGACGCTCGTTCCCGCCGTCCATGACGTGTTTGCGGTATTCAAACAGATGGTCCTTGTCGATCTCATCGACGTAGGTCAGCTTCGTCCATTCTGAATATTCACGGAGGTTCTGCTCATAAATCTTGTAGGTAAGCGGGTTCTTGGTGAGCTCGATTTGAGTGACGAACTTGTGCACGGCCTCCTGGATGGTGATGCGGTTCACTGGCTTGATGGGATCAGGGCGTTGCAAGCCGTCCGCTTCGTCCTCCAGATGCCGCTGCTTGATTTTCGCTAGGCGCAAGGCTCCGCTGAGGTTGGGAAGCGATTCGCCGTTGTTTTGAGGCACGGGGGTCAAGACCTTGTTGGCACCGCGATACCAGAGCACGTAAAACTTCCCTTGGCGGGAACCTTGCTTCAAGGTGAACTTGACCGGAAGCTCCCACTTCTCGCCCCACATCCATTTCCCATCTCGTTTGACTCGTTCAATGATGCTGACTCTTCGGTTCGACATATCCAGCAATACCGACTTTCTGGGAAAATCCGGCGGAATTACAGGGACATGCACCGTGACAAAATTTTGGCAGGCTACAACCTATTGCAAGAAAATGGCTTAAGGAAGGTTGGTAGCGCTACCGGGAATCGAACCCGGGTTTGAAGATTGAGAATCTTCCGTCCTAACCCCTAGACGATAGCGCCGCAGGTGCGACGAAAATCCGATTATAACAAAAGTGGATTGCAGACATAGGGGTCGCAGCGTGCATTGTCTCGGTCGTTCTGTGAAAGCGAGACTTCGAACGATCAAAAAGCAACCCATAGAAATTTCATGGAAAAGCTTTATAAATCTGCAAGTTGCGCTTTGCTCCAAGGATTTTGACAGAACTAACTTGACAATGGCCAGCCAAAGAGAGATACTTTTATAGGCGAACAAAAAACGAATACGTCCTCGGGGGGGGGCACAAGCCCTCTACGTTCCCTGACAATTGTGAGAAAGTATGTCTGCCTCTCCGGTTTTTTCATCGGCGGCCACTGGCCGCCATTTTATTTTCTCTTCGGCGGCTCCTTCAGTTTCTCCGCGCCCCACGGCCGCGAAGATCATTAGGAATGCTGCGGAGATTTCAGCCCTTATGGGCGCAAGCCCCAAGTTGGCAGCGGTCGTTCCTGCTTCGCGCCTGGAGGTGCGCGCGACGCCGGAAATGGTTTCAAGCGGCCTCGCGCAACTGGATTCACTGACGGGCGGCCTGGCTCGCGGTTGCCTCACGGAAATCTGCGGCACGGCCTCTTCGGGGAGGACCAGCATATTGCTTTTCGCGCTGGCCCGCGCCACCGAGCGCGGAGAAGTTTGCGCGCTGGTGGATACGGGCGATGCGTTCGATCCCGCATCTGCCGCAGCGGCGGGTATGGAGATGAGCCGTTTGCTGTGGGTGCGATGCGGAGAAAAATATCCCTCACGTAAACCTCCATCGGCCGGGCGTAGAACAAACTCTCGATCTGAGGAATTGCCGGGGAAGAGGAGTCCGGGGCTCCATCCGGAAGGCCAGCGTTGGGAATCGCGGTTGGGGCAAGTTCTGAAAGTCACCGACTTGCTGCTGCAGAGCAATGGTTTCGGAATGATCGCCCTCGATCTCGGCGATGTTCCGATGGCGAGTGCGCGGCGAATTCCTCTGGCATCGTGGTTCCGCTTTCGACGCGCGGTTGAGCATACGCCGACCGTGCTGCTGGTATTGGAACGGCAGCCCATTGCCGGGAGTTGCTCGTCGATGCTGCTGAAGGTGTCAGGCGCGAAAAAGCTGTCAGCGATCAGATGTCAGCTATCAGGAAAACCGCCCATGCATGCGGAGTTATCGCATGCGGAATTGTTAGATCAATTTGAAATCACCGTCGAGTTGATGTGTTCGCGCCTGGAACGCAAGTTGGAGCGCAAGCCAGTGCAATCAACCAGAGCAAGTTTCCAGAGTCGAGCCGCATGGGCGGGATAGTTTATTTCATAAGTTCGAAATCACTGGTTCCAGTTACAGACTCAGAATTCTTATCGCCATCATTCGTCATTGTTATTTGAAGCATGAGTCTTTACTGAGAGCTGACAACTGATAGCTGATCCCCCATGTTTGCCTGTATTTTCATTCCCGATTTTTCCGTGCAAGCGATCGTTCGCTTTGAGCCTGAGTTGCGCGGGCGCTCGGTCGCGGTGCTGGGCGGCGGCCGGCCTCCGCTGGAAAAAGTCGTGGCTCTCAACGAAAGAGCGCGGCAATCAGGAGTAGAGGTAGGCGCGACTAAGTCGCAACTCGAAGCATGGGAAAACCTCGTTCTGCGTGCACGCTCGGAGTCGCAGGAGTCGTCAGCGCACGCTGCTCTCCTCGATTGTGTGCAGTCGTTTTCTCCGGAAGTGGAAGATACCTCGCCCGGCATCGTGCTGTTGAACCTTGCCGGCCTCGAGCCGCTGCTCGGTCCCTTGCCGAAGATTGCGAGCAATTTGTCGCAACATGTTTCTCAGTTGGGACTGGAAGCATACATAGCCATGGCGGCAAACCCGGACGCCGCCCTGCTCGCGGCTCGTGGGCTCCCCGGCGTGACTTTGATTCCTGAAGGTCGTGAAGCCGAACGTCTCGGAAATCTGCCGGTGGATGTGCTGCTGGAAAGTTTTTCTTCCACTTTTTCTTCTGGCTTTTCCAGCTTTCCTTCCGATGTTGAGCAGGCTGCCCGCTGGTCGGAAACGTTGGACCGCTGGGGCATTCGCAAATTGCGGGCGCTGGCGGCTCTGCCCGAAGTTCCGGTCAGCGAGCGATTGGGGCAGCAGGGAATCCGTCTGCAACAGTTAGCGCGGGGCGCCGTGCAGCGCAATTTGCGCGTGTGGGAACCGCAGTTGATTTTTGCCGAGAGCGTGGAACTGGAACATCCCATCGTGTTGCTGGAGCCGCTGGCATTTTTGCTCAATCGCATGCTGGAACAATTGTGTGCACGCTTGAGCGCGCGAGCGCTGGCGGCGCAGGAGTTGCGTCTGGAATTGAAACTCTCTGCATCGCAGGTGAACGATGACGCGTCGTTTGCGGAGACGCCAACTTACAAACTTGCCGGAAAAATCGACCAAAAGTTCACTCGCACTTTAAGCCTGCCGACGCCCATGCTCGACGCGAGAGTATTTCTGAAATTATTGCAGCTTGATTTACAGGCGCATCTGCCGGGAGCGCCCATCGTGAAAATTGATTTGTCGGCGCAGCCTGCGCGTCCGCGAGCCCTGCAGAGTGGATTGTTTCAGCCGGTTTTTCCCGAGCCGGAAAAGCTGGAGCTGACGCTGGCACGCATCGCGGGAATTGTGGGGGAGGGAAGAGTGGGGTCGGTGGAGTTGCTGGATACGCATCGTGAAGGCGGGTTTGCGATGCGGCACTTCGCGCCGGTGGAACCTGCGCTCAAATTAAGAACGAAAGTCAAGTCGTCGGGAAATCGAAAGAAAGATGAAGAAAATATGTCCATGCAAGGGAACGAAAAGACATGCGAACTCGCAGAAAGTCATGCAGAAAATATAAAAATAAATGGCGAAGAAAAAATGAGCGCGGTGATTGCGCTGCGCCTGTTTCGTCCGCCGCTGGTCGCGAGCGTTACCGTGCGCGAAGCGAAGCCGGTGCAACTGTGCTGCCTTGATCGCGAAGATATTGCCGGTGAAATTGTCTGGACAGCCGGCCCTTGGCGCTCTTCCGGCGATTGGTCCGAACAGGAAGGTTGGTCGCGCGAGGAGTGGGACATTGCCGTGTCTTCGGATAATGAACAACTCGTTCTCTATCGCCTGGTGCAGGACAGGCTAAGTGGAAAGTGGTTTGTGGAAGGAATGTATGACTAGGAAGACAATTCTCGGTTTCTCAGTGGCGAGAGCTAACTGATAGCTGACGGCTGAGAGCTGGAAAGCTGATGTACATTGAACTCCACTCCCGCTCCGCATTCAGCTTTCTCGAAGGTGCTTCGCTTCCCGAGGAATTAGTTGCGGTGTGCGCAAACCTTGCGATGCCGGCGATGGCCATGCTTGATCGCGATGGGCTCTACAGCTCGCCGCGTTTTCATCTCGCCGCAAAAAAAGCGAAGATCAAGGCGCATATTGGGGCGGAAATCACATGCGCTGCTCTTCCGCCCTCTCTCAGTGGTCAATTTCGGCTCCCGCTGCTGGTTGCTTCGCGCGCGGGCTATCAAAACCTTTGCCGCCTGATAACAAAAATGAAATTGTGGGTTGGCCGCAAGGAAGGAGCCTCTGCGGAGGATGCGGATTTTATCGAGCATGCCGACGGCTTGATTTGTTTGACCGGCGGAGAAGAGGGGCCGCTGGCTGCAGCGCTCAGACAAGCTGGGCCGCAGGCGGCGTGCGAAGCAGTCCGGCGATTGACGGAAATATTTGGGCGAGCAAATGTTTACGTCGAATTGCAACGGCATTATCATCGCGATGAGGAATATCGCAATCGGGTTGCGATTCAAATTGCAGAGGCTTTGCAGCTGCCGCTGCTCGCGACCAATGGCGTGAATTATGCGTCGCCTCGGGAGCGCGAACTGGCAGATGCATTCACCGCGTTGCGCCATCATCGCACGCTGGCTACTGCCGGCCGCCTGCTGGCGCGCAATGCCGAACGCTCTCTCAAATCTCCCGCGGGAATGCGAGCGCTCTTTGCGGATGTTCCGCAGGCCATCACCAACACTCTCGAACTCTCTTCGCGGCTGGAATTCGCGCTCAATGATTTGGGATATGAGTTTCCACGTTATCCCGTGCCGGAGGGAGAAACGATGATGTCGTTTCTGCGCGAACGCACGCGGGAAGGATGGCAGAGCCGGTACGGCCGGGCGGACGCGGAGTTGAAAAAGCGCGCGCGCCGGCAAATCGAACGCGAATTAAATTTGATCGACCATCTGAAACTGGCCGGCTATTTTTTGATCGTCTGGGACATAGTGCGCTACTGCCGCGAGCAGAAAATTCTGGTGCAGGGCCGCGGATCGGCCGCCAATAGCGCAGTTTGCTACTCGCTCGGTATTACAGCAGTTGATCCTATCGGGATGGAATTGTTGTTTGAGCGTTTTCTTTCCGAGGAACGCGGCGAATGGCCTGACATCGATCTTGATTTGCCGAGTGGCGGCGAACGCGAACGCGTTATCCAGCATGTCTATCAACGCTACGGACAGCGCGGCGCGGCGATGACCGCCAACGTGATCACCTATCGCAATCGCATGGCGGCGCGCGAGATGGGCAAGGCGATGGGCTTCGACGACGATACGCTGAAAAGAATTTCAGCGGCGGTCGCAACCTGGGAATTCAAAGACGAGCATGATGCGCTGGATCGCCGCCTATGTGATGCCGGCCTCGATCTTAAGCATCCGCGGATTCGCAAATATTTCGAGTTGTGTCTCGCGGCGCGGGATTTGCCGCGCCATCTGGGCCAGCATTCTGGAGGAATGGTTATCTGTGAAGGCCGGCTTGATTCTGTCGTGCCACTGGAGCCCGCGTCCATGCCGGGCCGCGTGGTCGTGCAGTGGGATAAAGAAGATTGCGCCGACATGGGCATCATCAAAGTCGATCTGCTGGGCCTCGGCATGATGGCCGCGCTCAAAGATTCTCTCGAACTGATTCGCGATCACTATCACGAAGACGTAGATCTGGCGCATCTTCCGGCGGAGGATCCCGTCGTTTATTCGACACTGCAAAAAGCCGACACGGTGGGAATGTTCCAGGTGGAGAGCCGGGCGCAGATGGCGTGCCTGCCGCGGCTCATGCCAAAAAAGTTTTACGACATCGTCGTGCAGGTGGCGATCATCAGGCCGGGGCCGATCGTGGGGAATATGGTCAATCCATTTCTCAAGCGGCGGCAAGGCAGAGAAGATGTCACATACCCGCATCCGTCGCTCGAGACGGTGCTCGGCCGCACCCTGGGCGTGCCGCTGTTTCAGGAGCAGTTGCTGCGCATGGCCATGATCACGGCCAACTTCACCGGCGGCGAGGCGGAAGAGTTGCGCCGCGCCATGGGATTCAAGCGTTCGGAAGCGCGAATGAAAGTGATCGAAGAGAAGTTGCGCGCCGGCATGACACGCAATGGAATTCTCGGCGAGACGCAGGAGCAGATTATCCAGGCGATCACTTCGTTTGCGCTTTATGGATTTCCCGAATCGCATGCCGCGAGCTTTGCCTTGATTGCTTATGCCAGCGCTTATTTGAAATGTCATTACCTGGCGGCTTTTACGGCAGCGCTGCTCAATAATCAGCCGATGGGTTTTTATCATCCTGCGACAATTGTGAAAGATGCGCAGCGGCACGGATTGAAAATGTTGCCCATGGATGTGACCCGTTCGGATTGGAAGTGCAGTTTGGAAGCAGTTGCCAGCGGCCAGTTGCTAGTGGCCAGTAAAGGCAATGATTTTGCCGGTAAGAATATTGCAGTACGTCTGGGCCTGAAATACGCGCGCGGGTTGCGCGAGCCGGGAGGGCAGGCATTGGTTCGTGAGCGCAGTTTGGCTCCGTTTGCTTCGATTCAGGATTTGGCCCGCCGCGTGCCCGAGTTGCGCAAGGATGAATTGACGACGCTGGCGGAAATTGGCGCGCTTAATTCAGTGGCCAGTGGCCAGTCGTCAGTTGCCAGTGAAAGACAAAACCTTAAACTTCATCGGCGCGATGCGCTTTGGCAGGTGGAGCGGGCGGTCCGCTGGTCGGGGCCGTTGCTCGATGAGCTACCGGAAGATGAGTTGCCGGAAATTGGGGAGGGATCACCACTTGCGGCGATGACGGACGAAGAACGGTTGGTGGCCGACTTTCGCGCAACCGGGCTGACCGTGGGGCCGCATCCCATGCAGTATCGGCGAGCAGAAATGAAAAAGATGGGGATTATTCGCGCTTGCGATCTGGCACATCTTCCGAATGGACGGCGCTTGCGCATTGGCGGATGCGTGATTGCCCGCCAGCGGCCCGGTACAGCCAAGGGAATGATGTTCATGAGCCTGGAAGATGAAACGGGCATCGCCAATGCGATTTTCAGCCCTGACCTGCTGCAGAAAAATCGCGTGTTGCTGATCTCCGAGCGCTTCGTGATGATCGAAGGGATTTTGCAGAACCAAGACAACGTTATTCATATACGGGCAGAAAAAGTTTC
The DNA here is from genome assembly GCA_003132405.1 of Acidobacteriaceae bacterium. Classification (GTDB taxonomy): domain Bacteria; phylum Acidobacteriota; class Terriglobia; order Terriglobales; family Acidobacteriaceae; genus Acidiflorens. The sequence continues at coordinate 32,083 of PKXQ01000056.1, read as the reverse complement.
GCCGCTTCGAGTTACGAAGGCAGAGACGGTGTCGCACGATTTTCATTGAGACCAACCAGCGCTGAAGGGCATCGACTGGCGACATTTTCTTTACAAACTCTTACGTTGCACACGGCAACCCGCCAAGCGAATCGCCACTCTAAAAAACTAACTGGAAGCTATGTGGCCGCAGCTGCGTTGTAATCTGCAAACCTCGGGCCGTAGACGACCTCCGGGGCCAAACCTGTGTCTTGACTGAGTGACTGACATCGCTGGTAGCTTCTCTTTTAGTTTGTTTCGCTTCCAACGCGTTGCGTTCTGGCCAAAGGAGTGCCTCTTCATGATTGAAAAACAGATTCTTCCACGCCATCGCCTTGGTGCGACGTGGGTCGCCAAGACGACGTGGGTCGTAAGGACAGCGATAATTTCGGCAATGATGCTGATGATCGCCTTGCCTGCTTTCGCAGGACTTGGCGAGAACGTGAGTTCGGTGCAAGCCGATCAGGCGCACATGCAGGGCAGTCTACGTAGTACGCAATCCGAAAGCTATACCCTCCATGAGATCACAGCTGCGAGCGGAGTGGTCGTGCGCGAATACGTTTCGGCAGCCACAGGTAAGGTGTTCGCGGTGGCGTGGCAGGGGGCATGGCCGCCTGACATGCGGCAGGTCTTGGCTAGCTACTTTGCGCAGTACCAGCAAGCCGCGCAGACGCAGGCGAATTTGCATGCGGGGCGACGGCCGCTGGTGATTCACCAACCCGGGCTCGTGGTGGAGTCAGGTGGGCATATGCGGTCGTTCACGGGCAGAGCTTACATTCCTGACATGCTGCCAGGGAGCGTCAAAGCGGAGGCGATCCGATGACAGGCGCGCGCGATAAGGTGCGGAAGGTGACCGACCAAAACCGAATGATAATGATAACGATCAAGAATGGAATCACGACCGCGGCGGTTTGCGGAGCCTTACTGTTTGCGGGCGCTTGCGGAGGCGGATCATCACCGACTACGAAGCAAACGCCGCCGCCCACGGGATCGAATGTAGCGACCCTGACCGTGAATACCGGCCCTGCGGGGAACTATGCCAACGGCGCGTTTACCAGCGTGACGGTGTGCACTCCGGGCACTTCGACTTGCCAGACGATCGACGGTATTCTGGTGGATACCGGGTCCTCCGGGCTAAGAATTCTCTCTTCCCAACTGACAGTTTCGCTCCCGCAGCAAAATTATACCGATGGCAACCCCGTGGCGGAGTGCCTTCCCTTCGTGATCGGCTACACATGGGGACCGGTTCAGACCGCCGATGTCGAGATTGCGAGTGAGAAGGCGAGTTCCGTGCCGGTTCAGGTGATTAATGAGACGGCCTATCCGCTGCCCTCAACCTCTCTGTGCGCAAACAATCCTGGAGGGCCGGCCGACACAGTTCCTAATTTAGGCGCGAACGGCATCATCGGTGTGGGAAGTTTTGCGCAAGATTGCGGCGGCGCGTGCGCGCTGCCGCCTTCGTCCGGCCAGAATCCCGATCTCTATTACGAGTGTCCCGCCGCCGGCTGCACCGCGATCGCGGAGAGTTTGACGCAGCAGGTGGCCAACCCCGTATCGCTTTTCTCCGCGGATAATAACGGAGTGATCATCGAACTGCCCGCGGTCAGCGGACCTGAAACGAGTTTGACTGGATGGCTCGTGTTTGGCATTGGGACCGAGTCGAACAACGGATTGAATGGAGCAACCGTCTATCCGGTGGACGACAATGGCAACTTCATCACCAATTTCAATAACGCGCAGTACAGTCAGAGCTTCCTCGACAGCGGATCGAACGCATTCTTTTTCCCGGATGCCTCCATACCACCTTGCCAAAATCCCAATAGCGCGTTCTACTGCCCGAACTCCACCTTGAATCTCTCGGCTACAAACGCCGGATACACCGGAACGCCCACGGGCACGGTCAACTTCAGCGTGGCTAATGCCGACAACCTTCCGAACGATGCTGTGCTCGGGCAACTGGCCGGTCCGAACACGATCGATGGTTTCGATTGGGGATTGCCGTTTTTTTACGGACGGAATGTCTATACGGCGATTCAGGGTACGAGCACACCGGGCGGGACAGGGCCATACTGGGCTTACTAGCGTTTCTTGAGGATGATTATTGAATGGCGCTGCAAAAGGCCGCGTTCGCCAAGAAGTAACCACTAGGCAGTCGAAAGCTTTCGTGCGTTGTGACGCAGCGAGCGGCCTTCGGATAACGCGAAGATTTCTTCCGCTAAATTCTTGGCGTGGTCGCCGACGCGTTCCAGGGCTTGGGCCGCGAGCAGAATGTCAAAATTCTTTTGGCCGCTGGGCGTGTTGGGCTCAGCCAAATGGCGGTGAAAGAGGGAATGACAAATCCGGTCCACCTCTGGATCGGATTGCAGAACGCTTTGCGCGTGCGCCACATCCCGCGTGGTAAAACCCTGATGAACGTGATCGAGCATGGTGCAAAGTAAAGACGCCATTTCGACGAGTTGACGAGTGTCGGCAGCCGGCAATTTCTCGCGACGCGATTGCAGTTGCATGACCGCGCTGTAGGCGAGATCGCCGATGCGCTCAAGGTCGGTGATGAACTTGAGGCAGGCGAGTAACTCGCGGGCCTTGGCTTCGCCGACCCGGGTGATAGCTTCCGGGAGTTGTTCATCGATCTTGCGCTCGATCTGGTCGAGTTCTTTTTCGCAATCCTTGATGGCGAGAAAGGCGAGCCGCGAGCCTTCGGCGAGAAAGTCCCTCACATTGAAGACCGCGTCGCGGGCGATGAGACAGCCGCGGACTACCTGAGCTGATAATTCATCTTCGGCGCTTTCGTCATTATTATTGCGCGACGCGGCTGGGCGCGCGTGAGCTTCCGCAACTCGGGGTCGCGTGGAAGTTAAACGGCGTTTCACTCGCGGTGCCGTAGGTGGTTTTCGGGCCATGGAATACTCGCGCAACCTCAGACGATCTTTCGACTGTAACGAAATTAGCATAAAGGGGAAGTGTGAACGGAATGTAAATCTTAATGACCGCCTTTCGGCTTTACCCGAGTGAGGTTGAGCGAACGGCGCGGGGGATATGGGTACTTACGCCCGAATTGGAGCATGTATTTTGTTAGCCGTTGTCAATTGCCGCAGAACTTCGATAAATGCGGTGGAGGCGCAGGAAAGTGTCCGGTCGCGTCGGTAGGCCAAGCCCAACTCGCGAAAAAGTTCAACATCTTCCAGTTCGACCAGTTTGACTCTGCCCGCCGCGACCTCATCGCGCGCGAACAACGCGCTGATGATGGAAACTCCGAGGTCAGCCGCGACAAAACTTTTGATCATGCCGATGCTGGGCAACTCCATACGAACTTGCAGTTCATCCCGATGAGGACGAAACAGTTTGTCGAGAAGCCTTCGCGTGTGGCCCGTCTTCGGGAGAAGCAGCGGATGCTTGACGATATCGCGAACCGCCGCGCTCTTCTGTTTAGCCAGAGGATTCTTTGGGCTCACCATCAACACCAGCTTGTCACGAAAGATGGTTTGAATCTCGAGGCTGGGAGACTGAATCGGCAAAGTCAAAAACCCGACTTCGATGGCGCCGTTCTCCAGTTTCTCCGTAACCTTGTAACTGAAATTCCGATAAATGTTGATTTGAACTGGCGGGTAGCGGCGGCAGTACTCGGCAAAAACCTCGGGCAGAACGTAGAGGCAAGTTGCCTCGTTGGCGCCGACGCGAAGCGTGCCGCGGGGCGTACTGCTATGGTCGGCGACGGCAATCAGCGATTCTTCGCGGAGCAATTTCAGGCGCTCGGCATAGTCAAAGAGCACTTGCCCGGCCGGAGTCAGCTTGACCGTTTTGCCGGAGCGGTCGAGCAGGCGATCGCCATATTCCTGCTCCAGTTGGCGGATTTGGGCACTGACGGCGGATTGGGAGCGAAAAACTTTCTCGCCCGCCCGCGAAAAGCTGCCCTGCTTGGCCACTTCGAGAAACGTGATGAGCTGATCGAAATCCATTGCGATGCCGGGATTATAGCGGACTCTTGCCAAGTCTAGCGTGAAATTAGGAAGCAGGATGTGTCATGCGGCGGTAACATTCAAAAATTCGCATCCTTCGCATCGAAATTCTGAATTGTACTTTGCCCCGCCAAGGCCTCTTAATAATAGCTTGTAGTAGTGCGTTCCTGAGCCGAAGTGCCCGCCGTGGCAGCCTAGGCGGAGAAAGCTCCCACTCAAGAACAACTCATTTTTTAGAAGCGGCTGGTGCCGCTGACGATGCCGATCCTCCAAACGTGCCCATGACGACGCGTCGCGACAAATCGAATGCTCCTCCGCCCGCCCAGGGTTTGTACCACCCCGCGCAAGAGCACGATGCCTGTGGAATTGGCTTCGTAGCCAATGTTCGCGGCCACAAAAGCCATGACATCGTAAAGAAGGGCATCGAGGTGCTGCTCAACCTGACGCATCGCGGGGCTTGCGGATGCGATCCTGAGACCGGCGACGGAGCCGGCATTCTCCTCCAGATTCCGCATCAATTTTTTGTGCGCGAGTGCGGCAAGTTGGGGTTTGAACTGCCTCAGCCCGGCGCTTACGGCGTCGGCATGACATTCTTGCCGGTGGAGAAACATCCGCGCCTGCAATGCGAGGGCGTTCTCGAGCGCATTATTCGCGAAGAAGGTTTAATCGTACTCGGCTGGCGCGATACGCCGTGTTTCGCCAATGCCATCGGCCGCGTGGCGCGCGGCTCGCAACCTTACATCCAGCAAATTTTTATAGGATGCGGCGCATTTACCGACCAAGACGCCTTCGAACGAAAGCTGTATGTCGTGCGCAAGCGCGCTGAGAATGAGATTGCCGCGTCCGGTATCGAAGACGCGAGCACGTTTCACATTCCTTCGCTCTCCTGCCGCACCATTGTCTATAAAGGTCTGCTGCTGGCGCCGCAGATCACTAATTTCTACAAAGAGCTATCCGACCCTGACGTGACCAGCGCGTTGTGCCTGGTGCATCAGCGTTTTTCGACCAACACTTTTCCGAGTTGGCAACGCGCTCATCCCTATCACTACATCGCGCACAATGGCGAAATCAACACGCTCAAGGGCAATGTCAACTGGATGCACGCCCGGCAATCGCTGCTGCAGTCGCTGCTGTTTGGCGAAGATATCCAGAAGCTCTTCCCGATCATCGCTCCCGACGGCAGCGATTCCGCGAACTTCGACAACGCCGTCGAGTTGCTGGTGCAAGCGGGCCGGAGTCTGCCGCATGCAATGGCTATGCTGATTCCGGAAGCGTGGGCCGGCAATCCGCACATGAAGCCGGAGAAGCGCGCGTTCTACGAATATCACGCGTGCCTGATGGAGCCTTGGGATGGGCCAGCGGCAATTGCTTTCACCGACGGCAAGGTGATTGGCGCCATCCTGGACCGCAATGGCTTGCGGCCAGGACGCTATGTAGTGACGAACGACGATCTCGTCATCATGGCTTCGGAGACGGGTGCGCTCGACATCGAACCGGAACAAGTAAAGATGAAGGGCCGATTGCAGCCAGGAAAAATGTTCCTGGTGGATACCGTCGAAGGCCGCATCGTCCCCGATAAAGAAATCAAGCAACGGTTGGCTTCGCGGCAGCCCTATGCGGAGTGGATCAAAGATAATCAGATTACGATCGATCAATTGCCTGCGCCTTCGCGCATGCATCATCCGCCAGCCGAAACTTTGCTTCGCCGCCAGCGTGCGTTTGGCTATAGCGACGAAGACTTGCGCATGATCCTCGCTCCCATGGCTTCGAAGGGCGAAGAGCCAGTTGGCTCCATGGGCACAGATACGCCATTGGCCTGCCTCTCTGACCGGCCACAGTCGCTCTTTAACTACTTCAAGCAGCTCTTCGCGCAAGTTACGAATCCTCCTATTGACTCGATTCGCGAAGAGATTGTGATGTCGCTGAGTAGTTATATCGGAAGTGAGCGCAACATCCTCTCGGAAGAGCCCGAGAACTGCCACATGCTGAAGCTGGCGCATCCGCTGCTGACCAACCTCGATTTGGAAAAGCTGCGCCGCGTCTCGACAGGCGACTTACTGGCGATCACGCTGCCCGCTCTATTCCGAGCCAGTGAAGGAGAAGCCGGGCTGAAGCGCGCGCTCGAAGAGTTGTGTCAACGGGCGTCGCTCGCAGGCCGGGCAGGCTACACGCTTCTGATTCTTTCCGACCGCGGGGTAAACAAAGAACTCGCGCCCATACCCAGTCTCCTGGCGCTCGCCGCTGTGCATAACCTGCTCCTGAAAGAAGAGACGCGGTCGCAGGTAGCTTTGATTACGGAATCGGGCGAACCGCGTGAGGTGATGCACTTTGCGCTACTGAGTGGCTATGGCGCGAGCGCAATCAATCCTTACCTGGCGTTCGAAACTGTAGAAAATATGGCTCGGCGCGGCGAGCTAGCCGAGGGGATAACTCCAGAGTTAGCTGTGAAACATTTTATTAAGTCGGTAAATAAGGGTTTGCTAAAGACCTTCGCGAAGATGGGTATCTCGACTTTACAGAGTTATCAGGGAGCCCAGGTTTTCGAAGCCATCGGCCTGAACAAGGAGTTAGTGGAAGGCTACTTCGCAGGAACAGCGTCGCGCCTGGAAGGTATAGGGCTTGAAGTTGTGGCCCGCGAGGCGCAAATGAAGCACGAGCATGCATTCCGTCCGCTGACCGAATCGGAGACCGAACTCGCGGTCGGCGGAACGTACCACCAGCGCGTGAATGGCGAGTATCACCTGCTGAACCCGCTAACCATCGGCAAATTGCAACAAGCGGTGCGGCAGGGAAGCTTTCAAACTTTTCAGGAATATACCGACCTCATCGACAAGCAGAGCAGTAACATGGCGACACTGCGCAGCTTGATGAAGTTTAAGAAGAGTACCAAGCCGGTTCCGCTCGAAGAAGTTGAGCCAGCCAAAGAAATCGTGAAGCGTTTCACCACGGGAGCCATGTCATTTGGCTCGATCAGCAAAGAAGCACACGAGACTTTGGCCATCGCCATGAACCGCATTGGCGGTAAGTCAAACACCGGCGAAGGCGGCGAAGATGAAGAACGCTTCAATCCGGATGAAAATGGAGATCTGCGCCGAAGTGCCGTTAAACAAGTAGCATCGGCACGCTTTGGAGTAACCACGAATTACTTAGTCAACGCGGACGAGTTACAGATCAAAATGGCGCAAGGCGCGAAACCCGGCGAAGGCGGCCAGCTTCCCGGCCACAAAGTCGATGAAGTTATCGCACGTCTCAGGCATTCCATTCCTGGCGTAGGATTGATCTCGCCACCGCCTCATCACGATATCTATTCGATCGAAGACCTGGCGCAGCTGATCTACGATCTTAAGAATGTAAATCCGCAGGCTCGCATTGCGGTGAAGTTAGTGGCAGAAGTCGGAGTGGGCACGGTGGCGGCGGGCGTGGCCAAGGCACACGCCGACGTTGTCCTGATCAGCGGCGACAGTGGAGGCACCGGAGCGTCCCCGTTGAGTTCGATCAAGCACGCGGGCATCCCGTGGGAGTTGGGTCTTGCGGAAACGCAGCAAGTGCTTTTGCTAAATGATCTGCGCAGCCGAATCCGCGTGCAGACCGATGGCAAGCTGCAAACCGGCCGTGACGTGGTGATCGCGGCGCTGCTGGGTGCGGAAGAATTCGGATTCGCCACCACGCCGCTGATTGCCATGGGCTGCGTCATGATGCGCAAGTGCCATCTCAACACCTGCTCGGTCGGAATCGCCACGCAAGATCCCGTGCTGCGCAAGCGTTTTCAAGGGCAGCCCGAGCATGTCATCAATTTCTTCTTCTTTCTGGCGGAACAAGTCCGCCAATACATGGCCGAGCTCGGTTTTCGCCGCGTGGACGAAATGGTTGGCCGTGTCGACATGCTGGAAATGCAGCCGGCGGTTGATCACTGGAAGGCGAGTGGTCTGGATTTGTCGGCGATTCTTTATGCGCCGCCGACTCCATCTCGCGTGGCGCGACGTTGCGTGCAGAAGCAGGAACACGGCTTGGAGCAGGCGCTGGATCATCAGCTTCTTGCCAAATCGCAGGCTGCGCTCGAAACCGGCGCGCCCGTTGTCATCAAACTGCCCGTGCGCAACATTCATCGTTCTGTCGGAACCATGCTGAGCGGAGAAATTGCACGCCGCCATGGTTCGGCGGGGCTGCCCGACGACACGATTCGAATTCATCTCGACGGATCTGCCGGGCAAAGCATGGGAGCGTTTCTCGCCCAGGGAGTTACTCTCACACTCGAAGGCGATGCCAACGACTATGTGGGCAAAGGCCTGTCTGGCGGGCGTTTGGTGGCGTATCCGCCACGGCGGTCGAGGTTCGCTCCCGAAAAAAATATTCTGATCGGCAACGTTGCCCTCTACGGCGCAACCAGCGGCGAAGCTTTTTTCAATGGAGTTGCCGGAGAGCGCTTTGCCGTTCGCAATTCCGGAGCGACCGCGGTTGTCGAAGGCGTCGGCGATCACGGCTGCGAATACATGACCAAGGGCCTCGTGCTGGTGCTCGGAGCCTGCGGAAGAAACTTTGCGGCCGGCATGAGCGGTGGCGTTGCCTACGTTTTTGACGAGCGCGGAGACTTCACCAAAGAACGCTGCAATCTCGATTCGGTTGACCTCGAGCCGGTTCTCGCATCGCATGATCCGCAGTTCAACGGTAGTTGTGTGACCGAAGCTAAGCTTGTCAAAGATCTCGTCACGCGCCATCTCGGTCTTACCGGGAGTCCGCGCGCTCTTTGGATTCTCGACAATTGGTCAGAAGCGTTGTCGCGATTCATAAAAGTTTTTCCGCACGAACACAAACGAGTGCTCGGAGTAAGCCGCCGCCGTCAACCCTACATCCCAAGTGTCCCGCTGGGCGTGCCAGTCGCAGATGTGCAGGTGCAACATGGGTAAGGACACGGGATTCCTGGAATATGGGCGCGAACTTGCGCCGCGGCGGCCAGTCACGCAGCGGGTCAATGATTGGTTCGAGATCTACCTCGATTTTCCGGAAGAGAGACTTCGGACCCAAGGCGCGCGCTGCATGGATTGTGGCGTGCCCTTTTGCCAGACCGGATGCCCCGTCAACAACCTGATTCCCGATTGGAACGATCTCGTCTATCGGGGGCGTTGGAGAGAAGCCATTCGCCAACTGCACGCGACCAACAATTTCCCGGAATTCACCGGCCGGATTTGTCCCGCGCCGTGCGAAGCATCCTGCGTTCTCGGAATCAATCAGCCAGCGGTCACGATCAAGCAGGTCGAAAAAAATATCGTGGAGCGCGGGTTTGCCGAGGGCTGGATCCATCCCCAGCCTCCGAAGATTCTTACAGGCAAAAAAGTTGCGATTGTGGGCTCAGGGCCCGCGGGATTGGCCGCAGCGCAGCAGTTATGCCGTGCGGGACATACGGTTGTGGTCTACGAAAAAGCTGATCGCATCGGTGGCCTGCTGGTCTATGGCATTCCGCAATTCAAGATGGAGAAGCGCATCGTTGATCGCCGCATTGAGCAGATGTCCGCCGAGGGCGTGAAATTTGTTACAGGCGCAGAGGTGGGTAAGAATGTCGCGGTCGAGGATTTGCGGCGCGACTTCGATGCCATCGTGCTCGCCGGAGGAGCGGAGCATCCTCGCGATCTCGATGTCCCCGGACGCGAACTGAAGGGAATCCATTTTGCGATGGAATTTCTGCCGCAGCAGAATCGTCGCTCTCTCGGCGACACCATTGAACCGCACAAAGAAATTCTGGCGACGGGCAAGCATGTCGTCATCATCGGTGGTGGCGACACGGGCGCCGATTGCCTCGGCACCTGCCATCGCCAAAAGCCGCTCTCCGTGCACCAATTCGAGATCATGCCCAAGCCTCCCGACGAACGCTCGCCGCTGACGCCCTGGCCACTTTGGCCAATGCAACTGCGCACCGAAGGCGCCCATGAAGAAGGTGGCGTGCGCGACTGGAGCATCGCGACGACGAAGTTCACCGTCTCTAGTTCCGGCGAAGTGCAGCAACTGCATGCGGTCCGAGTTGGGCCGCCGCCAAGATTCGAGCCGATTCCAGGCACTGAATTTGCGATGGACGCGGATCTCGTCTTAATTGCGATGGGCTTTGTCGGTCCAGTTCGAAGCGGAATGATTGAGCAATTGGGCGTAAAGCTAGATGCGCGTGGCAATGTCGCGACCGACCAGAACTACATGTCATCGGTCCCCGGAGTTTTCGCTGCGGGCGATATGCGGCGCGGCCAGTCGTTAGTTGTGTGGGCAATCGCCGAAGGGCGCAAGGCAGCCGCGAACGTCGACGCTTACTTGCGCGCGCAGGTGATCCCGATTACGACTCAACTGACATCCAAAGAGCAAACAATAGCTTCCTGAATACCCGTCACTCGCCAGAGGCGCGCTTTTCCGTGTTCCTAGCAGTCAGTCCAAAGAGTTGCGTCTTATTTTCCCGCCCCATCTAACTCTCGCGCCGCCGACTCGATAAGCGCCGATTCGTCCTCCAGCGCTTTGGCCACGCGCACGATCTCGTGCTCTGCCTCCGCATAATTCTTCTGCTCGATCCCCTCACGCACTCCTGGGACCGTCTTCACTCCATAACCCGAATAAACGCCCGGCGCATAGAGCAGATGCTTGTACCACGGACGCCGTGGCAATCCGTCGGCATTGGTGAGGCGCCGCTCACTTTCAATCAGATCGTGATTCAGAGTGACTAGTTTGGCTGCGAACGTATCCTCTCCCAATCTTGCTTGCTTTTGCGAGAGCGCCTGCTGGTAGTGTTTGGCGCTGCGCGTTAGAGAGTCAACCGCATTTTGCATCGGCGCAAAATTCAAGTGTGGTGGAATTTCTTCTTTCACCGGAGCGACTGTCGGCCGTCTGGGATCAAACGTCGCCTTGAACATTCCTTCGTCTATTTCCTGATTGCGTTCGCGAATTTCATCCTGTTTGTTGGTGAGCAGTTTCTGGAGATCTCTTGTATACATTTCCACCGTATCGGCGAAATCCACGAAATCAAATGGCAACACTTCCGCATCCGCCAGGCGCATCACCGACGTCCCGATGGTTTGCGACATAGCCCTGCCATATACGAAATCAGTGTCGGAAAAATGCGTGTACCAGTAGAAGTCATCGTAGATGGAGTGATATATTCCCTGCTCGTCCTCGCCGCCGAATCCCAGATTCAGGCAGGCGATGCCGAGGTGATCGAGGTAGGCCGTGAAATCCGTGCCCGAGCCCAGCGCCTCGATGCGGAGATCGGTGCGCTGCCGCAGTTCCTTGCGATCATCGCCGGATTTTGCTGCAGCGACCGCACTCAACTGCGCCCGCTGCCACACCGTCATTTTGGTTTCCGGATCTTCGATGTCTCGCGCGATACCGTTGATGAACTGCTCAAGGCTGTGCGAGCCGCCCATATTCAGGATGCCGCGATCGTTCGTGTCGGTATTGATGTAGACGGCGGCATGTTCGCGCAGTTCATCGGCATGAGTTTCCGCCCACTCGGTCGAGCCCAAGAGCATGGGCTCTTCGCCATCCCAAGCGGTGTAGATGATTGTGCGCCGCGGCTTCCAGCCCTGCTTGAGAAGCACACTGAGCGCGCGTGCTTCCTCGAGTAAAGCAACTTGTCCAGCGGTTGGATCCTCGGCCCCGTTCACCCACGCATCGTGATGATTGCCGCGAATGATCCATTCGTCGGGAGCGACGCTGCCCGGAATTTTCGCGATCACATCGTAGACCGGTTTGATATCCCAGTTAAACGCGAGCTTCAAATGAACCTGCGCCGGTCCCGGTCCCACGTGATAGGGAATCGGCAGTGAGCCGCGCCACTCTTCCGGCGCCATCGGGCCGGCCAGCGCGGCCAGCAGCGGCTGTGCATCGCCGTAAGAAATCGGCAGCACCGGAATTTTCGTGAGGCTCTTCGCATCCTTCAGCGCGAGGCGCTTGGCGTCGGGAGTCGCACCGACCCCAGGAGTCAGCGGATCACCCGGGCTGGCCGAAGCGAAATCCATGACACTGCCGCGCTGCACACCATCCGGAGGCCGCATTGGCCCAAGCGGAAAAACATTGTCACGCGTGTAACCATCGTCCTGAGGCTCGGAGTAAATCAGGCAGCCAATGGCTCCGTGCTCGGCCGCGACCTTCGGTTTCACTCCTCGCCAGCTGTGTAAATACTTGGCGATCACGATTGCGCCTTTCACCGAAATGCCCAGCCGGTCAAGTTTTTCGTAGTCTTCGGGCAATCCGTAATTTACGAATACGAGCGGCCCGGTGACGTCGCCGTCGATGGAGTATGCGTTGTACGTGGGCAACTGTTCCGACTTCTGATTAGAGGTTGGATCGACAGCCAGCGCGGGCTCTTCAAGTTTGGCGGTGAATTTCGTCGGCGCCAACATTTCCAACACTCGCACCTTAGGCGTGGGAAATAAAACATCGAATCTTTCGATGTGCGCGTCCAGTCCCCAATCCTTGAAGTGAGCAAGAATCCATTCTGCATTGTCTTTATCGTAAGGCGAGCCCACATGATGCGGGCGTGCGCTGAGCCGTCGCATGTACTCGCGAAGATTCGCAGGATCGGGAATAGCGCGGAACTTTGCCTCCCAATCGCGTTCGCTTTGACTGGCGCGTGGCGAGTATCCGACCAGCGCAGCCGGATTCGACGAGGCTGGATCCGCGCCGAGAGAAAGGGAAGGAAGAATCAGGGTGAAGATCAGCACAATGGCAGAGAACGGTCGCATGCAGCTCCTTTGTTAGAAGGGTGCCATTATAGCCGGTGGAATCCGTTGTAAGCCTCCCTTGTTGGCACCATTCATGCTCGATCGAGTGGCAGCGGCTTTACTTGGTCGTAGACGAGAATCAGGCGAGAACGATCTCCGGCACTTCGGCCAGCGTCGTGATTTGAGCGTCAGGCGTTTCGGGGATTCGCTCTGGAGCCTGACCGAAGCGATTGCACCACAGCACGCGGAAGCCAAATGCTTTCGCCGAGTAGGCGTCCCACCCGTTGGAAGAGAGAAAGCAGATGCGATGCGCAGGCAGGTTGAATCGCGTGCAGGCAAGCTGATAAACGGACGGATGCGGTTTGTAGACCTTCACGTCCTCAACTGACAATATCGCGTCGAACAGATCGCCGATGCCCGCGTTGGCCGCCGCCGCCGCGAGCATGGCGGCCGAACCGTTCGACAGAATGGCGAGCTTCATGCCGCCAGCCTTCAGCCGCTTTAGTACGCTAGGAACTTCGGGATAGGCGTCCAGAGCCAGGTATAGGTTCATGAGCCGGGCGCGCAGCGCAGTTTCTTCGATGTGCAACGTCGCCAGCGCGAAGTCCAGTGCATCGCCCGTGACCTGCCAGAAATCCGCATGGTTCCCGGCCAGACCGCGCAGCCAGCGAACAGCGTGCCATAGGCGTCGAACACGCACGCCTCTATATCGTGAAGCTCCAGCGTCATCGTCGCTTCACTCCCATTCGTCACTGCCGATGGGATCGCCGTCAGGCGGCGAGGCGGGCGAGGTCAGATGCATCTCTGCTGGATTCTTTTGGAAGTGATCGATTTGGCTCTCGGCAAAGAAGAATTGCGCGCGCGAGGCGTCGTTCTTCGCTGACGGCGGCTGCGTGGCGATCCATTTTTTCAATTCGTTGAGCTTGAGTGCGACCACAGCGCGGACTTGCGCAGATGCGTGCTCGTCGCTGGCCAACGAAATGAGGTGATCCAAAACGACTGCGTTAACCGTGCGCTGGATGGCGCCGCGATATCCAGAGGTGGGTTGCGCCTTCCACGTGGCGGCAAACAGGTCACCCACTAATTCGTCAAAACCAGGATTGTCGGCATCGAGCGCATGATACTCGATCATGCGCTGGGCGCGTTCTGGCTGGAGCAGCACGTTGGCGACAATTTCCGCGGCAGCTTCGGCAGGCGCGAGCGCATCGAAAGCGGGCGAAGTGCGGCGTGAGAAATTCTCGCGTCCTGTCGGATATTCCGGCGGACGCGGTGGAATCATCTTCAGCAGAGACTCAGGCAGAGCGAGTACTTGCGGCGAGAGTGTGTCGAGAACCCCGCGAATGGAAGCTCGCTGCTGCGCGGCGGAAACAATCTTCGGCGGCGTTTCGTGGTCTTCAACTCCTCGAAGATTGAACGAGTAGTCAAGCCCGCCGATCGATTTCGCCACTGCCGTCACTTGATAACGGTGGTAGAGATACATCGGGACGAGAACATCTTCGAGAGTCGCCATCGGAGTATGCTCAGGAATCGCACTCTCGGAGAGATTCTTTAGCGCGGAGGCGCGCACGGCCATCACACGAGTCAGGCCATCGAGAGTATTGCTGCCCGTATCCCAAAGGTGCGCGATGGGGCTAGCAGAGCCGAGCGGGCGCGCGTCCTGATCGGTAAGGTAAAGAAGCCCTCGAGAAAATGCATCAGCGAGAATTTTGTCGAGCGCCGGCGTCTCGTCTTTTTCCTGCGAAAAATCGCTGTAGCCATAGGCAATTGAAACCTTGTCCCACTCTCCGATGCCGACCGCATAGGCGTCGGAAACATCGGGCCGTCCATCCGCTCCTAGAGTTACCGTCGGCGGCGGATAGTCCATAACGGAACTGCGATTGACGATGCTGGCGGCGTAATTATGCATGAGGCCGAGAGTGTGGCCAGTTTCGTGTGCGGCGAGTTGTCGAATGCGTGCAAGCGCCATTTCGTTGGCTCGCTTGAGCGCCGCCGGATCGTTTCCGAATGGATCAAGAAGTCCTTGCGCGATCAAGAACACCTGGCGGATTCTCAGCGCGTCGAGATTGACGTGGCCATTGATAATCTCGCCGGTGCGCGGATCAGCGATAGCGCTCCCATACGCCCACCCACGAGTTGCGCGCGGAATCCATTCAATGACGTTGTAGCGCACATCCATCGCGTCAACACCGTCGGGCAGCAGCTTCACCTGGAATGCGTCCTTGTATCCGGCGGCGGTGAAAGCCTGATTCCACCAACTTGTTCCTTCAAGAACGGCGGAGCGAATCGGTTCTGGGATGGCGCGGTCGATGTAATAAACGATAGGCTTCGCCGGCTCGCTAACCGCAGCCGACGGGTCTTTCTTCGCGAGCCGATAGTGCGCAATATATCGTTTGACGATAGGTTGATCGACCGGCGTCGCGAAATCCATGTAGCTGATGCCAAAGAAACTGGAGCGTGGATCATAGTTGCGCTCGTGGAATCCGACGGGAGGAGCCTGGATGAATGAGAAGTGCTCATGCACGGTGATAGCGCGAGGATCGGGCGTGACTTGTTCGACCCAATGGCCGGGATTTTCTCCAACGAAAGTCAAAGTTGATTCGACATCGGTGTTCTCGGGAAAATTCTTGGTGCGCGGAAGGTAAATAGCGGAGCGCGATGAATCGATGTGATAGGCACCCTGCTTGAGCGTGGCAAGTCTCGACGCGACTTCATGCGCATCGCTCAGGAAAAACGGCGTCGCGTCGACGAGAACGAATTTGCCTTCGTCGTCTTCGGCGGCGGATTCGAAGCCCCAGAGAACAGATTGAGCGAAGGCCTGTTGCACCGCCGTTTGTTGCTCGAGATCGTCTGTTACCGCGCGATATCGCTCATTCTCGGCAACCAGAAGGACTCGCGGACCACTGCGTTCAAAATGGACGACGTTCGTTTTGCCCGGCTGGCCGCGGTCGAGGCCAACGTCATTCGATCCCACACCGTTCGGAAGCGATTCGTAATAGAGGAATGGCGCATTCCATTTGTCGATCTGCAGCCAGAGTTTTCCTTCGCGCGCGTCCCAGTAACAGGTGAAAAAACCAGGCATCTTTTGCATGCCCGAAGTTTTCTGCTCGATCGTTTTCCGCGTCGCCGGCTCAACAGGCGAAGACGTTTTGTGCGATGCGTCGGTAGTGGGGTTCTGAGCGGGTGCGACTGAAACGAAGGTCAGAACTGTCAGGAACGCGATCAAGACGCGTTTCATCGATGTGTCCTCCTGGGACAGAAGTATTTATGGCAAATGGGTTGGGCGGCGACTCCGCGCGATTCATTCTGACATATACCGCCTGACATGTGCCGCGGCTACTGGCTCACGCAACGCTGCGGACCCGCTGATCTTCAACAGGTAATCGCGCTGGAAGGTAGGGCAAGCGCGCCGCGGAGGCCCATCGTGAGCGCACCGGACCCAGTAATACGCTGGACAGATCTTTTTGAGCTCTTCTCATGGAGAGGAATTTCTTCGACGTCCGCGCAACCCAATCGCCGCTATAGCAGGCGCGGAAGCCTTGTTCGAGGAGCGATTCCAGCACGCCCGGCGCGCAATGAGGATGGTTCCAGACGAGATGTTTGGTGTCGAATTTCGACCAATCCTTTTCAAAAATACCGTAACCGGTATCGAGTTCACGCCACATTTCCGTCTGCGGATGCGGCGTGACGATCGTGATTTGCGTGACGTCGAGTTTCAAAGACGCTAATGTGCGCAGATCTTCGCTGATCGATGCCGGCGTCTCTGGCGGCAGGCCGATGATGTAATAGCCGTGGGCGTAGAGGCCCGCGCCGTGCAGCCGGTCGACGAGCTCAAATGCCGCGTGCGCTCTTTCGTTCTTGTGCATCTGCTTCAGGATGTCCTGATGGAAACTCTCGATACCAAATAGAGCGCCTTCCATGCCGCAGCGCTTCCATTCATCGAAGTTTCTGAGAAGCAGGTCGACGCGCGACTGCACCAGCCAGCGGATGCCGTGATGCGCCAATAGTTCGATGACCGCGTCGGCGTGCGAGGGCAGGTTGCCGAAATTCTCGTCCAGCAGCAGCACAAAACGAACGCCGTGTTCGACGTAGAAACGCAGCGCCCTATCCAAAGACGCGAGAGAAATTTCTTTTGGTTTGGGCGCAAACGTGGTGGTCTGGCAGAAGGTGCAGCGAAAACTGCATCCGCGCGAAGAAAATAAAATACCTAGCGGGAACGACCATCCCCCGGGCAGACGGAAGCGTGTGATCAGCGGTGGATGCTGGATTTCATCCAGACTCACCCCTAGCTTGTCTGCCAGGGAGCTTTCACTATAGCCGTTGAACACATGGTCAAAGTGCGAATGAATAGAGGGAGTCAACGCGCCATAATTTCCCGCCCACAGTTCGCGGACGCCCGCCCGCCGCGCTTCGGCAGCCATCTCCAGGATGTCGTTGGTCTCTTCCAGATAAAAAGAAAAACCGACGGCGTCCCATCCCCGCTTGAGATGAGCAGAAAACTCAGCGTGCGAAGGGTATTCCAGAATGCTTACATCGGGAAGGTTCTGCCGCAGGAATCGCAGGCCAAACGAGATCGTCCGGGGCATTCCGAAGCGCCAGCGAAAATTTCGCGGAGCATTCTCGCGAAAATAATCGTAGAGGCCGGAGTCGCGGCCGCGCGTGGTCAGCAAAATGCGAGGCAATCTTTCCTCCTCGGTGCAACCAAGACAAAAAACGGACGGGGCGCGAGTAAGAATCTAGCACACCTTCAGCTTTCGGTGCCAGAAGTGGGCAGAGGAAGTTGATGTCCCGAACGAACGTTGTTCCCGAGTCCTCCGCAAACCGGAAGCAATCTCAGCTGCCAACTGGCGGGCGATCGTCTCAAGTGACGATCAATCCCCCCATCGCACCAACTCCAGCCCGTCAGGAGTCAATTGGTGCTAATACTGATTTCATCAACGACACAAGAATTTGGGGCGAAACCGGTTGAGAATACAATCTTAACCGTGAAAACGGAACAAGGCTGTTCCTTCATCCCCGAAGACACCCGCGCCCGCCTACAACCGTTACGCCCTATAGATACTCTAACCAAACCTACCCCAATCGCGCGGGCGCGTTCGAACCGCGTGAATCAGCATGAGTTTAGGGAAGAAACTAATTGAGCCAAAAAAATCATCCGCCGGCGGCAAGCAAAAGCCTCGCACTGTACGCTGGCTTGGCCATAGTCAGCCTGCTCGCCCCTTCAATCCTGCGCGCGGACGACGTGCTCGTCCGACACCGCCAAGGTGCTCTTCGCGGTTTTCTCGTATTGCGAACCCCAGACGGAGCCACGATTGCAGACGGGGAGGCCTCACAGGTGGTGAGTGGCAGTCGTGTCACCAGTAAAACTCAATTTCACTTCAAAGACGGTTCGACTTACGACGAGACGGCTATCTTTTCTCAGTCGAAGAACTTTCGGTTGCAGAACTATCACTTGATTCAACGCGGCCCTTCGTTCCCCAATCCCATAGAGGTGTTCATAGACTGCCTGCGCGGGCAGGTCGAGGTTCGCTCCCAGGAGGTCCGCTCTCACGATGACAAGGGGCATGACAAAGTAATCAAGCAGCACATGGATTTACCCACCGATCTCGGCAACGGCCTTCTCTTCACTCTCTTCGAAAACTTGCAACCTGGCACGTCCAAGACCACCGTGTCTCTGCTCGTGACGACTCCGAAGCCGCGAATAGTTCGAGTGAACCTTAGCCCAACTGGCACCAAAGATCCCTTCTGGATTGGCAACTCCAAGTACGATGCAGTCCACTATGTCATGAAAATTGAGATTGGGGGAATCGCCGGAAAGGTGGCTCCTCTGGTAGGAAAGCAACCTCCTGACAGCCAGGTTTGGATCCTCGAGGGGAGACCTCCTCTAGTGGTTAAATTCGAAGGGCAGCTTTTCGAGGGCGGACCAGTCTGGCAAATGGAACTCACAGCTCCCACCTGGACGCCGTCTGCCGGCAGCGGCCACCAATAACCTCTTCTTGTTAGTTTTGGGACCTACGAAAGTCATACATCTCTTCACGTGGACCGGCGTATGATGCGGGCAATGCGCAAACGCATCCGTAGGTCGGCTGTCTGATCGAGGACGAGAGTGGGCAAAGCCCGATAACTAGTCGTTCGATACTGCACACCTTAGGCCGGAGGAACCCTTGAAAGCAGTCGCTTCGTCTCTGCTCCGGCCCACACGTTCAATTCTCTTGCGGGTCTTGCTTACCCGTCATTACTCTAGCGCAAGTAATTGGTTCCCGTTCCGGCGGGATTTCGTCAACGGCGTATTCCGTCAGCTACAGATTCCCCGGTTGTTTGCAGATCGATCACGAGGTGAAACGTGCCTACGGCCTCCTTCCGCCAGTCGGTTCGGTGCTTAATCTTTTCCACGTTGATCGGCGCCATTTCCACCATTACCGGGGCGCAGAGCCAGCCCGCGTCGCGTGTTACGCAGCCGATCGACAATCGGGTGCGGGTTACCTTGAAAGGGAGTGTGCATCCACTGGCGCAGGCTCGCTATGATCAAGGCCCCGTGGCGAATTCTTTTCCGGCGGAGCGGATGTTGTTGCTGCTGCAGCGGTCCCCAGATCGCGAGTTGGCGCTGCAGCAGTTCTTGCGGGAGGCGCACCGGCCGGGAAGTCCCAGCTATCATCGCTGGCTGACACCAGAGCAGTTCGCAGCAAACTATGGGCCGGCCGATTCCGAGATCGCAGCCGTTCGCGGATGGCTAGAGCAGCAAGGGTTTTCGGTGGCGCGAGTCACGCGAGGGAGAACCGCGATTGAATTTTCCGGGTCCGCCGGGCAGGTTCGTGCCGCCTTCCACACCGAAATTCACTTGTATGCGATCAACGGCGAGCGGCACTACGCCAACAATCTTGATCCGCAAGTGCCCGCCGCGCTGGCGCCAGTGATTGCCGGCATAACTCCGATCAACGATTTTCCGCCCACGTCCTATGTGAAGGTCCTGGGCCAAGCTGCCTATGACCGCGCGACCCACAAGTTTGTTCCGCAGTGGACTTTTCCGGAACACAACGATGCATTCGAATTTGCTCCCGGAGATTTTGCCCTGCAGTACGATTTGAATCCGCTCTACACCGCGGGAGTCACCGGCATCGGCGTCACTATCGGCCTGATCGGCGCCTCCAACGTTGATCCCTCAGTGGTCGCGACGTATCGGTCGTTCTTTGGGCTGCCCGCCAGTCCGCTGAATGTGGTGATCGATGGGCTGGATCCTGGAGAAAACTATGCCGTCATCGAATCCTATCTCGATGTCGAGGAAGCGGGAGCCGTTGCGCCCGGAGCTGCCATTACTCTGTACACGTCGGCCGGTACCTCCGTACAAAATGGTTTGTATCTTGCGGCGATGCGAGCCGTCGACGACGATGTGGCCTCGGTGCTAAGCACCAGCTATGGCACTTGCGAACAATACCTCGGCTCGACGGGCAACGTGTTCTGGAATGCGCTCTGGGAACAAGCGGCGGCGCAGGGACAGACTTCGTTCGTCTCGGCCGGAGATGGCGGCCCGGCGGGTTGCGACAACTTCAACACCCCCCAGCCCGCACAACTTGGAATCGCAATGAACGGTTTCAGTTCCACTCCCTGGAACGTTTCGGTTGGAGGAACGGATTTCTACTACAGCAGTTACAACCAAGGTTCGGCAGCTCAGCAGAGCCAACTCGATACCTATTGGGACACTGTGCAGACCATTTTTCCCACGACCTCGCTACTGCAGCCGATTCCGGAGCAACCGTGGAACGATCCTTTCGGACTGAATCTTGCCAACGGTGGCGTATACCAGCCCGGCAATCCGAATATTGTCGCCGGCAGCGGCGGACCGAGTACTTGCGCGACTGGCATTGATGCTCCCGACGGCACGTATGCATCCTGCACGGCAGGATATCCGAAGCCTGCCTGGCAGAGTGGAAAGGGCGTGCCCAGTGACGGTGTGCGTGATCTGCCTGACGTGTCACTGTATGCCGCAGCTGGCGAAAACGACAGCTTTTACCCAATCTGCGCCGAACCGGGGGACTGCGTTGTTTCCGACGGCGACCTCACCATCGGCATCGTCGGAGGCACCTCGGCTTCGTCTCCAGCGATGGCCGGAATCATGGCGTTAATCAACCAGAAATACGGGCCGCAAGGGCAGGCGAACTTTATTTTGTATCCGCTCGCGGCACAACACCCTTCGGCTTTTCACGATGTCGCGGTTGGAAGCAACATCGTTCCCTGTCAGCAGGGCTCTCCGAATTGCACTCTCAGCACTGCCAATGACAATACCAAGGGTTATTACACCTTCGGCTATTACGCCGGTCCCGGATATGACTTGGCAACCGGATTGGGCAGCGTGGATGCAGCTCAACTGTTCAACAACTGGAATTCGCTTAGCTTTAAGTCGACCTCGACCGATCTTAGCTTGAGCCAGACCAGCTTTACCCACGGCACTCCGGTCATGGTGAGTGTTGGCGTGAAGGGGAGCGGTGGCACGCCGACGGGAGGTGTTGAGCTGGTAACAACATCCGCCCCGGAGAATAATCCGGGCCTGCAGCTCTTAACGCTTCAGAGCGGTGCGGCAAGCGCGAGCGTGAACAGCCTTCCCGGAGGCCAATACTAAGGTGAGCGCGCGCTACGGCGG
This sequence comes from Acidobacteriaceae bacterium, assembly GCA_003132405.1. Lineage (GTDB taxonomy): Bacteria > Acidobacteriota > Terriglobia > Terriglobales > Acidobacteriaceae > Acidiflorens. Next base: position 10,787 of record PKXQ01000056.1, on the reverse strand, counting down.
AGACAGCGTTTTCGATTCCAGCACTTCCAATCCGGTATCTGTTAATGTCACGCCCGAGAGTAGTACTGTCTTACTGTTTGGGAACACCTATCCGTATGGTTCCACTTCGTTCGTTCCTCTGACGAACGGTGGCAGCTACCCGTATGGGACCTACATCGCTATCGATGCGCAGCCCCACGGGGTCAATGCGGCGCCAGGTACAAATGACGGGGTTGCAACGGGGACGATAAGCTTCACAGATAAGGCGAGCGCGGGCACATCGAGTTCGGGTGCTCTTGCGCTTAATGCTTCCGGCACGGCGGAGTGGGTTCCAACGAGCGGATTCGCAGTGGGAATGCACGATGTCGCCGCAAGCTACTCGGGCGATGTCAGCTTTGACCCGTCCTCCAGCGCCACGGCGCTCACTTTTACGATTACAAAGATCGCGCCTGGGATCAATCTGTGCCTCGGCAATCCTCTTGTTAGCTGCACGAACAATGGGACGATTGCGAGTGGAAGCTCCGTGACTCTCACGCTCATCGTCGGGATCACAGCTCTAGCTGCCCCGCCCACGGGCACTGCGACGTTCTACCTCGGCGGTAAGGTGCTGGGAACCGCCACGCTTGGCCCGCCGCCTTACTACAACCCCAGCGTTGCGGCGGCTTCCTTGACGATAAGTAATCTTCCTCCCGGAACAGACAACGTGACCGCGCAGTATGCCGGCGATACGAATTACGAAGCCGCAACCTCCAATCCGGTACAAGTCACGGTGAGCCAGCAGAGCTGGCATTCTGACTGCCAGCGCGAACGCGTCCTCGATGCTTCCGACGCAGAACCTGACAGTGACGGCCAATGTTGCTGGAGTGAGTGGGCAGCCGGCTCCGACCGGATCCATCTTCTTGTATGCCGACGGCCCGGGAGGAAGTTGGAGTGCCGGCGGCAGCTTGGTGAACGGTTCTTACAGCTACACATTCAGCGGTCCCTATTGGAGTCCCGGAACCGTCACTGTGCAGGTGGGCTACAGCGGAGATTCCACATACGCGGCCAACAGTGTCGTCGTTCCGGTGACCATGCTGAATGTGTTCACGATGACGGCCGCGAGTTCTGTATCGTTCGCAGCGGGCGCGACCTCGGGCAACACTTCGACGCTTACCGTAACCCCGGCCAACGGATTTACTGGCCTGATCTATTTTGCGTGCACGATTGCATATTATCCGCCGGGAGCGCAGCATCTGCCCGATTGTTCGGCTCCGCCCTCGGTGAATGTGGCGAGCGCAAGTGCAGTGACCGCCGCAATGACCATCAGCTCGACGGGACCGACCACAGTCTCGCGTGCTCAACGGATTCAGGGTCCGCATTGGCTTGCGGCGCAGTTCCTCACGTTCTTCGCGGGAATTTTCGTGGTTGGATTGCCGCTACGGAGACGCATTCGCCCCCGCGGAACCGCTCTGCTCTTGCTGATTGTGTTTGTGGGGAGCATGGTCGCAATGAGTTGCGCTGGTGGCGGCGGTAACAATGGCGGAGGCGGCAAACCCGTTCCCGGAACCACACCCGGCAACTATAAATTCATGGTCTACGGCTCCTACACTCCAAACGTCGGTACAACTCAGCCATTCTATTATTCTGCGCCACAGGTGTTCGTCGTGAATGTCACCATTCAGTAGGTGGTTTTTCAGTTCGAGGTATTTTCGGTAGTGCCTTCCCAGCCAAATGTAGAAGAGCCGCCTTCGTGAAGTAGTGCAGTAAGGATTGATAGTTGGCGAAGAATCGCGATTTCGCTCATTAAAGTTTTCAGGCGCCGCCTACAACCTTGCGCTAGCGAAATCATTTTCTCAGGGCTCGCGTAAAACGGGATTACTTCCACATTGCCGGCCATCAGGTTCTTGTCTCCGCTCGCTCTGCGCAGCGAACTCGGAACAATCATAGGTCGTGCCATCGACGGTATTGCTCCGAACCGCCTCTTTGCATTCAACCGAACTTTTGTCTTTCGCTACCGGTTCTTTCTCGAACAGAAAAACCCCGCACCATCCACGATCAATGTGACCTTGGCCGCTGTGAGGCGCCTCGCCTACGAAGACGAGTAAAGATCATGGTCGGAGTATGGGACGATCTCCCGCTGAAACTCTAATTTCCCTGTGCCGCGGCCTTTGCCGCTGGCACCGAAATCGTGACCGAGTCAGGTTCCGTCCAGACGGGGCTTCCGCTGGTCAGGTCGATGCGGTGCATGGTGATCTTCAGGCTGCCGTGATCGACCTCGACCACCACGTAGTGGTAATTCACTTCCTTGCTCTGGAACGGATCGCCCTTAGCTCGTTCAATCGGGTACGCGTGCGCCCCCGCGCCGCCGCTCACGAAGTAGGTAACGCCACCGTGCTCGTGGCGTTCGTAGTTGTGGACGTGTCCGGAAAAAACCACAATGCGTGCGCGAAGGTTTTGCTGCCGCGCTTCAATAATCTTGGCTAACGCCTGCTCCTGCGTGCGCGCCGAGTGTCCGCCACCAAACATCTTCGCGTCCGACGAACTAGTGTAGGGAGGATGGTGAAAAACCATGAAAACAAAATCAACATCGGCGGGGAGATGATCCAATTTCTGCGTGAGCCATTGCCCTTGCGGCCCCGAGATTTCGTCCTCCGCACTGTCCAGCACCAGCAGCAGCGTATTGGCAGCTCGAACAGAATAGTAGCGGCTGTCCTTCAGATCAGGGAAGCGTTCAAAATAATTAGCCAACGCAACTTTTTCGTCGCCATGGAGATCGTGGTTGCCAAGCGCAGGGTAAACCGGGAGCTTGTTCGCGCGCCACACCGCTGTCTCACTGTCCCAGATCTTCCAATCGTCCTTGTCATAGCCGTTGTAGACGATGTCCCCAGTGAGGGCTACGAACGAAGGATTGGTTTCGGCAATGGCCTGCACCAATTCGCGGCGCACCAGCGGATTCGCCGCCTCCGTATCTTTGGGATCATGGAAGCGCGAATCTCCATAGACGACGAAGTGGAAGGAGGCGCTTACCTGCAATTGCAGCTCTACTGGCTGGTTTTGCAGCTGCGCTTGCGAGTGTGAACGCGAGCATGCAACGCAAGCTAGAAAAAGAATCACGACCGGCAATCTTTGTAGTTGTCTCATCTAGTTGCCCACCACCAGCACTTCAAATTGCCCCGCTTCCGCGGTGGATAAAAAGAGTTGATGCGTCTTTGGATCGAGCGCCATAGTTTTCGCTTTGGGCAGAGTCTTCACATTTTCGACGACCGAATATTTGTCTGGACTGTCCTGATGAATCACCGTGATCGTGCCTTCCCCATTGGAATTGAAAATCAGCCGGGACGAAGGATCGAACGCGGTCGCATCCACATGGTCGCCAATAGCAAGCGTCGTGATCACCTGTCCTGTATCGGCATTCATTACCGCCATAACCTTGCTGCGGCATCCGATGAACAACCTGCGATTCGCCCGATCCATCGCTATGCTCGATGGCGAAGTGCAAGGAGCAGTCTGCCAGCGCTGCTCAACTTTCAACGTGCGCGCATTAATCTTAAGGACGACGCTCGCGTCTTCCAGATTATTGTAGACATACCCGGAACCGTCAGCCACGGCATACTCCGGCCCCCCGCCGAGATCAACTGTTCCCGCGACCTTTCCGTCCGTTGCCTGAATTGCCGTAGCACTGTCGCTGTCGCCATTGAATGCGAAAACTCTCGACGTAGCAGGGTCATAAATAATGGCGTCGGGTTTCTTGCCAACCGCGACTTCGGCGATCGTCTTCAGTGTTTTTAAGTCAAAAATCGTGACCGCGGATGACTGCCCATCACTCACGAATCCGCGTCCTAACTCTGGAGCAATGGCGATTCCGTGCACACCGGGAGTATTCGCGATCTTTCCGACGATCGCTCCCGAATCGACATCGAGCACTTCTACCTGAGTTCCGTGAGAAACGTACAAGCGCCGCGCGCCTTCATCGACGGCGAGGTAGTCCCAACTGCCTTGGCCGGGCACCGGAATTTTCTTGGTGATGTGATAGCTGTCGGCCGCCTGTGCGGAAGTGGCGAGAAAGCTCAATAACAGGACAACACTTGCTAGGGTTCTCAAGGGCTCCTCCAGAAATATGGCTTCAAATATTCAGACTTCATTAGTGACAAGAGGCCGCATGAGGCGGGCCGCGTGAGCCCGCCTCATTGCGAACTAGAACGTAAGCCGAAACATGAACTGCAGTTGCCGCGGCGTGCCGGTTCCCGTGTTCCCGGGGGCGGCATTGTCATTGTTGCTGTTGAAGTTTACCGACGAATCGATGAGGCCGAAATCCCCTTTAGCTGTTAAGTTCTGCAGATTCGTTTGGGTAGGAGCATATGCCAACGTCAGATCCAAGGGGTCGGCTAGCTGCACGTGATTAAAGATATTGAATGCCTGCACCGCGAACTCCATCGACAATCGTTCTGTGAGTTTTGTCCTTTTCGTAAGCGCCAGGTCGATCTGCCAGGTATTCGGAGCGCGAATGACGCCGTTTGGCTCGTTCCCGAATCGCGTGAAATTCCCGTTCGCATCGAGAGGCGGCGCTTGAAACGCGGCCGCGTTGACCAGCGGTGAGCCACCACCGTTTGGACCGGCTGGGTGAGGGTGGGACAACATCACCGGTACACCCGGAATTATGTCGGGTCGCTGGTTGGTCTGGTCGTTGCCGTCTGGAAGGAAATAATTGTACGTAAGCCCGTTTTGCGCGAACGGAGAATTCGGGAATATGGTGGGATCGATTGTGCCGCTCAGATCCATCTGCACCGTCAACGGGTGCCCGGTATGCCACAGGCCAATGCTGCTCAGGCTCCATCCGCCGATGATTTTGCCGAGTGCACCGGTATAGTTCGCATACGGTTTGCCCGGCCCGAATGGAAGCTCGTATTCAGTGTTAACTGCAATATTGTTCCGAACGTCATAGACGCTGGGACCCTTATCGCATTCAAGGCAATTCACATTTTCTGGACCGGTGGATTCGCCTCCGCCAACCGATCCGTCGTTAATGGAATGCGACCAGGTATAGCGTGACTGGAAGGACAAGCCGTTTGTGAGACGCCGTTCAAGAGATACTCCCAGCGCGTGATAGGTGCTGGCTCCAATATCGCTTTTGTAGTCGACCGAGCCGAAGGGATTGCCGTTCGGATAGTACGGGTCTAAAGTTCGAAAGCAATCGGTGTCCACTGGGTTGTACGTGACCGGCTCGGTGCACAAATTCACAGCCCCGCGCGAGAAGAGATGCACGCCGCGGCTGCCGATATATTGCAACGAGAACAGGAAATTGGCCGGCAGTTGATGCTCCACCGTCAGCCCCCATGTTTCCACATACAGATCGCGGCGGCCCTCTCGCTGTAACGCCCGCGGGTGGTTCGCTTGTTTCGATGTACTAGGAATACCGGAGAGATCCGGGTCCTGTTGCGCCCAGGCGGGTTGCAAGGTTTCGTTATTAAAAGAATTCACGAGGATGCGAAACGTGTCACTCTCCAGCCCCGCGTTCAAGTCGTCATTTTGCGCTGCGCCGTGATAGATGCCATATCCCGCTCGAAACACGGTCTTCCCGTGATACTTTTCAGGCGCCCAGGCGAGAGAAAGCCTCGGATCAAAGTTGCGGTGGCTTGCGTTATATAAAGCCGGATTTTTGGGACACGGTGCGGTGTTGATCGGGCCTGGACTAGGTGCCACGTTGTAGGAACCCGATCCCAGACAGACACCATGAAACTCATTCAGGTCGAACACTGTAGTTCGATTCGTCGCCTCCGTGGCAACGCCGTAATAATCCCAGCGAACGCCAGCCGTGAATGTGAACGTTGGCGTGACCTTAAATTCGTCCTGAAAATACGGCATGTAGAAAGTCCGGCGCAGCCGGTGACAGCACCACGGGGCGATGTAATCGATGCTGCTCAAAGCTGCTGTCGCGAGCGAGTAGTCGTCGCCGAAGGTGAGCACGTTGTTCGAAGTTTGCCCCTGATTGAGGCGGACGCGGCGGATTTCCATACCCGCCTTGAACGCGTGCCGCCCATGAACCCAGGTCAGATTGTCAATTCCGCCGTAGGTTGTGCCGACCTCGACATCGGCGCTGGTGTTGTTGAGCGTGACGAAATCGTTAGTGGTGACATTAAACGGTAATGCGCTTCCCCCGGGGTTGTGAAATGGCGATCGATTGATATAGAGCTTCGCTTCGTTGAATACGGTGGGACTGAATGTGTGCTGCAACGCCAGCATGTAATTTGCCGGATGATTGATGGTTGACTGGTTATCCCCGGGTACCGTTGGGTTCGTAGCCGGCGCATGCCAAATGCTGATGTCGCGCTGGGCGCGGCCATAAAGCAGGGTTTTGTCGCTGATCTTCTGGTCAATCCGTACGAGCCAGGTATCTTCGTGGATAGTCGTTTGCCTGCCGACGGTGAGCAAATCCTCGTTCGGATTCGGATTTGTGGCGACATTGCCTTGCCACTGGAAACTCCCATCGGGAATGACGAAGCGTGGCGTGCAGCCATCGATCGAACCGACCGAGGCGCGCCAGGGAAATGCCCCCATGATCTGGCACATCGTGGGTCCGATGCCAAGGCTCTGCGCCTGATCCAGAACGTACTTTTGGTAAGGCTCGGTGGGCTCGTTCTGAGGTAGCAGTTCGGAAAAATTGGCGCAGCAGATTCCGGCGGGCACAATCATTTGCTGGCCATTGAACTGCAATTGGCGAATTCCTTCATAGTTAATGAAGAAAAATGTCTTGTTCTTTACAATCGGCCCGCCGAGCGACATCCCATATTGCCCCATCCGGAATGGGGAGATTGCGGCGTTGCCGTTTATGTCGAAATCCAGGAAACTGCGCGCGTCGAAATAGGAATTTCTGAGATAACCATAGACCGTGCCGTGGAGATTGTTCGTGCCGGACTTGGTTTCGGCGTCGATCTGGCCGCCCGCTTGCGTTCCATACTCCACGTCATACAGCGCGCTGTCGACCCGATACTCTTCGATAGCGTCCTCTGAGATCTGCAGACGCGTCGTCGACTTCTGTGCCTGTTCCTGAATGCCGCCCGCATCGACACCGTCGATCGAGAAGTTGTTGTCATCGCGCGCCCGCCCCGCAAAACGGATTGTCCTCTGGTCGCCACCGCCGTCGTCCTGGGCAAACGGCGCCAGCAACGATAAGGTGGTCCAGTCGCGTCCATTGTTCGCAAGATCTTCAAGTTGATCCGGCCGAATCACGGTGCCTGCCTCGGCCGAAGTGCGGTTGGTCAGTTCATTGGAAGCGTTGACCTCAACCTTTTCAGTCACCGCTCCAACCGGAAGCTTGATGTCCTGGGTGTGCGTCTCTCCCACTTCCAGAATGACATTCTGAATCACGGTAGTCTTAAAGCCGCTGCTCGAAACTGTCACCGAGTAGCGGCCGATGGCGAGGCCTGGGAAGCGGTAGTAGCCGACAGTATTTGACGACTGGGTGGCGGTGAGGCCGGTGTCGGCGGTTACGATCTTCACACTCGCCCCGGCAACCGCGGCTCCCGACGGATCGGTCACCGTGCCTTCAAGCTCTGCGCGATCGATTTGCGCAAACGCCGCTGCCCCGAAGATGAGCGCGAAGATGACCGCAACAGCACTTTTTGTAAAAAGAGAGAGAGTTGAGAGGGAGGGCTTTGCCTTCATAAAATTCAGCTCCTTAGTGATCACCTCAAGACCGTGAGGCCTGAGAATGTGCCCGCAAGAACGCAACCCGCGCAACAAACTGCGGCGTTTACGAAACAGAAATTGCAGCCGGTTAAATTGACTACCGATTCTAAGAAGGTGCTGTAACGGTGTTATTAAAGGACGGTTAATACTTTTTCAGACAGTATTCTCCGGGAGATGTCCCGTTTACTCTATCTTCGGCGCGCTTACCAAAAGCGCAAACGACAGGCTCGTTCTATGAAATTGCTGGTTGTCGAAGATGAACGGCGAATGCTGGAGCTCCTTCACAGGGGTCTGAGTGAAGATGGTCACAGCGTTGCTTGCGCAGTTGATGGCAGCGCCGGGTTACAGATGGTTCGAAACAACAATTTCGATGTTGTGATTCTCGATGTGATGATGCCCAAGATGGACGGATTTGAACTCGCTCGACAAATGCGTAGTGAAAATAATGTTACGCCCCTGTTGATGCTCACCGCGAAAGACTCGGTTCCCGACATCGTGAATGGCCTGGACCTTGGCGCCGATGACTACATGACCAAACCGTTTTCATTCGAGGAGTTGCTGCTGCGGCTGCGCGCAGTGCGCAGAGCTGCGATTGCTCCGCGGACGACGCAGCTCCGGGCGGGCGGTTTGTTGCTGGACGTTGCTACCCGGAAGGTGAGCCGCGGCGGAGTGCGCATAAGCCTGACGCGCACCGAATATAGTCTGCTGGAGCGGCTCATGCGCGATGCCGGAAAGGTAGTCTCGCGGGAAATCCTGATCGCATCATCCGGGCGCGAAATGGGGAGCAATACACTCGATGCTTTCGTCCGCCTGCTGCGACACAAGGTCGATTGCAACAGCAACATTGACGATGACAACCACAGCGAGCGCCGAAAATTAATTCATACCGTGCGGGGTGTTGGGTATGTCGTTCGTTCGGATCACCAGGCATGAGAAAACTCTCCATTGGCGCGCGCCTTACTTTGTGGTATCTGATAATTTTTGCGGTTGCCCAGCTATGTTTTGGCGTAGGCATGTGGCTGCTGCTTCGCCGGCACCTCTACCATATCGCCGATGACACTTTGACCGCCCAGGTCGAGGACCTGACCAATTTCCTGAAATCGCAAAAGAAAAAAAATTTGACCGTGATCAAGCTTCGCGAAGAAGCCTCCGAATCCTATGCTCTGGAGCACTCCGGCGACTTTTTGCAAATCTTCGACGAGAACGGCGACTGGATCTTCCGTGCGCCCACGCTCGAACAAATTAAATTTCCACCGCTGACGCCCGCAGCCTTCAAAGGTCGTTTGTTTCACAACAGCCAGATCGGAAACGAGCCTTTTCGCTTCATCACCGACAAGATTTACGCGAACAGCCACGCCTACTTCGTGCAGACGGGAATTCCGATCGATCAGCTGATCGCGACGCTATCTCTGTTTCGACGTTATCTCCTGATGCTGGCTCCGCTGCTATGTTTGGCCGCCGCCACCGGAGGACACTGGCTTAGCCGCAAGGCTTTATCTCCGGTGGATGCGCTTACACGGACCGCTAGAAACATCAGCGGCAACAACCTAAGCAACCGTTTGGAAAAACTAACCACGGGAGACGAACTCCAGCGATTGTCAGACACCCTGAATGAGATGTTGGGGCGCATTGAAAGCGCTTTTCTTCGCGTCACCCAGTTCACCGCAGACGCTTCGCACGAGTTACGAACGCCCATCTCGCTGATTCGCACCGAAGCGGAAATTGCGCTCCGCAAGCCGAGAGGCACTGAGGAATATCGCGAAGCGCTTCGTCACGTCCTGCTTGAGGCGGAGAGGACGTCGTCGCTGGTCGAAGAGTTGCTGTCGCTCGCCCGCGCCGATTCTGGGCGTGAGAACTTGTGCCTCAGGCTTCTTGACCTGCGTTCAGTGATTGCCGAAACCGCGGATGAATGGCATCGACTGGTGCACTCCCGTAATCTGCAATTCAAACAAACAATCGCGGATTACGACATGCCGGTTTTGGCGGACCGCAGGGCCGTGCAACAATTGCTCGCCATCCTGCTCGACAACGCTGTCAAGTACACGCCGCCCCCAGGAGTCGTTGAGTTACTCCTGCAAGTCCGAAGCGAAACGGCCGTCCTTACCGTGCGCGATTCGGGAATCGGGATTGCGGAGGAAGATCAGAGCAAGATCTTCGAGCGCTTTTACCGTGTAGATAAGGCAAGAAGCCGTGAGCTTGGCGGATCTGGCATTGGCCTCGCCATTGCCGAATGGATCGTGCAGCAGCATCGCGGATCGATTGCCGTTCAAAGCTCGATCGACAACGGATCGTCATTTATTGTCTCTGTCCCACTGCAAACGAACTCGGGAACTGTGGATATACGTGCGGAATCGGTTGTTCCGGCGAAAGAAACGCAAACCTGACACCACATGTTAGGCGATCCAGGCTCGCCGTAAACGTAACCTTCGTTTCCAGCGAGGCATCATCGTTGATGTCTTCATCGTCTGACAGCAGCGGATTTTCTGAATCCGAAACCTCCATTTTGTACCCGCCCGACCCGGGCCGACTACGAAAACACTAACTTCCATGTCGTGCGTCGTGTGTGGAAGTCGAGACAACAAGTATTGCAGTTTGGCGATGCTCACGAGCCGTGCCGGTTCGAGCGTTTCTGCAACGCCGACCTTCTTCAGCAAATCCACGGCAGCCGAGCTGCGATGGGTGCTCTTCGAACTTCGAGACAAGCGTCTGTTGGAGGCTTACCTGAAAGGCAAGAACGACATCTCCGACGAACTCGTCTTTCGGTCACCGGAAGGGGCAATCCTCGACCCCGATAACCTCTACCGTCGCGTATTCCTCCCCTTTTTTGGCCAAGGCTGCATCCGCAAGATTCGCCTGCACGATCTCCGTCACACTTTCGGATCGCTACTCCTCCAAAACGGAGCCTCGATTGTCTACGTGAGAGGAGCAAATGGGGCACAGTTCCATTCAGGTCACAGTCGACATTTACGGCCACCTGATTCCCCGTGCCCATGTTCGCTTCGTAGACACGCTTGACGAGGCCCGGTAGAGGCGACAGAAACGACCAAGCAAAAATCCGCAACCCCCGCGCAACAAACCGAAATGGAGGATCCGCCGGATATTCTGCAAGTGCTTGAAAGTACTGGTGGCGGCGGTAGGACTCG
>PKXQ01000073.1 GCA_003132405.1 Acidobacteriaceae bacterium | reverse complement strand
ACATTGTCATGGAATCAATTACTGCGGGCATTCCGCCGAGGTGATCGGCGTGAGGATGCGTAATCACGACGACGTCGAGATGATCGATGCCGCGATTCCATAGATAGGACGAGACCACCTGTTCGCCGAGATCGAAATCGGAGTGCATCCATTGCGGCAAGCCTCCAGCATCGATCAGCAGGGAGCGGCCTTCGGGCGTGACCAGCAGGATGGAATCGCCCTGGCCGACGTCGATGGTCGTCATCTCCATCAGGCCGGGGCGAAGATGCGGGCGCGAGGGAATGAAGGCGATCCAGATGGCGACGGCGAATACTAACGCAACAGATGCGATGGTCAGCCAGCGTTTGCGGAAGCCTTGTGCTGCCAGCATCGCAAGCATCAGAACCGCGATCGAGGGCAGAATCATGGCGAGCGAGGGCAAGGCTACACGCAGGTCGGCGAGGGACGTGCCAGCCAGATGTGTGCCGCCGAGCCAGTGCACCGTCCCGGCGATGCCTTCGAGCGCCCAGCCTGAGATCCAAATTGCGGGCTTGGCGAGTGTGATTGAAAGGTATCCTAGGCCAATGGCGGCGGCGGCCGAGGGCATCAGAACTTGAGTCAGCGGGATCACGGCGAGATTCGCCGGCATCCCCATGGTGGTTGCGCGATGAAAGTGGTAGGCCATGAGCAACGCGAGGCCGGCCTGCATCAGTGCCGAAATGAAGATCAACTCGGTAAGGCCAATTGCTACCCGCATAAAAATGGCAGGCACAGCCACGCTAAGGCGAGCGCCAATGAATCTCTTTAGCCGGTCGGCGATGAGGCGAAGATCGAGTCGAAACTGCGCGACTTTGGGAGGAACGTGCAGATCGTAGCTGGCTAACGCGAGCAGGCGAAGGCCGCGGGCATAGGGGAGCGTCGTGCGCTCTAGAATGGGCGAGCCGATGCCCGCGATGATGAAGACGGCGAGAAATGTCAGCTGAAAGCTGGCGCCAAACAAGGCGCGCGTATTGACAATCAGAATTCCCAGTGCTGCGGCGCCGATAGCGTTCATCATGTTGCGCCCACGATAGAGCAGGCGCGCACCCAGGTAGGTTGCCAGCATGAGAGCGGCGCGCCATACTGGCGGACCTACTCCGACGACGAAGGCGTAGGCGAACGACACGACAACCGTGGCGATGGCTGCGATTGCCGGGTCGACGCGAAACTGACGCAGCACCCAGAAAATGGCGAACGCCAGAATGCTCAGATTCATGCCGGACACAACCAGCACGTGATAGGTACCGGAGCGCTGATACTCGGTACGCGTGGCATTGCGCAGAAATGATTCTTCGCCGAGGACCATGGCATCCATGAGTGAGGCCTGCGGCGCGGGCCAGAGCTGGTGAATCTTGGCGACGATGCTGGCGTGAACGCGGGTGCGCCAAAGTTGAATGCGGCTGCCGGAGAATCCGGCAAGCGGCTCGATGTCGGCAGCCTCGGCCGAGCCGAGCAGGCTGATGCCGTTGTCGCGCAGGTAGCCTTCGTAGTCGAAGGCTCCGGGATTGCGATAGTTACGCGCGGGATGGAGTTTGGCGCGGATATGTAGGCGCGAGCCATACTGGCTCAGATGATCGGGCAATCGGATGATCGGGTTCTCTGAGGTCGCCTGACGATCTTCTAACTTCACCTTGTCATAAATCGTAAGGCGGACCCCGGATTTTATGGGCCAATTTCCGTCCGCAATCCCGATCGCTTCAGTCTCGACATCGATCGAACGCACCGATCGTGGGCCTGCTGCGCGGGCATATCCTTCACGGAGTACGTGCGCCGTTAGCGTGACTAGATGACCATCAGCGAGGCTAAGCAGGGAAACGGGACTGGGCTGATCTGCAGCGGGCGGTTGAGAGCGAATCTGAATAAAAAGAGCGCCCAGAAGAACCCACACGCCCAAGGAAAGCGCTTTCGCAAGCCAGGCGCGCCTCGTGAGAAACCATGAGGAGGAAAGAAAAAAAACGACGACCGCGATGGCCCACCACAATGGAGGGCGCCATGCACGCTCGCCTGCCCAGAGGCCGAGCGAAAATGCCAACGCGGCCCAGAAGAGGGGCTGCCGCGGCGGTCTAGAGTCGCGCATCATTTTCCGGAAAAGTCGGCGCAGAATGACGAGCGGGCTCTGGGGATACATCGCGCACCAGAGCCCTTCCCCACTCGTCTTCCAGGAGGAACTGGGCGAAGATGAAAGCGGTCAGCGCCCGAGCAGCATCACCGATTCGATGTGAAACGTCTCCGGAAAGAGATCGAACAAGTGTGCTTCCTCGATTCGATATCCGGCTGCCAGCAAAAGCGCGATATCCCGGGCCAGCGTCGCCGGATCACATGAAACATAGCGCACGCGCGGGGCTCCAAGTTCCACCAGAGAAGCAATTACCGCCGTGCCGGCACCGGTGCGGGGAGGGTCTAAGACGACCAAGTCGGGCCTTTGTCGCACCGGGCGGTTTTTCGGATAGTCGCTGCCCCGGTAGTCGCTCTTCGGATAATCTCTCCTCAGAAAATCCGAGGTTCGCGCGACGACCGCTTTCACGTTCGCAGGGACATTCTGCACAAAATCGGTGTGGAATGTATGTGATGCCTCTACACTCAATATGTGACGAAACTTTTCCGCCAAAGGGACGGAAAACAAGCCCACCCCGGCATAGAGGTCGAGCGCCAATTCGCCACTCGCATTCCCGGTTACGACAGAGATCAGTTCGTCGATCAGATAGCGGTTCACCTGAAAGAACGCTCCGGCGCTGACCTGATATCCGTGGTCCTTCGTCTTATAGCGAATTGACTTAGCGCCGGACTGCGCCAGGACCTGCGAGTCGGTTGGCTCATCATCGTCGGAGCGTTGCTCCGATGATCGTCGCTCCGTTGATCGCTGCTCTGAAGAGCGACGCGAAGAGAAGAACGTCATGCCGCGGATTTCCGCGAGCTCGCGCTGCAGTGTCTCGGCCCAGCGCAACAAATCTTTCGGGTTGGCGTCATGTCCGCAGAATGCCCACGCCAATAAGTGCTCATCGGCAACGTCGGCGAACAGTTCGATCTCTTCCACCGCGGTCGGGCAATCCAGTCCGTCGAGTTCTAGCAATCGAGCGATTACGCGATTAAGCAGCGGTGAACTGATGGGACATTCACGAATGGGAAGAAATTCATGTGAGCTGAAGCGAAAGTATCCCAGCGCGAATTCGGGCACAGTCCGCAGGTGGAGGCGCGCACGATTGCGATAGTGCCACGGAGGAGAGGCATGCAGGCGGAGCTCGGATGGCAGTTCGATTTTTGCGATCCGCTGCAGCGTCTCGCGCAAAATGTCAGCTTTGAAACCGAGCTGGCGCTCGTAGGGAATGTGTTGATAATGGCATCCGCCGCATTGGCGGAAGTACGGACAGCGGGCTTCGACGCGATCGGGCGATGCATCGATCAACTGCGTCAGGGAGCCGCGCGCGAAGCCTGGCTTCTCTTGCCGGATCTCGGCCTCGATTTTTTCGCCGGGCAGCACGAAGGGTACGAACACGGCCATGGATCGGCCATCTGGGCCGGCGGGTGTGCGCGCCAGACCGTCGCCGCCATAAATCAGTTTTTCGATGGAGAGCCGCAAGGAGTAAGTGTAGCGTGGGCGCTGCTGGTTGCGCGGGAACAGGCGCTTTCCTGCCAACCTTGCTTTCGAGAGCTACGAGGTGACTTGGAAATGCGCGCGCATTTCAACTGGCGACAAATGAAGGAGCATGTGCAAAACAATGAGGCGGTAGCTTGTGTCCTTCCAGGTGCCGGATCTTCCGGAAGTCCTACTAATTACAATTGCACGGCCAATTGCTGCGTCGTTGACAGTAGCGGTTCGGAAGTATTCTCCCGGGTGTCAGGTGAGGAGAATGTCATTTATGAACTAACTGGTGGCGGGCTAGTCGTCAACCGGCTTGTTGTCTGCCGTAAGGGATATTCGGATGCGGTGTGCAGTTCGACGGCGAGCGACACCTTCACGCGGACACAATACCTGAACTTTGCCGACGCGACTTATGGAGGGCTGCCAACTAACTATATCTCGCTATGGACTGACACACTAGGGGTTTCGGACGATGGTTCGATCAGCTTGGCCGAAGGCGGTAGAGCACCATGGACCGCAAGTAAATCATATGTTAACCCGGACTCGTTCATCTTCAGCGCACACTAGAACCGGTTAACTTGGCCTCGTAAAATCGATCTCCAAGTAGGCAATCCTCCCTCAGAGGACTAAAATCGCGCGCTTTTTGCCAACAATCTGGGCTTGAGTTCAACCGGGTTCTTCCCGATCAAGACGGGTCCGAATATGGCCAGTTTCTGCCCGTTGGAATTGGCTGGCGGCAATCGCCCAAGCGGAGAGCCGCGCAGAAGAAGAAGAGGTCCGCGGCGAGCCGCGGATCCCGGTTGAAAAGTTAAGTCTGTTACTGAACGTTCGCTAGCATTTCGTTCAGCCCAACAATGTCGGCTCCGAGATCCTTGCCGTCCGTGCCCTTGTTCTTATAGGGGCTGCTCGACTGAAGTTCGTAGTTTCCTCCATTGCCATAGTTGTAGTTGACGAATTGAACGTCATCGACGGTCTGCGGGAACATGTTATTCGATGGCCACGATGACTGGGGAAATTGCGGTGGACTCGCAATCAAGCCGTTGTTGCCGAACGTATAGCTCGTGAAGCAGTTGGTAATGCTCGTGATCGGCACGTCTTTGTAGGCACAATTTGCTTGTCCGCCTCCAGAGTTCCACACCGGGTATCGACCGGTCACTACGAGGTTATTGGTAAAAACCAATCCATACATAGGTGCAGTTGAGACGGTGTTTCCCATGATGATCACGTGGCTGGAGGAATCCGGGAAAGCCGTGACATGATTAATGGTGACTGTGTTGAGTGGATTCTTGGGCCATCCGTTCCCGACTTGAAAGGGAGTGCCCGGACCCAGGTACTTGGTGTTGAGATCGTCGAGAACCACGTCATGAACGCTCCAGCGAGTGCCGGCTAGCGCCGCCGCCCCGCCCTCCCCGTTTCCGGACATGGACGTCGCCATTTGAAGTCCGCCACCGGCATGCGAGATGCGTACATAGCGGATTGTGACGTCGGTCACCTGACATATCGGACAAACGTTCGAGCCGCTGGGCGTATGTTGGTTCTTGGGAGTGAGCAGAATGCCATAGCCGGTTTGGCTGAAGCCTCCCCAGCTGTTTTCCATCAGATTCGCCTCGACCAGAACGCGAACCGCATTTTTTAGTTCGAGGTGATTCTTGACTATGAACGGATTGCCGTCCGCTCCGCCGACAAAGGGACTATTGCCCTTCATCCACTGCCACGGCTTCCAGAAGTGATTGCCGGTAATGGTGATGTCAGTGGGTGTTGTGGTGGCTTCTCCGCCGCCGAACATGACGGCTTCACCGGACGCTTCCAGGAAGTTGTCTTGGATCTTGAAAGGACCGCTCTGGTTGTCGCCCGAGCCTCCCGCGATCGCATGAGCATCGGTACAAGCGCCCGTTTTCGCGATACAGTGGAAATCGCTGAAATAAGAGTCAACGACCGCCACGTTGGTCATGCCATTCAGGTCCACGCCACCATTGGTTTCATCCTGCGCGTTTCCGTGTAACCATGAGCGATCGAAAACAAGATGGTTCGCAGTGCCGCCTTCGACGATCGAGAAAAGCTGTGCCGTGCCTGCCGTTCCGTTAGGACGAGTTACTTCGAGGCCGATGAAACGGTAATAGTTGGCGCCCGCCGCGAACTGGAATGGTCCATCGGCGCGGTTTGGCATCTGCACTTTTGCCATTACGTTCTGCGGATTGGTGCAAGTGTATTGCGGACGGCCCTCAAGAGAAGCGACCCCGGCATAGCAAGGAGTGGCGCGCTGCCCCTCAGCTGGCAGAGCGCTATCTGGAGAACTGGTGCGCACCCAGATCCAATGGTTGATGTCGCAATTTTTGGCTGGGACGGTAAACTGTCCGCTGAAAGTCGCGCCCGCCTGGAGCTGAATTACGTCGCCACACTGGGCATTGTTCAAGGCTGTCTGCAGATTGCCGCCAGCGCTTACATTGATCACAGACCCAGGAGCGGGAGTGTCCGCCATCGCACTCGGAACCGTTGCGATCGGCAGTTGCGCCGGGCCGTCGTAACCGCTGCCGCCCGCCACGTTGACACTGAAATTGCCGGACGCGGTTTTGCTGGTAGCATCTGTTACCGTCACCGCGAAGTTGAATGTCCCCGTTGTGGTGGGCATCCCGGCAAAGTTTCCGTTCCCATTCAGCATGACTCCAGGAGGAGGAGTGCCCGCGGAAACGCTCCAACTATAAGGCGTAGTGCCTCCGCTCGCGGTGAAAGCGTCGCTATAAGCGGTGCCTTGCTGACCCTGCGGAAGTGTTCCGCTGGTGGTGATTTGCAGAGGTTGCTGACTCGCCGGGTCGACTGTGACGGATGCGCTCGCGGACTTCGACGGGTCGACAACACTGGTCGCGATGACGACTACGTCGGTTTGCTTGCTGACGGTCGGCGCGGTGTAAAGACCATTGCTACTGACTGAGCCGGTGGTTGCCGACCAGGTAACGGCTGTATCGGAAGTTCCGCTGACGCTGGCGGTGAACTGCTCGGTCTGCTTCGGAAGCAGAGTGCCACTGGTTGGCGAGACGCTGACTTTCACGTTTCCGCCACTAGTTCCATTGGCGACGGAAACGGCAAAAGACCGGCTGCCTTGCTCATGAAGCCAAGCGTCGCTGACGCCTACTTCAAACGCAAATGTACCGGGAGTATTCGGCTTGCCATAGAGTCCGCCGGTGGTGGTGTTCAGGCTGATGCCCGGGGGCAGCGTGCCGGATTTTAAGGAGAAGGAGTAGGGTGATTTTCCGCCGGTGACGGTCAACACGGCGTTGTAAGACTGATTGACTGTGCCTTGGGGAAGATTTCCGTAAAGGCCGAGCTGGTTCTGCGTTCCCGCGGCTTGAGCGATGGTTCCGCAGGAAATTGTCATCAATACGAGTGCCAGCAGGAGTAGCGCTAAGCCCAGGCGTTGGGCTTGGGCGAGAGAAAGTTTGGAATGAGTCTCTAGCAGAGCATGTTCTGTTTCAAACATTTTGAGCCCTCGACCGTACGAAGTGGGGGACTAGTCGATTGTCCTCATGCTGAATCTATCGACATCGATGTGGGGTTCACAGATACCAGAAGTGCATTGAGCGCCCATTCGTGCACTTGATCGCAGGATGTACAGATTCGTGCCGTCTAGTGACCGCTGGTGTTCCCGATGTGGAACAGGCAAAATAGTCGCGGGACAGGCGATTTGCACTGTCAGGAAGATATTGCAGATGCGAGGAATAAAACAAAATGACAACTGGGAGCAGAAACAAAAGTAATCAAGGGGAGTTACTAAGCAGAGTCCCGCAGTAAACCCGCGTCCCGCAAGAACTATCTCGGACGAGGTTCACGGCGTCCTCGTAACGCTTTTAGGTGCTCGTCGTGGAAGAAGTTTCTTAAGTACCGCTTTCCCATCCATCACGGCAAGGTTTCTTCCCGTGTTTAGCAATTCCAAAATGGCTGGTAGAGGATCACGGATGGACCAGAGCGCATCGCACGCCGATCCTGAGCCAGACTCGTCCGAACTTGCTGCGCGGTTGGACAGGGAGTTCTCGCTAGGCACGGGACTTCTCGAACTTTTCACTACGCCATGCCACCGCTTGAGCAGTCCGGCATTCCAATGCCAACGCAATCCAGGAGCGTACCCGGATGGCACGGTGGGGGTTTCGCCGTGAGCGAGCTGCCACTCGTAGACGGGAAAATCTATTCCCGCCTGAATGGCAAGCGCCACGGTGCCCCAGTAGCGCCCATTTACTTCCATTAAAGTGGCAGCGCCGGTGCGCGGGTCGTGGCGGAATTCGACCATGGCGACTCCTTCCCACTCCAATCCGCGGAGAAGCTTGAGTGCCATGTTCTTTAGCTCTGGATCCACCGGTTCAGCGACAGCCACAGCCGCTGCGCCTCCATCGCGGGGCACCTCTTTTAGGCGCCGATGTTGGAAACTCGCGATGAACTCCCCCTGGTGAAAAAGCACCTCAACCCCCACTCCCTGGCCGTGACAGTATTCTTGCAGAATTGCCCCATCCAAAACGCCGCTACTTAACGCATCGCCAAGACCTCGTTCGGATTGGAAATAGCGTACTTTGAAAGTTTCCGCCGAGCTCTTTTTGCGCGGCTTGGCCACCACGGGGAAAGTCAGCTCGGCGACGTT
The DNA here is from genome assembly GCA_003132405.1 of Acidobacteriaceae bacterium. GTDB lineage: Bacteria > Acidobacteriota > Terriglobia > Terriglobales > Acidobacteriaceae > Acidiflorens. The sequence continues at coordinate 21,096 of PKXQ01000073.1, read as the reverse complement.
CGTCAGAGCATCAACGGTGAACTCACGGGGAACCGGAATTCCGCACTTGGCCGCTATCGCCAGCGTGGATTCTTTGTTCAAAACGCGGTCGATGATCCGCGCTGGAGGACAGGCCACGTGCGACAACGCCGCCAGGCTGTCGTAATGCCGAGAAATAGCACTTAATGCGCCATCGGTCGTGGGTATCAACATATCGACACCTTGTTCGCGTATGAATGCAGAAAGCGCATTCACAAAGTCCGAAGGAGAGTCTTCATAGTCCGGCAGGCGCAGGAAACGGAAAATGGCGCGGGAATGTAGCGTCGGATCGTGCGCCGACAAACTAGCCACCGCGACTGGCACGCCAATCCGCCGAAGGGAGCGCGCGACTGGCACTGTAATGCGCGGTTCCACACCGATTATCAGTGCGGGTTGCTTTTGCGTATCCATACGGTTATTCACGACCGATTACGGGGCAGCGCTCGTTTACCCTCTGCTGGTTCAGCTATCTTTATCGCGACACTTGCGCCGTGCTACGCCCCCGAGCCTCAGGGTTCGGTGGCGTCAGCGACGCAAGAGTGGAAACGAGATTATGAACGCACGTCTGGAGAATACTGTAGCAACGTCTGGTCTCTATTTCGCTACCGTAAAAAGGATCGCGGATCTCGACCAAGCGATAGTCGGGCCCCGCGTAAACGCTGAACATGCATACTTTCTCTCTCGCGCTAGGGTACCGGCAGAAGAGTTCGACTTGGTTTTGATAGTCCATTGCGAAAATGGCATCCGCCTGATTCACCATCTCAGCCGTCAAAAGCCGCGCGCCGTGATGTTCCAGAGAAACGCCAAATTGTGGTGCTGTAGCTAAAGCCCAGGGATGCGCCTGTTTGCCGGGAGTGGCGTTTAAGCCCGCCGAAGTCACCTTCACCTGAATATGGGGAAATCTGGTTAACTCTTGCCTCATCAAGGCTTCGCACATAGGGCTTCGCATGATGTTGCCGAAGCAGACAAACAGGAATGAGCGGGCGTCCGACAGATTCTTGGGCTTCTTATTAACATGCAGACCGAGTCCATCGAGCATTCTGATTTTCAAGTATATGGGCCGCTCAATGCGCTTGTACTTGCGATATTGGTTCACTTCCTGAACCACGCGGGGCGGCAGCAATAATTTGATTATCTTCTTGGCTATTTTGTGGGCCTGCCCATGCGGTTGTTGAACGCGCTGGCCGGAACGCGTTTCGGCTACCGGAGTGCTGAGTTGGTCGTTCAGTTCTGAATGCGAGCCTTTGCGTTTGCTGGGATCTTCGGTTGCCAAACTGACAAAAGTTTATCACTATGCCGGACCGGGAAGTTACAGCCGAATGAAAGTTCGTCCGGTTACGAAAGTGAGTCTCTGCCTACTCGACCCCAGCTATGGCCGCCTCAATAGCGTCCACATCTGCACCGATGTCCTTGCCATCCGTGGCTGCAGAGGCTCCGGGCGAGGCCTTGCGGCAGCCGGGTGTCTTGGCGTGGCAGAGCCGCGCGTCCTTGCTTGCGCCGTCCTTGAAATCGCGCACGCCCGCCGCCTCGGGCGATGAGACAGTAATCGTTCCAGGCGGCCATCCTCCCTTGCTGCCAATGATGAGGTTCTTCTCGAATTTGTAGTTAACGAAGCAGGCATCGAGCACCGCTGCCGCGCCCGCCCACTGCGTCTTGTGAGCGCAGTTGGCCTCGCCGCCGCCGCTGGAGGCAAATTCCGCCTGTCTCCCTCCGGCCATAAACAGGCTGTTGGTCACGCTGAAATTCGGAACCTTTGCATTGCGATTCCCAATGTAAAAGATTGGGCCGGTGCCAAACACCGTGATGTGATCGAAAGCGATATCGTGCAGCACGGGTGCGATCGAGCCCACGATCGCAAAAGCGCCCAATCCCTTCCAGTCCTGATCGTGAATCGCATCGGCCAGCAGATCATGAATGCTGTCCCGGCCTCCGTCCGTGGTGGCCCCGCCGGCTTTCGAGAGGCCGTTTCCGACCTGAATCACGCCCGCTACGTTTCGTATCCGGTTGTAACGAACCGTGACATCCGTAACCTCGCATTTTGGGCACATGTCGCTCTGGCTCTTCGGCGTTAGAAGGATCGAAAAACCGGTTTGCGTAAAACCACCCCAGCAGTTCTCCAGCAGATTCGCCTCGAATAGCACCCGGATCCCGCTTTTCAATTCGAAATGGTTTTTGACAACAACTGGATTGCCGGAGCCGGCTGGCGTGTATCCAGGTTCGCCCTCTTTCCAAAGCAGGGGCTTGAAAAGATGATTGCGGCGGATCTCGATGTCGGTTGGATTGACCTCCGATGCAGCACCACCAAACAGAATATTCTCTCCGGAGGCCTCGATAAAGTTGTTGTAAATCTTCAAGGTGCTGACGGGGAGTTCCCCATTTCCGCCGCCCAGTGCGGAAGCGTCGGTGCAGGCGCCAGTACGTGCCACACAGTAGAACCCGCCGAGGTACGAATTGATCACAGCGATAAATCGCGTACCGTGGATCATCCGGATCCCATTCCGCATCTCGACGCCTTCCGCGGGATGGATCCAGTTGCGGTCGAAAATTATGTGGTCTGCGCCCTCGGTCGTAGCGAGGCGGGTGGCGCGAGGGTTCGGCTCGCCGACCCACTCTAGTCCGATAAAGCGGTAGTGGTCCCCAAGTGTGACCCCGGAAGGTGTCTTGACTAGCAAGGTTGCCACCAGCTTCGCTGGACCGCCGGGCGGCTGGGCATATGCGGGCCTCCCGGGCAAACTTGCAACTCCGGCCCACGCCGGCGAAATGCGTGTTCCTTCCGGAGGAAGCTTCGAATCGGGCGTGTCGGTTCTGATGGTAATGTAGTGCCGGTCGTCGCACTTCTTCGCCGGCAGTTCTTTTATGTCGAATGAAGCGCCTGCGGCGAGCAGAATCGTGTCTCCACATTTGGCCGAGTCCAACGCCGCAGACAAGTCGGAACTTGCCCCCAAACGGATTTGTTTTCCCGGAGACAAAGTGCCATCCAGCCCCGTGTAGTAGCACGACAATGGAAGCTGGGCGACACCGTCCTTTTGCCCGAACTTGGCTACGTCGCCGACCCCGCAATAGGCATTTTCTCCAATAGGAGGTCCTGCCGCGACCGAGGATATCGGGCAGGCAATCGCAATAAAGAAAAGCAGACCCAGCGGCAAGCGAAAAATGCCTGGATGCGCACAGTTAGGGCCGTTCGAAGGTAAGGACACGATGTTAGATTCTCCTAACCGCACGCCCCCGTGGGCCTGATTAGAGGCGATTCTCACGGATTGACAGCCAAATACTAGCACACTCGATTCGGGCTCCGCCGCAGCGCCGATCTTGCACTGTGGTAACGACATACGTCGTTAAACTTAGTATTTGTCGGCAATTTGATGCTATATTCCACCTCGCATCGGTTGGTTTGATCGATTCCCTCATCGGCGACAAACTTGGGGTTAATCTGGCGACTCACGCTCCAGAGGGATGACCCGCGGGGAATGTCCACCGGCCCGGAGAAGGTGCTAGATAGCCTGACGGCGGGACTGATTCGGGTCAAAGAAGCTCGGAGACTGCGGACCGGAAGCGCGGCGGTTTCCTGTTATTATCGGGTAGTTGTACCGGTATCCGATCCCGACGGTCAACACTCAAGCGCCAGCAGCCGCATGTCGGAAGAGGAATTTATTCCAACGGGCCGACATGATTCACTGCGTAGTGACGGTCAGATTATGCGAGCAAGCCAGACGAATCGAGCACCGAAAGTCAGCGTAATCATTCCCACCTATAAGACCGCCGATTTGATCGCGACATGCCTCGACTCCGTCTTCGCGCAGACTTACTCCGATTTCGTAGCAATGGTCGTTAACGACGGCTCCCCGGACACACCCGAACTGGAACGAGTGCTGCAGCCGTATATGGATCGGATCGTCTACATCAAACAGGAAAACAAGCGGGCCGCTGGAGCTCGAAATAACGCTATTCGGCAGGCCCAGAGTGAGTTTGTTGCCTTCCTGGACAGTGACGATACCTGGATGCCGGATCACTTGTCGTCACAAATGCAATTATTCGCGGAAAACCCTTCGCTCGACTTAGTTTATTGCGACGCTATGCTCGTGTACCAATTGGGGGATGAATGTAAATTCATGGAAAGGAACCCCTCCAATGGAGAGGTGACATTCGAAGCCTTGATCGTCGAACGCTGCCAGATCCCAATTTCAACGGTGGTTGCACGCAAGAAGGCATTGGTGGACGCGGGGTTGTTCGACGAAAAGCTGCCGCGCTGCGACGACTATGATATGTGGGTTCGCACCGCTTTCAGCGGTGCCAAGATTGCATACAGTCGCAACCTGGGAGCTAACCTTGCTGCCGATCGCCCCGGGTCCCTTAGCCAGTCGAGAGCTAGAATGATTGAGGGTTATTGGAATATTCTGGAGAAATTCAAGCGTACCCTGCCCCTCAAGGACGCCGATCGAGTAACCGTCGATGCGAGGGCAGCGGAGATCAGAGCCAGGTATCTGTTGGAAGAAGGCAAATGCAAAATGGCCGCGTGCCAATTCGAAGAGGCCCGCCAGTTGATCTCTGAGGCGAACAAGCATTTTCAAAAGTCGTTATTGAGTCTTGCGTTGCTGGGTTTGAGTATCGCGCCCCACGCGACCGCGAAACTCATGCCTTTCTGGGCAAAGATTCGAACCGCGGCCTCAGCTTGAGCGACTGCGAGAGAGACTTATTAGTGCAGCACGATTCGGAGTTCGGCATCTCGGAGTCTTAAGCGTTAATGGTTAAGCGTCTTATTGCTGGTTGGAAATATTTTTGGGGCCTGTATCCCCCGGGGCGCCGCTTGGCGGTTCTTCCTGATGATATGTTTCTTGTTTCTTACCCAAAGTCTGGTAATACCTGGACACGGTTTCTGATCGCCAACCTCGTATATCCGGAAAAGAATCCGGATTTCTCGAATATCAATGAGCTACTGCCGGACGTGGAAGGAATGTGGAAGCGAGATCTAGAGCGCGTGTCACGGCCGCGCATTCTCAAGAGCCATCAATACTTCGATCCTCGTTTTCCGAAGGTCATCTACGTTGTTCGGGATCCGCGCGACGTGGTGCTCTCGGAGTATTACTTTGATATAAAACGGCGTGCCATTGCCGACGATTTTCCGTTGCAACAGTTTGTTTCGCGTTTTTCGCGCGGCGAACTGAACCATCCCTATGGAACCTGGGGTGAAAACGTAGCGTCCTGGTTCTACACTCGCCGTCAGGATTCCCGTTTCCTACTCGTGACATACGAAGCGCTGCAGACGCGGCCAACGGAAGAAATGAGAAGGATCGCGAGTTTCATGGGAATTTCGCCTGATCCTGAACGGCTAGCCTTTGCGATTGAGCAGAGTTCCGCGGATCGGATGCGCGAAATGGAAAAGAAACAAGGGCACTTATGGTCCTCCACTCGAGAAACTCGCCAGGATAAGCCCTTTGTCCGCTCCGCCAAGGCAGGCGGCTGGAAGATTGAACTAACGGAATCGAGCGTAGCGGAAATCGAAGCAGCTTGGGGCGGGCTAATGCATGAGATTGGATACGAATTGGCTGTGTCTAGCCTGGTTCATGCCAGTACGGAAAGAGGATAGCTCAGCGGGTGAGCCTTCGCAGCTGGGGAACAGGGTAAGACTACGAAGATGCTGAAGCACTTAATTGCCGGGATACAACGCGGGCTCGGGTTACATCGCCCGGGCCGCAGCCTGCTTATTCTTCCGGATGATGTTTTTCTGGTTTCGTTTCCCAAATCCGGCAACACTTGGACCCGGTTTCTTCTGGCTAATCTGAGATTCCCCGATCAGCCCGCGAACTGGGCGAACATCGATCGGTTGGTTCCCGATCCGACGGGTACCGCGAAAAGAGACTTCGACCGGATGCCCAGGCCGCGCATTATCAAAAGCCATGAGTGCTTCGATCCGCGCTATCCGCGCGTCATCTACATAGTGCGCGACCCCCGCGACGTCGTCTTGTCGCAATATCACTATCATCGCAAGATCAGGAGAATTGAGGACGATTCGCCGATTGAGAAGTTTGTCACACGCTTCCTCGCCGGCGAAACTTGCCCACACGGGTCGTGGGGGCAAAACATCGGCACTTGGCTCTCCGCCAGCGAAGGGGATCCTCGCTTCCTCTTGCTGCGCTACGAGGATCTGGTTGCGGACACCGCTCGTGAACTACAAAAAGTAGTTGTCTTTCTGCACTTATCTTCCGGTCCGCTCGAGATTGCTGCAGCCGTAGAGCAAAGCTCGGCCGATCGCATGCGGGAACTTGAGAAGAAGCAAACCAACCAGAATGGACTCATGAAAGGATCGCGAAAGGATCTTTCATTTGTTCGCGCTGCCGGTTCAGGCGGATGGCGCTCCGAATTGCCCACCCCGTTGGCCGCCAGAATCGAGGCCGCTTGGGGAACATTGATGCGGCATCTAGGCTATGAATTGAGCACGCAATCTTCTTTGGTAGCGAGAGATTGCGGCTCCCTCGAAATCTTCAGCAGCACTCGGCGATGATTACACCATGATGATCACACCATAACGATCAGTCTTAGATCGATCGACCCAGAAATGTTAAGTTCAGATTCCACAGCCACTGATCCAGGTCGTTGGCTGCATAGATTCGTTTTAGACGAAACGGTTCGTCGCCCCTTCGGACGGGTCCGCACGTCGTCAAAACGGCCGATTTGAAACCTGCCTGGCGAGTGATCTCTACAGTCTGCTCCGTGCATTGAGGATTGAGTGCCGGATGGGGATAGGAAAAATGCTCAACGGGAGCACCAAGTTCTTGTTCAAGCCGTTGCTTGCATCCTACAATCTCCGCCCGTGCCTCCTGCTCGGTCACGTGAGCGAGATTCGGATGGGACAAGGTGTGGCCACCAATTATGTGACCGGCCTTTTTCAGGGCTCGCACTTGGTCCCAGCTCAACATCAGGCGGTTCGGGATTGGCTCAACCTCTAGCGATTCCTCGATCTGCCGAACGAGTTCCGCTTGCACCGCTCCGGTTTTCCGTGCCCCTGCCCCCCACGCTACGGTAAGAGCCGACTTGCGATCCTGCGGATTCTCGAGTTTATACACATGACTATCCTCTGGATCGGTCCAGGTTCGCTTCCGAGTGGTTCGGAATGCGAAATTTATGCGGCAATACCACGGCGTAGTTCCGGTCTCCACCGCATCAACCATGATGTAGAACGTCGCCGGTACACTGTAGCGGTTCAGAATGGGCAACGCGAACTCGAGGTTGTCCAGAAATCCGTCATCAAAGGTAACGGCGACAGACCTGGGCGGAAGTTCCTTTCCGCCGCCAGCAAATTCAACAACTTGGTCTAGCGAGACCGGTGTAAAGCGCTGCACCAGCATGCGGATATGAGCTTCAAAAACGGCACTGGATTTCGACGTGCCAATGGAGTTTTCGGTAAGCTGAGGGTTTTCGACCACGGAGTGATACATCAACATTACCGCGCTCGGCTTCGCAAGATGCGCCGCAAGGCGAAGTGATCCAGACTGCACCAGGGTTTTCTTGATCCAATTTTTGGGTTTCGACATAGGTACCATTGAACATTGTTCGCCGAACATTGTTCACCGAACATTGTTCGCCAAGTCGCGCATCCTAAACAGGATGTTATGATTACAAGCACTCAATTATACCGGATTTGGAAATCTCTCAAGCCAGACTGAATGACGCAGCAGCCCGCATTGGAAGTTCGCGTTGTGGACAGCGTGGAGGCGCTGTCAAACCTGCAAGTCGAGTGGGATCAACTGCTTTCGGAGTTTCCAACCGCGACGACATTTTCTACCCTGGATTGGCTATTGCCGTGGTGGCATGCCTTCGGCAAGGCTCAGCAACTTAAGGTCCTGAGGTTTTACGATTCCACACAGCGACTCGTAGCCCTCGCCCCGCTGAGTGTTACCCCTCATTCCACGCCCTCCGGTATCAAACTTAAGCTGCTTCGCCTGATGGGTGATGGCAGCGGAGATTCCGATAATCTCGACATGCCCGTGCGGCCTGGATACGAATCGGCGTTTGTCAACGCCTTGCTCGACTCCCTTACCCGGGGTGATGTTGATTGGGATTTCTGTAAGCTCAATACGCTTCCCGACACTTCTCCAGCGGCGGCGGCATTAATAGACGGTCTCGAACAGCGCGGCTGGCACTCTTTCACTTTCAACCGGCCCCAGTTGGTAACCAATCTACCCCCCGATTGGGAAACATACATTACCCAACTTTCCAGCGAGAATAGAAATAATCTTAAGCGCTACACCCGCCGCCTTAGCCGCCATTATCAAGTGCAAATTTACAAGTGTACGGAAGAAAGCGATCTGAACCGCTGTCTCGACGATCTGTTTCGCTTGCATCAGAAGCGCTGGCTATTGCGAGGGGAACCTGGCACCTTTGCTTCTTCGGAGCGCCGAGCGTTTTACCATGAGCTAAGCCGCGCTTTGCTGGCACACCAGTGCCTGGAATTTTGGTTGATAAGCCTCGATGGCAAGACAGCCGCCGCTCAGTTCTGCTTCCGATATAGAGATACGGTCTTTCTCTTGCAGGAAGGGTTTGACCCCGATCATGCTGCTGATCGCGTGGGATTCATTTTGCGGGGACACGTTCTCGAACAACTGACAGCTGCAGGCGTGCGACACTATGATTTCCTGTTCGGGCAAAGTGAAGGCAAGAGTATCTGGGTGCCCCAATTGCAGCACTACCGGGATATCCACTTTGCGAAGCCGCGCAGCCTCGGCAGCCTTTATCTCGGGATCACGAACACAGCGCGAGACAGCAAGGAGTGGTTGCGCTCTCACCTTCCGGAGCGTGTCTGGGTAGTCCTGCGCCATCTGAATTCGAGACGGCGCGGCAGCCCAACGACCAGCGGACCGACACCAAGAGCCCCGAGTGAGAAATAAAGGTCTTAGTTTCCGGTCTCTGGCGAACCGTCGAGGACGATTTCTCGTCAAGACCGACACTTCCCTTAGTCGGATGCCACCCATGATGGCCCATTGTCCTTGGGATTGCCAGCATGATCCGAATTGTTGCCAGTGGGGATTACCCAGCTCACGTTCGCAAGATCGCAGTTCATGATGTCGGTAATGATCTGCGCCCCCGATCCTTCGATCACAGGCGAGCGGAGGGTTCTTGAGCTGATTTCTACTGAGGGAGTCGCTCACACTCTGTGCGGATATCCCCCCACCTGCCGAGAGGGGGCCCTTCTGCCTAGGGAACTGTCGGCACGTTCAATCTGCAATTGGGATCGGAGCACACGCCGTCTTTCATGGGAGCGCCGCACGCGCAGTTTTGCTCTGCGTCTCCGCGGGGGCGGCCCACTATTTCCCCGACGAGGTGAACAGAGTAGTTGCGCTTCTTTGCCGCGTGGGATCTGATCTGGGCAAGGAAGTCGTACAGGGAATTGTCGAATTCCCACTTCGACTTGCACTTGGGACACGGCCAGGCAGTCCCAGGGAAGAAGTCCGGATTCCCAGGGGGGCCGAGGCGGAGCTCGTCCAGATTGCGAATGCGGGCGTAACCGCACTCGCTGCAGCGGAACTCGACAGCGGTGATGTCACTGAGTTCGATCATGCCTCTTAACTCAAATGCCATTTTGTCTCTCCTTAAGACTTGTTGACTCCGCGTACGGCTAGGGCCAGCTCTTCGCAGTTGGCCATGCTGCGAGCGCGACCCGCGCGAGAGGAGAAGTAAAAAAAGTTGATCCCGCGCTCGCGGATATCGGCGAAGCCAGTGCTCGCGTTTGACGAATTCGGCAAGGACGCCGTTCTCACGTCGAGGCCTCGCCAGCGCGGAAAGCAATACCGCAGTTGTGTAGACGCGAGCTCACGAGCGCGGACAAGAAACTCGCCTCGGCTCACAAAATTCTGACTTTTGATGAGGAGGCTTGCCTCCAGCAAGCCTACGAAGCAATGCTCAAATCTTTCCTTGGATTCATGTTCAGTCATGGATTTCGTGCGAGAAGTAAGCCTGGGCACCACATCGACATCATCGATTTTGTGCGGTCGCGCATCGACAAGAAACATGCTGGGCTCCTGGTCGTCTTTGATCGTCTCCGCCGGAAGCGCAATACAGCCCTTTATGATGACACCGGATTTGTTTCTCGCCATTATGCCGAGCAAGCTCTCGAATTTGCCGGCGACTACTTGAAAGTGGTCCGAGCTGATATCGTTGCCCGAAAGCCTTGAGTCGAAAAAACAATCGCAAGAAAGTCCCGCGGCTATGGTGAACGTGGGGTTAATTTAAATTAGCCCACTACCAATAGGTAATGCTGGTCTGTCGAGGCGGATGCGGAAAACATCGTTCGGGCAAACCTGAAAAACGAACTGGGGGCGCGAGCAATTCCGCGTATGCAAAGACCAAGACTGGAGGTGAGTCGCCGAGCCATTAGCTTTTGCCATGGCTGTTTACTGTCGTCCGCCACTGGCCGCGACTACTTGCTTCCGCCAAACCGAACGATCACCCCCGCCGCGATACGAAGATTGTTTTGGTGATCGTTCACCCCGTTATCGAACCGCGTCAAATAATAGTCGGCTTCCAAGGCTCGCAGAGCGATGCGCCGGGTGAGGCTGATATCCAATCCGCCGCCCGCGGTCATGGCGAAGGCGTCGGCTGATCCTGGCAATCCAGAGCTGCCCGGAGCCAGACCTCCACTCGCATGGGCTCCGCCGAGCAGTACCTGAGCGAAGGGCGCGAAGTGGCGCGTGTGTGCCCATGTGTAGCGGGGACCCACCAAGTACGATGTAAGAGTAAGGTCACCACCGCTGCCAGAGATGTTCGAAGCATGCTGACTGGCGATTTCACCGACGACGCCGACGGAGTGGCTGAAGTTAAATGCTACCCAGCCGCTTCCGCCGTTCAGGGCGAAACATCCGCAGTCTCGGGCCGCACCATTTGTCCGGACATAGTTATAGTCGACGCCCACATCCACTAAGCCACCGCTCTGCGAAGTGGTGACAGCGGCGAATCCGAAAAGCAGCAAAGAGACAGTCAGTGTTTTCATTAATAGTAACTTCCGCATTGGAATAGTCCTTGTCCTTGTTTTTGGGCAGAGTGTCTGGGGCGCAGAATGCGATTGCAGAGTGAACGGTCCTCTCACTGCACCGCCAGCGTTACCGTGGTCGAGGCCTGGAACGATCCGCTGGTCCCCGTGACCGTAATCGTGTAGTTTCCGGCCGGTGTCTGCGGAGTATTCTCGAATCCGCCACCGCAACTCGTGAGGACGGAGGCTGTAACTCCGAGACTCGCGAGCACGAGAACCAGCGCGAGCCGTCTTGACAGGTGTTTTCGTCCGCGCACCATGCCAAACATACTGCCGAACATACCGAACACCAGGGCGAATGGCCCGGCCGGAAGCCTCGGGTGGTTGGCGGGAAGGTTGCGGGCGCGAATCCCGGCCGCAAGAGTTGCGAGTTGTATCGTCATCACGGTTGGAGCACCGGCGCTCCCCGGCGTAACCGTGGCAGGATTGAAGGCGGCGGTTGCACCTGCGGGAAGGCCCGATGCCGACAGAGTAACTACGCCGTTAAAGGCGCCTCCTAATGGCGGCACGGTAATGTCGACGGTTGCGGCCCCTCCGGGCGCGACCGGAACCGCTGTCGTGGGGGCAGTAACGGTGAAGGAAGTGTTCACCGTCAGGCTGAGGGCAGAAGAACCGGATGCCGCGAATCCGGCATTGCCCGCATACACCGCCGTGAGGCTGTCGGCGCCAACCACCAGGCTGCTGGTGGTAAACGTTGCCACCCCAGAGGCGTTGAGGGTGCCCGCCCCCAGCAAAGTGGTTCCACTATAGAAACTGACCGTGCCGGCAGGGCTGCCGGTTGGGGCAGGACTGACGGTCGCGGTAAGCGTCGCAGGCTGGCCGTCGAACGCCGGATTGGGCGAGGCCGTGAGCGTGGTGCTGGTTGTGACCGTTGCCGCCACCACCGTCTCAGTGAGTGCACTCGATGTCGAGCCGCTGAATCCCGCGTTGCCGGAGTATACCGCGGTAATGCTCAACGCCCCGACCGGGAGGCTGCTGGAGGTGAAAACCGCGAGACCGGACGAGTTGACCGTGATCGCGCCAAGCAGTGTTGCGCCGTTGTAGAAGCTGACCGTCCCAAGCGTCGATCCCGTGGGAGCGGGGCTTACGGTCGCGGTGAGCATAACCGTCTGCCCCGTTACAGCCGGATTCGGAGCGGCGGCTAGCGTTGTCGTGGTGCTGGTCAGGGCGTTGACCGTTTCGCCGAATACGTTCGAGGTTGAGGTGCCAAAATCGGCATTGCCGGAATAGACAGCCGTCAGACTGTCGGCCCCTACGGGCAGATTCGTGGTAGCCAAGGTGGCCACGCCGGACGAGTTCACATTGCCGCTGCCCAGAAGCGTCGCGCCGTTGTAGAAGCTGACCGTGCCCAGTTGAGAGGCCGGTCGGCTCGGGAGAAACTGAAGCCGTGAGCAGCACGGACTGCCCCGCAATGGCGGGGTTGGGCCCCGCCGCCAGCGCGGTGCTGGTCGTTGTAAGCGGGCCGGTTCCGCTGACCGCGACGTTTTCAGCCGCGTTGCTGCCGTTGAGATTGTTATTGGTCACCGTGATGCTGGCGCTGAGACTGCCCACCGATTGCGGCGTGAACTCCACAGAAACGTCGCACACCTCACCGGCCGCGAGCGATGTGCCAAGCGCGCACAGGTTCGTGTCCCCTGAGTTTTCCGAGAAGTTTGCCGTGTATGCTGGGTTGGTGGCAAAGACCAGAGGCAGATCGCCGATGTTGGTCACGGTTGCCGTCTGCGGGCTGCTGGTCGCACCAACCACGGTGTTAGGAAACGCGAGCGCGGCTGCCGAAAGGTTCACCTCCACGAGGCGGTTGAAACCGAAGTCCGGAACCAGCACGTTGCCGGAGGCATCGGCGGCAATCGCATAAAATGAGCCGAGTGTGGACGGGTCCGTCAGGCCCGGCGTCGGAATAACCGACGCCACTCCCGCTGACGTTACCCCCACCAAGCGATCGTTCCCCGCGTCGGCGATGTAGAGGTTTCCAAAACCGTCCACTGCCACGCCCTGCGGGGAACTCAGAGCCGGCGTAAGGCCCTCCGTAACCACCAGCGAGGCCGCGCCAGCGGCCGTCACTTTTATGACGCGATTGTTTTCCGCTTCCGGGAAATAGACGGTTCCAGCTGCGTCCACTGCAACCCCCAGGACGCTGTCTTCGCCGGGAGTAAAGCCGGGTGTCGCCACCACTGAACCAGCCCCGGCCGGCGTCACCTTCACCACGCGGCTGTTGCCATAATCGGAGATGTAAAGATTGTTGGCCGCGTCTACCGCGAGCCCCGTGGGTATATCCAATCCCGTGCTCAGGCCGGTGATGCTCAACACGGATGCCGTACCTCCGGCGAGAATCTCCAGAATGCGGTTGTCGAAATGGTCGCAAATGAAAAGATTGCCGGCGCCGTCGAGCGCCACGCCCGCGATCTCGTTCGTGGTCAACTCGCCCAGGCTCATCACGATGGCGCTGCCCCCGCCGGGCGGAATCTTCAGTACATTGTTGCCTTCGTAATCGGCCACATACAGGTTGCCGGCGCCATCCTCCGTAATCTGAAACGGAGTCTCCGTGCTCACTTCTCCCGTGCTGATTACGCGGGCCACTCCCGGCGAAAGGGTTGCCAGAGGCGCATCGGCCATTCCATATAAGGGAACGCTAAGAATCGGGGCGGCCGGGGTCGCGTTGTTGTACAGCACCATCGTCCCCTTGCGGAGCCCCGCAGCGGTGGGCAGAAATTGTATGTTCACCGTGCAGGCCGCATTCGTCGTCGTCCCGGCGACGCAGGTGGTCGCGGTCACAGTGAAGTCCAGGACCGGAGTGCCCTGCGTAAAGGCCTGTACGCTGCCAAAGGTCACCCCATTTCCAATGGTGACATTCAAAGTCAGGCTCGTGCCCGAGACAGCTCCATACTGCAGGTGCCCAAAGCCCACCGCCGCCGGCTGAGCTTCCAAGATCCGGTTGTTGCCGGTATCGGCAATGAAGACGGCCCCCCAGACGCCCACCGCCACTCCTTCCGGGCCGGAAAGGGCGAAACCCGGCATTCTCACCACCCCGAAATTGCCTGTGGGACTGGCTGTAATGATGAGAGTCTCATTAGTGTCCGCGATGTAGAGATTTCCCAATGCATCGACCGCCACGCCTTTGGGCTGGACCAGGCCGGTGGTGAAATACGTCGATCCCACGCCGCCCGGCGTCACCTTCACGATCCGGATATTGCCGGTGTCTACGATATAGAGGTTCCCCGCGAGGTCGAGCGCCAGGCCGAATGGCTGGGCCAGGGGCGTGCCCAGGCCGCTGATGCTCAGCACCGCGGCTGACCCTCCGGCCGGAACCTTCACGATGTCGTTATTCGTCGCGTCGGAAATATAAAGGTCCCCTGCCGCGTCCACCGCCACTCCAACCGGATCGCTCAGCAGCGACGCCGTGTTGACCACCGAAGCGACGCCTGCGGAAAGCTTGACCACCCGGGAGTTCGCGCTGTCGGCAACGTAAAGGTTGCCGGATCCATCCACCGCCACCGCGCTGGGACTAGCCAGCGCCGGGCTCAGCCCGGGGAAGCTCACCACCGATGCAACCCCGGTAGCCGTCACTTCAACAATCTGATTGTTGCTGGTATCCGCGATGTAGACATTTCCGAGGCTGTCCACGGCCATCAGCTCGGGGCCAGACAACGTGATTCCACCGGTGGAGACTGCGGTCGTCACGTCCACAAATGCAGTCACAAATCCCCCGCCACCGCCCCACAACAGTGCGGGCCCCAATACACAAGCGAAGAAAGTCAAAACAGCGGCGAAAGTCTTAGCTCTGGACATAGTTGTGCGCACCTGCTCCATAACGAGATCGTGATTCGAAAGACTTTTTGAGAATGAGAAAATTCTCAGAAGAACCGTCCCCATCGCCCAACGACGAAGGCGTTTCGACAAACAACTTGCTGGGGGGGCCGCCGCCGTCTGCGATATAGACGTTGCCGCTGCCATCCACCGCCACGCCCTGTGCGCCGAACAGCCCGCTGGCTACCGTGCTCTGGGTATAGGTTCCAAACGAAAGCGTTTCGAGCAACACCTGGCCGAGATTGGTATTGGCAACGTAGACGTTGCCGCTACCATCCACCGCCACACCACCGGGCGACGACAGCCCGCTGCCCAGCGGACTTTGCGCGCCGCTAAAGTGCGCGGTTTGCGCGTGCAGGGAAACCGGGAGGACACCGACGGTCGCAACGATCAGCAGACATACAACAGCGGTTGTTGCTTTGGACATGGTTCGCTCTACCTCGACTCCGGACGAATGTTTTTTTGCGGGCTGAGAACGTTCTTAGGAAAGTCGCTCACACGGAAAGGAAGTAAGCAACAAAGCTTCCAGACATCGAGTTTGGTTTGAAACTTGGCGCAGGCAGAGAGTCACGAAGGGTCGTGGCGATTCGGAACGCCGAAGCAAATTTCTTCACCAGCCATGCAAACAGGCGCTGATCGCACCTTTGCGGGCATTCGACGCATAGCCTATGGACGCTGCAACGCAGTCTTGAAATGGAAAATCGAGAAACGGCTGGTCGGAAAAAATCGCTTCCCGAGGAGTTGCTCCGAACGGGGTACTTCCTGGAAAAGCCGAAAAAGGGAAAAGACGCTGGATGCGTGTTCCGGTCTGGGAACAGTTGGATGGGTAGCGGAGCCCGATTGGTAGAACTAGAAATCTGACATCCCCCGGATAGCCGAATAATAAGCCGAGGCGCAAAGGCCAGTGTCAAGGCTCTTCGACCGCGAACGCGGCGCGCGCAGCGCGGCCTTGACACTGGCCGGCCCTCGGCTAGGCTCTGGCTATCCGGGGAATGTCTTTCGGAAATGCAACATCACAGACCAAGGCCGAAACCCTGAACGATCTCATTCGTGTGCGCGGGCTGTTGCCCGATCTTCTGCGCCACTGGCTCCTGCTGGATCGCGGGAGAATGGGACACGTCGCGGCTGAGTTCCTGCCCGAGCGCCGGTGCATTATTCGTCGGAACTGTTGGGCCTGATGTGGAAGGATCTCGACTTCGATGGGTCAATAATTTACGTGAGACGAGATGCTTGATTGTTTCGCTTAGCTCGCTGGTACGTTGGATCACTCTTTCTTCGAGACCCGCATTAAGCTTACTCACTTCTTTCTCTGCGTCAATTCGTGCTGCCATTTCGTGTGCCGTTCCGCGAGTTGCGAATAGCGCGATCACTACAGCTAGGACTACTGCCAACACAATCAGTAACGAAACCACGCGCTGGGCCTTAGCGTGATCATCTTGAGCTTGTTTGACCGCCGCCGCCAACTCGTCCTTCTGAAACTTCACGAACTGTTGCCAAGCAGCATGATATGTGTGTAACGCTGGTAGGGTTTCATTGACCAAAACCGTTTCTGCCTCGTCGTGTTTCCGTTCTTCAACAAGCAGATGGATGGCTCGCTGGCAGCTTTCCAGATACGGTTGTCGTGTCCTTCTTACCTCAGACAGCAACTGCTTTTCTTTCACTGACGTACAACGGTTTTCGCTCTCCTCGATTAGTTCCGTGATTTCCTTGCTATTCTGAGAACGGGCTGCCAACAGCGGCTCGACGAGTCGCCTGTTCTCCACGAGGACTATCTCCATCACGATGCGGTTATTGTCATTGGAAATTGTCAACGCTCTTCGTGCCAAATCTAGGTCGGTTGACTTACTCCCGGTGATGTCGGAAAGGGACTTGTCGATCGTTTGCATTCGGCGAAGCCCGAACTTTCCGATGCCTACTAAGAGGGCAATGAGGATGGCAAATGCCACGCCCAATCTCAGTCCTACGTGTTTGGTTTTCAACTTAAACTCCTGCCCGTGCCATCTTCGTCGCGTGAAAGTATGGAATGAAGAATCTCTTAAGACCGCCTCTTTCGACGGACTGTGGTGATGAGATAAGACTACAAGCTAGTACCACTCTTGAGCGTTTTATCCCAAGTTAACGGTACTCCTGCCCGGAAGGCCACCATAGTTACGAAAGAGGACGATGCGCCAAGTACTCGGACGGAAGGCGGGCAGAAAAACGCAGCAATGAGCAACAATCGGCAGACTTGGGAAAGGCTGGTCGACTCCGCACTGCGAGACATTACCAAAGGTGCAGGACGATCAATTGGGAATAGTGGTGGTTCTCGTTAATGGCGTAACGTCATAGCTTGTAGTGGAGGTGTGGCTTGGCGTCAGCAGCGTTGGCACCGACTGAAATACGTGATGGACTCTGGAAGCGGTATCGAGAAGCCTACTCGGTCGCCGGTAGCATTGTCTCCTTTGGCAAGCTTGTGCAGCAAATTGCAGCGGGATTGGCGGCTCTCATTCTGTTGGTCTCGTTGATCACGGGGATCATTGGTGACAACTGGTTTCTGTGCGGCATCGGCGTAGTCAGTGCGATTATCGTTGGGGGCGGTGGTTGGATATCCGGCATCATCATCATGGCGCAAGGGCAGATTGTCCAGTCCGTGATTGACACAGCCGTAAATACTTCTCCTCTTTTGGACAATCCGTCAAAGGCTCAGTTTCTGGGTGTGGATACAAATAAAGAACCCGAGCTTGGCATTTGGACTGGGCTCAAAAAAGAGGTTATTACCCCGAGTGATTAACCTCGGTCGGAACTACTGGTATTGACTCTTGGCTTGTTCACTTGCATTTCTGCCGAGACGGCCGCTCTCTTCAGATGTCACGGGACAATGACTTAAGATTCGTTAGGAAGATTCAACCTTTTCACGTCGTCCGGTTACGATTCGGAACGCTTGGCTCAGTTTCATTGTCGATGCTTTCACCGTAGCCTTCGACAACTTCACCGTTCCCTCCCGAACAATCGAGCCCAGCAGCTTCGCGGCTTTCACGGTGGCGGCTCTCCGGAGACCCGCCTTCTCAACCCGCACCGAACAGCGGCAGTATTCCTTCGTGATCATTCCCACTCGAAGTGTAAGGAAGGCGTTCGCTGAACCAGAGAGGATGGAACTGGCAAGAAGATGCATTCCCGGAATTGCAGCCACAGTCGAACCGAAAATCGTTCCAACTAGCACATCGACATCGATGTCTTCAATGCCAGCAGCGATGAAGGCGGTCGATGCCACGTTCGCATATAGCTGCACAAAATCCCGAAGAGACGGTCTTTGGTAGTACACATGGGCAACCTGCCAAATGAGGCGTGTTTGAGCGGCAAATACTACCAGAACATCCAATCGACCACTTTGCAAAACCGCTGTGCTCAAAAATACCGCTGACGCCGTGGACGTGACCACATCGTCAGCGTGCTTATCGAGTTTCTGCAGGGCGGTTTCGATGTCCGCAGACGAATTCAGCACATGTCCACGGAGGCGAGGATGGCGAGACAGGCGTTTCTTGAAATCAGCGAGAAATCGGTCATACGCAGCGCCCTCGGTCGTTTCTGGCGGCAGCATCCGCTTGGGCAACCGGAACCAAAGCACCAGCGGAGTCGTTAGCAGGATGCAGTAGCTGAAAATGAGAGCCCACATCACGCCATTGCCGAAAATGACATTGACCCCTCGCGCCGACTGAACGATCTGCATCGTCTGGTTGAACAGGAAAATAGCGAATACAATCAGTACGAAGGCGGAAACGGCTAGGGCAATTTTCTTCGCAGTTCGGGGCATCACAGCACTCCACCTCTAGTATCCACAATCTCGGCTCGTAGCTTCAAAAGAGCTTCTTGAGTCTCTCAACAATTACCCTTGAGTACCCTTCAGAATCAAGTTCCTGACCGCCGATGAATCCTGCTGGAGCCAAGATGGCGAGCAAGGGGAGCCCTATTGCACCGCCCCCTGCGGCGATGCCGACGCCTCCCATCGCCAATGCAAGCGTGCTGAAAACAAGAGTCCCTGTCAACTTTCCGCCCTCGGCCTTAAGAATGTCTTCCCAAAGCGCGGTTACTTCGCACTTGAACGAGGGGTCTCTTGCCACTCGTCTCAGATCGTCGATGTTATGGACACCATGCCGAGACAACAGATTCTTGATCTGGTTAACGTAGCGGGGAATACGTTCGAGCGATGCCTTCGTATCCTTGATGATGCCCATAGCGCTCATCCTACGCCTCGTCATGAGGCTTCGACGAACACGTCGGTAGCCCAGCAGTGCAGCCACATGCACGTCAGAGCCATACCCACGGTGAGGACCAGAACATAGGCTGCTTGTGAGCAACTTTTGATCGCTGTTCCGAAAGCGTCCAGTGATCATTTTGTGTGGGGCGCTTTCGTTTTCCACGTCCTGTCCGGCGTTCGAGTCCATACCACCTCTTGAGCACTTCACCTGCAAAACTCACCTGCGGGAGTTCTTCCGAAAAAGATGAATTTCCGCACATCACGCAACATTTTCTGTGATCCACCTGCGGCGAGAGTCACCACGAACCGGGATTTTGTATGACCTGCGCCAATCATCTAGATGGTCGAGCAGTTGCCTACTGTCGCATCTGTGCAAAGGCACTGTGCGCGAATTGCACACGCCCGGTGCGGGGCGTGATCTATTGCGACAACTGCCGTGGAGCAAATACGGAAAGCAGTCCGGCGGGGGCGGCCGCGTTGCTTCTCAGCACGTCAGTCAAATCTGGTCAACTGGGATTGGGACAGTCCAATCTGACCAAGACCTACAGGCAAGCTACAGGAGCGACTGAAGACGGCGTGACCTCAGAGTTTTTGTGGAGCCTCTGTACAGGTATACGTGATGCGTTCCTCCGGATCGTATACGGCAACTTGGAATTACTTGCCGCTTTGTGCGAGAACGCCCCAAAGGAAATTGAAATCAAATGGTGGGAAATACTAGTCAGACCCAGCAAAAGGAAACGAAAGAAAACTATCAATAATCTGAACCGCAGCAATCACTCGAAATGGAAGTTTCGACTGTTGTTCGAAGTCCTTCTCGCAGGAACTTGTGGAATGTTTATTTGGTTTCTGTTTGTTCGAATTCTGACCTTAATCGGCGTTACGCATGTCGCTCTGTCGATTGTTCCGGCACTTTTATTTTCTTTGTGGATGCTGTCGGGTGCTACGACTCGAATTCCGCGACCAGAAGTAATACAGCTACAAGATTGTTTTGATGCCGAGTTGGTTCTGGGCGGTGGCGGATTCGTCGGTGGGGCACTCAGCGGTTCATTAATTGGAAGCCACGTCGGACTCGCCCTTGGACCTTTGGGAGCAATAGCTGGCACTTTACCGGGCGCGTTGCTGGGGGGACTGATAGGCTGGCTTGGCGGAACGAACGTTGCGACATTTTGTAAACCGCGAGATGCTGCAAGCGGTTCCGAATCTACTGGAGTGAAGGCAGGCGCAACGGGTTTGGTAGCAGGTTTGGCGAGTGGCGCTTGGGTCG
The DNA here is from genome assembly GCA_003132405.1 of Acidobacteriaceae bacterium. Taxonomy (GTDB): domain Bacteria; phylum Acidobacteriota; class Terriglobia; order Terriglobales; family Acidobacteriaceae; genus Acidiflorens. Next base: position 756 of record PKXQ01000073.1, on the reverse strand, counting down.
GCAGCGGCATTGGGGTTGCGCTCGGACCGATAGGCGCAATTGCTGGTACTATTCCGGGCGCGGCAATCGGCGGACTGATTGGATTCCTGTTCGGATCAAGGATCGCTCGGGTCTAGCCTGAACAGTTGCAGCGAATGCAGGTGAATTGCAATCGAGGCGATCTTTTTGCGCACTGCGAAACAAACACTCCTTGCTTAGGCTCCGGCGCTTAGGAGTGAGGCTTGCAGTGATTTCGATTTGTTGGGAGCGATTCTGATGCCTGCGTCGATGGTGACTATCAACCTAGAAATGGGGCATCCGACCGTTGAAGAGGCGCGGCAAATGCTCAAGGCTGAGTTGGAAAAATGTCGAAATCGGAAAGTTGCCGCAATCAAAGTCATACACGGCTATGGTTCGAGCGGTGTTGGGGGCGCTTTACGTCAAGGCATCCGAAAGTCCCTGATTAGCCGGAGGAAAGAGGACAGTATCAGGGCAGTCGTCTTCGGAGAAAAATGGAGCATCTTCGATTCCATAGCCCAGTCGATGTTGGAACGATGCCCGGAGTTGAGCAAAGACAAAGATTTGTGTAACTACAATCCCGGCATTTCCGTCGTCCTTTTGTGATTCCAAGCAAGAGCCCTACGACGCTCGGCAGATGCGGTGCTATCCGATCAGCACGCGGATCAATCGCGTGGCGAACGACGACGCAGAATGTTCCGCTCCCGTGGAGCTAGCCGACACCCAGAATCGGCTCGTTGTCTGAGAGACAACATCAGT
>PKXQ01000020.1 GCA_003132405.1 Acidobacteriaceae bacterium | reverse complement strand
GTGGGCGCAATTATAGCCCGTGCGCCACTTTGGCGACGATCCGACCATTCTGGGCGGTTGGTCGGCAACCCTTCCTTTACCAATTAGGTAAGAGTTGCCCGTCATCCAGGAGTCCATCAGCCCAGGTCTTGGTAGAGGCCGCCTGCGTTGTGAGGGTTATCTGTAGACCTCGATTCTCGCAGTTGTTCCGATAGAGCTGCGGTTCTAGCCCGCCAGAAAGAATCCACGTCTATAACTGAATCCAGTACAATTGCCCCCGTGCGAGTGGAGGAATTTGCGATGGCTACTCCGAAGCCGACTCGCTCACTCGGCTCAATCAAATGAACGAAACTTCCTCACTCGTTGGCCAGATATTCTCTCATTATCGAATCATCGAGAGACTCGGCGGCGGCGGCATGGGAGTGGTCTACAAAGCGCAGGATACGCGCTTAGACCGATTCGTCGCGCTGAAGTTTCTGCCTGACGAGCTGGCCAAAGATGCTCAATCGCTGAGCCGGTTTCGCCGCGAAGCCAAGGCGGCCTCGGCCCTCAACCATCCCAACATTTGCACAATTCATGATATCGGCGAAGAACACGGCCAGGCCTTCATCGCCATGGAATGTCTGGAGGGCCAAACTCTCAAACACCTGATCGCCGGCCGTCCAATGGAAACCGAGCGGCTGCTCGATCTGGCCATTGAAATTGCAGATGCGCTCGAAGCCGCGCACGCGGAAGGCATTGTCCATCGCGACATCAAGCCGGCAAACATTCTCGTCACTAAGCGCGGCCACGCGAAGATCCTCGACTTCGGTCTCGCCAAAGTCACGCAAACGCGCACGCAAGATCTGTCGGCTGCCACACTGGCCACGCTGGCGGACGATTCTGAGCACCTCACCAGTCCCGGCTCTGCCGTTGGAACCATGGCCTACATGTCCCCCGAGCAGGTACGCGGCAAAGACCTGGACGCCCGCTCTGACCTCTTCTCATTCGGCGCCGTGCTCTACGAGATGGCAACCGGCGCGCTACCGTTTCGCGGTGATACCTCAGGCGTAATTTTGGAAGCGATTCTCAATCGCCCGCCCCTGCCGCCCGCTCGCTTCAACCCTGAGCTTCCCGCTGAACTCGAACGCATCATCGGCAAAGCGCTCGAAAAAGATCGTGACCTGCGTTATCAGAACTCCACCGAGCTCCGCGCCGATCTGAAACGCCTGCGCCGCGATCTGGATTCCGGCCGCATATCAAATGCATCTGGGTCTGCTGCGTTTTCTTCAGGATCCCACGCGCCCGTTGGCGAGCAGCAACTTTCGTCACAGTATTCCACTCCTCCGCCGGCCGCAAACGTGTCCCACTCATCGAACAGTGCGGTCCTGGCTGCGACCGCATCACAGAACAAAGGGAAAATTCTTGTTGCTTTGGCAATCGTGCTGATCCTGCTGAGTGCCGTTGGTTACGATATCTATCACGTCGGTGCGAGCCGCCGTGCTTCAGAAGCGGGCAGGAAGGCCACAATCACAAAGATCAGCTCCTGGAACAAGACGATGGAGCACGTAGCCATCTCGTCTGACGGACACACCATCGCTTTCACCTCCCCGGTTGATGGCTACGATCAGGTTTTCGTGATGCTGACTTCCGGAGGCGGACCGCTGCTGCTCACAAAGGACGAGGGCAACAAAGCAGTTCGCGGTTTCTCGTTCGACGGCGCTGAAATCTACTTCGCCCGTACTCTCGGGGAGTATGAAATTTGGAGCATCCCCACTCTCGGCGGCGCTTCCAAACATCTCGCCTCCGGCGAATTCGTCACCACATCCCCCGATGGCCAATTTCTATACGTGGAAAAAAACGATTCACGAATCGTTCGCATCGCAAAGGGGGCTTCGGCGGAAGAACCGATCACAACACTGCCCATGGTCAGCACTCTAAGCATGTATCCAGATGGCCAGCATTTACTCGTCGGTTCGTTACGGGATGGCAAGCAGACGCTGCAACGCCTGGATTTATCGAGCAAGAAATTGGAAACTCTCTCCGATCTACCCGGCGGCGTATCTTCGGTCGTCTCCTGGTCAGTTCCAGGTAATACTGTTTATCTCAGCCGCAAAGTTAATGGCATCGTCAATATTTGGGAATATTCTCTCGAAGATCACTGGTTTCGGCAGATCACATCCGGCACCGGCCCGGACCGCAGCCCCATGGCCGATCCCGATGGCAAGGGAGTTTATTTCGTCAACGGGAAGAGTGCGGGGACGCTCACGCTCTATCGTTTCGCTTCCAAGCAGTTCTCTGACATCCTCAACCTGGACGCAACCCAGCCGGAGTTTTCCGGCGACAGCCGCCAACTCGCTTACATCACGATGCCTGAGCCGGGCAGCGCAGATCTTTGGGCCACCGATCTTGCGGGTGGGAGTCCGGTGAAGCTCGCGTCCGGCAATCGTATGGAGACGTTGGCGTGGTCCAACGATGCGACAAAATTTCTCTATGGCATCAGAGTGAACGGTCAAATGCAGCTCTTTATCATCAATGCCGATGGCTCACATCAGCAGAAACTGAATTGGTCTGGCGAGGAGGTCGGTTTCGCCATCTTTGACCCAGGGGATCAATCCATTGTCCTCGGCGGAAACGATCACACTGGTGTTGACATCAAGAATTGGAGAATCTTCCTGAATGGCGCTCCTACCCTTCTTTTGTTCCACAACTGCGGCGCAGCCGTTGACATCTCTCCCGACCGCAAATTCTTTATCGGTACCGTACTCTGGGGCGACAATCCCGGCCTTTACCAATACTCACTGGCCGATCAGAAATGCACCATGCTCAAGTCCGGCATCACTACCTATCTTGCGATGTTTGCCAAAGACGGCAAATCGTACTTATATTCGATCGCGTCGCACGGCGAAACTACGATATGGCGCCAGCCGTGGCACAACGGAGTTGCTGTCGGATCTCCTGTCCCTGCGCTGAAGTTGCCATTCTCTTTGCGCGAGGACTACGGCGGCAACGCCTATTCCGTTTCTCCTGACCTATCGAAGATTGTGTTCGTCCGCCCCGGCGGCTACGACGACTTGTATCTGCTTTCGCAAAAGTAATCGCTACAAAGCGTCTGCAACAGCTGAATAATCTTCCTAATGGCCGGGGTAGAATCGCCCCTACTCATCAATGCCTCTCGCCCCGGCACAAAACTTGGTCGCAACGAAATTCAATCACCTGTTCGCGGTCAACGATCTTCGGGGCGGCAGTATGCAGTTACGGGGGGCGATGAACGATTTCTGCTAATTGCCGCCGGCGGCACCTGCAACTGCCGCTCACAGTGATTCAGCACTGGACCGGAGAGTTGAAAAACAACAATTAAGGCCGGCTTCGGTGGGCAGCGTGTTTTGACCACGAGTGGACTTTTGCAATCTTCTTTCAGCCGCTGCGATTTTCCAGCTTAGGCAAATGATACCGCCGCCGCGCATCGTCATTGTCGCCAACTCCCATATTGTCGGCAAACGGCGTTCGAGGAAGTGTGGCCGATCAAGCTTCCCAGAACGAGACTTCTGCCCGGGATAACTTCAGGTTTGCTCGTCACTCGGAAGAAAACAAGCTTCCGCTGTTGCGGGGACTGACCAGCGGGGACTAGATCAGCATGGCCGGTCGTGTCACTTACCTCTTCAATCCCTCCGTGAAGTTCGTGACCACGGTGATGGAGTCGCTGACCTGCTGGGAGACGCGGTAGAGCAGGATTCTCTTGCCGTCGGCGCTGACCTGGTAGAAGGGATTGGGCGTGGACCAACTGCTCACCAAGGTTTGCGGAGCGCCGAATTGCAACGCGCCTGCCACTTCTTTCACCGGCACGGCGTAAATTGAATTAGCGGTGTCCACGTAGTAGAGTTCGCTGCCGTCGCGGCTCCAACTCGGGTCTAGCCCTCCGTTGACCGAGACCTGCCATTTGCCGTGTCCGCCATTGAAGGCGACAACGTAGTTCTCTATCGAACCGGACTCATTAGACGTGTAGGCGAGCCAGCGTTCGTTGGGCGAAAGCTTGGCTAGGGTCCGGAGAGTCTTGGGTGTGGTGGGTACTACCAGGAAAGGTTTGCGGTCGCCTTCGAGCGGCAAAGCCCAAATGTCCTGAGTCCCGGGCACTCCGCGCTGGTAAAAGATGTATTTGCCATCGTGGGACCAATCGCTGGGCATCACGATTTGGTCATCGGCTAACAGTTCTTCCTCCGCGCCGCTGCCATCGGAAGGCTTGCGGAAGATCTGGGACCTGCCGTTGCGCCCGGAGTTATAGACGATCCATTTTCCGTCCGGAGACCATTGCGGACCGTGATTGCCGGCGGAGTCGAAGGTAAGGCGGGTGCGGGTGCCACGGGCGAGATCGAACACCCAGACATCGCTTGTGCCGTTGTTGATCTCGAGAGCGATGCGGTCGCCTTGCGGAGAAACACTGGCCGCCTTCAGATTGCCGAGGTTGGCGGCGATGACGGAGAGTTGTTTGGTGGCGCGATCCATCCATAGGAGATCCACGCTGCCGGAACCACCGCTACCATAAATGAGCAGGCCGTCGTTGGAAGCGGAAGCGTCCATGTGCCAGGTGACGGAATCATTGATGACACCCCGGGCCAGAGGTTGAGGCTCGCCGCTTACCGCGCCGGTGGAGGGATTGAACGCCTGCGCGAGCAACTGGTCGTTGCGGGCGAACAGAATATATCCGTCGGCGTAGATGGCGTTCGATTGGCTCTTGAACAACGGCTTGTTTACGCTGCCATCAATGGAAGCGTAGTAAATGGCGTCGTTTGCCGGGACTTGGTGATTGATGGCGAGGTAGAGGAAGTGTTTGCCATCGGGAAGGAAGGACGGCCAGCGATGGGAACTGTGCTGGGAGGCGTCCAGGGTAGTGACGGGAGCGGGTGTACCGCCGTTGGCGCTGACGCGGTAGAGCCGGTCCTGAGTGGCGGGCGAGTAGATGATGATGCCATCGGCGCCCCAGGCGCCGCCGCGTCCGAAGGGTGCGTCGGCGATGATTTGGGCGGAGCCGCCGGAGAGATCGACTGCTTTCAGTTTTCCATCGGCGAAGAATGCGATGGAGCGGCTGTCGAAGGACCAGAAAGGAAAGATGGCGTTGTCGGTTTCGGGGAGCTGGCGGGCATCGAGGGAGTTGGACGGGCGCACCCAGATAGTGGTCTTGCCGTCGGCACTGGAGGCGGCGAAGGCGAGTGCGGAACCGTCGGGCGAGAGGACGGGAGGACCGGCGTTGTCGCCCGTGAGGTTGACGCGGGCCTTGTCGGGAGGGTTGATGACGGTGCGGATGGATGGCGCGGACTGAGCCGGATGGTACAAGAACAGGGCGGCAGCCCCAGTCAGAACAATCGCGGCTACTAGGGCCGCGGCCCAAGCAAGACGGTCACGGCGGCGAGAAGGGGCGCGCGTGACCGGCGCAGCGGCCGGGGACGCTTTGTCGGTCGCGATCCACTGCAGTTCCAGCTTGATGTCCGTCGCTGACTGATAGCGCTCTTCAGGATTTTTCTGCAGGCAGGTGGTTATGACGTGTTCGAAGGCGGGCGGTATTTGTGGTTTGACTGTACTGATCGGCGCCGGATCGCTTTCCAGAATAGACGACGCCAGCGAGATTTGACTCTTCCCGGAAAACGGCCGCTTTCCCGCGACCATCTCATAGAGCACTGCGCCGAAAGCGAAGATGTCGCTGCGGGCGTCGGCTTCTTTTCCCTCGATCTGCTCCGGCGACATGTACTGAATCGTGCCAACAATGCTTCCCGCCATAGTCAGCGGGGTCAGTGGGCTTGGACCGCTCAGTGTGGCAGCTGCGGTGAAAGAAGGCGGAGCTGCGCCTGAGCCTGGAGCCGCAGTCTGCATACCCAGCGGCTTCGCCAGCCCAAAATCCATCAGCTTCGCGCCGCCCTGGGTCAGCATGATGTTACCCGGCTTCAGGTCGCGGTGCACAATGCCACTGCGATGCGCCACCGCCAAAGCTTCAGCCACTGCGATTCCTATTTTCAAGACCTCAGGAAGCGGGATCGCGCCTTTTCGCAGGCGCTCTGCCAGAGTTTCGCCCTCCAGAAACTCCATTACCAGATAGTCGGTGCCGTTCTGTGATCCGATGTCATAAAGCTGGCAGATATGGGGATGGTTCAGCGAAGAGATGGCTCGCCCCTCGCGCTCCATACGTTGCTTCAATCCCGGGGAGGAGGAAAGATGAGAAGCCAGAACTTTCACCGCCACGCTGCGGTCAAGGCGGGTATCGCGGGCACGGTACACCTCGCCCATGCCACCTGCGCCGAGCGGCGATTGAATTTCGTAGGGGCCAAGTCTGGTGCCAGAGGTCAGAGCCATGGATCGACTGCCATTATAGTCCGATCAGTACGCTACAAAGGGATACGACGATTCTGGGTGGATAGTCGGCAATTGGGAAGTCTACTTCTGGTTTGCCCGTAAACCGCTCACAACGACACTGAATAGTCGGAACCTTTCAAGAAGCCGACGTATTGGGCGAAATCAGGATCTGGAAAAACCGGCCGACAGATTCGGATAGTAAAATAGCCACCAACTCCGAGGTTGGCTTCAACGGATCGGCCATTGGCAAAGAACGGAAGCCTTGCTGGCCCGCCAGAGTTCGGGGTGAGGGCTGCTGTTGGATATTAGCGGGGTTTACTCAATGAGATTCGCCTGGGTGTTTGTTCTGTTCGGCGTAACGACAGTGTTGGCGCAGGAATCGTTCAAGATCAATCAACCTGTGGAACGTCAGCTTGCCTCAAGCTCTGCTCAGTCTTACGCAATTGAACTCAAGGCAGGGGACTACGTCGCCGGCTTGCTCGATCAGCACGGCAAAACTGACCTTACGATTCTTGCACCGGATGGCTCACCCGTGCGGCACTATCCTGGCCCGGCAGAAGATGGGAAGCGCCTCTGCGTCTTTATCGCAGACACTCCGGGAACCTATCGGATTGAGGTCACGACATCCGCGACTCAGCCGGTGAGTTACGAGCTGATTTTAAATCAAGTGTTGTCCCTGGATGAACGTCTGAAGCCGAAGCCGTGGCAGGATCCAAACCCGAGTCCCCGGATAGACGCGCTGCGAAAACAGGCCGCTTCCGGCAACGCGGATATAGACGCCTTCTGGAAGCAAGTGACTGCGGAAGGCACACCGCTCGTCGAGTCCATCGAAAAAGATCCCCAACATCAACTTGTCACATTTCTTTGGCGCGGAACATCGGAAACACGCAACGTATTCGTGAATGGCTCTTTTAAGATAGGCGGCCGCTACCCGTTGGACTATGTTTTTCACCAGATACCCCTCACGGATGTGTGGTACTTGACTGTCCGGCTTCCAACCGGAGCGCGGTTTACTTATGGTCTGTCAGAGAATGATCCCCTCGTCTTCACCGGTTTCCAGCCGGAGCGATTTGCGACGACACAAGTCGATCCGCTGAACTCCCACCGATGGGGATGTGCGCCTGATGCGACCCGATACGACTGTCAATCCATGGCTGAGATCAAAGGGGCCGTTCCACAACCTTGGACCGTAAGGAACAGCAACGTCGCAGCGGGGACAATCGAGAAGCAGAAGATCCACAGTGAGCTTTTGAAGAATGAACACGATTTGTCGATCTATCTTCCCGCTGGATACAAGGCGAACGCTACTCCGTACGATCTTGTCGTCATCTTTGATGAAAGTGCCTATCTGACAAAAGTGCCCACGCCCGTGATTTTGGATAACCTAATCGCGGCCTCGAAGATTCCGCCAACGGTCGCTGTGCTGATTGCCAATCCTACGCAAGAGATGCGCAATCAAGAGCTGCCGCCTAATCCGAAGTTTGCTGAATTTCTCGCGAAAGAGTTAATCCCTTGGATACACGCTCATTACAATGTCACCGACGATCCCGGAAAAACCGTTGTCGCCGGGTCCAGCCTGGGAGGGCTCGCAGCGGCCTACGCCGGCTACAAGCACCCTGAAGTTTTCACAAATGTTCTATGCCAATCGGGATCGTTTTGGTGGGCTCCCGACCATTCAGGGGCTATACCGGACGGAGTGATCACGGAACCGGGATGGATGGCCAAGCAGTTCATCGCGAGTTCAAAGTTGCCTCTCAAATTTTACATCGATGCAGGATCATTTGAATTCGACTCGAATGGGACCGGTGGTGGAATCCTTGAGACTAGCCGGGACATGCGAGATGTGTTGCTAGCGAAAGGATACGAAGTCCACTATCAACAGTTCGTCGGCGGACACGATTATTTGAGCTGGCGAGGCACATTTGCAGACGGGCTGATGGATCTTATTGGAACTGCAAATCATATTCCTGTCCCTTCCTAAAGCTCGCGTCCGGATGATTGTCCGGTCGAAAGCTAGATGGGTAAGGAGTTCTCGATTGGCGATATTCGGCCAATGCGCTCATCGAGGTTATTTCCCCGACTAGTGTCTGGATTGTCGGCAAACCTTCCACAACCGCGCACCCAGGTCAAGGAGTGGGCTCGATGCCAATACGATCATTAACGGCTGATCGAATCCGTTGCTTGCAGCCAAGGTAGCGTTCGGTCGTCTGCACCGAAACGTGCCCCAGGAGAAACTGGATCTGCTCCAACTCGCCTCCCGATGCGTGGCAGAGGCGAGCACAGGTCCTCCGCAGGTCGTGGGGTGCCAACTTCGCCACGCCGATGCTTCTGGCGGATTCCCTCACAATGTGCCAAACGGCCTTGACCGTCATTCCATCTCCCCATGTCCTGCCTACTTTGTTGACCCGGCGGAACAGCCTTCCTCGATCAATGGCGGCTGCAGCGAGCCAATCGTGCAGTTCGGCTCTCACCCAATCGGGAACCGGAACCGTTCGGATGTGGCCCCCCCTTGCCAACCAGATCCACAATGGCCCAATGATCTTCGCGCTGCTGGAGATGAGCCAAGGTCAAAGCCACGGCCTCATGCCTTCTCAATCCGCACGCGAGTAGCAATGCGAGTAAGGCCCGGTCACGTTTTCCTTTCAGTCGCTCACGATCGGGAGCTTGCCAAAGTGCATTGCCTTGCTCTGCCGTTAACCAGTTCCCGAGACGAACGCCCAGCTTCTTCACCCCTTTAACGCGACGAATACCGGCCGCCAGATCGGCGCTGAGAAGACCGCAGTCGGCGGCTTCGTAGGCGAGTCGACGCACGGCGCCAAGGCGCAGATTGATGGTTCCGGGGGCGAGTTGACGGGATTCAAGATGAGAGCGATAGCGCAAGACCACGATCCTGTTGAAGGCCAAGCGCGGTTCCGAACAATACCAGTCAACGAACTCATCGATGGCGTGACGATAACCCCGTTTTGCGTCCGTTGAGTTGAGGCTGTTCAATACCGCGGCCTTGGCGTGTTCAAGGTCGGGCAAGCGCAGGATGGACTTGGTACTGTTGCGTCTTCTTCTGGAACTTGGCTTCTGCTTCATGACCGGTGGCCTCCATGCTACCGATCAATGATCAGAGTAGTGCCGCGACTGTAAGGTGAGAGTTGCCCGTCATCCAGGCCGCAATGCTGATTCCGCCTTTGAGAATGGCGTGCACTCCTGGATTCATCCAATCCTTCGGTTACTTCTTCAGCCCCTCGGCAAAGTTCGTCACCACCGTCACCGACTGGCTGCCCTGCTGCGACATTCGCTCGACCAGAATCTTCTTGCCGTCGGCGGAGACGTTGTAAACAGGAATGCCGCCCATGGTGCTGATCAGCACTTGCGGCGTTCCGATTTGCAATCCATCTCCTTGCTGCTTCACGGGCACAGAAACCAGCGAGTACTTTGTGCCCCCCTCGAGGCTCACGTAGAAAATCTCTTTTCCGTCGCGACTCCAGCTCGGTAACATGCCTCCGCTCGGTGAGACTTGCCATTTGCCTTTTCGATCGCCAAAGGGCACGACATACACTTCCCATCGTCTGGACTCTTCCGATTGGTATAAGACGTATCGCCCATCGGGTGAGAACACAGGATATTGGCCGTTGTCGATGACTTTCGACGGATTGCCGCCCTCCGCTAGCGGAAGGGCCCAGATGCTGAATTTGCTGACATCACTGGCCCGCCGCAGAAACAGTAGCGTTTTCCCATCGGGGGAGCAGGCCTCTGGAGCCGCATCTTGCTCGTCTGCCAACACGCTTTCTTCGGCACCGCTGCCGTCGGCGAGTTTGCGGAAGATGCTGTAGCGGCCATTGCGCAGGCTCGCGTAGTAGATCCATTTTCCATCGGGGGACCATCGCGGGCTATTGTTGGAGACCGGACCGAAGGTCAGACGGGTCCGGACACCGCGGGCCAGATCCAGTACAAAAATGTCCGTAGTGCCCACCCCAGTCTCCATTTCCAAGGCCGCCCTGTCACCTTGGGGCGAAAGGCCGACATCCGCAAGAACCACATTGTCGGCTGCTATCCCGACGTCTTTGCCGGTGCGATCCACCCACACCAACTGCGCGCTGCCGGCCACGCCACTGCCGTAAACCAATAGGCCGTTCTCGGCGACGGAAGCGTCCATGTGCCAGGTCGAGGGATCGTTGGTTACTGGGCTCGCCACCATCTCCGGCTCCCCTTTTGATTCTCCCTTTGCCGGATCGAAGCTTTGCGCCAGCAGTTTGTCGCCGCGCGCAAACAAAAGAAACCCGTTGGCGTAGATGGCATTCGACTGCGATCGAAACAACAGCCGATTTTCGCGGCCATCGATCGACGCATAATAAATCGCGTCATTGGCCGACTTCGAGGGGTCGTGATTGAGGGCGAGGTAGAGAAAGTGTTTGCCATCGGGCAGAAAAAATGGCCAGCGGTGCGAATCCGATTCCGGATCGAGCTTGGTAAGCGGCTCCGCGGTTCCTCCGGCCGCGCTGACCTTCATCAATGCCGAATTCGGATTGGGTGAAAAGACGATCGTTCCTCCTGCACCCCATGTCCCGCCGCGGCCCTGTTGCAGGTCGGTCACATCGACTGGAGAACCGGTGTTCACATCTACTTTTTTCAACTTCCCCAGGATGAAAAATCCCAGCGAACGGCTGTCGGGGGACCAGAAAGGAAAAGTGGCACCCGTCGTCCCCTCGATCGGATGCGCTTCCAGGGAATTGATCGGGCGCACCCAGAGCTCGACCCTGCTTCCTGCACTTGCGGCGGTGAAAGCGACGAGCCTGCCATCCGGAGAGACGACTGGCGGTCCGGCATAATCGCCGGCCAGGTGGAAAGAGGAGTTGGGCGGAGGACTGATCGATGCACGGATGCTCGGAGCCGGCTTCGCGGGATGATAAAGAAGAAGGGCGCCCAGCGCGCCCAACACGAGCGCGGCGCCAACCGCCGCAATCCAAACGGCGCGTCCAAGCGTCGTCGGATGCGAAGCCTGCGTCACTGCCTGCACTGGCTTCTCCTCGGCGATCGCCTGCAGGTTCAGCTTCAAATCGTGAGCCGTCTGAATACGCTCGTCAGGATCCTTCTCCAGGCAGAGACGAATGACGCGATCGAGCGACGGCGTGACCTCCGGGCGAACGGTCGAGACTGACGGCGGGTCCACTGCGAGAATCTGCCCCACGATGCTGGCCTGCGTCTTGCCTTCGAATGTGCGCTTGCCCGTCGCCATCTCGAACAGCATCGCGCCAAAGGCAAAAATGTCGGAGCGGGCGTCGGCTTCCATGCCTTGAATCTGCTCTGGCGACATATATTGCACGGTGCCGATCATCGTGCCCGTCGTGGAGAGCGGCGTTGCCGGCGTCGCTGTGGGACTGGTCTGAGTCAATGCGGCCGCGAGCACCGAAGCCGATCCGCTGCCTCGCACACCAGTAGCCCCGGTCGCTCCCACAGGCTTCGCCAGACCGAAATCGAGCAGCTTGGCGCCGAGCTTTGTCAGCATCACGTTGCCCGGTTTCAGGTCGCGATGCACCACTCCGGCGCGATGCGCTTTTTCGAGCGCGTCGGCAATCTGGATCGCAATCTTGAGCAGTTCCGCTTGGGGCAGCGGACCGTGCTTCAGCCGATTCGCCAGCGACTCGCCTTCGAGGTATTCCATCACCAGGAATTGGGTTGCGCCGTCGCTGCCTACGTCGTGCAGAACGCAGATGTGCGGATGCTGCAGCTGAGAGACGATTCGAGCTTCGCGTTCAAAGCGAGCGCGCAACTCGGCATTCGCTATCAGTTGCGAGTTCAGAACTTTGATCGCGACAGTTCGGTCCAGCCGCGTATCCCGTGCCCGGTACACTTCCCCCATTCCACCCGCCCCTAGCGGGGAGAGGATTTCGTAAGGGCCGAGTTTCGTGCCGGTGGTGAGCGCCATTGGTGAGCGCAATTATAGCGTGCAGACCAAGTCGCTAGGACGCCCCTCCGGATGGGCAATGGCAAGTCGGAAGTTCTGCACAAACGGTGTTCTGGAAACGAACGGGCTTCCGGGGGTGGATTGTCGGCAACTCTTCCATAACCGGGATTGGGGAAGAGTTGCCCGTCATGCATTCCGAATGTGCCTTGTGCCAAAACCAGTGAAGTACAATTTGACTTCGTGCCTCAAAAGTCCGGTCACGAGGGCGCGGTTTCAAACGCGGTAACGACAGCGTAGAATTTGTGCCAATTCCACGGAGAGCGAAAAACAATGCGCCGGTACCATCACATCGGAATTCCCACTACTGAAGCGAAGCCTGGCGAGACCCACTTGAAACACCTGAAACTCTTTGTCGTCAGCCACGAGAAAAACGAATTTGGCGTGGAGTGGATGCGTTTCGAAGCGGACGCGGCGGTCCCAGATCTCGTCCGGCAAGTTCCGCACGTCGCGTTTGAAGTGGCTGATCTCGCCTCCGAGCTTGGCTGGCCGCGAAATCCTGATTGCTCCCAACAGCCCATCCGACGGCGTCCGCGTCGCGTTCATAGTCGAAAACGGCGCGCCCATCGAACTGCTCGAATTCACCGACCCCAACCATCCTGGCCGCCACCAGCAGAGCAAGATGCTGATATAAACACCCTCCATCCAAAGCACCTCTTAGAGCGAAGGCGAGCACTTGACACCTTTCAAGAGTGGCCAGCTAACGAGCTGAGTTCAATCAAGCAAGCCTTTCCCAACCCCCGCCTCCAAGCCAACCTGACTCCCCGTTTGTCGGCAAGCCTTCCATAACCGCGCATCCAGCTCAAGGAGTCGGCTCGATGCCAATACGATCATTAACGGCTGATCGAATCCGCCGCTTGCAGCCAAGGTAACGTTCCGTCGTCTGCACCGAAACGTGCCCCAAGAGAAATTGGATCTGCTCCAACTCGCCTCCCGATGCGTGGCAGAGGCGAGCACAGGTCCTCCGCAGGTCGTGGGGCGCCAACTTCGCCACGCCGATACGTCTGGCGGATTCCTTCACAATGTGCCAAACCGCCTTTACCGTCATCCCATCTCCCCATGTCTTTCCTACTTTGTTGACCCGGCGGAACAGCCTTCCTCGATCAATGGCGGCTGCGGCGAGCCAATCGTGCAGTTCGGCTCTCACCCAATCGGGAACCGGAACCGTTCGGATGTGGCCCCCCCTTGCCAACCAGATCCACAATGGCCCAATGATCTTCGCGCTGCTGGAGATGAGCCAAGGTCAAAGCCACGGCCTCATGCCTTCTCAATCCGCACGCGAGTAGCAATGCGAGTAAGGCCCGGTCACGTTTCCCTTTGAGTCGCTGACGATCGGGTGCTTGCCAAAGCGCATTGCCTTGCTCTGCCGTTAACCAGTTGCCGAGGCG
>PKXQ01000115.1 GCA_003132405.1 Acidobacteriaceae bacterium | reverse complement strand
TGACCTTGAGCGGCACGGGCACTGGTGGCGTGGTGAGCAACCCGTCCGGCATCAATTGCGGGCAAACATGCAGTGCGAGCTTCGCTAGCGGGACGGCGGTGACGCTCACCGCAGCTCCGACGGGGACTTCCACTTTTGCGGGGTGGTCGGGCGCCTGCAGCGGCGTCGGCTCATGTACCGTAACATTGACGAAAACCACTTCTGTTATCGGTACCTTCAGCGCCTTGCCTTCGCTGGCTGTGACCTTGAGCGGCACGGGCACCGGTAGCGTCGTGAGCAACCCGTCCGGCATCAATTGCGGACAAACATGCAGTGCCGGCTTTAACGTCGGAACCCAGGTGACGCTCACGGAGACTCCGGCGGCGAAGTCTTCTTTTGTGAGTTGGGCAGGTGGCGACTGCAGCGGCGGCGCTTCGACCTGCACACTTACAATGAGCGCGAGCCAGCAAGTAATCGCGACGTTCAACGCTTCCCAAAGCGTCGGCACTCTCACGCACATCATTTTCCTGGCGCAGGAGAATCGTTCTTTCGATCACTACTTTGGGGACATGCGACAGTACTGGGCGCAGAATGGCTATCCGGACCAGTCGTTCGACGGTCTGCCTCAGTTCAATCCGACCTCGGGCATAGCGCCGCTCTATGGGCCCCCATTGGCTATCCCAGGTTGCAATCCGAATAACCCTCCGCCGAGCGATTGCATTTTTGATCCGAGTAACCTGGTTACTTCATATCATCTGATTACTCAGTGTATAGAAAACCCGAGCCCTTCCTGGAATGAAAGTCATGTGGATTGGGACTACAACGATCAGGTTGGTCTGCAGCCTGCCACCTTGAATGGTTTCGTCTGGACTGCAGGGCACGATGCCAGGGCCGACGTTCCACCGTTCAACGACGTTGATGGTATTCGGGCTATGGGGTATTACGATGGCGGTGACCTTAACTACTACCATTTCATGGCTTCGAATTTTGCGACCTCGGACCGATGGTTCAACCCAACCATGTCGCGCACCCAACCGAACCGCGAGTATCTTATCGCAGGTACATCGCAGGGCTATGCGTATCCGCTGGGCACAGATCTTGAAGACACGGCGCTCCTGACGGCAACGACAATTTTTCAGGAGCTCCAAGCTGCGGGTATCACCTGGAAGATTTATGTCGACCCCACCGGAAGCCCGTGCTCCGGGCCGCCCTACGATCCTACCTGCCTGCTCACCTTAAGCTATGTGCAGAATTTTCAATGGGGGCAGACGATCCCGACTCAGTATCCCAATAACATCGCTCCTATATCTCAGTACTTTACCGATCTGCAAAAGGGCACTTTGCCGCAAGTCGCTCAGATTGAGCCGGCAACGGACGCGGGAGGGGATGAACATCCGTCAAACTCCGATGCGGAGCCGAATGATATCCAACTTGGGGCCAAGTATGTATCGTCGCTCATCGATGGGCTGATGACGAGCAGTTACTGGACAAATTCGGCTTTCATTCTTACCTTCGACGAATTCGGCGGTCTCTACGACCACGTTTCTCCGCAGTCGGCCGTCAGTCCGGATGGCATTAAGCCAGTAGATTTTCTTCCAGGCGACATTTGTACGACAGCCACGGGGCCGACGTGCGACTTTGTCTATACCGGTTATCGCGTGCCTCTGATCGTCGTCTCGCCGTATACGAAGAAGAACTACGTCTCGCACAACGTGGCCGATACGACTGCGATTCTGAAGCTCATCGAAACTACTTTCAATGTACCCTCTTTGACCAAGCGGGATGCTGCCCAGATCGATATGAGCGAGTTCTTTGATTTCAGTAATCCCCCTTGGATAACTCCTCCGAATCCGCCAGCTCAAAATACCAGCGGCGCTTGCTATCTGAACCAGCTCCCCTAGCGCGGGCGCGCTACGGATAGTTGAACAGGTTAGAGTTCGACAAAGTATTGCGGCAAGGTATCTGGCGTCAGGTTTCTGAATGGGACACTTATGAGGTTTAGGACAAACGATAGCCATAACAACGACAGCAATAACAATCTCCAGCCGTGGCGCGGCCGCGTGATGCTTGTCGGCATGTGCTTCTTGCTCACTCTGGCGGCCATTGAAGTCGAGGGTCAAGTTACTCCTTCGAGTCCGGCTCCTCGTAGCGCAACCGGCATCGCGCAAGCGGTCACTGTACTCGATGCTGCGCCTGCGTCTCAGAGCAACGGCGCCACAACGCCGGAGCAACCGGACGCCCAGCCGCCGGCGAATGATCAGGGCGCCATCTTCGTGTTCAAGACAGAAGTACACGAAGTGATTTTGCACGCAACCGTAGTAGACGACCAGCGACGGCTGGTTACCAATCTCGGCCGACCGGCATTTGCGGTGTTCGAGGATGGAGTGCCACAGGCGACGACCTCATTTCGCCGGGATGACGTGCCGGTGGCATTAGGCATCGTCATCGACAACTCCGGCTCCATGCGCGAAAAGCGAGAAAAGGTGAATCAGGGAGTGCTGAATCTGATTCGCGCCAGTGGTCCGAACGATGAAACGTTTGTGGTTAATTTCAGCCAGGATTCATATCTCGACCAGGACTTCACGTCGAATGTCGACCTGCTCCAGCAAGCTCTGCAGAAGGTCTCCGCGCAAGGCAGCACGGCGCTTTATGACGCCATCGTTGCCGCCGCAGTCCATCTAAAGAACAATACGCGAGTGGAGCGAAAGGTTCTGCTGGTGATCACCGATGGCCGGGACAATGCCAGTCAGGAGACGTTACAAGAGGCGATGCGCCGCTTGCAGCAGGTGAATGGACCGACGCTGTATGCCATTGGGTTGCTTGGAGATGAACCGCAGCGGCCTGATATTGGAGCCTTAAAGAGTTTGGCTGATAGCACGGGCGGAGTTGCCTTTTTTCCAAAACGCCTGGACGAAGTTGACGACATCACTCGGACCGTGGCACGCGACATCCATAGTCAGTACATAATCGGATATCACCCAACCAATCACAGTGAAGATGCCCGATACCGCGTAATCGAGGTAAGAGCGCAGACCGCAAGCCACGCAAAACTAAGCGTTCGCACTCGCCGTGGATACTACGCGGGCGAGACTGTCCGCTGAGTAGTAGCAGACGCCGCTGAGTCTTATCTAGTCATAGATAAGAGAACCGGATCAGAGAGCCGGATCACGCAACCACGTCATAGAACCAGACCGCAGCATTGTCGGATCATCTGCCTACCAGATTCCCTTATCGCTTCCCGTGATCTTCTGCCCTACGACGGCAACTGTGGCCAGGCAGGGCAGCAAACTAAGTCTGACGCTGTTCTTTAGTTCCCGATTCAACAATAGGGTAGTTAGTTGCGAGCCATAGAGCTTGGCGGATTGCGGCATAATCGGGATGCGCAGGAAACCTCGGCTGAAGAAAACATCAGCACCAGAAAATCTCGCCGCGGCCTTCACGAACGGCGGCAGAGCAAGACCTTTGCCGCGGTAGTTTTCCAAGTAGTCCGACACAATTGCAAGGTAACTCGCCACACCTTTCCAGATGCCCGCACTTTTGGCGGAGAAGCGCAGATCCTCGTAATCGATCGCGTCGGTTTCGGACAACGCCGCAGTATCGACAATGTCGCACAACCGGAAGTAGAAATGGCGGTACATTCGTTGCAAGGTCGAAATCATCAAGCGGTCCTCTGCAGCGGGCACCCGAAACATGTGGGTTCCAACCGGAACAAGCCGGGCGCGTCTGACCAACGACGCGGCGATTGCGACCTGTTCTCCGGTCTGGCCGAGGCGGCCCATGTGAATCTCAACGGCCTCGGGTAGTCCGGTTATAACGAAATTCCATTTGCGCGCCAGGCGATCTCCCCAGCTGCGGGAGGCAACTTGTGCTTCGAAACTCCGCGTCATCAGTTGGAGTACATCCGCCGAGCTTGCGTTTGTGTAGAGATCGAGATCACTGCCGAGGTCGGGCCAGTGATCGAGCGATTTGATGACCGTGACGTCATATCCTTCCGCCTGGAACGTTGCACAAATCGGCTGTAGAAAGGAGATCGCCTTTTCGATACGCGCATGTTCCGCAGCGAGCGCGCTTGCCGCCCACTCTGCACGGACCTCGTCACCGATGTCACGAATGATCTGGAGAAAAACCTCTAACCCGCGCATCACCACGTGATGGGAGTTAGCCAGTGCCAGCATATCGTCGAATTCTTCCCGGCTGATTTCCGCGATGTCCATATTCAACTCTGCAGCCGTGGACGGAGGTGGTACGTCAAATTGGCCGGGCAACAGCAGACGGGAAAGGATAGTCAGCGACTTACTCGAACCAATCGGGAAAATTGTGTTATTCATATTTGTAAGAATCCATAATTGCTATTGGTGTGGCTGTGACACTGGTGATTGGGACACGGCCGATGAGGTAACTGAGGATTGCGCTTCTGGAGGCGTCGTGGATTCCACTACCGGCGTGCCGTCGCGATGCTTCAGTTCGACAGGGCCTGATTGGCGGCGCCTCATCAGGTTTTCCTGGACAAGCTTGCTGTCAACTTTCTGGTCGCTTTCGGTGGCGACTGCCGAAAGATGCTTTCCTTCCGCGGAGCGTCGAGTCGCGAGTCCAACTCGGTCATTGGCATCTTCAGCCTTTTTGGCTCTTGCATAGAAAAACTCCGCGGTCTCCAGGTCGCCATCCTTTTCCGCGATATAACCGACGTTGTTGATGGAAAATGCGTTGTGGGGATCAAGAGAATAGGACTGGAGGAAGTCTTGCCTCGCCTCTGGCCAGTCATTGCGATTCGTCGCTGAAACTCCGCGCGCGGCAAGTAAGGCAGCCCGCGCCGGATCGGTGGACGCGTTTTGTATGTGCTCCCGCAGCTTTTTGGCGCTATCGGCGGCCATCGCGGTGACCAGCTTTCCTCTCCAGGCCCGTTTCAATGTGACAACGACCCGCTCCGAGGATTGCGAATCAACGGCCGCCATGTAATCCTTCAGCGCCTCGTCGTAATCGCCTCGCTCTTCCTTGGCCACTCCCATATTGTTCAGCGTGAATGTATTTTTCGGATCGATCGCCAATGCCTGTTGCAGAAGAAGTTCGGCTTCCGGAGCGCGATTCTCTGACAAAAGCCGAATCGCCTCAACATTCAGGCGGTTGACCTGCATCGGCATGTCCTGGAGACTGTCGAATGCGTCTCGCATGGGCTTGCCTTCCAAGCGCTTCGCATTGGTGCGGTCGATGAAAGCATCATTGGCCTGTTCCGATGCCAGCGCATAAAACTTTTGCGCGCGCTCCAACTTACCCTGCAGTTCTGAAATGTAGCCCAGGTTGTTCAGCGTAAAAGGATCAGCGGGATCGAAAAGATAGGCCTTATAAAAGAGCGTTTCCGCTTTTTCGAACTGTTGCTTACGAACGGCGTCAACGCCTTCGCGATTGAGACTCTGCACGCGAGTAAGTTGGCTTCGCTTGGGGACGGTAAGTTTAATATCCCCCGCCCAGGCAATCCGAGACCCCGAGGCGACTATAACGGCAGTTAGCGCTAGTAAGCTTAGTCGTTTAGTAAACATGGTTGGTTTTCGCCTTCCCCAAGTATCTGCTGGAGTAGCCTTGTGAGCTTGAATTTGGATGCGCTGGGCCGGAATGCGTTGTCCGGCTAAAAGGGACGTATTTGCCCGCGAAAAGACTTTTGAGGCCACTCCTTTGCACTTCATACCATCCAATACACGCCGACAATCTAGGTAACAGAAAAAGGTGTGCTCAATGAGTCGTTTATTAGCCATAGCCATGCTCAGCAGCGTGGCGTTTGCGCAAGTGTCTTCGTCGTCCGCAGTCTCAAAGTCAGCACAGGATCCCGGCGATCCGCCTGCAGCAAGAGTGGAAGGGGCATCCATTGCTCTGTCCGATCTGCCCGCAACGCCCCGCGGAAAGAGCACCGTCATCGGTGGCGCGATCCGTGGAGTAGATACGGTTCGCGACCAGTTCACGCTGAATGTCTATGGTGGTAAATCGCTAAAGGTTCTTTTCGACGCCCGTACTCAGGTCTACCGTGATGGACTGCGAACCTCCGTGCGCGATCTGCGTGCTGGCGACCATATCTCGGTTGAGACCGTGCTCGACGGAACGACCGTCTTTGCGCGCAGCATTCACATGTTGTCGCTATTGCCGGAAGGCGAGTGCCAGGGTCAGGTGCTGAACTACAATCCCGCCGAGCATGAATTGACCATTCTTAACGATCTATCTCGTGAACCGGTCAAACTGCGCGTGCCTGCCGGCGCCGCGATTGTTCGCTCGGGTCAGGCAGCCTCGAATCAGGGCTCTTCAGACATGAGATCTTTGGATGTAGATTTGGATCCGAACCTGAATCTGGCCAAGGGGACGCTGATCTCAGTCAAATTCCGCTCAGACAACAAGGGCCACGGTGTGGCGAGCGAGATCTCTATCCTGGCGACTCCGGGAGCTACATTTGTGTTCGTTGGCAACATCGCGTCCCTTGACTTGCACTCCGGGCTGCTGGCGCTGATTGATCCACGCGACGACAAACGTTATCAGATAGTTTTTGATTCTGCGCGCTTACCGATAAGCCGGGATCTCCACGAAGGGGCGGATGTGACGGTAACCACGGAGTTCGACGGCGGTCGCTATGTGGCCAATGCGATTACCATAAACTCAGCTTCGAGCAAGTAGATTGAAGCGTTGTCCAGGAATTGAAAGCGCAGGAATTGAAAACACACGGATCGTAGTGCTTCGCCACTCTGGCAATGTGCTTCGCCAACCCGTCGACGATAGCGGGAGTGTTCGCGAGCCGCGGTGCTATTTCGAACCGTAGACGTCCAATTCACCTTTCGGATTTGGCACTGTCACCAGATCATGGCCGGTCCCAATATAGACTTTCCCATTTGCAACGATTGGCGAAGTGAACTTGATTCCGTATCCTGGGGTATCTCCCGGGTTCATCTCACTGTCATACAGTTCCGTTGCCAGGTTGTCAGCATCATAGGCACGGAGTGTCGCCGCAGTCGGCGCCGCGCCATCTGGATTTTGGTTTTGAAGCGGCTGGCCGTGATCGATCACCCACAAGACTCCGTTGGCTGTGCCATCGGCTGAAATGAAAGCGGTCGTGCCATTGCTGCCGAGCTGCATGGCGGGTGCACTGTCCAGTGTTGGCATCAATGTTCCCGAATATTGAAACTCCACGATCCCGACGGGTATTTCTGTTGCCGTCGGAGTTATTCCGACATATACCGATCCGTTAAAGTAGGATGCCGTCGAGAAGAACTCGTAGGAATTGACGTCCGTGGTCCATGTTCCCTGGCTGTCGGTGCAACTTGCCGGATACGGGTCGTAACCCTGGTCAGACAAGACGCCGGGCACGGTTTGCGTCGCTCCCACATCATCAGCCTGCTCATGGCCAAGGTTGGTCGTGTTCACCAGATAGAGCTTTCCGGTTTTTCCTGCCGCCAGCGCTTCGGTGCTACCTGGAATCAGCAACAAGCCGCCCGACGCCAAGTCGGCGTCGTTGCAATTCATGTAGTGATAATCGTCGGGCGTGAAGTAGTCGAGCAGCTGAAGTTGCCCGTTGCTCGAAAACTTCATCACCGAATCGCCCCAGGACGTCTGCCCGTCCCAAGGGCCGTTGCCTGTCGTGACGTAAATGTTACCGTTATCATCGGCAGCCGGGCCGCCGCCGCCCATCCACACGCCCCCCGCACCGCCATACGTACCCTCACCGTTCATGTTAGGACTCATATTGAAAGCGCCAGTTTGAGCCAGGGTCGTCGCATTGTAGGCCAGCAACCATCCGCTATGACAACCGCCGAAACCAATGTAAACCGTGCCATTGGCTAGGAGCAGGGCCGCGCGCTGGACGCAGGATGTATTTAGATAGACGACGCCGTTCTGCGAGTCAGAGTTCGTACCCGGAACCGAAGCCTTAATGGTTACCGCCCCGCCGAACTTTTGGGACCCTGTGGTGATATCCAGCGCATTGAGGCGGAAGGTCGAGGCGCCCGTTGAAGTTAGTGTTTGCGTCGAAACCACATATATCGTGTTCGACGTCAGATCGATTACCGGCGTTGAGGTAACGCCCTGTACAGGTTGGATAGGGCCATCCTTCATCGGAGTTTCGCCCGTCTGGAGCAACGAAACCTGCCACAACGGCATACCGTTGTTGTAATTATCGGAGTCAAAGGCATACGCACTGTCGTTCTCGGTCGCTGCGAATACCGCATTGTGCGTGCCACCGTTGATGACCAGGTTCGACACCAGCAACGGCTGCCCATACTCGTACCCGTCCAACGAGTAAGAAAAAAGCTTGCCAAAGGTTTTAGGAGTTACGGTGGCTGGCGACAGCAATTGCTCGTTCGGGTTCAACCCGGTGCGTTGAGCATCGAAATGCCACATTGTGACGTTCGCTCCTCCGCTAACCGTCGCCGTCACGGCTAGCGATGCGCTGCCGCTGATCCCGCTTAGCGATGCACTTATCGCGGTCGAGCCAGCAGCTACGCCTGTTGCCAAGCCGCTCGAACTTGTAGTTGCAATTGATGCAGGCACGGACGTCCAACTGGCCGTCGAACTCACGTTGGCGGTCGAGTGATCGCTATAGGTTGCCGTGGCGGCGAATTGCTGCGTAGCGCCGACTGCAATGCTCGCGCTGGCGGGGGCAACCGAGATCGATGTGAGGGCCTTTGCGGTCACAGTAAGTGACGCATTTCCGGTCATTCCGCTGAACGATGCACTCATCATGGTCGAGCCGGCAGTTACTCCTGTGGCCAGGCCGCTCGCACTTGCAGTCGCGACTGACGCAGGCGCCGCCGTCCAACTGGAGGTCGAACTTACATTGGCAGTCGAACCATCGCTATAGGTCGCCGTGGCGACGAACTGCTGCGTAGCGCCCACTGCGATGCTCGCGCTGGAGGGCGCTAGTGTGACCGACTTGAGTGTCTTGGCCGGGGGCGTAGAGCCGCTCGAAGAGCCCCCGCAGCCTGTGCTCGCGATCACGAGTACGAAAGAAAACAAAGAAACGATAATGAAAGGCAGGCAGCGGCGACGAAGGGTCATTTGGCCAATCCTCAAGAAATGCAGTCCCAGAAAGACCGAAATTTAGCGTGAAGAACCCCACGGCGGGACGGGAAAGCGCAACGACATCGGCCTCGCGCGCTGCCTTCCGGAGACGGCTTTTAGTTGCCAAATCTTTACCACGAGTTGCTCCGCAAGCCCCGAATCTCGTGTCGACAGCTGCTCGGCGCAACGCTCCCGATCATCGCGCAAAGGACGATGTACTTCTGAGTGGCAATGTCAATACATTTCTGATTGACCATACCCAGAACGCTGTATTACTGTTTGGGCAACACTGCGGAATCTCGGATCGTGAAATCGATCATCGAGACGACAGGGGCAACGTCCCGTTCGCGTCGGGGCCTAGTCCATATTGTTAGGCACTTCAGAACTTGTGATTCCACAAGCACGCGTTCGAGACCAGATTCACGGGAGCCCCTGAATGAAGACTACCCACTGCTTTGTTTTTACGCTTTTGATGCTGGCGACCTCGGCGTTTGCCAATGTCACTGTCAGCACTCCAAATAATGGCGCTGCGGTTGGCTCCCCGGTGAATTATGTGGCGACAGCGACCACGACCACCTGTTCCAAGGGCGTAGCGTCCATGGGTCTTTATGTGGACAACCAGCTCGTGTACGTCGTGAATGGAGCGAGCCTGAACACGGATTGGCCCTTCAATCCAGGCAGCTATAACACCGTAGTGGAAGAGTGGGACTACTGTGGCGGCGCGACCTATACGGCGGTGGCGATCACGGTCAGCAGCCAAACTGGCGTAGTGGTGAGCTCGCCCTCGAGCGGCAGCCAAGTGAGTGCGCCGGTGAGTTACATGGCGACGGCCACGACGGCCACTTGTGCGAAAGGCGTAGCTTCGATGGGAATCTACGTTAATAACAAACTGACCTACGTTGTAAATGGGGCGAGCCTGAACACCCAGTTGAGCTTGAGTGCTGGAACCTATAACACAACAGTGGAAGAGTGGGACTACTGTGGCGGAGCCGCTTATTCCAACCTGAACATCACGGTGACGAACAGCGAGCCCAAGCTCTCGAATCTCCAGGCTAATCAGGGCTGGAATAGCTGGGGACAACTTCCCCCCGACTATGCCGACTGTTCGCCCTGCTCAGGGCTCACGTGGTCGACCGATTATGGAATCAAATCGCCATCAAAAAGCGGGGATGCAACCCAATTCAATACTAGTGGAACGACTCCTTACGGTGTTGTTCTCTGGTACAACCCGGTGATTGGCCAATTCTCAACTCAGGGACTGCCTGACAATAATCACACGCTTATTCCGAGTCTCCATAACTTCATCTATGACACCGACTTCTATGTGACGAATGCTGCTGTGACTCAAGTGTTGGAGTTTGATGTTGCCATGTATATGGATGGAATCGGAATGTTCTGGGGCACAGAATGCAACCACCTCGGCGGAGGGGAGTGGGATGTCTTGAACAACGTGACTCAGGAATGGGCTAAAACGAGCGCTTCGTGTGGTCTCGCCAATGGCTGGAACCATCTTACCCTCCAATTCCAGCGGGAATCGAACAATAACCTTGTCTATCAGTCGATCACGCTGAACGGTGTGACCGCCAACATCAACGAAACCTATGCCCCTTTCACGGTGCCACCCAGTTGGTATGGCATAACCGTCAACTACCAGATGGACGGAAACTACAAGCAGTCGGCGAATACCACATACCTGGATAACTTAAGTCTCACCTATTGGTAGAGAGAACGGATGTTGGGCCAGCGATCGATCAATATCATTTAATTAGGACAAATTCGATGAAATCGCTGATTGCGTTTATCTTGTTTTCCGCCGTTGTCTGCTCGGCGCAATTTCGAGCGGCAACCAATATGCAGGAGAACCCGTTTACGACTTGCGTCTACCCGTCATGCGATCCGGGCGGACAGAACACACCAACAAGTACGATTAATGAGATCGTGACCACGAAGGGGTTTGACGGCGATCTCCTACTGGGTATCAGTGGCCCGGAATATTCCAATGCTCTGTTTGTTCAGAAAATCGGCGCGACCACAGCCGATTATCTAGTGGCGGAGTGGAACGTCTACCTTTCCAGCCAAACGGTGGATAATGCGCAAGCGCTGGAGTTTGACACTTTTGCCTTCAACAGTCCCTACGAATTCATGTGGGGATCGGAATGCGTCAACCATGGATACTGGCAGGTGTGGGACCAGTTGCATGGCCAGTGGGTCAACACGACGCGGACGTGCAGCCTCGGAGCGGGTTGGCATCGCATTCAGTGGTTTTATCATCACGTCGACGGCGATGCGAGTTGCGACGGTTTCCCTTGCGAATATTACGACATGCTGAATGTGGATGGAGACTACACACAGTTCAGCCTAACCTATCCGTCCGGTCCACTCCCCGGAGGCTGGGGCAACGACAGCGGCCTTCAGATGCAGCTCGACATCAGCGCCAGCGGCAAATCGCTGAGTGAATACTTTAGAAACGTGAGTTTGACGGAGCTGGGCAACTAGGGGCACAGAGGCATGGCAGCGACGCCGGGCTTCTCACCAGCAACCTTCTCAGCTGGCCTGTCCTGCGGAGAGTCGGGAGTTAGCGTCTCAAGAACCTCTTGTAACACCTGGCGCTCGACATCCCAGACGGACTGCGGGGCGAGGATTGTCATCCCGCCCACCAGATCGCTCAGAGCCAGATAGGAATCACGGCTGCTATGGAGAAAGTCGAGCGGATACTCAGGTTTTCGTGCGCGAGCCTGAACCGGATCTGCATCCACTATAAAGCTGACATGCGGTTTCGGGACCAGCAACAGCGTCAGCCGAGCATAAGCTCGCACGATGCTATTACGCAATGACAGGTTCGCGAGCTCGTCGTAGAGATAACGGTCAAAGATTACAACGTCCACATCCGCTCTTAGCGCTTTCTGTACCACGAAGCGGAGCGAGATAGCATCCACGAAGTAAAGACCGAGTCGCAGCGCTGTCATATACCATGACTGGACGTTTTTATCTCGTCGGCTTACCGGCCGGGCTGGAGTTCCAACCCCTTTATCGCCCTTGAATAGAGTATGGCTGGTCGTTTCCCGGATCCACGTTAGCCTCGCAACATCGTTCCAGAATGTAACCAGTAAGACGCGGGCGCCAATGTCGGTTAGCCGGGATTGAAGAGCTTTGATTTGCGTGCTTTTGCCAGCGCCGTCAATGCCAGAAAAACTTACAAGTCTGGGGCGCCGGGTGCCGGAGGTTTTGCGAATCATACTGCCACAGTTTCTTGCCGGAAAACTTCCTGGCTGTTAGTGGGGGTGACTGGGACTGGCACTGGATAATGCCACAACCGTTCCAATGGCAACGCCTGCGCCCAGGATGACGCCAGCTTTGATCAGTATGGAACGAGCACGCCGCTGTTTTGCCGGCGCAATCGCTGCTCCGGCTGGCCTGGAAGCTGCAACTCCGGTTGCAATTACGGGCTGTGCCACAGCCGTACCTTCCGGTTCCTGTGTGAAGTTCTGCTCCGGTTTCAAAGAGGCCTGTTGCCCACTAGCCAAAAAAAAGTTGTCATCTCCCACTTGCGAAGGTACTGATCCAGGGCTGTTGGGTAAGGTTTCAGCCTGGGATGTTTCGACGCTAACCCTCTTGGCGCTGGTATCGGACTCTTGCGGCTTTGGCTTAGCGGAGGATGCGCCATCAGCCTGCTGATCGGTGGTCATCCCTTGCTGTGCAGATTGGGCTGCGAATGCAAACGGTGTAAGCATTAACACCACCAGGCAGCCGGCGATTTGCCGCCTCAACCAGTGAGCCGGGTTTCTCATTGTTAACTTCGACGTTAGCTCCGATTCCGCAGAGCCTTTCCGCGAGTCAGACCGACCATTGCCAAAGCCATCACGTTGCGCCACGGGTGTGAGAATTGAATACTCCTGACCAAGAGGTTGACGGAAAGCATTTGCCGGGAATTGGTGGAAGCTGAGCACGGCGTCAGACGCGTTGTCAAAAGCCTCGAAGAGACGATCTGCTCTGGTGAGTTTGAGCATCGATGCGGCTGCCGGAGGGATGGCCGCAAGTTTGACGTCGCCATTACGCTTCATGGCTTCCTCCAGACAGCGTAGCAACACTTGAATTCCAGCGCTGTCGATGTGCCGTACTTTGGAAAGGTCTAGCACCACACGAGGACGGTCCGACTGAAAGCAAGACTCTACCTCGCGAAAAAATATGCGGCCTTGTTTGACGCCGAATTTCTCCGGTAATTGCCTCACCGGCACATGTCTGCCACTTGTCAATGTCATGATCCCAAATTCCGAGAATGCCAACTTCCCACCCACGGGGAAGAAAGATGGTTGGCTCCCAAATACAATTACGTCTTAGTAACCCTAAATCAGCGACTGGCGCGGAATCTATCCTGTTCTGTCGGTATAGGGCACAAGGTATTGCGCTAGAGGCCGAAGGGCAAATTGAAGAGCGAGCCGAAGTGCGCGTTTCGCTCATGAGGAGCTTCGCAAAAGGTCGGCGAGGTCGGCCTCGGGATCATGCACGAAATGAGTTACCAGGTTTGTCCCATAACGAAAAAGCGTCGCTACATTGGTTTTGTACCAACAGCACTCCGTCATCCTCGGCGAGAGTCCGCACAGGAACCGAAACCTCCGCACGGCGTCCGGCGAGGTCAGGATTGCCGCTGCCAGCCGGTGGTTTCCGTCCAGTACAGTGAACGGTTCATTTTCATTGACACCGATGAGGAGCACGGCGCCCGGGTCGGTATCCTGGCGGATCGCATCGCGGAGCGCAGCAATTTTCGACAGAAATGCTTCTTCGGCGACATCGCGGCTGCTAAACGTGCGCATACGTTCGGTAACGGTCGTGATAGTAAAATTACCCTGCGCGAACTTTCGCCACTGCGCCCGTGGAAAGACTCGAATCTGGGCGAGGCCCGCTGTCTGTACTTCCACTTCAAACCATTCCGTTCCTCTCGGCAGTTCTCTCCACAATGGGGCGTGTCGAATAAACAACAGAGCGCGGCGTTTTGCATTTTCGCAAGCATCGTCGAGGTGTGGTGTCCTCACTAATTCGCGAAGAGTCTCCTGATACTCCTCGAATGCGGGATTGTCGAAGTCGCTCCTCAGGAATTCCGCAATAACCTCGTTTTCTGAAATTCGTCGAATGACCCTAATTGACGCAGAGGTCCCGGCCGTTTGCGTATTTCGGCCGCTGATCAACGAATTGAAGAAAAACGGGACTGCCACAATGATGAGTAGAACCAGCATCAGCCCCAGTTGTATCCAGATGACTTGTTGCAGCGAAGAATGGTACCGGCAGATGCCCGCGATGAGAACGCCGCTGAAAGCGAGCTGTATCCAGCTTGTATTAGCGATTTTGTATGACATTTCGTAGGCAATGATGACAACACTCAGCGAGTAAACGACGGTCGCGCTGGCATACAAAGCCAGTAGATAGGGAAGACTGTATTTCCCGGCTATCGCGAACTGAGGGCCGAAGAACGTCGTCCAAATCCCAGCCGGGGCCAAACGGAGGCCGAGTGCTAATGCAGAGCCGATTGCTGCAACGAGAAGTAAAGACGTTACGAGGACGCGGTGATCTTTTCTTTCCTCTTGGCGAATACCTGCTACCAGCGGGAACATCGTGTTTACAACCGCTGAAGAAAAGGTAAAAATCACCCGACCGACAAGTGCCACCGCAGCGTACAGCCCGGCCGCTGTCGGAGGAAAGAAATGTTTTACTAACACGATGTCACAATTGTTGATGAGCACCTGGCCGGCAAAAAAGACGATCGCCTGTAGCGCCTCGCGAAACGCGCTGGGAAGATGGACTTGGTTTGGAACCGCGACCGCGAGTTTAGGTGCGGCAGCAAAGTAGGCGACTGCAATGGCGGCAGCGTTGGCCGCAATTACACCGGGGACGCCGAAGCCCAGGCTGATGACGAGGAGAGATCCTCCCAGTCGTACCAACCCCTCCAGAACGAGATTGATAGCGAGTCGCTGGAAGCCATAGGCCCCCTGAATGAACCCCCGACGGGTTCCAAGAGGGACGTAAAAGGCTGCCGCCACTGCGAGCAAGGCTATGAGGATCGGACCAGGCAGGTTGAGGTAGCTCGCAATTGCTCTCTGAAACAGCAGCAATAGCATTGCCACGACGATGCCCGACGTCCATGCGCTTCTGTGGAATCCTCGGTAGACTGCGCTTTTGCCTTCCAGAGAGTTCTGTTGCGCAATCACCTTCGCGGAAACAATTTGGAAAGAAAGTGTAACCGCCGATATCAGGACTAGAAAAGTGTAGACCGCGGTAGCGTGACCAAAGCCGGTTGGACCAAGAAAACGAGCAACCGCAATGTTGTAGGCAAAATTGATCGCGGTTGCCAGCCCCGATCCTGTGAGCAATACGGCGCTTCCCGACAAAACGCGGGCTTGGAGAGTCCTCGACTCCGAGTTCGGACGATTCACCAAGTTAGTCGAGGCTCCAGTTACCTAACCAATGAAATCTCAATGAGGGACAAATCCCATCCGGACGGCCCGGCGCGTCGTCTTGCGAAACGCTCGTGGACAGGATTCCTCTTATGCGGTAGCACTTCTGATGCGGGAAGCAACCAACCCGCTGCTTGCGAATGATGCGAGCGGTTCACATAGCTTCTGGCGCCGCTACAACCCGACGTGCCATTACCAACTCTAACCAGATCAGATCCCCTATGATGGTTCGTTACCAGCTAACCTCCGTACTGGCGCTTCTTCTTCTGTTGGAGGGATGCGCCCATCCCGGCTTGCGCCAGGACTTACGCCAAAGTCTGCCGACGGCGGAGGCCTCACCGCAGGTTCTGGCAGTTTATGAGCCTTGGTTTGGACATCCCAGGCACATTACGGTCGGCTATTCCTCGCAGGACCCAGTCGTGATACGCAAACAGATTGACCAGGCCAAGGAGCTGGGAATTTCGGGCTTTGTAGTGGACTGGTATGGCGATCGCGAGCCTTTTATCGATCGCAGCTATGCCCTGATCCAGAGCATCGCCGCCGAAAAGAACTTTCATGTTGCGATGATGTACGACGAAACCGACGACGAAGAAGCTGAGGCGACTGACGATGCTTTTGCGGCTTTCAGCAAGTTCCACGAAACCTATCTTTCGACGACTGCACCCGGCCATCAAGCCTATCTCATGTACAACGGACGCCCTGTGATCTTTATATTTCCAAAGGGAGGGCACACTAACTGGAGCCGCGTGCGGGCCGTAACCGATAAATGGACACCCGCACCGTTGCTCATATACGAAGATCGATCAACCTCTTTCCCTGCGGCGTTTGACGGCTTTTATGCTTGGATCAATCCCGGTCAAAAAGGGTGGGCAGCCGATGGCAGCAACTGGGGAGAAGATTACCTGAGCGGCTTCTATCGCAAAATGCAATCGAAGTATCCTGACAAGATTGCCGTGGGCGCAGCCTGGGCCGGTTTCGACGACAGCAAAGCCTCATGGAGTCTTAATCGACACATCTCTCAGCGCTGTGGAAACACCTTTGCGGATACGATGAAGTTATGGCGGCGGTATTACCCCGCCGATCGCCCGCTGCCCTTCTTACTTGTTGAAACCTGGAACGACTACGAAGAGGGCACGGCGATTGAGCGCGGGCTGGCTGAGTGCGGTCCCGAATCGCAACCGCGGACCGCGCACTGACCATTACGCCACTCGAAACGGCTTTTTCCGGTCTCCCACCCGTCGGCCCAGGTCTAAGTGAGCGGCGTTCAACTGCGAAGCCTCGTAAACCTTGTTGATGATCGAGAGCGGCCGACCGCGTACTTCGTCGTAAACCCGTCCCAGATATTCGCCAAGGACGCCGACGCACAGAAGCAGGAAACCTCCCACCAGAAAAATTGCAGCGGCGATACCGTAGCCCAGGGGATTCACGGCGCTCTTCGAAAAAATCGTGCAAGTTGCCAGAATGACAGCCAGGAAGATCGCAAAACCTGCCAACCCGAAACTAAGTCGAAGAGGTTTGTAACTGAAACTGGTGATCGCATCCATCGCATACTTGATCCGACTCATGAAGGTGAGTTTGCCTTCTCCATGTAGACGGTCTTGCCGGTCATAGAGAACGACACCGGTCTTATAACCGACCCAGGCGCGCAGCCCAGGCAGGTACCGGTTGCCTTCTCGCAGGGAGTTAATCGAATCCACCGCTTGCCGATCGAGCAGGCCAAAAATTCCCGCATTGAGTGGGATGGGAAAATCGGAGAGTGCTCCCAGCAAGCGATAGAAAATCGGGAAGAGCTTGGCTAGAATCTTCCGGCGTTCTTGCCGGCTCCTTCTCACAGCGGTCACGACTTGCGCGCCACCCCGCCAGGCCGCGACCAGCTCCGGCACAACTTCTGGCGGGTCCTGGAAATCGCCGTCCATCAGAACAACCGCATCGCCACGCGCTGTCTGCAGGCCCGCCGATATCGCCCCCATATGCCCCCAGTTGCGCGACAGGTCTATTACCACAACATGCGTATCTGCGGCTTGCAGTTGTGTTAGCAGTCTCAAAGACGAATCTTTGGAGCCATCATTTACGTAGAGCACCTCCCAGGCCTCGCCAATATCCTTCATGGAGTCGGCAAGCGCGACATGAAACAGACTTACGAGTTCCTCTTCGTTAAAGATAGGTACTACGACAGAGATCATTGAACAGCTCCTTAGAGTTCGGCCCAAAATCAGCGCTCGTTCTTAAATGATAGCGCTCGTTCTTAAATGTCTGGCTTCGTACTATTTCATAACTCGAAAGATGCTCTTCATTCAGATTCCGCCTGGAAGATGCGTACTTTCCATCGAACCTCCGTCGGGGTCAAGACCGCAACGTAGCGCGCTCGGACGTGCTGAGTTGTCACAGGCTTTTCGTGATCCACGATCTGCATGTCGTATTCAACTGTGTCCACCAGTTGGATAGACAACCCTTCCGGTGAGTAAAAAGTCAGTTGAATATCGTGCGCGGTATCTTGATAGTGGGTGTGAACTCCCAGCTCTGTTTGCTCGCGAATTGTGCTCGCCAGCTTTTCTTTAGCGAAGCCCACGAAATCCGCATCCAGGAGATCGGCCCGGTTTTGTTCCAGCGCACCACTCAAACTGTGCCAGGCTTGCAGATAGTCACGAATCACCGCGGTCTCCGTTTGTTTCTCCAGAGTCCGTGGTCCTAGCGAATTCGTGGGCTCCACGCGCACGGCGGGTTGGTCAGCCGCCAGAACAAATATCGCGGCAAAGAGTGGGTACGCGATGAAGAGAGCCTTTTTCATCGTACGTTTCCCCAATAGATTTCATTTCCTACGACGACACCGGTTGCGACCGAAAGTTTTGCCCCGTTGTAGGCTGGCATTTCCGTGCGGGCGACTCCGCGCTTAAGCGGCACGTCCACGGTGGCCTCGCCGCCCTTATAAGTCTCCGTGAAGGTGACAATTGTTCCGTCGGGCACGGCATTGCCGCTACAGTCGCGCACCGGCTCCGTTACCACCGCGAGTCTTTGGCCAGACGGCTGAGCGCTCATTCTTAAGTGACATGGATCACCCGGCACTTGCTGTATCACGCGTGTGCTGGTAGCGTTCCCAGCGCTAGCTACAAACCGGGCGGCGCCTTCCTTGGCGGCGGAATCCATCTTTGTCCACGTGACGCCATTGTGCGTGAGCACCGTCCGCGTCTGAACTGCGCCGTTAATGTTCGAGAGTTGAAATGATACTTGGGTCGGAGCCAAGACCAGGTTCCGATAAGTGTCGAAGACATACGCCACACCGCTGATGCCGTCGTGCAAGTCCACGGGAAGGCGAGAAGGCTTAGCTAGAAAACTCAGGGCCGCAGGTTGACGCGCGGCGGTGACGTCAAACTCACCGTTTTCCGTCGACGAGGCTCCCACAAGAACAGCTATGTAGCGGCCAGCATTGTGGAGATCTCCCGGAGCAAAGAACGTCGTCTCTCCTAATTGCACGTCGCGTCGCAGCACCTGCCCGGATCCTACGATGTAGAGAACTGCCTTGCCGGCGCCAGTGCTTTGAATCGAGAACGCGCTGCCCGCTTCAATGGTCTTAGGCAAACCCAGGACGACGGTCTGCGTCAGAGCGAGCTGCGTGGCGGCTAGAACCAGCCCGGCTAGCAAGAATGCGAATCGGAATTTCACTGGAACCGTCCCGAACTGTATGTGGCGCTGATCGCGCGCTCACTAGCAACTTTGGCGGCGATGTCCGCTGGAATGGGTATGGTGAATGACACGGGAGTCTGCGGCAATAGTGCGCGGTCGACGAATTGGTCCGAGACCCAAACCAGTTGGCCGGTCTTGTCGTAGAAAGTTTCGAGGACGTGCGCTACATTGACGACCTGGCCGCTTTGATTAAGCAGATTCCCGCTCAGAGAAGCTCCGGGCGCAGGATTCAGATGCTGATCTTCAATCTCAATGACAGGGTCCGCCGAGGCCGCAATCAGGCTCGCTGAGGGCTCCATGTGAATGTTGGCGACATCGGATAACGATACATTGTGAAACGCAATGAGAAATGGAGTGACTTGCTTGGGCAAGAGAATGTGAGAAATCTTGTCGAAGCTGTCTTCAGTCGCTATCGCAGACCCATTTTGCGCCAGCAGGGTAGCTTTAACCGTCACATAGGCGGGAACCACATCTTCGTTGAGAAGTTCGCCCATAATGATGACTCCGTCGCCGCGCTCCACGGGATGCATGTCGACGATGCGCACGTGCGGCGCTTCGACGTCTTGCGCTGCCCAGTCGTCTTCCGGCCCGCGATAAATCACGTCCCAGCGCAGATAGTTCACCGGGATAACTTGCGGCGGTACTCGAGGTTCCTTCACGACGGGCCACGCCACCGCCCACCGGTCGCCGGTTTTAACGACTCGCAGGGTACGCGTGTCCAAGAACGATCCCACCACGGTTGACCAATGCAACTTGAGCTGAATCTGCGCTTCATCGGCAGAAGCATGAAGCGGCTGCTGGTCGAAGCTGTCGAGAGTCGCGTAGGCGCGAAGGCTGGGGTAACTTCCAGTTAAGTCATGCACAAAGTCCAGTTCGGTAAATTCGTTGTTGTTCGCGAGGCTGGAATAGGCCTTCTCCCACGCCAGTCGGCCGATTTCGTCCGCCAGATTCGCGACTGCCGCTTGCGGTGAAGTTGAAGGACGCAGCAAGTCGGAACCGGAACTAGCCATCGCGACTGCGGCTGGAATGGGCCAAAGAGTGCCCACGACAATGAGTGCCACTGTCACACTCACAATGACGATGGCGAGGATTCGTCCATTACTCATGACGCCAGCCTCCCCAGAACGAGATTTTCATGGGTGGCAGAGGGTTGGAGGACACGCCGTCGGTGCCATAGTCTCTCCGGAATCAGCACAAGAAACATCGCAAGGATGCTGCTGCCGATGGGCAGAATGCCCCACATCAGCCCTTGCCAGCGCGGAGGAATCTGCGGTGCGTTGACTGGCACGGCAGGCGGCACATCCTCTTTACTCCACACGGTGATGGTCTTGTCTTCAAGGTCATCCACCCTGCGCCAACCACCAAAAACCAACAGCGGCTCGTAATACGGATCCCGCACGAATATCCATTTGAGGCCGTAACGGTCGGCGTGATGAAGCATCGCACTCAGTGCGTCGAGGCCCGGCTTGCCAAAGTATTTGGAACTGGTGAGCGCGCCTCCGCCGTACTGAGTCAACTCCGGCAACATGCGTCCAGAATTCCATTCGCCATCTACACTGCTAGCGTCGGTCAGAACGGCCAGTCGCGAAATCTTGTTGCCAAATCCCAAGGTGACATAGCGGTACCGGTCGTGACCGTCACGGTTGAGCCACGAGGCCACTGTGTCTACCTTGAAATCGGTGGCGTCCGCCGGCCGATACGATGCCCACGCTACCGCCAAACCACAGGTCAATGCCCCTGCGATAGTTAAGCCAACGACGGCTCGCATTTGAAATCGATCGATAAGTTCAACGGCCAGAAGCCCCACAAAAGGCAACGCAAGCAGAGTTGCCCAATAGCTGAAACGCTCCATGGTCAGCACGTCAAAAGCTCGGCCTAACAGCAACCGGCCCACGGGAGTGGTCCCTCCGAGTCCTACTAAGAGCGCCACCCAGAAGCCCAGGAGCAACGGACGGAGCCGAGCTACCGAAGAACCTCGCCACACGATGAAGGGCAGGGCCAGAATCAAAGCTCCGTAAGGCACCACGAAATAGTTCAAGCCCCACTGCGGACTTAGTAAGTAGTTCGCGCGGCTGGGATGTGGGATTGGAGTCTGAGTAACAGGGTAATGTATAAGTGCAATCCAGAACGGCAGAAGTACGAGCGCAACGGCGGCGCCGACAACTAAGACGATGCTGCCGGTACGGAAGAAGAATACCGGAAGTGATAATCGTTCGCGATCGCCGCGCCCTGAATGTTGGCGGTCTAAGATTACCAGCGCGAGCACGGGCAACGCGAACAGCAAAGACCCGAAGAGAAGCGTTACGTGGTGTGCGGCAGCCGCAGCCACAAACAGCATCCCACCTTTAAGAAATGATCGCCGGTTGCCATGCCGAACCCACTGGAAGAGATAAGGCAGCGCGTTCAAATAAAGGGGAGCGGCAAATGTAGTCGATAACTGTCCCGCGGAATAGACGAGAAAGCACTCCGAGCCAAGAAAGACACTGGCAAGCGAAGCGAACGAAGCAGCCCGATGGTCCACCCAAAGTAACGAGAAGCGGTACACGCCCAGCGCTAAAAGCAGAATGGCGGCGAACTGGACCGCCATATACGCCATGTCTAATCCGATGATCCGAGATAATAACGCCAGCCACTGCTGCGGCATGGGCGGATAAGTAGTCTGTGAAAAACCCGCATACCACTTAGAGTTCCAGGGATCGAACCAATTGTGCAGGTAATGCGAGGCGAAAAAAATATGGAAATTCGCGTCGTACGACTTCAGCGGCAACTTCATGAGCAGTAATGGCAAGTGAACCACAAGGGCCGCCATGAAGATCATGCTCAGCGGTATCGGCCTCGACGCAGGCGCGACGGACTCAGTTTTGTGCACGGATCCCTTTCGGTTGGTTGGTCTTGGATTCGAGGCCGTTAGTCCGGGTTGTATGACCAGGCGCTGTACCCCGTTCGCTGTACCCCGTTCATAGAGAGAACTTAAAGTCTGGCCAACGCAGAAGGCCTTTCCGGAATCGAAGAGCCTTGAATCGAACAATTCAGTGGTGACACTTTGAGTTCCCTTCTGGGACGGCCAGGACTGAAGACCGCGTGCGCGTCTTTACTCGTCCTCGTGCTTGTCTGCTCGCTCCGAGCGCAGACGTATAAGGTGGGCTCTGGTTCTTCCGAAACATCCCAGACCAGTAGCGATCAAACTTCGTCTGCAAATAAATCGCTGGGCTGGGGATCGAATATCCAAAATGCACGTCTGGCACGAGCCGCGGAATTAGCGCTGAAAGAGAATGATTACGCGGGCGCTGTTGACTATGCTCAGCGTGCAGCGCAAGCGGCTCCGAACGACGCGCAGTTGTGGTTCCTGCTGGGCTATGCGGCGCGGCTCGACGGAAAGTCGCAGCTTTCAGCGGATGCCTATAGTCGAGGTTTGCGCCTGAATCCGTCTAGCCTCGACGGACTCTCCGGACTCGCTCAGACCTACAGCACGATGGGTCGGACCGCGGAAGCGCAGCGCCTCTTGAACCGCGTGCTTTCGGTGGATCCAAAACGAATCAACGATGCGGTGTTGCTGGGCGAGCTTCTTCTGCGCTCTGGAGATTATGCCGGCGCACTCGAAGTGCTGGGACCCGCGGAACAATTTCAACCGGGCGCACGGTCGGAACTCTTGATGGCGCTCGCGTTCGAACATCAGAAGAAGCTCGATGTTGCCAACCATTACCTTGAGTTGGCTAAACAGCACGCCCCGAACAATCCAGATGTTCAGCGTTCGTTGGCTGGTTACTATCGAGAGACTGGGAACTATCCGGCGGCCATCGCCGCTCTTAAATCAATTGGCGGTTCGAAGCCCGACTTGGAAGCCGAACTTGCTTACACGTATCAGCTCAATGGCCAGCAAGATGAAGCGGCGAGGCTCTATGCGCAGGCCGCCAATGCCGCGCCGGCCGATTTAGCCTTGCAGCTTTCGGCAGCGCAGGCTGAAGTGGCCGTAGGTTCGGTCGAAGATGCGCGGCCCTTTCTCAATCGTGCCGGGGCGCTCGATGCGGAACATTATCGCTTGCACGCGATCCGCGGCGAAGTTGCACGATTGCAGGAGCACACTGCAGACGCGGTTCGGGAATACAACGCTGCTTTGGCTCACTTGCCGCAAAACCCCGCCGAGGGAGCCTTGTACGGCATTCAGCTCCACATGAATCTCGCGGAACTCGATCAGAGCTTAGGCGACTTAAGTGCCGCGCATAGCCATCTCGAAACTGCGCAGATGGAGATCAACGCGCTGGACGAGCACGGAACGAGCCGACCGCAATTCCTGCGTTTGAGAGCCCTGATCAAGATGAACATCGGCGACCTCGACGGCGCGGGAAGCGATCTCGGGGAGGCGCTGGCGATCAACGCGCAAGATCCCAGCAGTCTGCAACTCGATGGAGATCTGCTGGTGAAACTCGGCCGCAGCGAAGAAGCGATCGTCGTCTATAAAAAAATCCTGGCAATTGATCCGGCGAACCGGTCTGCGCTTGTCGCGCTCGGCTATGCTTCGCGTAGTACGGGGAACGATCAGGACGCCGAGAAATATTTTCAGCAACTAGCGGCAGCCTATCCGACGTTGTACATCCCGTATCTCGCGCTCGGCGACTTATACACCGCGCACCGGGACTTCTCCAAGGCCGAAGCCGCTTACAGCAAAGGGTATGAACTGGCTCCAAGCAACAGTCTGATCGTGGCCGGAGGGATGAATGCCGCGATCGAGACGCAGCACCTGCCTATGGCCGCAGAGTGGTTGAGCCGAGCCACGAACGAAATGCAGCAGGAGCCGCACCTCATGCGGGAAAAGGAGCGGTACCTGAGTTTTAAGGGCGACTATCGGCAATCGGCTGCAGTTGGCCGAGAAGCTATCAAGAAGCTTCCCACGGACAGGGATGTGGTTGTCTATCTCGCATACGATCTGCTTCATCTCGAGCAATACGGCGATCTTCTGCAATTAACTTCGCAGTACGACTCCGTGCTTACCAAAGAGCCCGACATTCCGCTGCTCGCCGGTTATGCGCACAAACATGCTGGACAACTGGAGCAGGCGCAAAAAGATTTTACCGAGGCCCTGGACCGCGATCCCAATGTAGTAACCGCATACGTGAACCGCGGATACGTATTGCACGACCTCCGTCAGCCGCAAGCCGCCGCTTCGGATTTCGAGTCAGCCCTGAAGCGGGAACCGAAGAACGGCGAAGCGCATCTGGGCCTCGCATACGCCAGCCTTGACCTCCATCGGCCATTAGTCGCGTTGCAACAAGTGCAACTCGCGGAGGAAGAAATGGGCGATTCCATGCCCATTCACCTGATTCGGGCGACAGCCTACGGGCAAAACGGAATGCTGACGAAATCCGGCGCCGAGTATCGCGTGGCATTGAAGTTTTCGCCCAATGATGGAGCGCTCCACCTCGCATTGGCTGACACGTTGTACGGACAGCGGCTGTACCACGAAGCAATTGTGGAATTGCAAGTCGCGCAGAAGCTGACACCCGAGAATGACGTTATCTACGCTCATTTCGCGCGCGCCTACGCCGCACTTCAAGATCGAGAGCAAACGCTGCGGTACGTGCAACTGGCAGAGCAGCACGCCCAACTAGCGCAACCCAATGCAACGGATCAGAAGCGGGAAGAAAGCCGAATCTTTGTCTCCACCGGGCAGGCCTTGAGTTTGCTGGGAGACCAGAAGGCCGCCATGGAGCGCTTCGAGAGAGCGCTGGCTGCTTCGGACGGCGCTAGCGACAGTGCAGCTACCGATAATGATCGCATCGCAGTGCGTCTGGCGATTGCCCAGCTCATGGCAAACCAGGGTCATACGGAGGATGCACAGCGGCAGATCGCATTAGCTCTGATGGAAGGTCAGACGGGAGAGACTCTGCCCGCTACAGGAGAGCAGTTGATGGAGGCGGCCGACATTTTTCTCGGCATGCATGATTACCAATTGGCGCAAACGTATCTGCAACGCGCCCTGGCGGCGGGTGCTTCCGAAACATCCGTGCGCATCGGCATAGCCAACACCTACCTGGCGCTAGGGGAGACGGTCAAGGCAGAGGACCAACTCTCCATAATCAGCAATTCCATAATCAGCAATTCAAGGACCAGCGATTCGATCGGCAATTCGGCGATCGGCGATTCAACGATCAGCGATTCAGCCGATAGCGAACCCAGTTATCAGTATCTGTTGGCCAAGGCCAACGTGTATCGCCAGGAACACCAAAGCGTTCAGGCGCTCACTGCTTTTGCCCAGGCCGCCAACGCCGCCGGTGAAGACCAAACCGCCCAGCAGGATCTGCTCCAGGCGGGAGCGAATGAAGGACTCAGGATCAGTCATGGAGTGAGCTTCCTTTCTGATTTTTCCGTGTCGCCCATTTTCGAAGATACGACGGTCTATGTTCTGGACTCCAAGCTGGATGTCACCAATCCAATATTCGGCCGTCAGGGACTACTGCCACCGCCTCGTTCCTCTCTCGAGACGCAATCGACCGGCGCATTTCACCTCCACGTCGGCGATTTGCCGGACGCGAGCGGATTCTTCCAGGTACGAAACGCCCGCGGGGATATATCGTTGCCCAGCGAGGACACGATCGTCGACCGCGATACGAATGATTATTCGCTTAATTTCGGCCTGAACCCCACGGTGCATCTGGGCACCAACGTGTTGACCTTCAACACGGGCATTCAGGAAACGATTCGTCGAGATTCCTTGTCTCCCATTGCAATGAATCAGAACCTATTTCGACAGTTTTTGTATATGTCGACGAGTTCATTTTTCAATGTGGTTTCGATGAGCGGATATGCCATTCATGAGGCCGGGCCTTTTACCGAAAGCAATCAGCATTCGCGGGATCTGGCCGCGGCGATCGATTTCCGCGTAGGGAGCCCGTGGGGGAAAACGGCTCTGGTCACTGGATGGGGAGGGCGCGATGACCGGTTCACTCCGGTGATCAGCGAGGATTACTACACCTCTGCATACCTCGGCCTCGAACACCGGTTTTCACAACGACTCAGCTTCAGAGCTATTGCAGAAGAACTGCGGGCATGGCGGATCTTTGGAGGCAAGTCGGCGATAGCGCAGGCACTGCGCCCGGCCGGAAGCGTTGAGTTCTCTCCAACGCGTAACTGGAGCGTGCAGGCATCCGCCGCCTATTCCCGGAATATGAGTGCCCACGTCTACGACGCGGTCCAGAGCGGCTTCGCTGTCTCCTACGCGCTGCCGGTGCACCGCGAATACAAGGACGAGCGCGGAACGGTCGACCTGAAATACCCGATTCGTTTTTCAGCGGGCGTACAGCAGGAGACGTTTTTCAACTTCACCGGTGGGCAGAATGAGCAATTCAGACCTTACTTAAGCATCAATATTTTTTAAGATCGGGATACGATGAAAATTTGCCTAGTTGCGACATTTCCTCCAAGCGGCCGGCAGTTGAACGAGTATGCGTTTTACATTGCGCGCGAACTGCAGCGCAATCCAGGGATCAGTTTGACGATTTTGGCCGACGAACTGGACGACTATGACTTCGCCACGGACGAGCACGGAAAGTCGCTGAACGCCCCGCAACAACCGGAACTGCCGGGCTTCAATGTAATCCGCTGCTGGAAGTACAACAGCCTGGGAACTCCGGTGCGTTTGTTAAACACCATACGCAAATTGAACCCGGATGTGGTGTGGTTCAACCTCGTATTTTCGAGCTTTGCAACTCCGGACTATCCGGTGGCAGCCTTTGCGGGCCTGTCTGCGCCGGCGCTGACGCGGGCTCTCGGTTATTACACCCACATCACTCTGCACCAGATCGCCGAGCACGTCGATTTTTCCCAAGCTGGAATGCGCCATGAAAAACTGTTCCGCCTGGGGTCTAACATCGCCACTAGAGCCTTACTCAAGGCAAATTCGGTGTCAGTATTACTCTCGGCATACCGGCGCACGCTGGTCGAGAAATACTCGGCTGAAAATGTTCTTCTGGGTACGCACGGTACTTTAGCGCCTTGCCCCAGTCCACCGGATTTCTCGCTGCGGGGTAATCCGGAACATCGCATTCTGGCGATAGGACACTGGGGCACCTACAAACGGCTGGAGACGTTGATGGATGCATTTCCTGCCGTTTTGAAGAAAGTGCCGAATGCCAGGCTGATCGTCGCCGGGGCCAATCATCATACGAAACCGCGATATTGGGAATCGATACGCGAGTCACAAAGTGCCGACTCACGGGTGGAGTTCCGCGGATATGTTCCGGAGGAAGCTATCCCTGATCTTTTTCGGACGAGCACGATTGTGGTCATGCCCTACGATTCCGCCACAGGGTCGAGCGGCCCAGCCCATCAGGCGTGCGAGTATGGAGTTCCCATCGTCTGCGCCGATATCGACGATTTTCAGAACATGGCGACGGATGAGGAAATGGCGGTTAATTTCTACAAGGTCGGAGATGCGGCAGATCTCGCCAATCAGCTCACTTCGATACTGGAGTCTCCCGAGCAGCAACATCGGATGGCAGAGCGCAACTTTTCGGCGGCGATGCAGATGACAATGACCAGAGTTGTTCGTAATTATCTGCGCTGGTTCGATCTCAAGAAGTGCAAAGAGGAAATAGGTTCCCCGCCATTGTTTGCGGATTGGCGCACAGCTTTGCGGCGTTCTGTAGTTACGCGTCTCGGTGTGTTTTCCGCAGGCTCGACTTTTTCCGCAGATTTCTTCGGCGAGGATAGGAAGAGTCGGGATAGACGGCCCAGCCTCGAAGCTGCAGAAAAGAGTTCTCAATCCCTCGGGCTCTCGGACTCTGAAGGTTGGCCGAGATCGGAGACAGCGGTCGGCGAGTCCGATCCCGCATAGTGCCAATGTCGTTATGATTTGGGGATAAGTTTTAGATGAGGTGCCCGGTGTCTGCCGCATGCTCGCGGGTGCGTACTGACCAAATCCAGTAACAATGAGTAACGGTGGGTGCCCGCTCAAACCGTAAGGCGGACGATCTTTATCTTTATCCTAGGCCTAATCTCTAGTCTGCGCCGCTCGCGGCAAACGCGGTTTGTCCTATCAATTGGGGTCTGAGAAGCGCCGGCATTGCCGCATCCTGGAAGCTTGGCAGATCCCAGCTCTCGCGTTGTGGTTTGGCGCGTTTTTTGTTGTGCGACTGTTCACTTCGAATTGCCAGCCGCGCCGCCGGCGTGTGCGCCAATAACTCGCGAAATCGCATTTTGGCTTTGTAGAGTTGGGATTTGGAGTTGCCCACGGAGCAACTGAGCATCTCCGCAATCTCCTGGTGCTCATAGCCCTCGACTTCGTGCAGCAAGAAGATTGTCCTGTAGCCGGAGGGAAGCTTTTTTATCGCGCGGGCCAATGCGATCCGGTCGATGCAGCCTGCCAGATTCTTATCTCTGGTGCCGTATTCGCGGCGCATTTTTTCTCCGTTGCTGGTGTTGACCGGCTCGTCGAGCGACACTTGGCTCAGCGATTTCTTGCGAAAACGCATCAGCACCGTGTTGACCGCGATCCGGTGAACCCAGGTTGAGAACGCCGAGTCTCCGCGAAACTTCGTGATCTTGCGAAACACCTGCAAGAATGCGTCTTGAGTAAGATCCTCCGCTTCCGCGGCATTACTGGTCATGCGCAAGCACACGGAGTAGATGCGCGCCTTGTGCGCCTGAAACAGAGCGCCAAACGCATCCGCATCGCCAGCCTGGGCCCGCTTGATCAAATCAGCAATCAGAGAAGTCTTGTGCGTCGCAGTGTCGCAGTTCACCAGAGGTCCTCCCACTTACTTCAGTTC
The DNA here is from genome assembly GCA_003132405.1 of Acidobacteriaceae bacterium. Taxonomy (GTDB): domain Bacteria; phylum Acidobacteriota; class Terriglobia; order Terriglobales; family Acidobacteriaceae; genus Acidiflorens. The sequence continues at coordinate 27,529 of PKXQ01000115.1, read as the reverse complement.
TATCGGGTCAAAATTCTTAGCCCCACTAAGAAAAGAGTTACGTCCTACTTACATTCGACAGTAACGTCTGAATTAAGAACGGTCTATCCTGCACAGTCGGTATGAGTTTCCAGTTGTTGCTGTATTGAATTGCGGCGGGGCAAGCACCTTTAATCGAAATGAAAAAACATAAAGGAACGCTTCCAGGCAAATACCCACTGAGCACGATAGACCCGCCGTTACGACTGATCTATTCCTTAATTTAGCCCCAACGCGAGGGGCGGAGGGCCGGCGTTGGCTAGAACCTCCCTGTTTGACCCAGCGCTGCCTTCCTAATTGCTATGGGATCGCCAGTTGCGTGGTGTCGCTAAGGACTGCACAAGGTGCGCCGGTTCTTTAGCGAATACGAGCCTTATGGTTCCAGACGGGGGAGATGAGCAATTGTGCTCAGACAGCCTCGAACCTACCCTGTACTTTAGTTCTATCCATGGGGGAGGTTCTATGAGTGGGTTTCGCATTTTGGTGGCAGACGATCATCCAATATTCCGTTTCGGCTTGTCTTCGTTGCTTGGGTCTCACGAAAGCTGGGAGGTCTGCGGAGAGGCCATCGACGGGCGGGATGCGGTAGAAAAGTGCAGGCAATTGAAACCAGATCTCCTTATTCTGGATATTTGCCTGCCAGAACTGAACGGCCTGGACGCGGCCCGACAGATCCTGAAACACAATCCGGCCCAGGCAATACTAGTGCTTACCGCTGTGGATTCCGAGCAGGTGATCCGAGACTGCCTGGAAGCGGGTGTTCGCGGGTGGGTTTTTAAGTCCGATGGAACGGCGGATCTGACGACTGCCGTGGCGGCAATGCAACGGCGTAAAAGTATCTTCAGTTCGCGAGTATCCGATTTGATTATGGATGGTTACAAGCGACATCGCGTTGATCCAGACGCGGCCAAGGTACCCAAGTTATCGCCGCGGGAACGCGAGGTCGTGCAGCTCGTGAGTGAAGGTAAGGCTTCCAAAGACATCGCTGAGATATTGAATATGTCGTTGGCGACGGCAGAAACGCATCGCAGCAACATCTTGCGCAAGCTCAAGCTTCATTCGATTGCGGAGTTGGTGCTGTACGCGGTCAGGAACGAAATTATCCACGTGCAATATCCAGCGGTGCTGCATTTCCCGAGCCCGAAAGGGGAACCGACTCGCGCACGCGCAACTTCTGGCTATGAAGAACTTTCCAGCGTTGCAAACGGCCCAGCGGATGTTGCGAGGCAGAGCTTTAACTGAGCATTGTCTTCGGACTGCCGCGTGATAAGTCATCCGGTGGAGTAACTTACCCGTCCTGCTCGCCCGCAGGACGGGAAGCATCTTCACCAATAAGCTTCGCGTAAGAGTGAATAAGGGTGTTTCCTAGTCCTCATTCATCTCGATCTGTAATGGGGGCAGTACAGTTAGTTGTGGATGGTCTTTGTCGCGCCAATAGACTTCAAAGCATTCTCCATCTTCAAGCGGGCTCCAGTTACTTCCGCCTTCATAGGCGATGGCCCGCGGCGACAGAGCCCAACCCAAAATGCGATTGGTAGAGTCAGGAAGATAACCCGACATCTCAAATGTTCGCTCTTGGCCGGGTTCAATTGGCTGCGTCCAAGTCCACTCATGGATATAGGGCCGGCGCCGAGACTGCGGCGACATCAGGTGATCGAACTCCACCACCAGCTTATCGATCGTCTTAGGCCCATTATTTTTTACGGTAACCTTAAGTTTGCCCGGGGTTGTCCAAAAATCTGCTGCGACGAATTGGATGGGACAAGGCCTTGTCGGCGGCCGGTAGATCGTGTAGGTCGCCATCATACCCGCTTCCATATGATCCGCCACATGGCAGTGAAAGAGCCACGTTCCCGGGTTGTCGGCGAGCATATCCACGGTGACCATGCTGCCGGGCAAGAGCTCGATAACATCCGTATGCCGTCTTCCGTACTGGACGGTCTTGCCGTGCCAGTGCGGCGAGTGAAGGTCTTTTTCGTTGCCCATTCCCAGCAGATACCAGCGCACTCGCTCCCCTTGTTTCATAACCAGCCCCGGCAGGTTTCCGAAGATGTATCCGTTGATGCCGTAAAACAGGCCTGCATCCTTTCCTCTGAGTTCATCAAAAATCATGAACGAAGCGACGAACTCGCGGTCCACATCTTTAGGAGTTCCGTCTGGCCTGGCCTGTCCCTTCGCGGTGACGATGATCGGTCCTAGAAGCCCTGCATTTGTCTCGGATGCTTCCTCGGTGTGTCCGTGGTACCACCAAACGATGGAACTGGGATCGCCCTGGCCCGGTCCACTGCCTTCATCTGCGAACCAATGATAAGTAAAATGCCCCCCTGGAGGCACGCGAGCGCCCGCGCTAGTCGGCAGGTAAAGTGCGCCTTCGTTCGCCTTGTCGTAGCGAAGGCCGTGGGGATGGATGCTATGTGGCATTCGACTGCGATTCAGAAAATCGACGATGATCGTGTCACCGACCTCGGCGCGTATGACAGGTCCCAAGATACCCAACCAGTCGGGTTGAGGTTTGTGGACAGAAAAACCGGCATCGGCGTACTCGATGTAACGTGTTTTGTGCCACTGCGTCTGAGCGGCCCATGGCATTGGAATTTGCCGGCCATTCAAAATATTCTGTCCGCCTGGGGCGTAGTCCCACGTAACGTCCTCAGCTGCGAGGTAATAATGGCGTGTGGCCGCCACACAAACTGGCGCCATCGCAAGGAACATCAGGAGCGCAAACCGACTTTTCATGAAGGCATTACCCAAATAGATCGAAGGTATGTAGTTTACTGAAAACCAGGGCTAGCATCATCTTTGATAGTCATCCGCCATTCTTCGGTGTTGGATTGGGAGTGGTGCGCAAAACTTCACCAACCCTTGGAGCCAAGTAAAATTCCAGTGACGCCGCAAAAAGAGAGCCGGCGGGACGCCTTCCTGGTCAATATACTTGGTCAATTTTGAACAGTCCTCAAGCGGCCTTTCGTTGGATACTAATGAAAAGCGAATTCCACGAGAGGCGAAACGCACATACTGCTAAACGACGGAACTCGTCTGCAAACCTATCTCTATCCATATCTGTACTCAAGAAAGTGAGGAGCGAATGTCGCTACCAGTCGCCGCGCTTCCGCATGGACTGGAGGTCGTCGCCTCATGCCCCATGCCACGCACGGATTCGCCGGCTCGGCCAAGATCGCAGTCGAAGTTGTCGCTGCCTAGCCGAATCGCGGTTATCGGCAATTATCTTCCAAGACAATGCGGAATTGCCACGTTCACCACCGACTTGTGCGCAGCCATATCCGCGGAGTACGGAACCGCTCGACTATTGGCACTGCCAGTGAACGATACGGAACCAGGATATGACTACCCCTCGCGGGTGCGATGGTCGCTTGCCCAGGACGACATCAAGTCCTATCAGGACGCTGCCGAATTCCTGAATTTCAACAACATCGATATGGTGTGTCTGCAGCACGAGTATGGAATCTTCGGCGGCGAGGCGGGCGGTCATATTCTGCATCTCTTGCGCGGCCTGAAGATGCCGGTGGTGACCACTCTGCACACCGTTCTGCGCGAGCCTGACCCGAACCAACTGAGGGTGATGGAAGAGATCGCGGAACTCTCGGATCGGCTCATCGTCATGAGCCAACTCTCGTCCCAGTTCTTGCAGGAGATTTTCAAAGTGCCGGGCAGCAAGATCGACATGGTTCCGCACGGTGTTCCGGACCTGCCTTTTCTTGATCCCAACTTCTATAAAGATCGTTTTGGCGTGGAAGGAAAGGCGGTCCTGCTCACATTCGGCCTGCTCTCGCCGAACAAGGGGATCGAAAACGTCATTCTGGCCCTGCCCCAGATTTTAGCCAGACACAAGAACGTTGTGTACATTGTCGCGGGTGCGACCCATCCTCATATTCTGCGTCGCGAGGGAGACAAGTATCGAGCCAGCCTGCGAGCGTTGGCGCAGAAAATGGGAGTGGAATCGCAGGTGATCTTCTACGACCGCTTCGTCAGTCCGGAGGAAATGGCCGAGTTTATTGGGGCGGCCGATATTTACATCACTCCTTACCAGACGGAGGCGCAGGTAGTTTCCGGAACGCTGGCCTATGCGTTAGGGGCGGGCAAGGCGATTATCTCGACTCCTTATTGGCATGCGATTGAGTTGCTGGACGACCGCCGGGGCGCGTTGGTCCCGTTCCAAGACCCCGACGCTATGGCGCACAAGACGATCGAACTTTTGGACACTCCCGCGATTCGCCACCGCATGCGCAAGCGCGCTTATCTGTTCGCGCGAGACATGGTTTGGAAGAAAGTCGCGCAAGGCTACATGGAGAGTTTCGCGCGAGTTCGCAGCGACCGCACAGTAAATCCTCACGTCCAGTTCTCGGCGCACGCTACTCCCAGAGCTCTCGATCGATTGCCGGAATTGAAACTGAATCATCTCTGTGCCCTGACCGACGACACTGGAGTGCTGCAGCATGCAATCTTCACGATTCCCAACCGAGGCGAGGGCCATACCACCGACGACAACGCGCGCGCGCTGATTTTCACCGTGATGCTGGAGGGCCTGGCTAATGCCAACAATAAAAATGAGCGGGAAAAAACAGATTGCCTGGCAGCGGATTTCTCGGGCCGCTATCTCTCGTTCCTTGAACATGCGTTTAATCCGGCGAACGGCAGGTTCCGGAATTTTCTGGGCTATGATCGCCGGTGGAACGAGGCAGTAGGGTCGGAAGACTGCCACGGCCGGGCTCTGTGGAGCCTTGGAACTGTCCTCGGCCAATCCAAGAATCAAGGATTGAGAAGCGCAGCCGGGCGTCTGTTTGAGTTTTCGCTCCCTGCAGCGGTGGAATTCTATAGTCCTCGCGCTGCGGCCTACACGCTTCTTGGGATTCAGGAATATCTCAATTCGTATCCCGGAGACCGCGACGCGCAAAAAATCAGGTCTGTACTCAGCCGGCGCTTGCTCGAAATGTATGAGTCCATCCGCAGACCGGACTGGAAGTGGTTCGAGAACGTCGTTGCGTATGGCAACGCGAGATTGCCCCAAGCCCTGCTCGTCGTGGGATCAACCTGCTCGGACGATCGCATGGTCTCCGCGGGTCTCGAAGCGCTCGATTGGCTCATGCAAGCGCAGCGTTGCGAATCCAACCATCACTTCGTACCCATCGGGTCGCAAGGTTTTTACCACCAGGATGGTGAAAAAGCGCGTTTCGATCAACAGCCAATTGAGGCCGCGGGAGCGGTATCTGCTTGTCTGGAAGCGTTCCGGGTGACTGGCGACGGGCGCTGGCACACCGAAGCCTGGTCGGCTTTCAACTGGTTTCTTGGCGACAACGATCTGCAGCTCCCTCTTTATGATTCCGTCACCGGCGGCTGCCGGGACGGATTGCATCCCGAGCGCGCCAATCAGAATCAGGGTTCGGAATCAACGCTGTCGTTTCTAATCGCGCTCCTGGAAATGCACGCGGTCGACAATTCCGAACACAACAGCAAAAAGCGCCCGCCTGAAAGGCTGAAAGATCCCTCATGACAACTCCGGAAACAACTCTTGTCCACGTTGAAAGCACGCACTACCCGTCTTTGCTTCTGCGGCATCCGGGCAATCCCATCCTGACGCGCGAGGATTGGCCGTACTCCATTAACAGCGTGTTCAATGCCGGAGCGACCTTGTTAGCGGACGGAACCACTTTGCTCCTGTGCCGCGTAGAAGACCGGCGCGGCTTGTCGCATCTCTGCGCCGCGCGGTCCAAGAACGGTGTGGATGGATGGCAAATTGATCATAAACCGACGTTGATGCCCAGCGTGAAAGAGTATCCCGAAGAATTATGGGGCATTGAAGACCCTCGCATCACGTTTGTGCCCGAATTACAGCAATACGTGATCACTTATACCTCCTATTCGCGCGGTGGCCCGGGAGTTTCGCTGGCGCTGACGAAAGACTTCCGAACCTTCGAGCGCTATGGCGTCATCATGCCGCCGGACGACAAGGACTCGGCGCTGTTGCCTCGGAGAATCGACGGATGCTGGGCGCTGATCCATCGCCCGATGACCACGCTCGGAGCACACATGTGGATTTCCTATTCTCCCGACTTGCGCTATTGGGGCAGGCACAGGCTCATGCTGGAAGCGCGACGCGGCGCATGGTGGGACGCAAACAAGATTGGCTTATCTCCGCCGCCGATTGAGACCGCCCGAGGATGGCTCGTGTTCTACCACGGAGTCCGGCACACCCCTTCGGGCTGCCTCTATCGATTGGGCTTGGCTTTGTTCGATCTCGAGAATCCGGAAAAATGCCTACTGCGAGGCGATTCGTGGATCTTCGGGCCCGAGGCATCCTACGAACGCCACGGCGACGTTAACGACGTCGTGTTCCCGTGCGGATACACGATGGACGCTGACGGCGACACCATCAACATCTATTACGGGGCGGCGGATTGCGCGATTGCTCTAGCTCGCGCCAGCGTGCGCTCTTTATTAGATTGGCTGGATGCCAATGGCAGTTGCGAACGGCGCCAGAGAGTGGCAGATTTGTGAAACCGCTATTCTCGATTTTCCAGGCGACCTTTGGGTGCCATCACCGCTAACGAACTGGCGTATTCATAATCAAGGGACCACGGTCAGCGTGGTTGCGATGTAACGCCACTCCGCTGAGAATTGTGTCACTTCTTCACAGGTTCGAACTTAAGCACTCCATCGCCGGGCGGGATGGAGTTGCCCCATGGCTCCGAAACCTGCTTTTCGGGATAGTCAGATCCCGGCCCAAGATAGGTGAAAGCGGCGAATACGAAGGGAACCCCCTGCGACTGCAACACCGAGTTGTGATCGGTCACTTGTAGGTGCAGGTGCGGGGCGGTCGCGTTCCCGCTATTACCAAGTAGCGCGAGCATTTCTCCCCGGTGAACATGATTGCCCGTTCGCACCTTGATGCTTCCTTTTTGCAGATGGGCATAAGTGACAAAACGGCTTTGTGCAATCTGAAGGACAATGTGGTTTCCCGCAATGTTGTCCAGCGTGACCGGAGGTAGAACGCGCGGAGTGTTTTCGGGAAATTCGTCCACAACTTCCGTAATCTCCCCATCCGCCACGGCGAGAACTGGTTCTCGCCAGCCCCACCAATTCTCGTTCTTGCTCGTCTCGTCGTGATGAGAGTCGCCATTTGGTCCGACCTTGACCCAGTCAATGGCGAAGCGTTCCGGCGAGTAGATCTGCCCATCAATCGCGAAAATACCGCGGCGGTGGTCCGAATCATTAGCTGGACCATTCCCAGCGAGCCAGATGCCCCCGTCAAAGGGAGGGCTCAGGACTGGGACCGGATTCTGGTCTACAGGGACCGGAAAATCTTCCAGCGTTGCATCACTGGGTTTATCAGTTCCCGCTGGAGTTGACGAAAAAACCAGCTGGTGCCTGAGATTCGCAGGCGCAGATTTATTCGCCGGCAACTCGATCCACAAGAAGATCACGTTTCGACCGCCCGGATCGAGCGTTCGAGTGTTACCGCTGGCCGCACCGGAACCGCGGGACATCATCATTGGCGCTCCAATACGGATCGTCGCAGTCGACAACTTCTCGCCTTCGAGAATAGCGAGCGGATCGGGATTTTCGCGAGCGGCGAAGATTGAAATGCGCTTCAGTGTCAAGGGCACGACGTCGAAGTTCGTGAGATGAAGCTCGTAGACCAAGACTTTATTTTTACCAATCGTCACCGGAATGGGTGGTGACGGGCATACCACCTCAACCCGCGGTCCTCGTTCTCGCGCGAAACCAGCAGACAGCAAAGCGAGAGCAATGAAAAGAACAAAGCCCGTCCGCGACCGGCGAAACTCATGCTGCCCTGATTTCTTCAAGACGAAAGCCCCCACCCCCTTTAAGACGTTGCTAGTCAATGAACGTAAGCAGGCGATAGCGCGTTTTGAGCTCCTGCTTCTTGTCCTCCTCGCAGTTTCGTCGCGTGCAGCAGCGGCAATGGGAGGCGGTTTTGGCGCCCAGCAATCTAACTACACCGTGACTGTGACCGGCACCTCAGGAAGCACCATGATCGTGAGCACCGTGACTCTCACACTGCAGTAGCCTGCGCGAGTATTGAACGGGCGCGCAAAGTTAGTGCGGCGAGATTTTCGGCGCGGATTGCACGCTGACTGATTGTCTCGCCGCATTTGCCTTCCTGGCTATGAACTCGAAGCCCCTGGCGCGCGCGGCTTTTTCAGTAGCGGCGAGTCGTTTGCGGCCGGCATCACGATTCGTTTGTAGCATTTCAATTTCGCCAAGAGCGAGAGTCGCCTCTAACTCGATCCGAAATAAGCCTAACTTGCTGCTTTCGAGCGCCGCATTTTGAGCGAGGCGCTCGGCGGCGGGGAGGTTTTTTGCGGCCGCTTGCGCGTATGCATTCTGGATCTCTAGCGGCAGGCGGACCATCATATTGCTGCTCTTCTTCGCCGGGATGAGCGCTCTAGCGATCACTTGTTGAGCGTCGTCGAGTTTTCCTTGTTGCAGAAGCGACCGCGACAGCACCGATTCCGCTTGGATTTCGTTGTCCGGTTCTTGTTCTGCGCGAAATTCCTCTATCGCCGCGCGCGTCAGCGTCTCTGCTTCGGAGGCTTGACCGGAATCGCAATCCAGTTCCGCCAACGCCGTCTGCGTATCTGCTGCAGTGCCTTTTTCTCCTAATTGGCGCCGCAAGGTCAGCGACTCTTCATAGAGTTTTCTGGCTCCGTCACTGTCTCCTTTTAGGCGGCGGAGTTTTCCAATCGCCAGCAGAGAAGCTGCGTAATAGCTCTTGTCATCGATTTCACGCTGGATGCCGATGGCCTGCTGATACAACTGCATTGCGCCCTGCAAGTCGCCCTCCTCGGTCAGCACTTCGCCCATATCTTCAATGTCACTAGCTTCTGAACTTTTATTCCCTACCTCGCGGGCCAATACGAGAGCGTCCTTATATTCCGCCATGGCGGCTCCGAGTTTTCCTTCCGTGTGAAAGATGTCGCCGATGTTGGAGGTGATCACTTCCATCCCGGCCTTGTCGCCCACCTCGCGATAAGCATCGAGGGCCTGCGCGTTCATTTGCTTGCCGGTTGACAGGTCGCCTTGTTGGACGTAGATCAATCCGATGTTTGCAAGCTCGCGAGCGATTGCCCTCTTGTCGCCAGTTTGCCGGGCCAAGGCAAGAGCTTGTTCATATAATTTTCTTGCTTTCTCCAAGTCGCCCTGGTTGATGGGCACCTCAGCCAAATCGTGCAGTGCTGTCGACTCGCCAGCGAGGTCACCTGCTTGATGAAACATCTGGCGCCCCTCTTCGCAATCGGCGGTCGCCTCTTGTGGCTTCCCAAGAGCGGCGAGAGCACGGCATTGAAAAACTCTCGCCCGCGCAACCAGTAACCTCGCTCCCAACGGAATTGCTTTCTTGATCGCCAGATCGCCGACTGCCACAACGCCTTTATTGTCCGAGAGAGAAAAATCAGCCCAGACTTCGGCCATATCGACGCGGGGATCATCTTTCGCTTCGGGTGAGAGGGTGCGCAGCATCGCAATCGTGTTGAGCGCGTCGCGACCGCGATTGCCCGCGATCTGGGCATTGGCGAGAGCAAGTCCGTATTCGATGTTGTCGGGAGACGATTTCGCGAGCGTTTGATAATCGTCAATCGCCTTGTCCCAATCTTTATTCACTTCGTAGTAGCCCGCTTCCACTAACGAGTGATCTTGACGCGAAAGTTTGCCGGAGAGCTCCAGAGCTTTCTTCGCCTCGTCCACCGCCTTCGCGTTGTAACCAAGAGCCATCCAGGCCTTTGCCAGTTCTGCGTGCGCCAGAGGATAAGTGGGATCGGAGCTTATGGCTCGCGTAAACAGTTCGCGAGCGCGCTGCGCATCGAACGTTCGCAGCTTGGCCAAGCCTTCGGAGTAGAGTCGCATCGCATCCTGGTTGGACGGAATAGAGGCGCGTATGCCCACGGCATCAACCTGCGAAACATCGGCGACTTCCAAATCATCGCGCAACTTTCGTCCGACGCGGTTGACCAGGTCGAGCAACTGCGACTCGCTGCTGGTTTCGGAAATAGTGGCAAGCGTCTCTCCTTTCGCTGTGTCTTGAAGGCGAACGGCGAGCCTGATTTGGCCTCCGGAATCTTTGCCCAAATCAAAATAGGAACCGACGACGACGTAGTCGCTGCCTAGATTCTTGCGAATCGGGCGAAGCGCTTCAGGCGCGAGGTGTTCAGTGTCATGAAGGCCGAGATCGATTTTCATGCGCGCCACGGTTTCTCCGGGAACGGTGCGCAACTTTTCACCCGCCGCAAGTTCCGCCGACAACATTTCGGAGAGCGCGGTCGAGACCCAGGCGGTGTCCTGGCGGTCGGAAAGATTTTTAAAGCCGAGGATGGCTACGGATCGGCGCGCATGCACCTGCGCATTTGCAGCAGGCAAGCCGGCCGTGGTTTGACGCGAGATGCGACGCACTTGCCAGATAGCTATGACCATGACCAGCGCCAGCATCACCAATGCGGCAGTCAATGACTCCTTGTGTCTCTGCAGAAATCTTCCGCCGCGGTAGGCAATGGTAGATTTGCGCGCCTTGACGGGCATGCCGGTGAGATAGCGCTCGACATCCTCTGAAAACTCGGCGACGGATGCGTAGCGGCGATCGGGCTCCTTGCGCAGCGCCTTCATGGCGATGGTGTCGAGATCGCCGCGCAGGCGGCGCTGGAGTTCGGCGGGCTGAAGTCCGCGCTGCTGGCTCACTGACTCGGGAGTAATTGCCGTCGGTGGCCCGCCATTGTGAGATGTTTTTTGCTCGGTGCGATGAATGACGACGCTGGGTTTTTCGGGATCGGTTTCGCAAACGATGCGCTCCATCTCTAAAAGCGATTGGCCCACGGAGCGAAACGGGCGATGGCCGGAAAGCATTTCGAAGAACAACACGCCGAGCGAATAAACATCGGTAGCCGCGGTCACCGCCTTGCCGCGAATCTGCTCCGGGCTGGCATACTCGGGCGTCATCGGCCGCCAGTCGGTGCGCGTGACTAGCGGACTCTGGAAACAATCCGGATTTAACAATTTGGCGATGCCAAAATCCAGCAGCCGCGGAACGCCTCCGTTGGCGATGAGAATATTCGAGGGCTTGAGATCGCGATGGATGACGCGCTTTTCGTGGGCATATTGGACGGCCGAGCAGACCTCGCGAAAAAGCCGCAGGCGTTCGTCGATCGAAAGCTTATTTTCGTCGCAATACTGGTCGATGGGCGGGCCTTCTACGTGCTCCATGACTAGATAGGGAGAACCGTCTTCGCTGCTTCCGCCGTCGAGGAGCTTCACGATATTCGAATGGTCGAGGGTCGCGAGGGTCTGGCGCTCGTTGCGAAATCGATGGAGAACTTGCTCGGTATCGATTCCAGGCTTAACCATTTTGATCGCGACTTGCTTGCGATAATTCTGGTCGTCGCGCTCGCCGAGATAGACGACCGCCATCCCGCCCTGGCCAATCGCGCGGAGGATGCGATAAGCGCCAATTCTTTTTCCCGCCATTTTTTCCGTCAGTAATTGCGACTGCGCGGAGAGCAGATCGGCGGCGGGACATTCCTCGAGAAAAGTTGAGGCGCCATCGAAGCTGGAAAGCAGTGACTCTATTTCGGCGCGCAGGGAATCATCGCCGGCGCAGGCCTGGCGCAGGAAGATGCTGCGCTCCTCGGGCTGCCGCTCCAAGGCCTGGCTGAAAATCTCTTTTACCTGATCCCATTTTCCAGGCATCTCGCTAATCGCCTTTGCGCAGCTCACGCGCCAGCCACGCCTTCGCGAGGTTCCAATTGCGCTTCACGGTAGTGGGAGAAACCTGGAGGACTGCGGCAGCTTCTTCCACGCTCAGGCCGCCGAAAAAGCGGAGTTCGACGAGGTGGGCTTGCTGCGGATCGAATTCAGCGAGGCGGATGAGAGCCTCATCCAATTGAACGACATCGGCGGCTTTCCCTTTGGAGACGATCTCGGCTTCTTCGAGAAAAACTTTCTCAAAGCCTTTGCCGCGCTTTTGCGCGTCATGGCTGCGACTGTAGTCAACCAGGATGCGGCGCATCAAGCGCGCGGCAATACCCATGAACTGCTCGCGGTTTTTCCAGCGAACTTCTCTCTGATCGGCTAATCGAAGATAGGCCTCATGGACGAGCGCCGTAGTTTGCAAGGTGTGGTCGCTGCGCTCGCGGCGCAGATACGAAGACGCCAAGCGCCGCAGCTCCGAGTAAAGAGACACCACCAACTCGGTCACGGCCTTGTCGTTGCCGACATCGAGTTCACCCAGCAGGGTGGCTACATCGGGTGGCGCATCCACGAAAGACCTCGAAGACGATGAACGGGAATCACCGGGCCGTCAACAGGCGCCGCGGTCGCAAAGAAAATATAGAAAAGATAAACGAGGGAGGATCCAATATGAAGATCGCGAACATTTGCGCTGCCGCAATCGCGACCTTTACGGCGCAGAAAGTATATACCCAGTGGCAAGCCAAACCAATGACGTTTTCGCCTTTGTTTTAGCGCACTTGACGCTCCAAGCGCTATGAAACGACCGCCGCGTCTGCATCTGATCAGAGAAAAATGGTCCTTTTTTTGAAGCTTCTCAGCGTTACCAGATAGAGGCCGAGTTTGGATCGTGGGGGGCCGGAAGACGGCAAGTGGAAATCAAAGTTCGAGTCGGTCCTGTAACCTGCGTCCAAAAACGCCCAAACTTCAACTACGAAAAAGGAGAACCTATATGAACAAGCTCTCGAAAGTAACCTTGCTGCTGGCTCTGGCGGTTGGATCGTTCAGCCTTTATTCCGGCGCGCAGGACTTGCAAGAGACGCTCGCCACCAAGCACGTCCTCCAAGGGACGTATATCAATAATGGTAATTACAATGCCAACGTTCCCGCCGCCACCTATACGCCGATTGACACTGAGCTTACGGTGGCCTGCTCGGGCACGTCCGGAAAGTGCACGATCGAGGCCGACATGTGGGTTGACAACTACAATTCCAGCGGACCGTCCTTCAATTCCACTACGATCTGCCTTTACGTGGACGGCGTTCAAACTAGTGGGTGCGCATACGAAACGGCGGAGACGCCGGTTGACGGCTCTCATGTGCACAGTTCAACCTCTCAGCCTCTCTCGGGACTGGCTCCGGGCGACCATACGGTGCAAACGTACTTCCGTGCGAACAATGGAGCCTTCGTCGAGTACTACACCATAAACTATCGAGTCTATAAGCCGTAGTCGTTCCGATGCCCTGCGAAGGCGACCCGTACTCTACATCAACGGGTTTGCTTTCGTGGGGTTTGTTCGTCTGGAATCGGATTCCGCTTCCCTTATCGCTCTCTTGATCTTTTGTTTTAGTACTCGCATTGTTTCCGTTTTAATTTGGGTACAGCCGAAGTGCTTCCGGACTCCACTTACCGAAAGCTCGAAGACATCAGGGAGTTGGTCGGCGAGGATTTCGCCCCTGAAGAAAGCGGTGTACAAGAATAAGTTGAATAGCGGTGCTCGATGTTGGAATAAAGTTAGTTTCCAACTCGCGCCGTCATTCCGCTTTGCGCCCGCTGTGCTACGGCGGGCAGCCGCGTGCGGATCAACTCTTCAACCTGGGACCACACGTGCGGATCGCATTCGATGGACGTGTGTCCCTTGAATAGCAGCCGGTCGTACCAGGGATAGGCGCGACACTCGGTTGGTTCTTTCTCGTAGGTAAAACGAAAACTTCCCAGGATCTTGGTGCGCGATGGATCGGCTGCGCTGATCTTCGTTCGTCCGTGCAGAATGCCGCGGGTTTGATAGAAGTTAACCGCCTCGACTACATTGGCCGGGATCAGGGAATCGTCCTCGCCATTTTTCGTGACGCTGTCAACCTGGATGGTTAATGAAACAGGGATGCCATCGCGCTGTAAGGTGCGCGCTAGCGAGACCACGGCGGAAGCGCCCCAGCTATGGCCGAACAAAATAATCCGGGCTCTTTGCGCTTCACGGTCGGCGCTCTTTTCAGGTGCTGTAGGGGCGTCGCCCGCCTCCCGTTTACACCAATTGAGTATCATCTGGCGGGCTTCCGCTCTACGCCGATTCTCATAGATCAGAACCCGCACACGATCGCCATAGGTTGCCTGAATCTGCCGGGTGATCTGCACTTCCGAATGGCGGAGGTCGTTGCTATGCACGAAGCCTCCGACGAAGCCAACCACGAGTGCCGGCGAGCTGTCGTTTGCGGTCGACGCGTACTGCGTTTGCTCGGCTGCCCCCTGCGAATGGAGCACGACCACGAGCGACATCAGCCCTGCGACGATCAAGACAAATCGCGCTCTGGCCCTCTCAACCTGTGATCTTTCCCTCGAAGGTCGCTCGCCAGAGGTCGGGATGGTTTGTGGGGTCTGCATCTTCACCATGGGACATAATCTGCAATTAGCGTGCCGTTAAGAACTAGTCCCGGCCCTATTCAACTGTCAACAGGAAAATCGTTCGAGGTGGCGCGATGAGGCGTTAGACAAAGGAGCCAGAACTCCGTAGGCCAAGCCAACCGGAGGTGCGAGACACCCGAAATGGTAGAGAGTCTCGCTACGACTCTTTTTCGAACTCGCTTCAGGAGCCGGATTCTCACCCGGCAAGGCTTTAATTTTTCAAGCAGTTGCCGCGTTTTGGTTAAGACCACCTTAATGGTTTGATGGAGTAAAGTCGGCTGTTCGTCCCGGATGGAGAGCATTTGCCTGGCTTCAGCCAAGGAGTGGCAAGCCGTGGGTCGGTCTCGATAACGCGCATGGGCGTCGCCGGCTTGGACGCAGGCCGCTCCTATCCATCCTTAAAGCTTTAATCTTTGCTTCAAGGGCGATCGCGTGCACGGCACGACTTTGCACTCGCCGAGCACCTTCATTGCCGATCTGCACGGCCGATCTTCGTCGCCCCTTATGGCGGATGCCTATCGACCCGGCTTGGTTCTACAAAGGACCAACTAAAACAAAAATAGCGCGCTTAGACTGCGGGAATCACCTCATAGGGGCGCATCATTTCATTGTCCTCGTGTTCGAGGATGTGGCAGTGCCACACATAGCGGCCGGTGAAGCCGTCGAAGGGGACAATGATCCGCGTGACCATTCGAGAGTAGGCTCGCACCGTGTCTTTCCAGCCAGCCTGACCCGGTTCGGGAGGCTCGGGCGGTCCGAGGAAGTGCAACTGGCGTTTGGTCTGGAACAGCCAGGGCTCGTAGGATTGGCGGTCGAGAATCTGGAAGCGCACCAAGTGCAGGTGGATGGGATGAGTATCATTGGTGGGATTAATCAGAGTCCAGATCTCGGTTGAGCCGAGGACGGGTTTTTCTGTGATGGGTGCTTTCCAGTGGGTTGCGTTCAGAAGCAGCATTACCGGATTGCCCGACTTGTTGACGTATTCGTCGAGGGTCAAGAGGCGTGTTTGCACGGCTTGGGATTCGGGAATTTTCGGCACCGGCCGCAGGGATGAAGGCAGCGAACTTGTGTCAGTGACTCGGGCCGACGAGACGCGAAATTGCATGACTACGAAAGCATCGTTCTTGAGAATGAGCTGCGCGCCCCGATGCTCGCTGAAATCGACGATGAGGTCGGCGCGTTCACCCGGGGCGATTTCAAGGTTCGCGAGCGGAACCGGCGCGGGTAATAAACCCTGGTCGGTTCCGATCTGGTGGACGGGCGCGGCGTTCGCGGCATGATTGTTAGCGGCATTATCGACCAACGCCAAGTGATACGTCCGGGCGTTCGAAGCGTTCAGAACACGAAAGCGATATTTTCTCGGTTCGACTTCGAGATAGGGAAAGAGTTTTCCATTGACCAGAATCGCGTTGCCGAAGATCTCCGGAACCCACGGGGATTGCGGGTCTGGCGAGACAGGATAGAGTAGCTGGGCGTCGCGCGTCAGCAGGCGATCATAGAGAATGAGTGGCACTTCGTATTTGCCTTTGGGCAGGTTGAGCGCATCTTCGACGGCATCGCGAATGAAGAACGTACCTAACAATCCGGCGTAAACATTCAGACGATTAATCCCGAGCGCGTGATCGTGATACCAGAGCATGGTCGCGTCTTGTTGATTCGGATAGTAATAGAGCGACGATCTTCCGGGCACGATCCAGTCTTCGGGATAGCCGTCGCTTTCGGGCCGCGTTTTTGCTCCATGCAGATGAACAACAGTGCGGACGGCGGGCTTGTCGGCTTCGGCTCCGTGGATGGTGCGATCGATGGGCAAGAAATGCTCGGTGGGGAGAGCATTGACCCATTCGACGAGCAAAGGCTCGCCGCTGCGCGTCTCGAAGGTCGGGCCGGGCGTCGACGGGCCGAAGCTCCAAAACTTTGTCGGCGGCAAATCGCGATGAATTTTGCCGGCGACGGGCTGAGCCTGGATGCGATAAAACGGAACGCTTAGCTTCGGATTTTCAGGACGGGTCCGGAAGCCTTGGCGCTGCGCAATTTCAGGGATGGGAAGTGGATCGACAAATTGCGGCAGGATCGTGAGATCGAGCGCCGCGGGCATGGTGGCTGGAGCATGCGACGCCGGCATGGCATCGAGCAAACCGCTCTTGCCGGTCGCCAGTGTCGTGGCCAGCAGGCTCGATCGTTGCAGGAACTTTCGACGTGTAATCACCGCATACCTTTTTGCGTATTGAGCATACAACAAAGGCAAGGCAGGTCGACGCTATCACGCCGCACCTGACTTGCCCTCGTGTGTATTTCGCTACTTCGTCAGATCATTCTTACTGTTTTACCGGTTCGCCTGTGTTGGGGTTGAGAAGGTAGAGATCGTTGGTAACTGTCTGCTTGAAATCGAACAGCGAGCTGATCGAATTTGCGATCCCCTCGAACGAGCCTTGCCCGATCCGCTGGCCACCGAGCCAGTTGTCTTCGATGAAGCGAATGACCGAACTCTGGTCGGTGACGGAATGATCCACATAGTTGTGTTGTGCCCAAGGCGAGATCACCAGCAGCGGTTGGCGTGGACCGTATCCGCAGCGCCCCTGTGCGTGCGTGGTGGCCGGATTGATGCCGGGCAAAGCGTTGGCTCCGCTTCCGCAGGCTCCCGGACCGGTCAGAGCGTCGGCCGACGTCCTCGATCCGTTGACGATCTGGCCGAGTTGATGATCGTACCAGCCGTCGGAATCGTCATAGAGCACGATCAAAGCCGTATTCGGCCACTCCGGCTGGTTCTGCAGGAAGTTGGCGACCGTAACCACGAACTGTTGCTCATCGATAGGATCGGAATTTCCCGGGTGGGCATCTTGAATCGCGATTGCTTTGAGGAAGCTTACCGTCGGGAAGTTTCCGGCAGAAACCGCGGCAAAGAAGTCGTCGATGTCATAGTCGTGATTCGCAGGATCGCCCGAGTAACCGATCGTCTTGACCGAGGCCGGACGCGCATGAGTCGGATTCGCGGTCGAGGCGTAATACTGAAATGCAGTGTGATGCGGAACGTAATCACCCTGCGTACCGGCGATCTGAGAAGTCGACTGACGGTTACATCCCGTGCTGCCATCCGGATTTACGATTTGCAGGTTGAAGCCCCCACCGAACCAGCCCCAGGTGATTCCAGCAGCGTTGAGCAGGTCGCCAATGTTCTGTCCGCCCATCTGCGCCTGGCCGCTGCCGGAGCAGACGTCGCCATAGGGATCAGGGTCGCCAATCACCGTGTATCCGCCGTTCCCGTCGCCAACAAAGCTGCCGGTACCGCCGGTATAGTTCACAACGCCGTTGGTCTGGCCCGAGATCAGATTGATCGCGCCTACCGTGGAGGGACCGAAGTTGGTGCTATAGGAGTTGTCGCTCATGGCATAGTGCTGAGCATAGTTCCACAATGCGGTAGTCGAGTTGCCGTCGAAATAGCCCATCACCTGTCCGTTTGTCAGCACGGTTGCCGGTGGAGGATTGGGCGGCGGACCGGCGCTGCCAGTGTTGGCTGGAAATAAATCCATGGCGCCACCATCGAAGGCTAGCTGCTCGGCCATGTAGTCGTGGTCCATATCCTGTGTGAAGGCTTGCGAGCGGTCAAAGCGGAATGGATTGGCCGCGCCGTTCCCATTGGCCGGGTTAAGGTTGGGGTTGTCGTTTAGCAGCGCGTAGCTCAATCCGTTCACGCTTGGGGTATGGGGCTGGGCGTGGAATTCCGGTTCTCCCTTCGGGTTCAGCGCGTTCGGATACGTGCCGAAATAGTGGTCAAACGAGATATTCTCCCCGAAGATAATCACAATGTGTTTAATCGGCGTGGCAGTTTTGGGTTGAGAGGCGTTTGCCATTGGCGAAAAACCCGGCCCCATAACCATAGCGGCGACAAGAAATACAGACAGCAGTTGACGCATAGTCTTCATCCTTTCCCAATTAACGCGAGAGTTGTTGTTGCGGCTTGCTCCGAAAGATAGTCCGCGGATATTAATGGGTGATTAAAAATGTGAAAGCGCCTGGGAATCGAAGACCAGGATTAACCCTATTGACAATGCGGCCTCGCCTCGCTTTATGGCGCCCCACGGCGGACCATGCGTGCGGTACGCGCCAGAGAGCACTCGGAGGCTTTACATGGAACGGACTAAAGCGGAAAATCGCGTACTTCACGCTTTGCGGAAATTTCTACAACCGCTATCAGGAGGAGTTATGGCAAGGAAGATGATAAAGCACTTCGCAGTGTGTTTGGCTCTGGCGACGGCGATCGTTTCAATCGAGGCCAGAGCGCAGAATGGCGCTGCCAGCGGTCCCGCGCCTCAGGAAGGCGACTTTGTCATTCACGATTTTCACTTTCAATCCGGCGAAACTCTGGCCGACGTGAAGATGCACTACACCACATTCGGCACGCCCGCCAGGGACGCGCATGGACACACTAGAAACGCGGTGCTCATCCTCCATGGCACCAGCGGATCAGGGAAAACCTTGCTGCGTCCGATTTTTGGCGGCGTGTTGTTTGGGCCGGGGCAACTGCTGGATGCCAGCAAGTACTACCTGATTATTCCGGACAATGTCGGCCACGGAAAATCGAGTAAGCCGAGCGACGGCATGCATGCGCGCTTTCCGCAATACGACTATGCCGACATGATCGCGCTGCAGCATGAGCTTGTGATAAAGGGATTGGGCGTCGACCACCTGCGCCTGGTGCTCGGAACGTCGATGGGATGCATGCACTCTTTTATGTGGGGAGAGAATTATCCCGATGAGGTCGATGCGCTCATGCCGTTGGCGTGTTTGCCGGTACAAATTGCGGGGCGCAACCGCATATGGCGAAAAATGGTGATTGACGGAATTCGTCAGGATCCCGACTGGAAAAATGGCGAGTACACGACCGAGCCTCGCGCTGCTCTGCAGATCGCCACGGACTTTCTGCTGATTGCCGGCACTGCGCCGTTGCATTTACAGGAGGACTTACCCACACGTGAGGCAGCCGATAAATATCTCGACGAAACGCTAAAGCAGATGACGGCGGACATGGACGCTACTGATTTTCTTTACGCGGTCGCCGCGTCGCGCGACTATGATCCATCAGCGAAGCTCGGCCTGATCAAAGCGCCAGTGATGTTCGTGAACTCGGCCGACGACTTCATTAATCCTCCCGAGTTAGGTGTCGCGGAACGCGAAATCAAGAAGGTGAAGCACGGGAAATTTGTGTTGCTGCGCGCTTCCGAGCAGACTCACGGCCACGGAACACATACATGGGCGGCGGTGTGGCAGCAGTATCTAAAAGAATTGCTGGATGAATCGTCGGTGAGCCAATAGCAACGGGGTTGCTGACTTTCGAAAAAGGGAACCGGCTACACTTCGCTCCTGGCCGCGCGCGTCATCAGTTCTTCAATGGCCTGCTGCGGCGGCTTGCCGTTTTCGAGGATGGCAAACATCTGTTCCGTGATCGGCATCTCGACATTTTTCTGGCGCGCGAGTCCCACTGCGGCTTTTGTGGTGAAGACTCCTTCCGCGACGGCGCCGTGCATGGCCGCGATAATGTCGGGCAGCGTGCGGCCTCTGCCAAGCTCAACGCCGACGCTGCGATTGCGCGAGAGATCGCCGGTGCAGGTTAGAACGAGATCGCCCAGGCCGGCGAGGCCGGCCATGGTGTCGAGGCGGCCGCCGCAGGCCACGACCAGGCGCGCTATTTCGGCGAGTCCGCGCGTGATCAGCGCGGCAACAGAATTGTGACCGAGGCCAAGGCCATCGCAGACACCGGCTGAGATGGCGATAATATTCTTCAGCGCGCCGCCTAACTCCACACCGATCACATCGTCGTTGGTGTAGACACGGAAGCGCGAATCGCTGAACGCATATTGCACGGCACGACCCACCTCGCCGTCGACGGTTGCGACTGTTACGGCTGTCGGATCGCCGCGAGCCACCTCTTTCGCAAACGAAGGCCCGCTCAGCGCCGCAACCCGCGGCGTGAAATGGCGGCTGCGCAGCACGTCGCCAATCACTTCCGTCATGCGCAGGAGCGTGCCATTTTCCAGCCCCTTGGTGCAGCTGACGAAAACTATTTCCGGGCGAAGCTGCGGCGCCATGCGTTCGAATAAAGCTCGACAGTGCTGCGAAGGCATCACGCTGACCACGATCTCCGAGCCATCGAGCGCGGCATTCAGATCATGGGTCGCGGTGATTGTTTCTGGCAGAATGAAGCCGGGCAGAAAGCGTTCGTTGATGCGATTGTCTTCGATGCTGGCGACGACCTCCGGCTCATTGGCCCAGAGGCGAACTTCGTGGCGGAAGCCATTTGGCCCTTTTCGTCCGAGGACGATCGCCAGTCCCGTTCCCCATGCACCGGCGCCGATAACAGCGATTCGGCTCATGGGCGGGTTGCTCCCATGGAGCCGACGGACTTTGTTTCGGACTTTGTCTCGGACTCTGTTTCGGACTCTGTCTCGGAATTTGTTTCTGGCTTCGCTCCTAATTTCGCTTCGCTACCCTCGGCAAGGCGGCCGATATTTTGCCGATGCTTCCAGATAACGAATGCGGAAACCAGCGCAATAAGAATTAGCTGACGCGAGTCGGTATATTCGTGGAAAGCCCAGGCCAGAAGAGGAAAGGCCGCTGCCACAACGATCGACCCCAGCGAGACGTAGCGGAAGGCGACGGCGACTAGCAAGAAGAGAATAACCATGCACAAAATGGATTTTGGCGTGAGCAATAGAAAAGCTCCGAGGCTGGTGGCCACGCCCTTGCCGCCGCGAAATTTGAGCCATACGGGGAAAAGGTGGCCGAGAACGGCAAAGAATGCGGCAGTAGTCATGATCAGCCGTTGATGTGGTCCGCCGCCGAGCGCGCGCGCCAAGAGAACCGCAGCCAGTCCTTTGGCGGCGTCGAGCACGAGGGTGGCAATGCCGAGCGCTGGCGATTTGCGGGCCACATTGGTTGCGCCAATATTGCCGCTGCCGCCAGCGCGCACATCCTCACCTTTGAAGATCCGAACGAGAAGATATCCGAACGGGATCGACCCCAGCAGGTAGCCGAAGGGCGCGACGATGAGGTAAGGATTCATATGCATCAATCTAGCTATGCTGGCTGCCGCAGCGGAAAGCGGTGTAGCTTGGTGTACTTCGATCCGCTGGGCGAAAGCTGGCTCTGGTAAACAATAAACTCGCTTGCCGTCGTTACTCCAAAGTCGAGATCGCCCATCGCAGCGAGCCTCTTGTCGAGGACCGCAAAAGTTGCGTTGGCCATATCGCCTTTCTGGCGTTTCGGCGAGCCCGATCTTCTTCCCGGGCCGCCGCGCGCCAGCGTCAGATGCGGACTATACGGCCGATCTTCGCGCGGAATGCCAAGTTCAGCGACGGCCACATCGATGTTCGCGGCCAAATCAGCAAGTTGCGGACCGGCTTGAATTCCGATCCAGAATACGCGAGGAGCCTTGGCAGTGGGGAAGTATCCGTATCCGGCAAAGCGAATCTCAAGCGCGTTGCCCTCAACGCGCCGCAACCGTTCAGCGATGGCCTCGACTTGCTGTTGCGTTTGCTCGCCGATGAACTTCAGCGTAACGTGCAGCGACTCCGCCCGTGCCCAGCGGGCCTCGGGCGCAAAACTCTCGACGCCTTCGAGAAAGCGCGAGATGCGGGCCCGGACTTCCGGATCAAGATCGATGCCGATAAATATTCGCATGTCCGTTGGGACAGCGCGCTATAACAGAGCCCGCCGGATCATCTCCAGCGCCTGCTGCGTCGAGAATTGGCGGACGCGCTTTCGATCGCCGGGAAAGTTGCGCTCGACCACCTGCGTGCCTTCTTCCCCCGCGAGCGCGATGTAGACGAGGCCGACTGGCTTTTGCTCGGTGCCACCGCTCGGGCCGGCCACGCCAGTGATTCCGACTCCGTAACTCGCGAGGCAGCGCTTGCGAATGCCTTCCGCCATCGACGCCGCGACTTCGCGGCTGACCGCGCCGTGCTGATCGATGAGAGCTTTCGGCACATTCGCAAATTGCGTTTTCAGTTCATTCGAATAAACTACTGCGCCGCCGAGAAAATAACGCGAACTGCCGCTGAGCGACGTAATGCGCTCGGCCAACATGCCGCCTGTGCAGGATTCCGCGGTCGCCAGAGTCATGCCGCGCATTTGAAGAAGATAGCTGACAATCTGCTCGATGGTTTCACCTTTGCGAGAAAAGATCGTGTCGCCGAGTTCGTTCTCGATCTTCTCAGCGAGTTCTTCGACGCGCGCCTCGGCTTCCGTCGCGGAATCTTTTCGGCAGCGGAGGTGAA
Organism: Acidobacteriaceae bacterium; assembly: GCA_003132405.1. Taxonomy (GTDB): domain Bacteria; phylum Acidobacteriota; class Terriglobia; order Terriglobales; family Acidobacteriaceae; genus Acidiflorens. The sequence goes on along the minus strand of PKXQ01000115.1, from coordinate 4,871 downwards.
GTTGAATCTCGCCTCCGCCCGCGAGAATCGTGGTTTCCACATCGGTATAAGTTTTGTAGATGGGAGCGACTCGCGCGTCGACTTGCGATTCCGGGATCATCGCCATCTTTAATGTGCGCATCGCGATATGCTGCGCCGGGACGCGTGTGCGCAATCGCGGAATGCATTCGGCCTCGAACATCCCTTTGAGTTCGTAGGGCGGGCCGGGGAGCAACATGAGCAGTCGCTCCTGACCGTCATACTTCCCGGCGATCCACTGCCCCGGCGCCGTTCCGAGCGGATTCGGCAGAACTGCGGCGCCGGAGATGATGTCCGCCTGCTTGGCATTGTTGGCGGAAAATTTGTAGCCGCGCTTGGCGAAGCGTTCTTCTAGCTTGGCAATGATTTCGGGATCGCGTTGCAGTTTTAATCCCAGCGCGTCGGCGACAGCTTCGCGTGTCAGGTCATTTTCGGTGGGCCCGAGGCCGCCGGAGAAAATAATAATGTCCGAGCGGCGCATGGCCAGCTTGGCGGCGGCAGTCAATCCTTCCGCGTCGTCGCCGACGATGCACTTGAAGCGCACTTCAACGCCGAGTTCATTCAGCTTTTCGGTGAGGTAGAGAGAGTTGGTGTCCTGGCGGTGGGGAGTGAGCAACTCAGAGCCGACCGCGATGATCTCGGCGTTCACGGATAGAAGTGTAAATGAAGTACCCGGTACCTAGTAGCCAGCACCCAGTGTTAAGCAGAACTCGTCGAGTACTAGATACTGACCGCCGGTTGTTGCTGCGTCATGCAGTGCAGCGCGCCAAACCCCCAGATCAGATCGCCGGAATAAATCGGCACGATTTCGCGTGTAGGAAAAACTTCCGCGAGAGTGTTAAGCGCGATACGATCGTTGGGATCATTGAAGACGGGCACCAGCACCGCGCCATTCGCGATATAAAAATTTGCGTAGCTTGCAGGGAGGCGGCGGTCTTCAAAGACGACCGGTCGCGGCAGCGGGATTTCGACTACGTTAAGTCGCTGACCATCCTGATCGCGTGCGGCACGGAGGCGCCCAAGGTTGTGATGCAACGCCGAATAATTCTCGCCACGCTCGTTTGGCTCAACCATCGTGACGACCGTGTCGGGCGCGACGAAGCGGGTTAGATCGTCGACGTGGCCGTGGGTGTCGTCTCCGTCAATGCCTTCACCGAGCCAGATGACGGACTGGATTCCAAAATAGTCCGCAAACATTTGTTCGTAGGCGGCGCGATTCATGGAAGGATTGCGCTGCTGCGTGGTTGAGAGGAGACACTCCTCAGTTGTGATCAGCGTGCCGCGGCCGTTGACATCGATCGAGCCGCCCTCGAGCACGATGGGGAATTTTCTGTGATAGCTGAAGGTGGGACGCACAATCTGCGCGCCGGCGGCTTTCGCCATCTGCGCACCGATTTTTGCGTCGTGCTTATAGTTGTCGTACTTCGCCCAGGCATTGAATTGGAAGTGCAGCGCCGTCAGAGCTGCAGTTTCAGACTTGCCCGGCGGCACAAGAAAAATGCAGCCGGAATCGCGAGTCCAAACGCGATCCGTACGCCAGCGATGGAAGACGATATTGTCGGAGAGCGCGTCGGCCTTCTCAAGGACAGCCTTCGCGTGTCTCTCCGCGCTTACGTTGCTTACGATCAGATCGACCCGCTCATGGCGCGACAGGTTGCGAATGATCTCGGCGTAGACCCATGGGATCGGCTCGAACTTGCCCGGCCAGTCGCTGCGCAAATGCGGCCAGGCGAGCCAGGTGGATTCATGCGGCTCCCACTCGGCGGGCATGCGGTAGCCCTGTGCGGCGGGGGTCGATTTGGCGCGCGCTGGGGATCGTCTGGCCATTATTGTTCGCGTTACTTTCCGTCGATCATGCGGCTGGTGATAGGGGCGTAGCTGTCGATGCGGCGATCGCGTAGGAAGGGCCAATTGCGGCGAACGTCTTCGAGATGATGCAAGTCGACTTCGCCGAGCAAAATCTCTTCGCGGTCGTGCGATCCTTCGGCGAGGACGCGGCCGAAGGGATCGCAGAAAAATGATCCTCCCCAGAATTCAAGTCCTTTGCCGGGCGCGGAATTGCCGCGAATGTCGCCGGTTTCGAAGCCGACGCGATTCACTACTCCAACATAGACGCCGTTCGCAATCGCGTGCGCCCGCTGAATGGTACGCCAGGCATCGTGTTGCGCTGCGCCAAACTCTGCTTTCTCCGCCGGATGCCATCCTATGGCCGTGGGATAAAAAAGAATACTTGCGCCCTGCAATGCGGTGAGCCGCGCGCCTTCTGGATACCACTGATCCCAGCAGATTAGCGTGCCGAGTTTTCCCGCCGAAGTATCGAACGCCTTGAAGCCGAGATCGCCGGGAGTGAAATAAAACTTTTCGTAGTAGAGCGGATCGTCGGGGATATGCATCTTGCGATAAATGCCGACGAGCGCGCCAGCCGAATCATTCTTCCCGTCATCGTTCTTCCCATCGAAGATCGCAGCCGTATTGTGGTAGAGGCCGGGGGCGCGCTTTTCGAAGAGCGAAGCGATCAGCACAACTTTATTTTTCGCAGCGGTGGCGGCGAGTTTCTCAGAACCCGCGCCGGGGATTGGCTCGGCGAGATCGAACAGCGCCACATCTTCGCGCTGGCAGAAATATNNAAATATTGCGTCTGAAAAAGCTCGGGCAAGCAGACCACGTCAGCGCCCATGCGCGCCCCTTCCGCTATGCGATCGATCGCCTTGGCCAGGTTGTCGGCGGGTTCTGGTCCGCACGACATCTGGATTAACGCGACGGTGAACTTGTCGGGCACTTATTCTCCAAAGTTACATAAGAAGGTTGTCATCCTGAGCGAAGCGNNGCTTCGCTCAGGATGACAATCAAGAAGTATTGTTTCGTAATTTCGGTCTGCGCTCTAGGATATCAAACCGCGCTCTGCGAGCGTGAATTGTTACGGCATTGTTAAACGTAGTCGCGGCGTTCTCTCACTTCTAGTAAATTGTTTCTTCGGTCCAATCATTTTTGTTTGGGAGGTTCATCCTTGAAGCACAAGAGTGTCGCCAGCGTCGCCAAGCACGGCCATCAACACCAGAGCGGTCACCATACAGGCGGCGAAGGCGCCGGCATCGACCGCAAGCTGCACGATCCGGTGGCTGATCGTCTGATTCCACTGGAGCCGCTCGATCCGAACAAGATTCAATCGATTGACGATCTCGTGCGGGCGATGTCGAAAACCGCGTTCACCGGCCGCCAGCTGGGAGAAGCTGCCGATGTGCTCGAGGCCATGGCGCGCGATCAGGAATGTTTTGTTGTGATGACGCTGGCCGGCGCGATGACGGTTGCCAAGCAGGGACTGGTGATTACCGAGTTGATCGATCGCGGCATCGTGAATGCGATTGTCTCTACGGGAGCGCTGATGGCGCATGGCCTGGTTGAAGCCACTGGGCGCGCGCATTTCCGGCACAACCCCGACCTCAGCGACGAGGAACTCTACGAGGCGGGATACAACCGCGTCTATGACACGCTCGAACCGGAAACCAATCTCGACGATGTGGAGCGCGTGATGCACGCGGTCTTCAGCGGCTGGGATGCGGACGAAGTGATGTGCTCGTATAAATTAAATCGCGCGATTGGAGCGCATCTGGCGAAGAGCGCCAAGGGACAGCGCGGCATTCTGAAGTCGGCTTACGAGAAAAATGTTCCGGTATTTGTTCCCGCGTTTTCGGATTCAGAATTGGGCCTTGATTATGCTCTGACCAACCGCGAACGCGATAAACAAGGGAAGCCGCGTTTTCGTTTCGATCCCTTCGAAGACCTCGAGCACTTTGCCGCTACGCTGCTCAGTCAGAAGCGCATCGGAATCTTCACTATCGGCGGAGGCGTGCCCCGCAACTGGTCGCAACAGTTTGGCCCATTTATCGAATTGCGCCGCCGCCGGGGCGGGGAAGACCTGCCGCTCAAGCGCTATCACTACGGCCTGCGCATCTGCCCTGAACCGGTCTACTGGGGCGGGCTTTCGGGCAGTCCTTATAGTGAGGCGGTATCGTGGGGGAAATTTGTGCCTCCTGCGGAAGGTGGGAAGTTTGGCGAAGTTTTCGTGGATGCCACGGTCGGCCTGCCGCTGATTGTGGCGGCGGTCCTGGAACGGCTGAAGAAGAAGCCGGCGGGGAAGAAGACCAACCTTAAACCACGGTAGAGACGCGGCTTGCCGCACTCGGGCGGCCGATGCAAGCGGCAAAAATCTGTCCTTGACAGCCGTCCGCCGGCGCGTCACACTTTCAAAGTTTTGGCTGCGCCTCCCTCCCGCGCTAGCCGCCGTCGCGCAGCCTCGTCCCTCTCGAGACAATTCATTAAGGAGACAACTTACTATGAAAACTACTTGCGCACTGGCTCTGGCAATGGTGCTTGGGCTGTTGGTCGCTGCCATCCCATTCGCACCAGCTCAGACCTTCGACGCTCCGGGCGCAGGTACGGGCATGTATCAGGGAACAGTTCCTATGAGCATCAACACGGCTGGTGCTGCCACCGGGTTCTATATTGTCGCGGGCCCGGTGTATCACGGCTTCGTGCGAGCTGCCAACGGCACGATCACGGAATTCGATGTTACCGGTGCGGGCACGGGCAAGAATCAGGGCACCTACCCCTTCAGCATCGACACGGCGGGCACGATCGCCGGGATGTACTCTGACGCGAGCAATGGATATCACGGTTTCGTGCGCGCTAAGACCGGCACGATAACCACTTTCGACGTTTCCGGCGCCCTGGCGAACTTTCATTTGGGAACCGCTGCCTCCAGCCTCAACACAGCGGGGACGATTGCCGGAATGTATCGGGACACGAGCTTTGTGCATCACGGCTTCGTGCGGGTAATTATCCCGCCACAACAA
>PKXQ01000129.1 GCA_003132405.1 Acidobacteriaceae bacterium | reverse complement strand
CGGAGCCTAACAGCATCTTTGACCCCTTCTTTCTTGACGATACTTACAAAGGTTCGCATCTGCTGACCATGCCACCGTTGTAGTCTGAGGCAGATGTGAAGGAACTATGCGGCCCACGGTCGTTCTGTTCCTCTGGTGGCGCAGCCGTATATTTGTATACAGGAAAAGTAGCTCATCCACTCGCTGCGCCACATCTACTTTTTGAACGGTGTTCACACAGCAAGTCAAGTAACTCGTTCGCGGCTGCCGACGCGACCTGCCGCTTGAACCGCGGGCAGCCAGCCGAGAAGGAGTACGCTTATGAGCGCAATTAGTATTCTCTTCGGTCTCCTGATTGCACTATTAACGATCCTGCTGCTCCACAGGACGCGCAGGCTGAAACCACAGGTCGCCGGGTTTCGATCACCACAAGGATGTGCCCGTCTTGCGGATTGATCACGTCTCGGCTAAAGGCAAGTTGCTTGGAGTGTGGCAAGCCCTTCTATAGCAATGAAGTGTGACCCCAGTTCTCTAGAAATAGAGCGCAGGTTGTCGCCTCAGTCAGCGAGACTTTGATCGTCCGAAATTAGAATCATGAGGATGAAGGAGATGTAGATGTTAGTTGCAGAGAAAGCAGTGATCGGTTTGTCGTGGGTTTCAGTGAGCGACAGACTTCCATTTGATGGTCACGAGTGTGTTCTTATCTGCCATAACCCGAATTCCAATGAGCTTAGACGAGCGATTGGGTGTAGGCTTCATGGAACCTGGGAAATTGAGGATCGTGCACTGGAGAATTGCGATGTCCGTGCGTGGCTAAAACTCCCTTCAACTCCCGATATCTAACGCATGCCGACGCTAGCCGCATCCGGTTGCCTATGCGGTTTCCTTTTGTCGCAGACTAGAACTCTGGTCTTGTAACTTGGCGCGTCGGCACTTAGTGTGAGGCGAGATAAGGAGACCGACAATGTTGATACTGATCATTATCTTGATCTTGGTATTAGGCGGCGGAGGAGGATACTACGGCCATAGTCGCTGGGGTTATGGCGGGGGCGCGGGAATAGGATTAGGAACTATATTGCTCATTCTCCTGATAGCTTATTTGTTGGGAGGCTTTCGCTAAGGGTCTTCTTGATTCAAAGTCGGTCAGGATGCGTTGAGACGGCGCTGCATTTCTCCGGGCGACACGTCTTCTATGTGCGTTGAAATCGTCCATGTGCTGCCGAATGGATCGAGGACGCGCCCTTCCCGTGAGCCAGAAAACATATCGTTCATGGGACTCAATAGTTTGGCACAGATCCGCCTCAGCACTCTTCAAACCGTTCTACCTGCTTCGTTTCGGCTTTCCGTTCCCAGCGAGTCTCTTGCAATCTTTCGCTCGTAACGCTGGGGTTCGAATCTGTCGCGAAGTTTCATAGGGGAGAAGTGCAAGGTTTTATCCGCAATCCTTGTGAAGAAAGCGAGTTCCGCCAAAGCCAAAGGAATTCCCGACAGGGCCGCTTAGTTTGTCCGTTTCCGTATACGTCTGAAACCTTCCCTACCGTCCCGAAGCGTTCCCGAATACCCTGACGATCCTCTTCAAAGAGAGGAGCCTACTTTGAATCTGGGCGAGTTCCACTGGTTCGGAGCACTTCTCGTCGTCGTTCGCCACGTGATTGATCCTCGTGCTGATGGGATAGCACCGCATCAGCCGTGCATCGTAGGGCTTCACCCGGAGCTAAGACGCACGCTCCAACCGCCGTTCCATAACGCCCCTTGCGCCAATCCGATTGAGTTCTTGGCACAGCATCTTCAGCTTCTCGGAGCGGTAGTGATATTCGCGGAGTTGAGAATTTGTTAAGGGCGCTGGCTGTCCGAATGTCTCGATTTGAACGTCAATCAGCAGGCGGACTTCATCTTTGATGGCACTGGCTGGAGTTGTCATCGTGGGAGTCTCCAACGACATTTTAGCCGCTAATGAACCGGAACGTTGATTCTGAGCTAAACTCTACCTCCGTCTGCGTTAATTTTGCGTTAAATTCGCCTCATCTAATTGACCGGACTGCGGGGCGGCATTAGTCTGTAGTGGTTAAGAACAAAGAGAATCTTGAGCCGTTGCAGGGCGTGCGCCTTGCGCAGCCAGTTGAGGTCCCGAGGTCCGACTGCGAGCGTTGAGCGAACTAGAATGAGCCCATGAATCTTGCCGACCTACTCCTCGGGCGTCCTTTGGCAACTGAAGACGAGACAGCTCAAAGAATCGGCCCCGCCAAGGGCATCCCAATCTTTGGTCTTAAGGCAAATCTCCTGCCGGACCGCTTCCGCTGAGACACAAGATAGAGGCCGGTAAGTGCATAAAGCTACAGATGTGTCCATCCGCAACTATGTGATTCCTGTTACGGTAATGTTATCGTTCGTCTCCTTTTGGAGAGCCTCGGCTATCGTTTTGTGCGATCTCGGATCGTCAGCCTATTACGTGGGCGGCATCGCGGAGAAAGCGATAGGCAAGGCCGCGCCATGGTTCATCCTGGCCATCATGCTGTTCTCATACGCAGTTCGATCGGTATACATCGAGAGCTGTAGCATGTTCGTTCGCGGTGGCGTTTATCGAGTTGTTCGCGAAGCGATGGGTGGCGTTGCGGCCAAGTTCTCCGTCTCCGCTCTCATGTTCGATTATGTTCTGACGGGTCCCATCAGCGGGGTGAGCGCCGGCCTGTATCTCGCGGCCTTAATCAATGAATTGGGAGAACACTTCCACATCGCTTTTATGCACGTTCCTGCTGCGTGGTTCGCGGCGGCGTTCGCGGCTTTGGTTACGATCTACTTCTGGTATACGAACCGCGTAGGTGTGCCGTTTTCGAGCACCCGCGCATTGCGCATCATGCAGGCGACGACCGTCATGGTGGTCATTCTGATCGGCTGGTGTATTTACACCATCATCACCAAGGGCTTCCACCCTGTTCCCGCACCCATCCCCTCGAACTTCCACTTCAGCGAGTCAGCCCTTGGGTGGTTGAAGGACACAGCGCTTCCCAGCTTCACGTTAGTGGCCGTGCTGATTGGGCTTGGACATTCGGTGCTCGCTCTCAGCGGCGAGGAGACGCTGGCTCAGGTGAATCGGGAGATTGAAGCCCCGAAGCAGAAAAACCTTCAACGAACAGGGTTCATCGTCTTTCTATACAGTCTGCTGTTCACTTCTCTGGTCTCTTTCTTTGCCGTGATGATCATTCCGGATGCAGACCGCGTGAAGTACCTGGACAACCTCATCGGGGGACTGTCGATGTTTCTGGCAGGTCCCTTTGCTCTGCGGCTGGCCTTCCATGCTTTCGTGGTTGTGGTCGGAATCCTGATCCTCTCGGGTGCGGTCAATACCGCCATCATCGGCTCAAATGGCGTACTTAGCCGTGTTGCCGAAGATGGTGTGCTGCCCCCCTGGTTCCGGACCCCGCATCCTAAGCATGGTACTGCGCACCATATCATCAACGTCATCGTCGGTCTCCAGTTGCTTACGATCCTGCTTAGCCGGGGGGATGTCGACATGCTGGGCGAGGCCTATGCCTTCGGTGTCGTGTGGAGTTTTGCCATGAAGGGGCTTGCGGTTGTCATTCTGCGTTTTACACATCCTGACGCGAAGCGCTGGAAGTTTCCCTTGAACATCCGCTTCGGCAAGGTCGAACTGCCACTTGGGTTGATGGCTACCACAGCCATTCTGTTCATGATGGCGATTATGAATCTGTTTACAAAGAAAGCCGCCACGATCACTGGAGGAATCTTTACGCTGGTCTTCTTCACTGCCTTCACGCTGTCTGAACGAAAATATGCCAAAGGCCAGGAAAGCAACAAGATTAAGGTAAGACCCAATCCCGATGACCCGTTCCGCGAGACCTCGCGCGAGCGATTTCGGTTACAGCAGAGAGACACTCTCTCCGCTGCATCCCTTGAGATTGGGCCGGGATGCGTCATCGTGGGCATCAACGAGCCGGATGATCTTCGTGCCCTGGATCAGGTCCTGGCGGGTGACATTGCCGAGAAACAGGATGTCATCGTCATTTGCGTTCACCGCGGCTCCGTTGACGACGCAGGCGGTCAGCTAGTCCCGGAGCGTCTTGTGGCGGACCATGAAACGGATGTCTTCAGCGAAATCGTCTTCTCAGCTGAGAAAGTGGGCAAACCGGTCAAGTTGCTGGCTATCGCTGGGAACGACCCGGCGCGAGCCCTCCTTGAGGCGGTGATCGCCCTCCAGGCCTCGGACGTGTGGCTCGGATCTTCCCGAACTCGCAGCCTTGAGAACCAGGAGGCCCACCTTCGGGAATCCTGGCAATCTCTCGCTCATTTTCGGAAGTCCTTGTCGATCTCCCTCGTGGTCACCAAAGAGGAGGAGCCGAAGCAGCTTACCTTTGTCGGCTAGGAATGATTCGCAATTGACTTGTGTTTCGAAGGCGTCAAATCCATACGACTTACTTACGGCTCGGTTGGTAAGCTGGAAGTGTATTAGAAATGGAGGCATCCAGATGCCAAATGTACAATAGCATCTTGAACCAAGCGGTACGTCGCTGAATAATTCTTCTGCTCTTCGGCAAACCCCACTCGGCACAGCACGCGCAAGCCATTCGAGTCGAGTGCCATCACTGGATAAGAGCGAGTAAACAAGAGTATTTTGTCCGTCGCTCACTGTTTTCTTATTACTTCGGCATTAGCGCGATGTTGTCCCGCGGGATCGCATCGAGCGTGGCTTTATCAATCCCCAAATGCGCCAGCACGAGCTCCGGTGGCGTATGGGTGAGCCATTCCGAGAGCGACAGGTCCTGGTAAACATTGCTTTTGAACATCTCCAGAAATTTCAGGTCGGTGTCGCCCGTATTCTGGATGTAATGGGGCAGCGTCTTCTGGATATAGCCAACGTCACCGGCCTGAAAGTCCGTGGTGCGGGCGCGGCCTCCGGTGGCGAACACGGTCATTCTTCCTTTGCCACTGATGAAGTACTGCCATTCGTCGGCATTGGGATGCCAGTGCAGTTCGCGTATTCCACCTGGATGGACGGTAACGATCGCTGCCGCAATCGTCGTGGATACTTTGAATTTCGTCGAATCGATGATCCGCACCTCGCCTCCCTTGGTACGCTTCGTCACTGCCGGTTGTGTTGTACGAAAAGCAAAATCATGCGGCGATGCGCCCATCGAGCCAGCCGCTGCCTTCTGGTCGGCAGCCAGCGCGCCAGGAACCGCAGCCTGGAAAATAAACTTCTCCTTCGTCGGCAATTTTTCCAGGGACTGTTCACTCACGCCGAAGTTGGCCGAGAGCACGTCGTGAGGCGTATGCGCCATCCAGTCGCTGAGCAGCACTGTGTCGAATTCCGAGAAGCCGCCATCGTCGAACACCAGCAGAAATTCACAACCGTCGGGACCGAGACCCTGAATTGAATGTGGGACTCCGGTGGGAAAGTACCAGAGATCACCTTCCGTGATGTCGGCGACAAAGCTCTTGCCATCCAAATCAATCGCCGTTATGCGTGCGTTTCCGTAAAGCATCAGCGACCACTCGGCAGCCGTATGCCAATGCAACTCTCGTATGCCGCCTGCGGTCAATCTCATATCGACGCCGGCAATCGTCTTGGAAATTGCCAACTCCCGGATCGTGACCTCGCGCGACCATCCGCCCTCCTGCATACGCTTGTGAGCAAGGCCAAAAGGATACTTGAAGGTTTGCACGGCGCCCGCGTCGGAGGAGGGCGGGAAGAACGAATCCGGATTTTGCCCATCCAGCGGGGGATTGCCTGGGCCGGGATCGCTGGCGCTTCGACTGTCTTTCGTGGGGTACGGCTTCTGCTCTTGAGCCGCGGCATCCGCCGCTGACAACATACCGGCAGCCGCTAGCGCCGCCGACCCCATCCCCAGAAACCCGCGCCGTGAAACCACGTCCTTCTTCGCATCGTCGCTCATGAGACCTTCCTTGTGGAACACAAGTGAAACCGGCTTTCCGAATCCAGCTTTCTGTTTCGTCAAAAACGATACAGCGGACACCCGGCGGCGTCAAATCTCAAGTCAAACAGCGCTCCGCGCGAGACCAGAACGCGAAGCTACAGCATCCCGGTGGCGTGCGTTGCGGTGGGTGGCATGGCTCGTTGCCATTCCTTTGGGGTTCGCTGCATTGGCATTCCACAGGCTTTTATACTGCTTCCCTATCAGCGCGAGCATGTTCAGCGCCTGGCGGGATTGGTAATCACCGAGCAATGGGTAAAGAGGCGGTATGCTCCCGAGTTTCTGCCGCCGCAGTCCACAGAATGCCTAGAGGCCAAGCTCCGTAAGTAACACTTCCAACGTGGGCGCTTCATCCACTATGCATAGGTGTTGATAAATCCCCATAGCAGCTCAAAAACCCATCGGGGGCCACCGAGCGGGCGGCGCGGTCTCGGTCGTACGCTTACCTTAAACAGACCTGTGCCGAGATACATTCTCCGTATGGGGACGTGATCGGCGTTCTTGCTCGATCTGACCCAGTCCCAGGCAGGAGCCAT
>PKXQ01000108.1:122810-122944 GCA_003132405.1 Acidobacteriaceae bacterium | reverse complement strand
CATCTTGTGTTCTTCGGCGCCGGTCGAAAATCCGGGGAATGTTCTTTCGACGAGAAATGCCGAAAACTTTTCGCCGTCAATTTTTGCAAAGACGGTGAAGAGATCGGCAAAACCGGCGTTGGTGATCCACATCT
>PKXQ01000108.1:109066-122660 GCA_003132405.1 Acidobacteriaceae bacterium | reverse complement strand
AATCCTTGTGCTCGATCTTCTCGGCCTGCGGAAGAATTTCGTTGATGGCGAATTCTTCTGTGGTCTGGCCGATCATCTGCTGCTGATCGGAAAAATCTTCAGGGGTAAACACATCGGCGGTCTGGCGCTCTTCGAGCAGAAAGCTGCCGCCGGAGATTTTAGTCTTGGGGATCGCTGCTGTGGCCATAATCAGATTCCTCCGCACGCTCAAAGCGTTAACCACCAAGGCCACTAAGGTTCACTAAGGAAAAGCAACAGCCAATGCCTTCCTTCGTGAAACTTTGTGTCCTTTGTGGTTGAAGCTCTTATTTCCAGCCGGTGCCATTTACAAATCGCTTGATGCCATCTTTCAAGTGGACAACATTGAAGTTTATGAGAAGTCCGAGGGAACGTCCACTTAGTTTCAAGTAAGAGATGATTTGCGCTTGGTGAACTGGCGCAATCGCGTCCACGGACTTCAGTTCGACGATTACCAGGTCTTCCACCAAGAGATCGATCCGATAGCCAAGGTCTAGTTTGACACCATCGTAGACCACGGGCAAACCAACTTGTGCATCCGACCTCAAGCCAGCTTTTCTGAGTTCATGCTGCAAACATGCTGTGTACGCGCTTTCGAGAAGCCCAGGGCCTAGCTCGGAATGAACTCGCATTGCTGCGGTTATCACGGCGTTACTGACTTCCTGTGTAGGCTTTCGATTGATTGTTGAGGTAGCCATGACCTCAGTTATTGCCTTTACAAGGTCAGTTGGGTAGGACTTGGGTCACAACGTAATGGGTTGGTTTCCTTCGTGTACCTTCGTGNNGCTCCCATGCCGCCGCCGACGCACATAGTCACCAGGCCATAGCGCGCGTTTCGCCGCTTCAGTTCGCGGATCACGCTGGCGGTCAGCTTCGCCCCTGTGCATCCTAGCGGATGACCCAAGGCGATTGCGCCGCCGTTTGGATTCACGCGCTCAAGATCAAGCCCACCTTCCTTAATTACGGCCAGCGCCTGCGCCGCGAAGGCTTCGTTCAATTCGATCACGTCGATATCTGAGAGTTTCAATCCTGCGAGCTTTAGCGCCTTGGGTATGGCGAAGACCGGGCCGAGTCCCATTTCTTCTGGCTTGTATCCGGCGGTGGCGAACGCTACATAGCGCGCCAGCGGAGTGATGCCCAGAGCCTTCGCGCGCTCGGCGGACATGACCACGGCTGCGGCCGCGCCGTCCGACATTTGTGAAGAATTGCCGGCAGTGGTTACGCCCTTTACATGAAACGCGGGCTTGAGCCCACCGAGAGCCTCGAGCGAAGTGTCGGCGCGCGGCCCTTCATCAACTTTAAAGGTAATTTCCTGCCGCTTGGGCTTCGATCCGTTCGGTGTAGTGAAGCTCACCGGTACGGCGATGGTCTCATCGTCGAATTTGTTCGCCGCAATTGCCGCCAGGGCATTCTGATGGCTGCGCAGGGAAAATTGATCGCACTGTTCGCGCGTGATGCCAAAGCGGGTCGCCAGCCGCTCGGCCGTGAGGCCCATCGAGAGATAGGCGTCGGGATAATGATCGACCAGCCAGGGATTCGGCGAAATCTTGTGGCCACCCATGGGAATCATCGACATGGATTCCGTGCCGCCCGCGACAATCACCTCGGCGCCGCCGCTCATGATGCGCTCGGCAGCCATGGCGATCGACTGCAAGCCGGAGGAGCAGAAGCGATTGATCGTGACCGCCGACGCTTCAATCGGGAGCCCCGCGCGCAGAGACGCGATGCGGGCGACGTTCATCCCCTGCTCGCCTTCTGGCATAGCGCAGCCGAGGATGACGTCTTCGATCTCTTTGGGATCAAGCTGGGGCACGCGATCGAGCGCGCCCTTGATTGCGACGGCAGCCAGTTCATCGGGACGGGTGGCGCGCAACGTACCTTTGAACGCGCGGCCTACCGGAGTGCGGACGGAGGAGACTACGACGACTTCACGCATATTCTAATTTTACTCGCAGAAAGTCATCTTGGTGGCCGAAGTTTCATTGCTGCCGGACAGAAATAAACAAGCCCTGTATGGACTCAGCAGTGGGCCTTATCCGTAAGGATGGACGGTTGGCCACCGCAGTCTTAGACTGAGATGTATTCGGTGATAGCGTTTGGGGGAGGAATCGGATCGCCATGTTCGCGCATGCCTTCCAAGTGAAACTCCATGGCTTCGCGGATCAACTCCTTCACTTCGTCCAACGTTTTGCCCGCAGCGCCCAAACCGGGCAAATCGGGAGCGTAGGCGCCCCACCCCGTATCCGATTTCTCGTAGACGATCAGGTATTTCATTTGAGCCCTGCCTGAGGATCGCCGACCTGCGCGCCTAGGAGTAAGATGTACCACGAACGCGTGCTTTAGCGGTTACGCCGCCGGAATCCACCCTCATGAGCATAATTCACGTAAGTCATATTAGGTCAGCAATCTTAAGCCGCTTCGAGAGCCTGGTCGACCTAAGTGACGTCGCAAATCGGCCGCCAGATCACAAGATGAACTTTCTTCTTACGCGATCCCTAGCGGCCTTCACTATTGCGGAGTTGGCTGGGATCAATGACCAGATCGCTGCGTCATGTGTTGTGGATGGAGGAGGAGACAACGGTATCGATGCAATCTATTACGATGCGGCCGAAAAGATTTGCTGGATTTTGCAGTCGAAGTGGGTCAATTCGGGAAACGGCAGCATTGAGGTCGGAGAGACTCAGAAGTTCTTACAAGGCGTCAATGACTTGCTGGAAGGAAGATTCGACCGCTTCAACGCCAAGACCAAGGCCAAGACTGACGAAATCATGTCGGCACTTGAGGACGCGGCAGCTAAGTTTGCGCTTGTGTTCGCCTACACAGGGCAGCAGCCATTGTCGTCCGAGGCCTGGATACCTATTAACGACCTGCTACAGTCCCTCAACGACCCGAGCGAAATGGTTGAAGTTCGGGTCATGTCTCAGGCAGAGCTCCACGCGGCAGTTGCAAAAGGAGCTTTGGGGGATACGGTAAACATGGAAGTCATGCTCCATGAGTACGGCAAGGTGAGCGACCCGTTCGTCGCCTACTATGGCCAAATGGCCGTTGCTGATATCGCGGATTGGGAGAAATTTGGCCAGAGCCTTACCGCCAGAAACTTGCGACGCTTCAGAGGATCAACTGACGTAAATGACGGAATAGCGCGTACGCTAACCGGAAGTCCCGACCGATTTTGGTACTTCAACAATGGCATTACCATTTTGTGCGAAAAGCTTCAGAAGAAGCCGTTGGGAGGCACGCGCAGAAATACTGGCGTATTTGTCTGCGAAGGCGCGAGTGTCGTCAACGGTGCACAGACGGTTGGTAGCATCGTACAAGCGGCGCAAAATAACTCCGAAACATTGCAGAATGCTCGGGTGCTAGTTCGCCTAATCTCGCTGGAAAATTGTCCCCCGGAGTTTGGGACGGAGCTGACTCGGGCCGCCAATACCCAGAACAGAATCGAAAAGCGGGATTTCGCGGCGCTTGATCCACAGCAGCAGAGACTCAAGACTGATCTATTGTTAGAGTACAAGAAGGAATATGCCTACCAAAGCGGTGAGCAGCAGCCGCGCCCGGAAATAGGCTGCACCCTCGACGAGGCCGCGGTGAGCTTGGCTTGTGCTCAGTCGGATGCGGGTCTCGCCGTCCAGGCAAAAAGGGAGGTTAGCGCCTTGTATGACGACATCACTAAAGCGCCGTACACGGTTATCTTCAATACGTCAACCACTGCCCAAAAATTGTGGAGGTCAGTAGAAATCATGAGAGCTGTTGACTCAACTCTAAAGGCCTTCCAGCTGAGCTTGGAAGGGAAAGACAGGCTTATCGCCATCGACGGAAACCGGTTTGCTCTCCACGTGGTTTTCCAGAAACTTGAATCCGCAACGCTGACTGACCCAAAATCCGACCTCGAACAGGCTAAGGCTGGCCTCCCGGTCCTCACCACGCGAGTTCTTATCGATATGATTGCGAAAGTGACTGCTCTGTTCCCCGCTGCCTATCCCGCTAACCTATTCAAGAATCAGACCAAGTGCAAAGAGCTAGCAAAGTCGCTGTTAGCTGCTTAGTTATGGCAACGCTATTCGTCGGTTATTTTCTGTGCCCCCTTCTTCAACTGCTGCTTCCACCCCAGCACGCGCGCCTTGTTCCCTTCCGCTTCAGCCTCCGGGACCATTCCTTTTTTCTGGTAGAGGATCGACAGGCTGGTGTGGGCGAGGATGTCGTCGGGATCGATCTCCGTGATTTGTTTCGACACTTCGATGGCTTCGTCGAAACGGTTGAGATCCTGGAGCGCGCGGCTTAGACCGTGCAACGCGTCGGTGAACCTGGGGTCGGCCGCTACTGCCTGGCGATATTCCTCGACGGCGCGATCGTTGTGGCCTTCGAGAACCAGATCGAGCGCGGCGTAGTAATGATGCTCGGCGCGCTGGCGGGCTTGTTCACGCTCATGCTCGGAAGTGGCTGGTTCGTCGGGCATAGGGGATGGACTTAGGTGATTTTAGCAAGGCGAGGCGCGCAGACCATCCGCAGTTGACACGCAACACTGAGTCTTTCAAGAAGTGGGGGTTAAGGCGTCCGCTTAAGGGCGAGACTCAGTGGAGCTACACCTTGCTTCCATGTGCCGGTGATCTGGGAATGGCCTTCGTCCATAGTACCGTCATACAAAGCTGGAATGCTGCTGCTTTCGAAGTGCAGCGCATGCGCCTTGTACGTTATGGCAGTAATCTGGATGCCCGAGGTCTCCTGGTCAGGATAGTCGATCGTGCCACTTAGACTTCCGTCCTGCGCGGCGGCAATGTGCACCACAATGCGCCTCTTGGCCTGGGCGCCGGGATCGAGTGTTCCTTCCCAATCTCCGACAATCCCGGATCGATTTTGTGCCAGGGTGAGGAGCGGCGCAATTCCCAGCGCGAGCATCAGCGCGAAGTAGAGACGGAACGATGATGCTCGGCGCTTTTTCATGGTCGATCTCCTTACACTTACGAGACGGTTTCGTTCCCACGAACTCAATTTCCGGGTGGCGCTCGTCCGCGGTTATAGCCGGGACTTCTACGTAGTGTACGACGACCGGCGATGAAAATCGCAGGCTAGGGGGCTGAAGGCGCCGGCTTCCAGCGCAGTATCGGTTTGCGCGCGGCCGCGGTTTCATCGAGACGCGAGATGCGCGTGTTGTGCGGAGCGTCGAGCACGAACTGCGGATCTTCTTCTACCTCTTCGGCAATTGACTTCATGGCTTCGATGAAAAGATCGAGTTCTTCTTTGGGCTCGCTCTCGGTCGGCTCGATCATCAGCGCGCCCGCTACGATCAACGGAAACGCCGTGGTGTAGGGATGGAATCCGTAATCGATAAGGCGTTTGGCCAGATCCATCGTCTTCACGCCCTTTTTCGACTGCACCTTGTCGCTGAAGACAACTTCGTGCATTGACGGCGTCGAGTAAGGCAGATCGTAAACGCCTTCGAGGCCTTTGCGGATGTAATTGGCGTTGAGCACGGCGTCTTCGGTCGTCTGACGCAGGCCGTCCGGGCCGTTAGCAAAGATGTAGGCGAGGGCTCGGATGAACATGCCGAAGTTTCCGTAGAAGGCGCGCACACGCCCGACTGACTGCGGACGGTTGTAATCGAAGCCCAGCGTGCCATCCGCCTTGGTGATGACGACCGGGGTGGGCAGAAACGGCGAGAGAATTTTCTTCACCGCGACCGGCCCGGAGCCGGGGCCGCCTCCACCATGCGGCGTGGAAAAAGTTTTGTGCAGGTTGAGATGCATTACGTCGACGCCGAAATCGCCGGGCCGGGCCTTGCCAACGAGCGCGTTCATGTTGGCGCCGTCCATGTAGAGCAGGCCGCCTTTTTCGTGCAGCAGGTCGGCGATCTTGTGAATCTCCTGCTCGAAGACGCCGAGCGTGTTGGGATTCGTGACCATCAGCGCAGCTACGTCTTCATTCATCTGCGCCGCGAGCGCCGCCACGTCGACCATGCCGCGGTCGTTGGATTTCAAATTTTCTACCGCATAGCCCACTGTTGCCGCGGTCGCCGGATTCGTGCCGTGCGCAGAATCTGGAATGAGAATCTTTTTGCGGGCGTTGCCTTGCGACTCGTGATAGGCACGCACCATCAGCAATCCGGTGAGTTCGCCTTGAGCGCCGGCGGCCGGCTGCAGCGTGATCGCGTCCATGCCAGTGATTTCGAGCAGGCAGTCGCTCAGCGTCTTCATGATTTGCAAAGCGCCCTGCGAAATTTTCTCCGCCTGATAAGGATGGCCGTTGGCGAGGCCTTCCACGCGCGCAACAAACTCATTCACGCGCGGGTTGTATTTCATGGTGCAGGAGCCGAGCGGATACATGCCGAGGTCGATGGCGTAATTCCACGTCGAGAGGCGCGTGAAGTGGCGCATGATTTCGATCTCGCTCACTTCTGGCATGTTGCCGAGATCTTTTCTTTCTTGCTTACCCAACAATTTTGCCGTGTCGACTTCGGGGACGTCGAGCGGCGGCAGCTTCCAGGCCGCTTTGCCCGGCGATGATTTTTCGAAGATCAAGCCCTCATTCTGGCTTATGTGACGCGTAGCTTTGCGAGTGATGTGCTTCGTGGTCATCGCGCCACCTCCACAGGCTCGGGATTTTTAAGATTGCGATCCGAGTTATCACCGTCGGCTGCGCGTCCCACTGCAATATCGATTGCTTTATCGATCGATGACCGCGTTGTTAATTCGGTGCTGCACCACAGCGCCGCGTGGCCAAGTTCGGGATAGAATTTCTTCAGCGGAAATCCACCGACGATTTTGTGCTCCAGCAAACGCGAGTTGATGGCGCGAGGATCTTCGCTCGTCTGAACAACGAATTCGTTGAATCTCGGCGCGCTGGAGAAAAGCACTTTGGCATGCTTGCTGAACTGGTCGGCTGCGTACGTCGCTTTTGCGAGATTCTGTTTCGCTAGTTCGCGCAGGCCAACTTTGCCGTAGACGGTCATGAAGATATTCACCATCAGCGCAACCAGCGCCTGATTGGTACAGATATTCGAAGTCGCCTTTTCGCGGCGGATGTGCTGCTCGCGCGTGGCTAGCGTAAGCACGAAGCCGCGCTTGCCATTTTTGTCGACGGTCTGGCCGGCGAGGCGCCCGGGCATCTGTCTTACAAATTTATCTTTCGTCGCGAGAACGCCGCAGTAGGGACCGCCGAAGCCCAGCGGCACTCCGAAGGATTGCGCCTCCATGGCGACGATGTCGGCTGTGCGAGGAGGCTCGACGATGCCGAGCGAAACGGCTTCGGCGATCGAGACGATCAGCAGTGCTCCCCGCTTGTGCGCGATGTCGGCGATGGCTTCGACGTCTTCGATGGTGCCAAAGAAATTCGGCGACTGAATGAGGACGCACGCGGTATCGTCGCCTATTGCTTTTTCTAGCTCCTTCAGATCGATTTGTCCCGAGTCAGTGTACGCGACCGTCTTGAGCGGGATTTCCTGGTGCGCCGCGTAGGTGGTGAGCACTTCGCGATACTCAGGATGCAGACTGCGCGCGACGACGGCGGAATTCTTTCCCGTGACGCGGACCGCCATCATCACCGCTTCCGCCGCGGCCGTCGAACCGTCATACATTGACGCGTTCGCCAGATCCATGCCCGTGAGTTCCGAGATCATGGTCTGGAATTCGAAGATGGCTTGGAGCGTGCCCTGCGCAAACTCCGCCTGATACGGCGTGTAGGAAGTTAGGAATTCTCCGCGCTGCACTAGAGCGTCGATGACGATTGGCCGATAGTGTGCGTAAGCCCCGGCTCCGAGAAAGCTGGTGTAGCCTTCGCCGTTTTCTTTGGCGCGCTGCTTGAAATAATCGACGATTTCCGACTCGGCCATTTGGCGCGGAACGTTGAGATCGCGCGCCAGGCGATATTCGGCGGGAATAGGCGAGAACAGATCGTCGATAGAGCGGATGCCGATGGCCTGCTGCATGGCGGCGCGGTCCGCGGGAGATTTAGGTAAATATCGCATAGGAACTCTTATTAGATGTAGTCGGCGTTAAGAAGATTGTAGAGGTCAGAGGTCAGATTGCAGAGGTGAAAGGCGTAGAATCTTCGATCGATCTTGAAGGGCACGGATTTTACTTCTGCAATCTGACCTCTCACCTCTGCAATCGCTCTCAGTGTCCTGCCTCTTCGCTCACAAATTTGTCGTAGTCGGCTGCAGATAGCAAGGCATTCATCTCCGAGGGATCTTTCACCTTGATCTTGATCAACCAGGCTGCATGCGCGTCTTTATTAACCTGCTCTGGAGCGGTGGCTAGGGCATCGTTCGCCGCCATCACCGTGCCT
Organism: Acidobacteriaceae bacterium; assembly: GCA_003132405.1. Classification (GTDB taxonomy): domain Bacteria; phylum Acidobacteriota; class Terriglobia; order Terriglobales; family Acidobacteriaceae; genus Acidiflorens. The sequence continues at coordinate 114,362 of PKXQ01000108.1, read as the reverse complement.
GACACTGGCGCATAAATGTCGGATACCGCTTTGACAGATTCTACCGTGCCGAAGGGTTTGCCTTTGGTCAGATCTGTGCCTGCCTTGGGCAATTCCACGAACACGATGTCGCCGAGCGATTCCTGGGCATGGTCGGTGATGCCGATGGTGCCATCGGCGGTGATCCACTCGTGCTCTTTTGTATATTTGCGATCGGTTGGGGATGGCATGTCGCTTTTCGCTCCTGGCTTCTAACTTGTAGCGCCGGCATCTTGCTGTCCCGAGGGCATCCTGCTCTCGGCGCGGAGGGCGAGACGCCCTCCGGACAGCCGCCGGGACGGCGGCGCTACGATTTTTTCGGACGCTTATAGAACGGCGTCGGCACCACTTGAGCTTTTACTCCCTGCCCTCGGATTTCTACTTTTACAGTGTTTCCTATGGCGGCCTGCTCGGGCGGAACATAGGCTAGCGCAATATTTTTTTTCAGGAACGGCGCTGGCGATCCGCTGGTGACATAGCCAATCTCGCTCCCGGCGCCGTCCAGAATTTTATATCCGTCGCGGGCGATTCCCCGCTCGACCATTTCGAGGCCAACCAGCGTTTTCTTTACGCCTTCGGCCTTCGCCTTTTCGAGCGCGGCGCGGCCGATGAAATCTGGCTTCTCCATCTTGCAGAAACGATCGAGTCCGGCCTCCCAGACGTTGATCGTGTCCGAGATTTCGTGGCCGTAGAGCGGGAGCTTGCCTTCAAGGCGCAGCGTGTTGCGCGCGCCCAGGCCGCAGGGGACGGCGCCAAACTCTTTGCCTGCGTCGAGAATCGCGTACCAGACCCGGGCGCTCGTTGCCTCGTCGGAAGGGATGTAAATCTCAAATCCGTCTTCGGCAGTGTAACCAGTGCGACCCATCAGGATATTCTTCAGGCCGCATAAAGTGCCGCGTGTTACCCAGTAAAACTTTACCGCGCTCAGGTCGGCGTCGGTTAGCTTTTGGAGCAGACCGACTGCCTTCGGCCCCTGAATCGCAATCTGCGTGAAATCGTCAGAGAGATGCTCGACCGCGGAGTCGAACTGGCGCGTGTTGTCGCGCACCCAGTTGAAATCTTTTTCGCGCGTGCCCGCGTTGATCACGAGCAGGTATTCGTCTTCGCCGAGACGGTGCACGATCACATCGTCAACGAATGTTCCTTGGGGATAAAGCAACGCTGAATATTGCGCCTGGCCAATCGCGAGGCGCGACGCGTCATTCATCGAAATATGCTGCACGGCGGCCAGCGCTCCGGGGCCGGCAAGGCGGATATCGCCCATGTGGCTTACGTCGAAGATGCCGACGCCGGTGCGGACGGCCATGTGCTCGTTGACGATGCCGCAGCCGATCGATGCAGGGTATTCGACGGGCATATCCCAGCCGTTGAACTCCACCATCTTCGCGCCCATCTGGCGATGGACGGCGTTGAGCGCGGTCTTGCGAACCGTTGGCGGCGCAGCGGGCGGAATGGCTTCAGCGGCGGACAGGTGACCCTCGGGAATCTGGAACTGTTTAAGTTAACACAGTGGAGCAGGTCTTAGGGGACGGGTGACAGGTGACAGGAAAACAAAAGGCAGGAAAAATCAAGAGCAGGAAAAGGGATTGCCTTTCCTGTCACCTGTCACCTGCGACCTGTCACCTGGCCCTGTGACTTCCGTTACGTTCTACCCCCGGCCTCAGCCGACTAAACTTTAACTATGTCCACGAAGCCAGGAGTCAGCCGCATCGTTTGCGCTCAGTGCGAGCAACCGGAAGCGAGTTGTTCGTGCGAAAAATTTTGCGTGTATTGCCAGTCGCAACTCGACGTGCGGCTCTGCACCGACGGCCTGATGTATTGCGAAGCCTGCCGGCAAGCGTGCGACTACAAACCGGCGAACTGATAGGCATCGGCTGTCACTCACCCTTTTTGGCGCAACATCTCGGCGGCAATCCGTACGTCGCGCGTGAGAAGCAACGGCCCAAGCCGAGACAACTCTAAAATACCGCGTCCGAATTCGCTTCTTACCGAGAGTGCGTTGCAGCTTCTTCGATCAGAGCCGCAACCTCCTTCGGGTGCGAGACATAAACCGAGTGGCTGGCGCCTGCGACTTCGACCTTGTGGCTGTTGGCTCGTGTGGCATACCAGCGCTCGAGGTCTGGGTTGATGGTTCTGTCGCTTCCGGCCACCAGCATCCAGCTGGGTTTGCTCCTCCACGCAGGCGTGGTGATGACTGCTTTGAAATTTTCAGCTTTGTTCATCACCTGCGACCGCGCCATGAAAGCGGCTTGCTCAGCCGACAGGTCGGCTGCGAAGTATTCATGAAACTGCGCCGGGTCGAGGTAGGTGAAGCCGTCGGCAGTCTTCTTGATCGCATTAGACTTGCTGAGATCGCTGGGGAAACGCTTGCCGTCGTCAGCTTCATTTTCTCCCGCATCTGGCATATGGGCTGCAATGTACACCAAGCCTGCGACAGATGTATCCGTACCGGCTTCAGTAATTACGGCTCCCCCATAACTGTGGGCAACAAGTATGCACGGTCCGTCCTGTAGAGCTAAGGACGCGCTTCGTAGCCGCGACATCTTCCTGGAACGACGTCTCCGGCTCTTGAACGATGCTTACGTTGAAACCATCCTTGACAAGAATGTCGTAAACGCCTTTCCAGCCAGAACCATCCGCCCATGCGCCGTGAACCAGAACAACATTCCGAACGCGATGATCGTTATCGTGCGTCTGCGCTGAGAAGTTCTGCGCTAAGAGCGCGCAGCAGGTTAACAGCAATAACACGGTACCAAGGGATTGAGATATTCCTCGAACTACTCGCATGGACCTCATTGAAATGCACATTTCTCGCTCCTTCCTGCGAATTGATGTCGCCTAGATCACCATCACTTCCTTATATTCCCCGTACACCTTTCGCATCGAGTCTGAAATCTCACCTACGGTGGCATTCGCTTCCACGGCCGCCAGGATGCGCGGCATTAGATTGTCCCCCGAGCGTGCGGTGTCTTCTACCGCTCGGATCGCGGCTTTCCACGCGTTGACGTTGCGCTTGGCTCGCAATGCGCGCAGGCGCTCAACTTGCTTCGGTTCGAGAGCCGGATCAATGCGCTGGATGGGCACGGCGTGCTCTTGTTCTATATGGAAGCGGTTCACGCCGACCACGATCGCTTCTTCGCGGTCGACCGCCTGCTGATATTCGTAGGCGGCGTTCTGAATCTCTTGCTGCACGTATCCTCGTTCGATCGCCTTAAGCATGCCGCCCATGGCTTCGATTTTGTCGAGATAGTCGACCGCTCGCTTCTCAATTTCGCTCGTGAGTGATTCGATGTAATACGAGCCGGCCAGCGGATCGACGGTCTGCGGCGCGCCTGACTCGAAGGCGATGACCTGCTGGGTGCGCAGCGCGATTCGCGCCGAGGCTTCAGTGGGCAATGCCAACGCCTCGTCAAACGAATTGGTGTGCAAGGACTGGGTTCCACCAAGGACAGCGGCCATGGCCTGAATTGCCGTGCGGACGATGTTATTTTCCGGCTGCTGCGCGGTCAGGGTTGAGCCGGCCGTCTGCGTGTGGAAGCGAAGCATCCACGATTTTGGATTCTTGGCTTTGAACTGATCGCGCATGATCTTCGCCCACATGCGGCGCGCGGCGCGAAATTTCGCGACTTCCTCCAAGAAATTGTTGTGCGCATTAAAAAAGAACGAGAGGCGCGGTGCAAACTTGTCGACGTCGAGGCCGGCGCGAATCGCCGCTTCCACGTAGGCGATGCCGTTGCCTAGCGTGAAGGCGACCTCCTGCACTGCCGTCGATCCTGCCTCGCGCATGTGATAGCCGGAGATGGAAATCGTGTTCCAGTCGGGAACGTTTTCATTCGTCCAGGCAAAAACGTCGGTGATGATGCGCATCGCCTGTTGCGGCGGATAGATATAGGTCCCGCGCGCGATGTATTCCTTGAGCACATCGTTCTGCACAGTGCCTGAAAGTTTACGAATGTCCATGCCCTGCCGCCGCGCGACGGCCACATATAACGCCAGCAGGATCGACGCCGTGGCGTTGATGGTCATCGAAGTAGAAATCTTGGTGAGGTCGATGCCGTCGAAAAGTCGCTGCATGTCTTCAATCGAGTCGATGGCCACGCCGACCTTGCCCACTTCTCCGGCGGCGAGCGGGTGATCGGAATCGAGGCCGATTTGCGTGGGCAGGTCAAAGGCTACCGACAGCCCGGTGGTTCCGTTGGCGAGCAGATACTTGTAACGCTTATTCGATTCTTCTGCATCGCCCATGCCCGCGTATTGGCGCATGGTCCAGAGACGGCCGCGATACATGTTGGCCTGGACGCCTCGCGTGTAAGGAAACTGTCCGGGGTAGCCCACGTCGCGGTCATAGTCCCACGAGGCGAGATCTTCGGGGGTGTAGAGAAGACGTACTGAAATGTGGGAAGAAGTCTCTTGGACGGGTTGGGAGGACGCCGCCTTTGGTGGGGCTTCGACCGTTTTGAGTTGCGTCATGTTGTCCTGCCTTCTTGCTTCTTGCTGATCGCTCTTCGCTATTAGCTCTTCGCTTTTCGCCTTACTCGCCAGAAGGAACTCAGGCCGAACCAGGCAAACGAAATGGTGAAGCAGATTGCGAGCACCAAACGGCCTGGGCCGTTGGCATGGCCAGACTGGTACTTTGCATATTCGCGGACACCGGCCATGGCTCCTATGGCGGCCATCGCCAGAAAGACAAATCCGGTGACTTCCAGCCAGAGCTGATGGAGCACGCGGCCGATAGAACGAGCGGTCTCGCGCATTCCGGCCAGAACGGCGCGGCCCGTACGGTTGCTCTCTACCACGGTCACGACAGCCTTAACGGCGGCACGAAAGGTCAGCGCGATGTTTTTCACTGATTGGACGGCGGTCATGATTCGATCGGTGGAATGGGTCGTTACGATCGCTGTTAGGGTGCAACCTGCGGAGTCGCTAACCACAAAGGCCACCAAGGTTCACGAAGGGATACCTGACAGCAAAGCCTTCGTGATCCTTGGTGTCCTTCGTGGTTCAAGGTTTTGCAGGTTGCCTTCTGAAACTGCAGCGCCACCCGACCACTATCTCATTCGATTTTAGCAGCCGCGGGAGTTACAATGAGCGTGGGCAGCGTCACGACCCTTTGTGACGTCTAACCATCAGCGGCGTCCGATTTCAGGGGGATTCGTGGATCAGCAACTGAAGCAGCTTATGAAAGAACTCGGTGAGGCGATCAACGAGTCGCTCTCCGACTCCGAATCGATCGCCGAAGTGGTCTCCCGCATCAAGGAAGGCGGCTACGATATTTTCC
>PKXQ01000108.1:0-109002 GCA_003132405.1 Acidobacteriaceae bacterium | reverse complement strand
GGTTTCGAGGTTTCGAGGTTTCAAGGTTTCAAAGACCAATAACTTACGCAAATAACCTGTAAGCTTCACTCCGTGATTCTCCAAACCTTGCAACCTTGCAACCTTGCAACCTTGAAACTATGAAACTTTGAAACCTTGGCTCGTGAGCAAAATCTTCCTGTTTTCTCCAAAACTTCCCTTCCCGAAATAGGAAAAACTTTGCAGATCGGGTTCGGCGGTCTGCTACAATGATTGTTTCCTCATCTAAGTAGCCGCTTAGCAGCATCTTATGTGTGGAGAACCTACGAAGAAAACGGCCTTTGGCGTGCACCTCACAGGCGCGAAGTGCGTCTTTCGACCGGTCTCCCGCGGTCTTTGAGCTTCAAGAAAGTGGTTGTGGGACCACTTCTTTCACCGGCGCTAAACGGCAGACTCATGAGGTACCCGACATGGATTCGCAGGCGCAACAGTTGACCTTAGGCCTTCTTCCCGAACCCAAAGCGCGCTGGGAGCGGTTTGTGCTCAGCTATGGAGTGCAATCGCTGATGGTTGCTTTCTTCGTAATTATGGCCATCCTGCACCCTGATGTTCTTGAGCCTCGGGAGCACGACTATCATTTTGTTAGCCTGGTCGACACTCCGCCCCCGATTCCGCAGGCTCCGGCACCGGTCAGGCATTTTCCCGTTCCGCCGCCGAAGTTTACCGAGCCGGTAATTCCTCGGCCAGATGCGATGCGCGTTCCCGCTGAGCTAGTCCAGAAAAAGCCCGTGGTGCATGAAGATAAAGCGCCTGAAGTAGCGCTCGCCGCCAAGAAAGAAGTACTGCCGGACGTCGCTCCGACGATCCCCAGACCGCCGGTGAAAACGAATGTGTTCTCGCAGGGCAGTTCGGCGACGCCGACCATGGCGGCTGCACCAGCGAAGGTGCAAACAGGTGGTTTTGGCGACCCGAACGGCATGCCCAATCAGGATACTCACGGCCATCCGGTCACGATTGCGCAGGCGGGCTCGTTCAATATGCCGAACGGCCCAGGCTATGGCAATGGCACCGGCGGATCGCACGGCGCCCGCGGAGTGGTTGCCAGTACAGGATTTGGCAGCGGAGTGGCGACGGGCGATGGCTCCGGGATTTCCGCCTCGCGCGGCACGGTTCGCCAGGGTGGCTTCGGCGACGCCGACGCGGCACCGTCTCTGGCCAGAGCGACGGCGGCAGCAGCCGTCGTCAAGACTCTGCCGGCAGAGATCACCTACAAGCCGCGTCCGGCTTACACTGAGGAAGGCCGCCAGTTGAAGATTGAAGGCGAAGTCCTGCTGGATGTTGTCTTTTCAGCGAACGGGCAGATTCGGGTAGTAAAAGTCGTGCACGGCCTCGGTCACGGGCTGGATGAATCGGCGGTGCAGGCGGCGCAGAAAATTCAGTTCAAGCCCGCCATGCGAGATGGCCAGCCCGCGGATTTTGAGGCGGTATTGCATATTGTATTTCAGCTAGCGTCCTAGGTAATGTGCCATCGCTGGTCGTTAGTTGATAGAATGAAACCACACAAAATGTTGCGTTCCCCACTTGCACTGCTTACGCTCTCCTTGGTCTGTTGCGTTGTGTTCGTCTTCTGCGGAACCGCGCTCGGTCAGACCTCGCCCGCCACGACGGATCCGCAACTTTCCACGCGCGATGTAGCCGCTGAACAGGCTAGCGCCGCAGCCAATAGCTTCGATCAGATGATCGATCGGACGATTGAGCGCGAGCATTTTTTCATGGCGCAGATGAAGCAACTTCATCCGCTGGTGGAAACCTATATCCAGAATCTGAAAGAGGACAAGGATTTAGGCGCGCCCGTGCCGGTCAGCGACGTGTACTTCCTCGGCCGACTTGATATGAGCGATGGGGCGGACGACCACACTTTCTCCTCGCCCACGACTGCCGGTCTGGGCAAGCGCATGTTGAGCAAGCTGAAGGATGTTTATTCGGTGAAATTCCTGCCTCTCGGCTTTGCGCAGATGGTGATTCTCGATACGGATTTTCGGCGGCAGAATTATGACTTCACGTTTGTCCGCCGCGAGTTTCTCGGCGAAGTGCGCTGCGTAGTGCTCGATGTCGGGCCCAAGAAAGGCGCTCCCGGCGGCCGCTTCCTCGGCCGCATATGGATTGAAGACCAGGATTACAACATCGTCCGCTTCAATGGCACTTATACGCAGGCGCGGCGCAACGCCTATTACCTCCACTTTGACAGCTGGCGGCAAAACCTTCGCCCGGGCACATGGCTTCCCTCGTTGATCTATTCCGAGGAGTCAGACATGAAGAGCCGCCTCGGTCAAACGCTGCATTACAAGGCGCAGACGCGGCTCTGGGGATACAACCTGAAGGATCTGCGGCGCAACTCCGAGTTCACCGAGATTACGGTCGACGCTCCGCAGTCGGTGCAGGACCAGAGCCAGAAAGCGCAGGATGCGAGTCCGATCGAAGCGCAGCGCGCCTGGGAACGCCAGGCTGAAATCAACGTGCTGGACCGATTGCAGCAGATCGGGCTGCTCGCTCCGGAGGGCGAAATCGACAAGGTGCTAGCGACCGTCGTCAATAATGTGATGGTCACCAACAACCTCGACATACAACCGGAGATCAAATGCCGCGTGCTAATGACCACGCCGCTCGAATCTTTCACCATTGGACATACGATCGTCATGAGCCGCGGCATGATCGATGTGCTGCCCGACGAAGCGGCGCTGGCCATGATTCTGACGCACGAATTGGCGCACATTGTGCTGGGCCACCATCTCGATACCAAGATGGCCTTCAACGATCGCATGTTTTTCCCGGACGATCGCACATTCGAACGCATGGATTTCGCGCGCGATCGCGCCGAAGAAGAAGCGGCCGACAAGAAAGCCATCGAGTTGCTCGACAATTCGCCTTACAAAGATAAGCTGGGCAACGCGGGCTTGTTCCTCAAGGCAGTTCAGGCGCGCGCACCACAGTTGAAAAATCTGATTCGCGCGCATCTCGGCGACAGCCTGCTCAATGGCAATGCTACGAGGATGTCGTCGTTGATGACGGCGTCGGCGCAATTCGACCCGAAGAAAACCGATCAGGTCGCGGCGCTTCCGCTCGGCGGCCGGGTCAAGGTCGATCCGTGGAACGACCAACTCGAATTGATTAAGACGAAGCCGGTGCCGATTAGTACGGCTGCCGAGAAAATGCCCTTCGAGGTGACGCCCTTCTTTCCCTTCCTGACTCGCCTCGGCACGACTCCGGAAAAGACGGCGCCAGCTCCGGAGAAAACGGCGGCAGCTCCTTCGGGACGGTAATCGGAAGGTCAGATTTCACCGGTACAAAGTTTCGAAGCCTGAAACGCAGTCGCACACGCGTCCCCGAGGACGCTTTCCTTGAAACTTTTTGCTTCTGCCGGGACAGAACTGGGAGAAAAAATCAGAGGAAGCCCCTTGCCGAACGCAGCGGGGCTTGGTGGTGCGGCTATTGCGTGAGTGAACTTCCGACTTGCGAAAATACGTTGTTGGCGTTGCTGCCAATTAATTTCACCGTGCCAATGACGATGACGAGGATAACCGCGAGCATCACAGCGTATTCTGCGACGTCTTGACCGCTCTCCTCTTTCCAAAGTTGCCGAATTCTTGTAATCACTGTTGGCCCCCTGAACAACGGCGCGCCCGATCTTCGCACTTCGAGACAATACTTCGCTGTCGTAGAATATTAAAGTATCGTGACTAGACCATCCTTCCCAATAGCACCGCAGTGCCTCATATAGCACTATTGTGCCATCTCCCAAAGTCGCTGCTATTTGGCCAAACCATTGATTTGGCGTTGATTAGGTAAATTCCGCGATGCTGCATTTGTGATTTACGATCTAGGCTGACCATGCCCATCGGTGCCATGCGGTCGACGAATGATGGCGGGATCGTCCGCGGATTGCTCGGCGGTGGATGGATCAGTAATGGTTGGATCACCGGCCGCCGCCTGCGTGCTCACGGCATGATTCTCGCCCTCTGCTTGTGGTCGGTTTATGGTTGGATCATTGCCACGCCAGGGCTGCGCGACCGTAACGGAAATCTAAAAGGAACTGACTTTTCGCATCTCTACACGCTGGGCTCGGTGGCGCTCGCGCATCATTCGTCCGACTCGGCGGTCGAGTTATATGATGCGGATGCGCAAGCCAAACTGATGGCAAGCCGCATCCCGGGCGCTGCGGGAATCGCCTACATCCCGATGTATCCCCCGCAAGTCTCCATCTTCTTCGCACCGCTGGCGATGCTGCCTTATGGCGCGGCGTTGATACTCTGGCTGGTCATCAGTGGACTTGTATATGGCCTCTGTTGCTACGCGGTTTGGTCTGCGTGCCCACATCTGCGGAATGATCGCTGGATCGTTCTGCTGCTTGCCGTTGCGTTTCCCGGATTCTTCCACTTGATCGTGTGGGGACAAACGTCGGCGATGGCGCTCGCGTGCTTCACGGCGGCGTTTTTCTTCTTGCGTGCTGAAAAACCGTTTCTGGCGGGACTGGCCCTGGGGTGCCTGATCTTTAAGCCGCAATTGGGAATCGCGGCGGCATTCCTCTTCATCTACACACGCGCGTGGCGAGTGATTGCCGGAGGTTTATTATCTTCCACCGCTCAGCTGGCCGTGCCGGCGATTTATTACGGCGCAGAATCATTGCGCTCGTGGGTGCGCGTGATGCGCAGTGTGGCCAATAATGTTGCGGTGCTCGAACCACGCCCTTATCAGACGCACAATCTGCGAATTTTCTGGACGATGCTGATTCCCAGCCACACAATTTCGTTCGCTCTCTACGTCGTCAGCGCGCTGGTCATGCTGGCATTGGCGGCCGCGGTGTGGGCTCGCCGCCCGGGACTTCCTCTAGGTTTATGCTACTCAGCGTTGTTGCTGGCGAGCGTATTGATGGCGCCGCACCTGGTCGTGTATGACCTGGTGATTCTTGCGCCAGTCTTTCTGTTGGTGGCAGATTGGATTATTGCGCGAGCGGCGATCGCGCAACCGGGAAGTTCAGCTTCCCTGATGAAAGTTATTCTTTACTTGGCCTACCTGGCGCCGCTCGTGAGTGGGCCCATCAGCCGCTGGACCCATCTGCAAATTTCAGTTGTGGTGATGAGCGTACTGGTTTATCTCATCTGGCGCCCGTCCGATGGTCGTTCGTCGTCTTTGATCTCTAGTCTTCGTTCGACTCTTATCGACTAACGATCAACAACTGGCGTCCGCTACACAATGGTCTTCAGCGGCAGTCCTTGATTCACCGCGAAGAGCGCGAGTTCCAGCCTTGTCGATACGCCTAGCTTGTCAAAAATATTGCTGAGGTGGTGCTTTACCGTGTCCTCGCTGATCTTGAAATACTCGGCAATCTCGCGGTTGGCGTAGCCTGCGACCACCGCCGAGACAATTTCCAGTTCGCGCGGCGTCAGGCCAAATTTCTTCTGCTTCGTTTCCTCGTTCGTACTCTGCATCAGGTTGCGCAGATACTGCACCAGGTTGGAGACGCTGTCGCGCCCCACCCAGTATTCGCCGGCCATCACCGCATGGATGCTCTTCAGCAACAGTTGCGTGGCGGAATCTTTCAGCACTACGCCGCGCGCGCCTAACTGCAATGCTTCTACGACCTGCTTCTTTTCCGCCGCAGCCGTCAGCAGGATGATGCGCACCGCGCCCGCAGCTCCGGGTCGCGTGCTCAGGTCGCGCAGCGCCTCCAGGCCCGTCTGGTGGGGCATCGCGAGATCGAGCAATAGAATGTCGGGCTTGATCTCGGTCGCCAGTTTCACCGCTTCGAGACCGTCGCAGGCTTCGCCGACTACTTTCATGTCGCCTTCGGATTCGAGCAGGCGCCGCAGCCCGTCCCGAAAAATAGGATGATCGTCGGCAATCACAATCCGAATCGGATGAATGCGTTTGTCCATTGTTGGCCGATCTGTGGGTTTATCCGCCAGTCTATCTATCGTGGGCCTACCCATCGTGTGCCTATCGCCTGGCCTATCCATGACTTGCCTTTCTCGCCGGCGGAATTCGTACCTCCAGCCGCGCGCCATGGCCCGGTGTAGATTCTATCGCGAGTTCGCCTGCCAGCAGCCTTACCCTTTCGCGGATTACCGCTGGCCCCTTGCCGCTGGTTTCCAGCTCCCTATGCGACAGCCTTCCAGAAAAAGAAAATCCTTTGCCGTCATCCTCTACCGTGAGTTGCAGATTCCCCGCCCGCTGCGCTAGACGCACCAGCACGTGGTGCGCTCCACTGTGCTTGCGCACGTTGACCAGACTCTCCTGCACGATGCGCGCCAGCTCGCGACAGCCTTTCTGCGCCAGGTCGACGCGCTCCAGTTCGCTCACGAACTCCGCGGCAATGCCAGTCTCGCGCCGAAAGCGCTCGACCGTATCGGAAATAAAACCGAGCACGCGATCGGCATCTACCTCGAACGATTTCATCGCCTGCATCAGTTCGCGCAACTTCAAAACTTCTTCGCGCAGCAGCCTTTGGATACGGCCCAACTCGGCGTTCACTACCGGCGCCTGCGTTCCCGACTGCCGGCGCAGCACGTCGAGTTGCATTTCCACCGCGATCAGCGATTGAATTGCGCCGTCATGAAGCTCGCGCGCGAATCGTGCCCGCTCCAGCGCTCCAGCCCGCTCGCGCAACCGCCGCATCAGATAGACGTTATAAATCGCAGGGCCCACTTGCTGCGCGAACTCCTGCAAAAAACGCATTTCTTCTTCCGGATCACCCATCATCGCGGGATCGAAGAGGAACACGCGCCCGGCCCACTCGGCTCCAAACGCCAGGGACACGGAAACCATTGTTTCAAATTTTTCCAGACGTGCGAGCCCGTCGAGATATTCCGAACTGACCTCACGCAGCCGAACTCCCTCGTGATTCAGAAGCACGGTGCGAAAACCATTCCCGTTGCCATTCCGAGCAGCATAAATCGCGTCCCCTGGCGAGTCGAAAATATAAGCCTTTTCCGTTTCCGGCAGAGCTTCGCGCCAGCGCAATACTTCGCCGCCGGCGACTCGGCTCACTTCGGCGAGGAACACACGATAACTATTCGCCTCCTGCGAAGCGCTCAACACGCGAGTCGCGCCGAAAATGCTCATCACCTCGCCCAGAATCTGCTGCATGGTTCCAGTCAATCCCGCTTCCACATGGGTCGAGCTCAGCACGCGCGTAATCACGGCGCGCTCCGCCCGCACCTTTTTCTGATTCTCTGACATGTAGCCCAGCAGAAATCCAAGTACGACCAGATAGACCGAACTCATAAAGAGTTGCTGCGGATCCAGTTCGCGCACGCTCACGCCCAGGCGCGGCAGATGCGCCATGTGCAACCAACGATCGACGACATGCTCCAGGCCAGCTTGTACCGCATAGGCTTCCGCCTCCAGCAGGGCCACGGCGATTACCGCGGTGCCAACCGTCTCCCACAATCCCCAGCGATAAGCCGCCGCCGCCATCACGAATACGAAGAAAAGAAAGAACGGCCCGTGCTGCGCCGACGCGAACAAAGAAATCAGGACCGGCCAGATGATATCGATCGCATGCACAACCAGGCGGAAAGCTCGCGTCGACTGCGGCCGGAAACGCAGCAGCAACATCACCACCACCGCATGCGCCAGGTAGACAATCAGCAGCCAGTGCAGCCAGCGCGAATATACGAAGCCGCGCTCCGGCTCTATCCACAGGGCAAATTCGGCGGCGATGGTCAGCGCGACCCGCGCCGTTGCCAGCCAACGCTCGGTGCGCCGGATTTCGCCCGGACTTAATGGCGCCCGGAAACGCCACAAACCACGGTATGTGGGGATTATCCAAGACAAGGGATTCTCGTCGCGAAAGCCATTCGACTAAGTGGAGCGACCTATTCTAATGGCAATCGTCATCGAACTCCATGAGCATCTTACTGTAGAGGCTAGACTTGCCATGTTTCATCCTAATGTCCTCATCTTAAGACGTAGTGCGCAGGTGGTTACTCTAGTAACCTCTTTAACCTCGCAAAACCGCTCTAGAATAGGAGCGGGGTTAGCCTGTCTTGAATACCATCATCAAACTGTGGCTCGCGCTGCTGGTCACGCTGGTTCTTGCCCAAACGGCGGCTTCTCTGCTCATGTCGCGGGGAACCACCCTTACGATTGCCAGCGATCTTATTCAGGGCAGTCTGCTGCTCGTGGCCACTGTGGCCTTCCTGCTTAATACCTCGCGCTTGCGCTGCCCCACCTTACACATACGACTGTTCTGGATCCTGATGAGCGCAGGCATGCTCCTATGGCTGATCTACCAGGGAATGTGGAATTACTTCGAAGTCTTCAAGCGAGTGGATGTGCCTAACCCATTTGCCGGAGATGTCGTGCTCTTCCTGCACCTGGTGCCGATGATCGCGGCCGTGGCGGTGCTTCCTCATCTTCGAGAAGACGAGCGCGATGAACGCGTTCGGATGCTCGACCTTACACTGCTGTTCACCTGGTGGGTCTTCATTTATGTGTATGCCGTGATCCCCTGGCAAGCCGTGAAGGTTGATGAGGCAATTTACAGCGCCAACTTTAACTTCACGTATCTGACCGAAAAGCTGGTCCTGCTCGTCTCTCTCGCTCTGGTCGCTTACACGGCTCACGGTGGCTGGCGGCAGTTTTACGGACAACTGCTCGGCGCGAGCGCGCTGTATGCATCCAGTTCCTATGTGGCCAACTGGGCCATCGGCCGCAAGATTTATTACAGCGGCAGCTTCTATGACATCCCGCTGACGGTTTCGATCGCCTGGATGGCAGCCGTTCCCCTGCTTGCTCGCAGGCAGCAGTTGCCGGAATCGAAGCCATCGCAACCGTTCCTCGGCGTCTGGATCACGCGCCTCAGCATGCTCGCACTCTTCAGCCTTCTGTGGGCGGCAATGGAGGCGAAGCTCGCGCCCGCGCTTCCGGATTCCGTCAAGGCCTTTCGCATCAAGGTAAGTCTCGCCACCATGATCGTGATGGGCTTCGTGGTCTTCCTGCGGCAACGCCTGCTTCGAGCCGAATTGTCGCAGTTTCTTGAGAGATCGCGCCGCTCCTTCGACGATCTCAAAGCGTTACAGGACAAGCTCATTCAGTCGGAGAAACTCGCGTCGCTCGGCCAGTTGGTCGGCGGAGCGGCGCACGAGATCAATAATCCACTCACGGCAATGCTCGGATACTCCGAATTGCTCAGCGCGTCCTCCCTGCATCCGGAAGAACAGATTCAGGCGGCGCAAATCGGCGAACAGGTCCGGCGCACCACCACGCTGGTCGCCAGCCTACTGACGTTTGCCAGCCAGGCTCCGGCAAAGCTCGCCGGCGTTGACGTCAATTCCGTCCTGCAAACGGCAATCCGCCTGCTGACTCCGCAACTGGAGGCGAAATCTACTTCGATGCGCGTCGAACTGGCTCCCATGCTTCCCCCCGTGCTTGCTGACTCTAACCAGATCTTGCACGTCTGCCTGCACCTTGCGGGACAGATCAGCACCCCAGCTAATCGCGGAGCGCGCTCATCCTTGTTCGTACACACGCACAGCAAGGGCGACCGCGTTATGGTTGACTTTTCGTCGTTCGATCCCTCAGGACGTCCTTTGGAGTCGTCAGCGGAGTTCCAGGCATTGAATTCCGATGGCGCCAATAAAGCTTCCACGCTTTCGTTGAGCGCCTGTTGCCGCATCATTGAAGAACATGGCGGCCTCCTCTTGCAGTCGTCAACTTCCGGCGGAGGCGCGTTCCGATTGGAACTGCGGGTCTTGAGCAGCGCTGTTGCACGCTCGTCATACGCGCCCAATCGCGCCGCGGCGCGGGGTAGTCTGTAAGGGTCGAACTTTCATCTTCTCAAACCTTCAGAGTCCCATGAAAAAGAGCTTTCCGGCGAAGCTCGCCTCCGTCTTTGGGACGCGGTAACTTCCCAGTCAGCAACTTATAATAAATGTTGTATAATCATGATGTGGGCAACGTTCCGCGTATGCCGGCGGAGATTCACTGGGAGGGAGATTCGAAGGAAGTTCTGAGCGAATTTCCGAGAGACGTAAAAGTGAACCGTGGCTACTCTTTACGGCGGTTACAGAATGGCGAACGTCCGGTATGCCAAACGCGAGCGCTGACGTCGATCGGCAAAGGAGTCTGGGAACTCAAGGAATCGGATGAGCGGGCCTGGTACCGATTAGTTTACTTAGCGAAGATTGGCAGCGTCATTCACGTGTTGCATTGCTTCGAAAAGGACAGCCGAAAGACTGATCGGCGAGACATCGCAACTGCTCGATTCAGGTTAAAACAGGTATTAGAGCGTCTACACAGGAAGAAAACAAGTGAAATCCGAAAATAGGCCAAGCCACATCACTAAAGGAGACGTGTTTGACGATCTTGGATTATCGCGTTCCGAAGCGTCTGCGCTGAAAATCAAAGCGACGCTCCTCGATGCAATTCTTCGGGAGATCGAAAAACGGGGCTACACGCAAAGTGAACTGGTGGAGATTCTCGACGAATATCAGCCTTCAGTCAGCAATCTGACGCGGGGAAAAATCGCCAAGGTGAGTGTGGAAAAGCTTCTCACTTATTCTGATCGGCTGAAGATGAAGGCCACGCTTTCGGTACGGGCTGGCTCCGGAGCGCATCGCAAGAACAGCAGCCGAAGTCATTCCCGTTTGACGGCGCCTTCAAGCGCGCGCGATCAGTCAAGATCGCGGGTTCGTCGGCGAGCTGCGGCGACTGGCTCCTAGTGCGCAAATCATCGATTAGCTTAGGAGGAAACACGATGACAGTTAAGACAACGTGGCTAAAACTCGTGCCTAATTAGAAAGTATGATGAAGGGAAATTCCGGGAAGGGACTCAGAGAAAGCTCGTGGTCGCCACTCTGCTTCGCTGTGAGATTCCTCAGACCCTAGACTCCCTAGTTGAGAAACTAGACGCCCCGACGTACTGGGCCGCGGTGAGACGCAAGGATAGGAATGGTAATCCTTTGCAGGATTCATGGTTCATTCAGAAGGCCGGGGGTGTCCGTGGCTCTATTCGATATCACTTAAACGAGCTTAAGAAGGACGGGCTAGTCGATACCCAAAAAAAAGTCGATCTAGAGCGAAAGTGAGTCGAATGGCTCTAGGAGTTGGAAATCGCCTCGCCAATCGGCATCACATCTACTGTCCGCTTCAACTGCCCGCAAGCCGCAAAAATATCCCGCCCCCGAGGCCGCCGCACAAACGCCGGAATTCCCGCACCCACTAAGATTGCTCGAAACGCTGCCACCCGCTCCTGCTCCGGAGTCCGGTAGGGCAACTCCGTCCCCGGATTCATTGCGATCAGATTGATTCTCGCCCGCAGCCCGCGCACCAACTCCACCACCTCGCGCGCCTGCTCCGGAGCATCGTTCACTCCCGCGAGCAGCACATATTCAAACGTCATTTTTTCCCGCGTCCGCAGCGGAAATTCCCGCGCCGCAGTCATCAGCTGCTCCAGGTTCCACTTCCGGTTCAGCGGCATCACTTCGCTGCGCAGCGTGTCGTTCGAGGCGTTCAGCGAAATCGCCAGCTTCGGGCGCACCGGTTCTTGTCCAAAATCCCGAATCCGCGGCACGATCCCGGCCGTCGACACCGTCATCCGCGATTCCGGAATCTCCACGCCCTCGACCAGCAGGCGCACCGATTTCATGAAGTTGTCGTAATTCAAGAAGGGCTCGCCCATGCCCATGAACACGACGTTGACGCGTTGCAGCGGAGGCTCGACTCCCCGATCGCGCAGCACTGCCGTAATCTGGCCAACGATCTCACCCGCCTCCAGATTCCGCTTTACTCCGAGCAGCGCCGTGAAACAGAACTTGCAATTCACCGCGCAGCCAACTTGGCTCGACACGCAAATCGTCGACCGCCGCCATGTTGGCGCCGCGGCACTTTCCATTTCGTCTCCGGCTTCGCTTCCGTCGCCGGTTTCGCCGCCGTCCCCCTCTGGCATCCAAACCGTCTCGACCGTCTCGCCGTCAGCCATGGTCATCAGGTAGCGCACCGTGCCATCGCTCGAAACAAACTTGCGCGCAATCGCCGGAAGCCCAACCACCCAGCCCTCGTCCGCGAGACGCGCACGGTATTCCATGGGCAGCGTCGAAACCTGATCCATGCGCTCAACCTTTTGCCGGTACATCGCATTAAAGAGCTGTTGGCCGCGGTAGGCGGGCTGTCCCGACCCCACCGCAAGATTCGTGAGTTCCTGCAAGCTAAGTCCTAACAGCGAATTGGATGGCTTGTCTGGCATTGAATGCTGGTTTCGCGACGGGCTAGCGATTCTATTCTGAGTGTAACGCCGAAGTATAATCTGACAAAAGAGAGGACCCTACGCATGAGTCGGCGATACAGCGCTGTCCTAGGCTTGCTTGTCGTTATTTTTCTGACGGCGTTCCCGGCCGCCGGCCAGCAGACTCTGGCTTTCGTCAGCGCCACAGTCTACTCTTCGCCCGCCGCCGTCCCGTTGAGTGACGCGGTCGTTCTCACCTCCGGCGGTGTCATTACCGCTGTCGGCAAACGCAGTGAGGTCAAAATCCCGAAAGATGCCCGCGTCATCGATTGCAAAGGGAAAACCATCGTTGCCGGCTTCTGGAATAGTCATATCCATCTGACCGAGGCAGCATGGAACGATGCCGCCAACGCGCCGGCCGCCGCGGTCGAGAAGCATATGCAGGAAATGCTGACGCGCTGGGGCTTCACCACCGTCTGGGATCTTGGCTCTGACGAAAACAATTCTCTGGCTCTACGCCGCCGCGTCGAATCGGGCGAAGTCCCCGGCCCCAGGATTCTTCTTGCCGGCGATATTTTTCCTAAGAACGGTCATCCCGTTTACCTGCCAACTGAGATGCAACTCCCCGAAGCCGCCACGCCGGATGAAGCCGCGAAAATGGCTCGCGACGACCTGAAAATGGGCCTGGACGCAATGAAACTCTTTACCGGCGCATACATGGGCGACAAACCGGTCATCAACATGGACACCGCCATCGTCAAAGCGGCTGTCGATGTCGCGCACTCTCAAGGGAAGCCGGTCTTCGCTCACCCGCAGAATGGAACCGGGGCTGACAACGCGGTCATCGGTGGAGTCGACATTCTGGCCCACACCCTACCGGGAGAGAACGATTACACCTCGGAGGAATTATCTCGCTTTAAGTCCCAGCATACCGCATTGATCCCCACACTCACACTCTGGACGACTGTGGTCAGTGACCCGGCTATAGTGGCGAGGTTGGAGCAAAACGGTACTAACCAGCTCAAGTCTTTTTCTACAAACGGCGGCCCCGTCCTTTTCGGGACGGATGTGGGCTTCATCACGATCTACGACACCTCCCAGGAATACGAACTGATGCATCGCGCACTGTCGGTCAACGAAATTCTCGCTTCTCTCACGACCAACCCCGCCGCATATTTCAAAGCTGCTAAAAAGGGGCGCGTGGAGAAGGGATTCGACGCCGATCTGGTCATTCTCGACGCCGACCCAGCCGCCGACGTCCGCAACCTCGCCAAAGTAGCCTGCACCGTTCGGGCCGATCAAATCATCTATCAGAAGTAGGTTTTACTGTTTGCCCCGCGTGAAACTCGGAGACACCAGCTAATGGTATTCCCGAAGAACACCCTGTAAGTTGCATATAACAAAGGCTATAAAGTGATGCCCGTTGCGTCGCCGGATTGTGGGAGAATAGAAGTAGCCACCCGCCCAGATTCATACCGCGGATGGTTCTAACTTCACAGGAAGTTGAGAGGTGAGGAACTAAGCAGCTAATGGTAAAAGAAACGCGCAGCATTCGTCGTCAGGTTCTGCCGAATGGCCTCACCGTCATCACCGAGCAGATGTCCCATATCCGCTCGGTCGCGATCGGCATTTGGCTGAAATCCGGTTCGCGCGACGAAGGTTCGGAATGGAACGGCATCTCGCACTTCATCGAGCACATGGTTTTCAAAGGCACGGAGACGCGCTCCGCCGAAGCCATCGCCCGCCAGGTCGATTCGATCGGCGGCAACATGGATGCCTTCACCGCCAAGGAATGCATCTGCTTCAACATTAAAGTTCTCGACGAGCATCTGCCCGTCGCCATGGATGTTCTCAGCGATCTCGTCCTCCATCCCGTCTTCGATGCCGGAGATATCGCCAAGGAGCGCGGCGTCATCCTTGAAGAAATAAAAATGGATCAGGACAATCCCGATTATCTCGTCCACGAGATCTTCACCCAGAGTTTCTGGAAAGATCACGCGCTCGGCTTGCCGATTCTGGGCACACGCGACACGGTAAAAAGGTTTGAGCGTCCCGTGGTTAATCGCTTTTACGGACATCACTTCGCGCCCGGCAACCTCATCGTCAGCGCCGCCGGCAATCTCGACCACAAACACTTTGTCGATTTAGTCGAGAAACATTTTGCGCAGGTCGAACCGGCAAAGAACGGATTGCACTCGCCCGCGCCCAAAACTTATTCGCGCATCAATCTGCGCAACAAAAAATCGCTAGAGCAGGTGCAGATTTGCATCGGCGTCCCTTCGCATCCCATGGCGCACGAGAGCCGCTACGCTTCGTATATCCTCAACACGCTGCTCGGCGGCGGCATGAGTTCGCGCCTGTTTCAGAATATCCGCGAGCGCCAGGGACTGGCCTACTCCATCTACAGCGACCTCAATCCTTATCGCGATACCGGTTCGATGTGCGTATATGCGGGCACTTCGCGCGAGTCGGCGATCAAAGTGGTCGAGTGCGTCGTCGAAGAATTTCGCAATCTGAAAAAGACGCCAGTGCCGGAAGAAGAATTGCGCCGCTCCAAGGATCAGCTGAAAGGCAGCCTCATGCTTTCGCTCGAATCCTCGACCGCGCGCATGTCGAACCTCGCGCGCCAGGAAATGTATTACGACCATTTCTATGGGCTCGACGAACTGATCGAACGCATCGAAGCCGTCACCGTCGAAGATTTGCAGCAAACCGCCGAAGAATTTTTCCGCACCGAGCAGATCGCCGTTACCATTCTCGGCAATCTGACCGGCCTGAAACTTACGCGCGACCAACTGGCCTGCTAAGTTTGTTTATTTGAATGCGTCGGCGCTCGCCTTGGCGCACTGCCCGTCCTGCGCGCTGGTGCCACCGGAAACGCCGATCGCTCCCACAATCTTGCCGTCGCTGAGGAGCGGAATGCCTCCCTCAACGGGTGTCGCGCCTTGCAATCCCAAAACGCGCAGCCCTTCCCCGCCGGCCGCCAGCGCATCCTGAAACGCCTTTGTCGGCCGCTTGAACAGCGCCGCGGAACGCGCCTTATCAATCGCGACGTTGGCGCTTCCAAGTTGCGTGTTGTCCATCTTCTCGTAATAAACTAGATGGCCGGCGGGGTCGACGATCGCCACCGCCATCGTCCAGTTGTTCTTTGCCGCTTCGGCGAGCGCCGGCATAGCCGCTTTCTTGGCATTCTCCAAGGCGATGCTCGATCCGTAAGGATTGGGCATCTGCGCCTGCGCGCCAGTTAGCGCGCACAGAAAGAACATCAGGGCGACGATCGTACTTCCGACGGTCTTCCTTCCGGCGATCGTACTGCCGGCAATCCTCGTTCCGACTAATCTCTGCGACATGTCTGGTTCTCCTTGAATCAGTGGCCTGCGTGCAACACAAGTACAACTGCGCCCGTGATATTCGGCGACGGGTCAGCCTCAACCTTAACCACAAAGGCCACGAAGTTACACGAAGGAAGTTGAGCTGCCGCCAGATATTCCGGACCGCTTCAAACTAATGGCCGCCGCCGGCCCTGTCAATCCGCCATGAAAGTAGAGCACGCTCAGGACAAACGTAGCTCGGTTCTCAATATGCTCTGACGGGCGAACGTGAGATGCTCAACCCATCAAGTATGCTATCGGAAGCGCAATAAGAGAGCGCCTTTCATCGACATGACGATTCAGGAAAACATTCCCCTGGCGCCGCTGACGACTATGCAGGTTGGCGGAGCCGCGCGCTATTTCGCGGAAATAAAAAGAGACGACGATGTCCGCGAGGCGGTGCAGTTTGCGAAATCCCGCGACCTGCCCTTGTTCGTGCTCGGCGGAGGAAGCAATCTGGTCATCGCCGACGCGGGCTGGCCGGGGCTCGTGCTGCGCGTCGCAGTTGGCGGAATTCTCCTTGACCCGAGATCCCCCTCCAGCCGGTCCGTGCATTTCAGCGTGGGCGCGGGCGTCAATTGGGATGACTTCGTGGCGCAGGCAGTGGTGCAGAATTGCGCGGGAGTGGAGTGCCTGAGCGGAATTCCGGGCAGCGTCGGAGGCACGCCCGTGCAGAACGTCGGTGCCTACGGGCAGGAGGTTGCCGACACCATCGAATCGGTACTCGCTTTCGATTTGAAACAGGACCGAATTGTGAGTTTGCCCAAGCCGGCCTGCGGGTTCCGCTATCGCGCAAGCATCTTTAATACTACCGAGCGGGGTCGTTACATCATCGTGCGCGTGAACTACGGGTTGAAGCGGGGTGGCGCTCCGAGTTTGAAGTACGCCGATTTGCAAAAACATTTTGCCGAAAGAAAGACGCCGCCTTCGCTTGCCGAAGTGCGCGAGGCGGTGCGCGAAATTCGGCGCGCGAAAGGTATGCTGATTGTCCCCGGAGACGACGATTGCCGCAGCGCCGGATCGTTTTTTAAGAATCCGGTGCTCAGTGAAACACAGTTCAAAGAACTGGCGGAGCGCGCCGCTGCCAAAGGATTAGAAATTCCCACCTACCCCGCGCTCGATGCCCAGCACAAAGTTTCGGCGGCGTGGCTGGTCGAGCACTCTGGATTTTCGAAGGGCTATACGGTGGGAGCGGCCGGAATTTCGGCTAAGCACGCGCTGGCGCTGATTAATCGCGAAGACGCAAGCGCGAGCGACATTGTCCGGCTGAAAGATGAAATACAGCACGGCGTGCGTGAAGTGTGGGGCATTCTGCTCGAGCCGGAGCCGGTGTTTGTAGGATTTGCGTAGGGACGGGGGTGTAAGAACAAGGGCGGCCCATCCCGAAGCGACGGATCCCCCATGCCGGCCCAGAGGTGTCCGCTACCGCGAGATCCGCCCCGGTGATTCATCGGCCAATTCGCGCGCGCGCTTGAATATCCTTTGGAACATCTCTTTAGTCAGCTTCCCCGTCTGCGTATTTTGATTGGATGGATGATACGACGCCAAGAGGACACGTCCATCGGGCATAAGATATTCGGCACCGTGGCGGAATTCATACTCACGCTTGCTCGCAATCGTTTTCTTTCGCACCATGTAATTGAGGTGAGCTTCGAATCCGATTCTTCCCAGCGCCACGATTACGCGCAGTTTCTTCAACCCTTCGAGTTCCCGTTCGAGATAGGGAGCGCAGTTGGCGAGCTCCTCAGGCAGCGGCTTGTTGTCCGGCGGAGCGCAACGCGCCGCGGCGGTTATATAAAGATCGGTGAGCATGAGACCGTCATTGCGATCAGTGGCCGTCGGCTGATTCGCAAAGCCAGCTTCGTACAGCACCGGATACATAAATTTGCCCGATGCGTCTCCGGTGAATGGCCGCCCGGTACGATTCGAGCCATGGGCGCCGGGAGCCAATCCCAGCACAAGCACGCGAGCGTCGGGATCGCCGAATCCCGGAACCGGTTTGCCCCAGTACTCATGATCGCGGTAGGCGCGGCGTTTCTCGCGCGCAATCATCTCGCGATAAGCAACCAGCCGCGGACAGCGCGTGCAGGCGATGACCTCGGCATTCAAAACCTTAAGCCAGATGGGGAGAGGCATTCGTCTTCATTGTATTGGCTCGTGTGGAGTACCTGCCCGTGTGGAGCGGACACTCCTGTCCGCTTGATGACTGCGGAAAAACTTTTCGGCGAAACGCTAGTAGTCCGGCAGCGGCCCCATCATAAGGAACAACAAGTTCAACAACAAACCCAACCGCGGCGGACAAGAGTGTCCGCTCCACCCACACCAACCCCCGTTACTTTAGTGGGTAGGATCGCCCCCTCCGCCGTTTGACGTTGCTCTTCGAGAGTCTTTACACTCAAGGTTGCGGCACCATGTGTAGCAGCGGAGCAACCCTCTTCCGACTCTGCTGCCGCAGGCCGTTTGGAAAGGCAACTGTGAGCCCCACGGATATTAAGGACGACGCGGCCAAAGAAGGCCCAGTCAAAGATAGTCCGATCCAGGAAAGTCCGGCTAAAGAAGCGCCGGATAAAGAAAGCTCCACCAAGCGCGAGATTCAGGTTGAGATTCCGGTCGCGGACGTGAACCGGCAGACCGACGCGCTCATACAGAAATATCAGAAGGTGGCGCGCATTCCTGGCTTCCGGCGTGGCCACGTTCCGGCGTCGATCATCCGCCAGCGTTTTTCTGAAGAGATCAAGACTGACATGGTCGAGGCGCTGATCCCGCGCTTTTTCCGGCAAGAGGCCGAGAGGCTGAGCCTGCATCCAGTTTCGCAGCCGCGCGTGACCGACCTGCATCTGCACGATGGCGAACCGCTGCGCTTCAAAGCCGCTTTCGAGGTGCTGCCCGAGATCAAGCTCCAGGGCTACAAAGAGCTGCGCGCGGAGAAACCGGAGATCGCAGTTTCTGAGGCCGACGTCGAGCAGGCGATCAACGATCTGCGCGAGCGCCAGGCCGCGTTCAATCCCGTCGAGGGCCGCGCTCTCGCCGACGGCGATTTTGTCCAGGTTTCACTCGATGGAATTCCCAAGGCGGCTGACGTTCTAAAGGACGAACAGAAGAAAGACGGCAAAAAAGACGACAGCCAGCCCGTCCACATGGATGAAGTGCTGGTCGAAATCGCCGGCAAAAACACCATGCCGGAATTCACCGAGCATTTGCGCGGCGCGGTCCCCGGCGATGAGCGCACCTTCGATGTCAGCTATCCCGAAGACACTCAAGACAAGCGCTTGGCGGGCAAGACCTTCACCTACACGGTGAAAGTTCAGGCGATCAAACAAAAGAGCCTGCCCGAACTGAACGATGAGTTCGCCAAGACGCTGGGCGAATTCCAGACAGTGGACGATATAAGAAAGGTGATTCGCGAGCAGATCGAATCCGAGCGCAGGCATGAAGCCGAACATGCCGCCAAAGAAAAGCTGGTCGGCGAACTGATTCAGCGCAACGATTTTGAAGTGCCCGATTCGCTGATCGATCAACAGATCGATATACGAATCGAGCGCGGGCTGCGCGCGCTGGCGGCCCAGGGACTGACCGCCGAGCAGATGAAAAAGATGGATTTACAGCGTCTGCGCGTAGGGCAGCGCGACCAGGCAATTCACGACGTAAAAGCAGCGCTGCTGCTCGAAAGAGTGGCAGAAGAAGAAAACGTGCAGGTCAGCGACGAAGAACTGAATCACGAATTGGAGGCGCTGGCCCGACAATCCAAACAGACGTCCGAAGCAGTGCGCGCTCGTTTGACACGGGATGGGGGCCTCGATAGGATACGAACACGAATCCGCAACGAGAAGACCCTCGATTTTCTGTATCGTCAGTCCGCGTAGTTGACCAAAAAGGCGCGCGGACCATTTCGATCCTCCCTTGAGCCGCCAAGATCGACTGAGGGCAGGAGTGTGGAAAGGGTGAACGTGAAGACGAATTCCAACGAGGCACAAATGATGCTCGTGCCGATGGTGATCGAATCGACGGGGCGGGGCGAACGCGCCTACGACATTTATTCGCGGTTGCTGCGCGACAACATCATCTTTATTGGCACGCCGATTGATGACAACATCGCCAACCTGGTCATTGCCCAGATGCTGTTCCTGGCGCAGGAAGACCCCGAGAAAGACATTCAGCTCTATATCAACTCGCCTGGCGGCTCGATCACGGCGGGCATGGCCATCTACGACACGATGCAGTATGTGAAGAACGACGTGACCACGATCTGCATTGGGCAGGCCGCGTCCATGGCGGCGTTGCTGCTTTCGGCGGGAGAAGCTAAAAAGCGGCTGGCGCTGCCGAATTCGCGCATCCTCATCCATCAGCCCTCTATGGGCGGGCTTTCCGGTCAGGCGACCGACATCGACATTCATGCCCGCGAAATTCTGCGCATGCGTGAGATTACTAATCAGTTACTGGCCAAGCACACCGGCCAGAAGCTCGATAAAGTGGAGAAGGACGTGGAACGCGACTTCATCATGAATTCGCAGCAGGCTAAGGAATACGGAATCATTGACGATATCATCTATAAGACAAGATAGAGGGTATGATCGGCAATTCACGCGGCGGGGTGCCCCATCCTAACGTCGCGGTTTTTGCGACGTAGGGTGGGTCAGACGTAAGGCAGCGGCTGAGTACCAGAAAAGGAGCGCGGTAGTGAAAACCAGATCGGGTTCGGAAGAGATGTTGCGTTGTTCGTTCTGCCACAAGTCGCAGGACGCGGTTGCGAAGCTGATCTCGTCGCCGAGCGACTATCCCCGGGCATATATCTGCGACGAGTGCGTAGCCGTCTGCAACTCGATTCTTGAGGACGACCGCTCCGCCGCTCCGTCGGCCGCCGTTCCCAACCAACTGCCCAAGCCGCTCGAGGTCAAGACGTTCCTCGACGAATATGTGATTGGGCAGGAGCAGACGAAGAAGAAGCTGGCCGTCGCCGTCTACAACCACTACAAGCGCATCTACATGAATCGCCAGCGCGGCAGCGATGGCGTCGAACTGACCAAGTCGAACATCCTGCTGATCGGCCCGACCGGCACTGGCAAAACTTTGCTGGCGCAAACCCTCGCCCGCATGCTCGACGTGCCCTTCGCGATCGTCGATGCCACGACGCTCACCGAGGCCGGATACGTTGGCGAAGACGTCGAGAACATCATTCTCAAACTGCTGCAGGCCGCCGAGGGCGACGTCAGCCGCACCCAGACCGGCATCATCTATATTGACGAAATTGACAAGATCGGTCGAAAAGACGAGAACCCGTCGATCACGCGCGATGTGTCCGGCGAGGGCGTGCAACAAGCATTGCTCAAGATTCTCGAAGGTACGATCGCGAACGTTCCTCCGCAGGGCGGACGCAAGCATCCGCATCAGGAATTTACGCCGGTCGACACGACGAACATTCTCTTTATCTGCGGCGGCGCTTTCGTTGGCCTGGAAAAAATCATTGGACGGCGCGTCGGCAAGAAAGCTCTCGGCTTCCGCACCGGAGCGGAAGAGGAAACCGAACAGACAGTTGCGTCATCTAAGCGTAACTTCGAGCTCGTCTCCGAGGCGCAGCCGGAAGACCTGATCAAGTTTGGACTGATCCCGGAGTTTGTTGGGCGGCTTCCCGTTATGGGCGTCTTGCAGCAACTCGATGAAAACGCGCTGGTCGAGATTCTCACTCGCCCCAAGAACGCAATCGTGAAACAATACCAGCGGCTGTTCGAGTTTGAGAACGTGCGGCTGAAGTTCAGCGACGACGCGAACCGGGCGATTGCCCGTCAGGCCATGGCGCGCAAAGTCGGCGCCCGCGGCTTGCGCATGATCCTCGAAGAGCTCATGCTGGAGTTGATGTACAGCCTTCCCAGTCAGAAGAAGGTGAAGGAATTTGAAGTAACCCGCGAGATGGTGGAAAAGCGCGACGTCTCGCTTTCGATGATCGAAAAAGCGGCAAGTTGACTAGTCATCGGTCGTTGGTCGTTAGTCGTTCGCAAACTGAATGGCGAGCGACAAACGACTAACGACCAACGACCGAACCTGACCAGAGATGGGAGAAGGCGCATTGTCGAACCCCAAGGAAAAATTCGAGAGCAAGAAGCTGCCGATGATGCCCATTCGCGACGTGGTCATCTTCCCGCACATGATGACTCCGTTCGTAGTGGGGCGGGAGTCGAGCGTGCGTGCGCTCGAAGAAGCTCTGGCCAGCGATAAAAAAATATTTCTTGCCACCCAGCACGACGCCTCCATCGACGAACCAAAAGCCGGCGATATTTTCCAGGTTGGGACAATCGTCAACATCGTGCAAAGCCTCAAGCTGCCCGACGGCAACATTAAAGTACTGGTTGAAGGCATTGAGCGAGGCAAAATTCTGCAAGTCATCGAAACCGATGGCTATCTGCAAGCCACCGTACGCGTCGCCCGGTATGCCACTGAGACGACAGCGCAAATTGAAGCGGCCATGCAACGCGTCACCGGCATGTTCGAGCAGTACGTAAAACTCTGCCAGTCGCTGAACTACGAAACCATGATCGCCGCCGTGCGCATGGAAGATCCGGCGAAGCTAACCGACACCATCGCCGCCAACCTTCAGCTCTCCATTGAAGAGAAGCAAGGGCTACTTGAAATTTTCGATCCCGCCGAGCGCCTCAACCGAATCGGCGACGTGCTTGACGTAGAAATCGAAAAACTCAATATGGACCGCACCATCCAGTCGCGGGTGAAGCGGCAGATGGAGAAGGCGCANNAACGAGAAGATCAAGGCGATCCAGAAGGAACTTGGCCGCGGCGAGAAAAGCGAATTCGACGAACTGAAGAAAAAAGTTGAAGCCGCGGGCATGCCAAAGGAAGTTCGCGACAAAGCGATCCAGGAACTGAAAAAACTCGAAGCGATGCCGCCCATGTCGGCGGAATCGACGGTCTCCCGCAACTACCTCGACTGGCTGCTGGCGGTGCCGTGGAAGAAGCGGTCGAAGGAAATCCGCAACATTACGCGGGCTGAAAAAACTCTGAACGAAGATCATTACGGCCTGGAGAAGATCAAGGAGCGCATCCTCGAGTTTCTCGCCGTGCGCCAGTTAGTCAAAAATCCGAAAGGCTCAATCCTTTGCTTCGTCGGGCCTCCGGGCGTAGGCAAGACATCGCTCGGAATGTCGATTGCCAAGGCCACTGGCCGCAAGTTCGTTCGCATGTCGCTTGGCGGAGTGCGCGACGAGGCCGAGATCCGGGGCCATCGCCGCACCTACATCGGCGCCCTGCCCGGACAGATCATCCAGATGATGAAAAAGGCTGGCACCAAAAACCCTGTCTTCATGCTCGACGAAGTCGACAAAATGTCGATGGACTTCCGTGGCGACCCCTCTGCTGCCCTTCTAGAAGTGCTCGATCCCGAACAGAATTTCATGTTCGTCGATCATTACCTTGACGTCGAGTACGACCTGTCTCAAGTCTTCTTCGTGGCCACGGCCAACGTGATGCACACCATTCCGCCCGCACTTCAAGATCGTATGGAAGTGTTGCGCCTGCACGGCTACACCGAACCGGAAAAAGTAGAAATCGCCAAACAATTCCTGATCAAGAAGCAGATGCTACAAGCGGGGCTGACGGAGAAGAACATTCAGTTCTCCGACGACGCCTTACGCCAGATCATCCGCGGCTACACCCGCGAAGCGGGCGTCCGCAATCTGGAGCGTGAGATTGGCAACATATGTCGAAAAGTTGCGCGCAAGGTAGTGAAGGAAGGCGCTGACTTCACGGCCGCCATCGAGGCGGAGAAGATTGGCGACTGGCTCGGCGTACTCAAGTTCCGCGACACCCTAGCCCACGAGAAGAGCGAAGTCGGCCTCGTCACCGGCCTGGCCTGGACCGAAGTCGGTGGGTCGATCCTCAGCACCGAAGCCACAGCCGTCGACGGCAAAGGCAAGCTCACATTAACCGGTAAACTCGGCGACGTGATGCAGGAATCGGCGCAGGCTGCGATGTCCTACATACGCTCACGAGCCCTGCGGCTAGGCCTGTCGCGCGACTTCTATCGCAACCTCGATATTCACGTACACGTGCCGGAAGGTGCGATTCCCAAGGATGGCCCTTCGGCCGGCATCACCATTGCCACCGCTCTGGCCAGCGCGCTCAGCCGGATTCCGGTGCGCCGCGATATTGCCATGACCGGAGAAATCACGCTACGCGGCAAGGTGCTGCCCATCGGCGGCCTGAAAGAAAAGCTTCTCGCTGCCCATCGCGCCGGGCTGTTCGAAGTGATCCTGCCGCAGGAAAACGAAAAAGATGTAGCCGAAGTTCCGGAGAATCTGCGCACCGCCATGAAGCTACACTTCGTCGACAACATGGATCAGGTGCTGGCCATCGCCCTGGAAGGCCCGCTGCCGCAGATGCCGTCGGACGCGGAGGCCACCATGGCTCCCATCGTGACCCCGCCGGTGGCGGAGATTCCTGAAGCCCGCCAATAGACCAATTGTATGTACAAATGTTCCACGTGGAACATTTGTATGGGCCATATTGTACGTATAGATATATACGTATCCGCACTTTCCTGCTCGAGCTAAATGGCATTAGAATTAAGGTGTTATGGAACGGGAATCTGGCGGCCAATTCAGATTCAGCCTAAGAGGGTCGGCCGGGCTTATCGTCGCCGTCGCGGTGGTGACGATTCTTTTGATTGCTCTGCCCGCTTATCGGTGGTTTTTTCTCAGCAGCGTGGAGTGGTTATCGCGGGCGGACTCGCGCTTTGGCACAGGCTGCGGCCTATCAAAGAAGCGGAAGTCCACAATAAACGTCCGCTGGGTATTGTAGCTTCGCTTTCTTCTTTGTCCCATCACTCCTACGAGAATGCCAATTCTTTGGCTCGCTGGACGGCCTTCACCACCGCCTTAATCAAAGTGACTCGTAACTTCCCTTCTTCGAGTTCCATGATGCCGTCAATGGTGCATCCGGCGGGGGTGGTTACTGCGTCTTTTAGTAGCGCGGGATGATCGCCGGTTTCGAGGACCACGCGAGCGGCACCCATGGTGGTTTGTGCGGCTAGAAGAGTGGCTACGTCGCGCGGCAGGCCCACTTTGACTCCCGCCTCGGCGAGTGATTCGAGAATGATGTAGATGTAGGCGGGGCCGCTTGCCGATAAACCGGTGACGGCGTCCATATGTTTTTCGTCTACGGTCACGGTGCGGCCTACGGCATCGAAAAACTTTGTGGCCATTTCAAGATGCTGGCGGGTTGCGAACTTGCCTTTGCAGAGGGCGGTCATGCCCGCTCCGAGGACGCAAGGAGTGTTCGGCATGGCGCGCACTACGGGAACTTCTTTCTCGAGGGCGCGCTCGATCATGTCGGTCGGGACTGAGGCGGCGATCGAGATCACGAGCTGCTTTTCATTCAGGTGCGCGCGGATCTCGCGGACGACGTCAGCTACTACCTGGGGCTTAACGCACAGAAAAATAATGTCCGCGCCCTGGACTGCTTCCTGGTTGTCGGTTCCGGCATGGACCTTCAACTTATCCTTTAACAGACGGGCGCGCTCGGGATGGGTGACGGTAGCCCAGGTTTGCGCGGGAGAAAGCAATCCGTCGCGCAGCAGGGATTGCAGCAGAATCGAGCCCATCTTGCCCGCACCCAGGATTGCTACTTTCTTTTTGGCGCCTACACTTTGGCCCATTGCGGTCCTCCAGCCATCATTGAGTGGTAGTGCACCAGACTAACATTAGCGGTAGGATCTTGAGGCTGGCTTCCGAACGGATGATGTTCTAACGTCGGGGTCAAAGGCAGCGGGCGGGGGCGCCCGCTCCACACCACACCATCCCACCCCACACTCCACAATTCACACTTACAGTACTAATTTCTTATTGCACGGTCAGAATCACAGTATCGGAGTTCGTCGCGCCACCGGCGGCTGCGGCGGTCACCGTGATCTGCGATGCTCCCACTAGCGTTGGCGAGGCTACGGTGACGAAGGCCGATCCGGGCTTTGGCGCTGCGGTCGACGTGGCGGTTACGGTTGTGGTTGCGGGACTGGGCACGGATGTGGGGGCGGAATAAAGGCCGGTGGGATCGACCGTGCCATTCTCGAGACCGCTAACTGCCCAGGTTACGGTCTGGTCGGTCGAGCCATTCACGGTCGCGCCGAATTGTTGCTGCGTAGCTCCGGCGGCCCAAGCATTATTTGGTTCGTTGGCAAATAGAGTTGCGAGCCCTGGATTCACCGTGACCGTCACCAGTTGTGGGTTGCCGTTGCCTCCCCCGACACCGCCGCACGAGAGCAGAGTGGTTAGTCCGAGTGCGATCGAGGCATTCACAATTCCGCAGTAGAGATGCGGTTTGGCGCGGCTTGTTCTCTTGATTCCGAGAAAAGCCGCGAGCAGTGCCCACACGAATGCATAGAGATGACTACCCACGCGAGTTCCGCTATTCGATTGAGGCGAGTTGGGCCTGAGCGTTGACGCGCGGCGCAAGCGATGCCGCGATGCGGGCTGTGATTCGCTGCCCAGATTCGGCCCCATGGTTGAAATCGTAAGCGTAACGGCAGTTGTGCCGGCTCCGGCTGCGATTGATGTTGGCGTGAAGCCGCAGGTAGCTCCGGGAGGGCCGGTGATTAATGGCGGCAGGCCCGCGCACGAGAAACTCACCGATGAACTGAATGTTCCGGCTCCGACGGGCGCGGCCGAAAAGGTATAGGTTGCGCTTTGGCCGGCCAGCACGGTCGCGGTGGTGCTGCCGGTGTCGGTCCAGGTAAAGTTCGCGCCGGGCGCGGTTACGGTTAGAGTTTCTGAGGGCGTCGCGTGAGTCAGGGTGCCGTCGGTTCCCTGGATAGTGAAATTAAATGTGCCGACCGCCGCGCTGCCTAATGTCACTGTAAAGGGAGCGCCAGCGGCGGTTGGCGTGATCGACGCAGGCGTGGTGCAAATCGACGGAGCTCCCGCAGTGCAGGACACGGTCACGCTGCCGGAGTAACCGTTCAATGCCGTCAAGGTTCCGCTCCAGGTTACGTTCTGATTGGTCACAGTCGTCGATGGAGTCGCTGAAACGGCTATGGCGAAATCAGGGGCCGGGGGCGTTACGGTTAGCAAAAATGTTTGCGTCTTGGGCGCGGGTGCTCCGGCCGCCATTGCGGAGAGCGTCACGTTCAGTGGGCCGCCCTGTGGCGTCGAGGTTGCCGCCGTCACGGTCAAGGTGACGGTGACTGGAGAGGAGGAGGTCGGAGACACCGTGCTCGAGGGCGAGAAGGTGCATGCGGCTCCCGTGGGCAATCCCGCGGGGCAGGCAAGAGTTACGATGTCGGCGAAGTTGCCAGAGGCGGTTACCTGGAACGTGGCTGTGGATGATGTTCCGCCTTGGCCGACGGTGAGTGAGTTTGGACTGGGCGCGGTCAAATTGAAATCGACGACATAGAGGGTGACTGCCGCGTCGCGCGTAATGTCATCGGCGTCGGTGCCAACGGCGTGGGCATCGAAACTATAGGTGCCGACGGGGCCGCCGGCAACCACGGAGTAGGTTGCGGTTGGAGTTATCTGTGTCGGTTGCAGCGAGCAGGTCGGAGGTGCGGCGCCGGTGCAACTCAGATTTACTGGACTCGCGTAGCCATTCAGGGCGGTCAACTCGCCACTGAACGTGGCCGTCTGCGTGGGAAAAACGGTTTGCGGCGAATTCGAAATCACGTTGGTGTAGGCGGGAGAAACTACGAGGGCGAAGTTCCAGATGCCGCGGCCATAGGTTGAGGCGACCAGAGTTTTTGTACCGGCGTCGGGATTAAAAACCTGAAGCGCAGTGACGGGAGCGTTGGGCAAATAGCCGGTCGCGCCGGGTGCCGGAGCGGGTCCGACTTCGGTCCAGTTGGGAGCTGAAGTCGGGCTCACGAAGACGCCTACGTCAGTGGCGGCGTAAATGTTGCCTGCTCCGGAATCGACGAGGAGGGCGTTTACGGGATTGTCGGGGAGCGCGGTCTGGCCGGCGCCGCTCCAGTCATTCCACGTTGCGCCGGCGTTCGTAGTTTGCCAAACGTGAGACGTGGGGTAGGAGGGCGTGCTGAAGCCCATGATGCCGACGTAGGCGGTATTGCCGGTCGGGTCGGATGAATCCATAGCGACCGAGGAAATTGCGTAGCCTTGGGGATTGATGTTCTGCGTTACGTTCTGCATCAGCGTCTTCCCGGCGCTGGTCGTGGCCCACACTTCGCCGCCGGGCGCGCCGCTTAGCGGTCCGTATCCATCGGTCACGGCATAAACTACGGATGAATCGCCGTTTGACGTTGGGCCGCCTGCGGCCAAGCCGGTTACGAGATTGACCTCTTCGCCGGTGCAGACGCCGGTACCGAAGGTTTCGAAATCGTTGCTTAGTTGCTGTGGAGAGCTGCCGCTGATGCCGATGCTCCACACGCGGCACGTGCCGACCAGCATTTCGCTGGCGTTCTGCGGATCGAGAATGTAGGGAGTGACGTAGGCGCCCTCGTCTCCGCCGAGATCGCTGGGCCCTACGATCTGCACGAAGGTGTTGTCATTGCAGTCCGAGCCGGTGCCGGTTTGCGAGTCACACTCCAGGATCATGAGGTAAGGATTCGCGGGACTGATGACGGTGAATCCGCCATCGCCGCCGAGGGCATTTTGCCACGTGTTGCTGGTGGTCGCTGTGTCGGTTTTGGGTGAGCCGTTATTCTCCGTTCCGCCGAGCATGATATTGGCGCTGGTTGGATGCAGGGCGATGGAGACAAATTCTGTCATCGAGCCCAGCGTCTGGCTCAGACTGTCGAATTGATTGGTGCCAGAGCAGCTTCCGGTGTCGAGGCCGGAATAACCATCGAGAGTGCGGCTGATTCCGCCGTCGTGGGCGAAGTAGCCGGGCGACAGGTTGCTTGCCGACACAACGCTGAAGGCGATGCCGTGCTGGCCGGGATGCACATGCGCGGGCGCGGCGAGCGGGTCGCAGCCATAGGCGTGCGTGAGATTGATCCAATCGCCCTGGATGCAGGCCGTGCTGGCGGCGGGCTCCAGCGTGCACTTATAAAGGTTGATGGCGCCTGCATAGATATCCGTTCCCGTGGAGCCCTGGGATGGCGGATCGGGAACGGCGGATAGAGCGAGGTTGTACCAGCCTTGCTCGACTCCGCAACCGCTGTTGGGGCCGAAGGCGTCGTCGCCGCAGTTGGTGATGCCATTGTCGGGAATCTGCGTCCAGCTGGCGCCGCCGTTGGTCGACTGCCAGATGCCTTCGTCGGCGGACACGGGATTTGAATATTGGACGTCGCCCTGCACGTCAACGATCCAGACATACATTTCGTTGCGGCCGGGGACGACTGCAAACTCGCCGCGGTAAATCAGGCAGGTTGTGACGTTCGCGGCAGCGGGGCAATTTGCGGAGGCGAGACCTGCGCCTGGCTGTGTTGAGAGTCGTGTGTAATTCTGTCCGTCCGTTGATGAGTAGAGGCCGTGGCGTCTTGTAGAGGCATAGAACGTCGCGTTCGCCGCGTTGTAGATCACCGAGGTGGCTGAGGCTGGAACGGAGCCGTCGGTTAAGGTGGCGCGATTCCAGATGATGCCGCCGTCAGTTGAGAAATAAAGTCCGGGCACGGTGGAATTTCCATCTTCGGTTGGGCCGAGACATGGGCCGCTATCGACAACAGGCGCAGATTCTTCGCCGAGACATAGGCCGTTGTCTGCCGCCGTGGCCGCCACCACTAAATTGGGGTTCGCGGTACTGAAGGCTATTTTGCTGAAACCGATTCCGAGGAATGATTGACCGCTGGCGGCGCTGGTGATTGGCGTCCAACTCGATCCTCCGTTCGAGGAGCGCAGGATTCCCAGGCCGTAATAGGAGTCGGACGAATTATTCGTTTCGCCGGTGCCTACGAGAATGACCTGGCTGTTTCCGGGCTGCAGGGCGATTGCGCCGACGGCTAGGGTTGGTTGAACGTCGAGCAACGGTTGCCAGACGACTGCGGCGGGACTGGAGCTAAGACTACCCGCGTTAGTCGATCTCCAGAGGCCGCCATAGGCCCCTCCTAACAGGACCGTGTTGGCGCTGGCGTCGGCGGGATCGATGAGTACGGAAGTGGCTCGTCCGGAGACCCAGTTGTAATTCTGGCCGCCGTCGTCGGTGGCATCGGAGGCGAGCGGGGCGGGACCCATGGCCGTCCAGACGGCGGACGTTGCCGGCAAAGCGATCTCCTTATTCGAGCTGTGGCTGGGTGCGTTTGTCGAGGACGCTGCCGCCGCTCGCGCTGCCCGCATTGCGATTTTCTGCCGATAGGCTCGCAGGCGTAGTGCAGCCGATCGTGCCGCGGGGACAGTACGGCCGCGTTGATTCCAATTCCACTTTGCTCTGGAGCTGGAGAATAGTAGGTTTTTGTTCGCGCCGCTCTGCTCAGAAGTTGCGGAAACTGGTTTTCTGTCCGACTCCTGGCCAGGAGCGCTGCCGAACAAACCGGCGGCGAAAAGAAAAGTAAAGAGCCCCCGGAGAATAACCTGCGAAATGAAATGAAACGAACCACGGCTCGAGATACGGCTGGACATAGAGAGAAACGCCATCAGCGCGCCGTCGGGGAGCGGCGCGCCAGTAGAGTTTCAACGATTAAGCGAAGATTTCCACGTCCTCGAAAGACTGCCCATCCTTGGTAGCCGAGAACAGTGTCAACTTCTAGGTTGGCGGATGGTTGCCTAGCGACGAGTGGGTTCCGGCATGGTGAGTGAGATCGCGAATATTAAACCAGTTACGGGCGAGGTGGCTGGCGCGCAATTACCAGCCAAGCGATGCCGCCCACGACTACAGCTTCCACGACAATAAACAACACTAGGCTCTTCGGCCTGAAAACGAACCAGTCAACAACCAAATTGATTAGGACAGCGACAGCGATTACGGCAATAACGCCGGGCTGTCTCCACGGGCTTCGTTGCGCGCTCATCGACGAGCAAGGGAACAACTAAACTGGGAGCGACGGTAGTTGATGCTATCGCGATTTTGCGTCAGTCTGTGGTTGTAGATTACATTATTCAGAATGACTTTCACCAATTTCGTTATTGCACTCGTGCTATTCGCTCTTCCTGCATTCGCCCAGCATGGCGAATCTGCTAAGCCGGCGGACGATGCCAGCGCAACTCCTGCGGCGGCAAAATCCGCGGAGGCGAAATCCGCCGAACCAAAGTCCGCTGAACCAGTCAAGAATCCTCTGCCCGCGGACAAGTCTGCGCCGCAGACGATCACCGTGAACGGCAAGACGCTCCACTACACCGCGACGGTCGGCACAATCACGCTGAAAAACAAGGACGAAAAGCCCACCGGCGTGGTGATGTACACGGCATTCACGCTGGACGAACCAAAAGGCAAAAACCAAAACAGCGACGGCGGTTCGCACCGGCCTGTCACGTTCGCGCTCAACGGCGGGCCGGGGGCCTCGTCCGTCTATCTGAACCTGGCGCGATCGGGCCGAAGCATATTGTGTTTGCGAATGAGGGCGACTCACCTTCGGACCCGGCGATGCTGACGGACAATCCTGGGACGTGGCTTGATTTCACAGACCTTGTATTTATCGATCCGATCGGCACGGGATTTTCGCGATCGCTGGTGGACGAGGCGGAGACCAAGAAGTTGTTTTATGGGGCGACTCCGGACATCGAGTATCTCTCGCTGGTGATTTACAAGTGGTTGGTGCAGAACGATCGCTTGCTGGACAAGAAATACCTGGTGGGCGAGAGCTACGGCGGCTATCGCGGACCTCGGATCACACACTATCTGCAATCGAGGCTGGGCGTGGCCATGAATGGGGTGGTGTTGGTAAGCCCGTATTTGAATCCAGAGGCTGGCGATGGGAATCTCTCGCCCATTCCGTGGTTGACTGCTCTGCCCTCGATTACGGCTGCTCATCTGGAGTCGGAAGGGAAACTGACGCCGGAGGCGATGCAGCAGGTGATGGCTTACACGCGCGGAGACTATGCCGCGGCGCTGTTGAAAGGTCGCAGCGACACTGCGGCCACAGACGCAATGATCGCGCACGTTACGGAGATGACGGGACTGGATCCGAAGTTTGTGAAATTCGCGGGCGGGCGGCTTGATATTGGGGCGTATCTCCGCGAAGTGCACCGCACCCAGGGACTGATCGGCAGCGTGTATGACTCGAATGTCACGGCACCGGATCCGTTTCCTTATGCGCCAACGCAGGAGAGTGGAGATCCGATTCTGGAGAGCATCATCGCGCCGACGACGACGGCGATGGTCGACTTCATTACGCGCACGATGGGATGGAAGTACGATGGGCGATATGAAGCGCTGTCGTATGACGTGAACCGGCAATGGGATCGCAGCGACGACCTGCGCAAGGGCGCGGTGGGAGATCTCCGGGAGTCGGTGGCGGCCGATCCCAAGCTGCGCGTGCTGATCGTGCATGGATGGAACGATCTTTCGTGCCCGTTCATGGGATCAGTATTGACGGTGGATCAGATGCCGGTGATGGGCGATGCGAGCCGCGTACAGGTCCACGAGTTCCCCGGCGGCCACATGTTTTATACGCGTACTGTGAATCAGGACTCGCTGCATAAGTTGGCGGAGACCATGGTGGAGACGCATTAACAGGGGACTCTGGGTCGCAAACAGGTTTAATCGGGACGGGGGCAGCGCTCATCGGCAACGGCGACAATTCGTTGTCCAGTTCCAGCCCGCCTTCGTGCCAATCCATCGTTTAGCAACTGTTGAAATCAAGGCGACTACACTCCGACCCCCTGACTTACCATCAATGTTGCCGCCAATCGCCGTTCTGCGTGACCTCCGTTATAATAAACTCTCATGTCTGTGATCAAAAACATCGGCGCTATCGCTCACGGGATGAGCATCACCCTGAAGGAAATGTTCCAGCCTACGGTCGTTGAAAACTATCCTGACGGCCCCGGCCCAACGAAGGGGGCAGTTTTTCAGGAGCGTTTTCGCGGGATGCACGTGCTGCAGCGCGACGAAAATGGGTTGGAAAAATGTGTCGCCTGCTTTTTGTGCGCGGCGGCGTGTCCGGCAAATTGCATTTATATCGAAGCCGCGGAAAATACCGCCGAAAAGCGGATTTCGGGAGCGGAGCGCTACGCCCGCGTTTATAACATCGACTACAATCGATGCATCTTTTGCGGGTATTGCGTGGAGGCTTGTCCGACCGACGCGATTACGCACGGACACGGATTTGAGCTGGCAACGTTCAGCGCAAGCGCTCTGGTGTATCGAAAAGAACAGATGCTGGCGCCGGCGCCGGCGCATATGGGAGCCAATCAGGTGTTTGCGCAATCGGAACTCGAGTCGGGCGGGGTGAAGGGCAGTTAGGGAAACTCAAAGATTTTTTCAACAAACGCCGGTCCCGCGGGACCGGCGTTGTCGTCTTCGCGAAAGGAACAACATTCCGTATGCATTATCTTCTCTTCTACGAGGTTGCTGACGACTACCTTGCGCGGCGGGCGGAGTTTCGCGATGCGCATCTGGAAAAAGCCTGGAAGGCTAGCGAGCACGGCGAACTGGTACTGGGTGGCGCGCTGCAAGATCCGGTAGACGGCGCGATCTTGTTATTCAAGGGCGACTCGCCTGAGGTCGCGGAAAAGTTTGCGCGCACTGATCCCTACGTGACGAGCGGGCTGGTGAAGCGGTGGCATGTGCGGGAGTGGAAGACGGTTGCGGGTGAAGACTCTGCCACGCCTATCAGGCCGAATGCACTGGCCGGCGAGACAACTCCCAGCGTGTCTTCCTCGAATAACGGCACTATCGCTCGGATGTGGCGGGGGCGAGCGACCGCCGAGGAGTCGCATGCATATATTGAGCATGTCACTGTGAAAGTGTTTCCGGCGCTGGCTGCGATCGACGGGCATAAGGGAGCTTACCTGCTCCGCCGCGCGGTTGGTGGCGCAACTCAAGATGAGGAAATCGAATTTGTCGTGCTCACGCTGTGGGATTCTATGGAAGCAGTGCGGCGGTTTGCGGGAGATACGCCGGACAAGGCCGTCGTGGAACCGGAAGCGCGGGCTGTGCTTAGCAGCTTCGATGACTTGGTAACCCACTTCGAGGTGGTTCACAGGAGTGAATTGTTGGGGCGCGACTAACCGCCGCGCCCTTTCGGAAACGAACATCCCGCGCCGAGAACTCTTCTCGCCGCGTGAACCTCACCCAAGAGGGTGAGGCTTATCACAGACAATCACCTTTTTTTACGTTAAAAGTAAATCGACGCCTCTCCGAAGGCCATTTCCAGAACGTCGGCACACATCCCTGAGGCGCAGAACTTCACAAACTTAAAACACTGCATAAGCGGAAGCTCGGGCTGCTCAGCATAGTTACGTGCGCGCTGCTATCGAGTTGCACGCGCTCCCAAGTCTTCGACGAAAACGTTCGCGGCCACAGGGTGCTCCGGCGCACCGGCCGCGACCGAGCGAAAGGAAAGGAGATCTCAGATGAAACTGCTAAAGGCAGTCGCTATCACGATCATGCTGCTGCTGATCATCTCGCAAGCGGCTCCAGCGCAAATTTACGACGCGGTGAAAGACTTTTCAATCGTATCCAACCCAAACGGAGTTTGGTCGTATGGTTACCTCGCCTCGTGGGGTGCTCCGTTCACTCTTTACACCTGGGAAGGCACGTGCTTTACAGGCATGAACACGTGGATGGAACCGCCGGGCTGCGGCCCATCGCCTTCCGTTTCGCACAACGGCACAGGCAAGCAGTTCTGTGCACAGACATGGTGCTTTCCCCCCTCATACCTTGGCACGAGCCCTGGACCGAACGGCGAACTCACCGTCATACGCTGGACGGCTCCGTCGTCGGGAACCTTCGTCATGCGCGTAAAGTTCGTCGGTATGGATTGGTACTTCCCAACCAGCACTTACGTTTACGTAGTCCGCAACTCACAACGGTTGCTTTTGCAGGCGCCGATTACGAGTTACGAATGGCCGCTATTGTTTTATCCGGAACCTATAAAACTTTTCGCAGGAGACACGATTGATCTCATGGTTGACTGGGGCAAAGACGGGAGTTATATCGGCGACTCCACAGGCGCCGAACTTAAGATCTGGAGCCTCGGACAGCATTGAACTTGACACGCCTCGGCGCGGGTAACAACCGAACGCGCGCATGGAGCTTAAGCATCCAGTAGACGACGTAAGTTAGCCGCCGGACCAGGCGCCCCCACGATGAGGCGGGGGCGCGACTGGTTGAGAACATCCATTTCGCGGCGAAGCGGAGAGGTTACGAACTTTCTTCGGCGTATTCGGAGGATGTTGACGAGGAACC
Source organism: Acidobacteriaceae bacterium (assembly GCA_003132405.1). Lineage (GTDB taxonomy): Bacteria > Acidobacteriota > Terriglobia > Terriglobales > Acidobacteriaceae > Acidiflorens. The sequence goes on along the minus strand of PKXQ01000108.1, from coordinate 74,220 downwards.
TTCCAAGGGAAATCGCGAGTGCATGCGAACGATCACTAACCCGACCAAAACCGCGCTCGCCAGCATGATCACTCGAATGTAAAGCGCGGCATGAAACGCCTGGTCGCCTGCAGCGGTGCGCAGCAGCCCTGAGGTCGCGCTGATCGTGCAAACCGCGAAATAACTTTTTTCCATCCATCCACGGGAAATAATGAGGAGCCACAAAAGAATCGAGGAGACGACGAGGAGTATCCCGCAGAGAATCCATGTACCCGGTGTTACGGTCGACGTTACCCAAATCCCGGCAGCGGGATTGGCGGCCACCATCTGGCGCACCGCGATCAGCAGAAAAACGATGGAGTGAGCCAGCGCCACGACGGCGCGTTTGCGGTTGGTGAGGATGGAGAATCCGCTCATGCTTATAGTCACTGTAGCGAAAGAGCACGCTTGAGGCAGTGATCCAGATCACGTCCGGCGAAGACTCCTTCTGCGCGCGAGGGACATGCCAGATGTCGCGGCCGAAGCCTCTTTGCGAATGTCCCACCCGACACAAAAAGTGTGCTATAATGCACAGCTCTTAGTTCGCGAACATAGTACTGTTGATTTGTCTCTTCTAGCATCCTTCCGCCGTATCGAAGGTGACGGTTCCTTGCGAAATCAGACAGCATTGTGCTGCGCGAGAAGCCGTTATGATGATGGCCAACAAAACCGGTCTGCCTAAGAAATCTTCCGCGCCACCACCGTCCGCTGACGGTGACGGAAACCACATTTACAACGAAATTCTGCTGGCACTTCCGGAGAAAGAAGCCGAACAGATCCTGCGAAAATTGGAATTCGTGCGGCTGAACACTCACCAGGTCCTACACGAGTCTGGCGATACTTTGAAGTCTGCCTGGTTCTGCAACAGCGGACTAGTCTCCATTCTGAGTGTTTTCCCCGACGGAAAGATGGTTGAAGTTGGTCTTGTGGGCAAAGAGGGATTCATCGGAGTGCCGCTAGTGGCGGGCTTTCGCACCGCACCGACGCGAGCCGTTACGCAGATCGAGGGGACGGCCTTTCGCATCGACAGCGACAAACTTGTCATACTGTTGCGCGAGTGTCCCATCCTGGAACGGCGGTTGCAGCAGTTCTCGCAGATCCTCGCCATGCAAGTCACGCAAATTGCCGCCTGCAATCGCCTGCATGAAGTAGATGAGAGATTAGCGAGATGGTTGTTGATGAGCGCCGACCGGGTGGAATCGAATCTGGTGCCGTTGACCCAGGAATTAATTGCGCAGATGCTGGGGACGCGCCGCTCCAGCGTGACCGTGTCGGCGGGAATCTTGCAGAAAGCAGGACTCATCTCCCACTCCCGTGGCGAGGTTCATATTGTCGACCGGCCAGGGTTGGAAGAGGCGGCCTGCGAATGCTATGCCATCATGCATCGTCAGATTCGGGAATGGCGGAGCGAAACAGAATAGCGACGTGGCATTAGCGACAATGCGCGCCAGCGTATCTTGCTCGGTCATACAGCGGACTGACAGATTACCCCATTCGGAATATCTTGCGGTTGTTCGAGCAGATTTCCCGCGGAGCGGGACGCCTTGCTCGCCGTGATTTTCGCTCCTCATGGGGAATGCAGTATGCCGGAAGTTGACGTCATCGAACTTGGTTTGAATAAACATTTGATTCGGTGCCCGCATTGCCAGAAGCAAGCCATCCTGCGGTGGCCAGGGACCATGATCCTCTTCACCAATTTCAAATGCGTTCATTGCGACCAACACTTCTCAATTGCGCTGAACCAACCGCGCGGATAGAAACCACGCGTAAAGACGTACCTTGCCGCGTTCGGCCCTGTCCAAATGACACGAACCTTTGGTTATACTGGACCACCCTGCTTTCTTTTTGACAGAAGGATGGTAGCCGGGGAGAATAGCGGATATCCATTTGCGTGTCGGAAGAAACTTAACTCACAACTTGGAGAGAAAATTATGAAGAAGATGATTGCCGTTTCCGTTCTTTGTGTGTGTCTGTCGTTCGTGGTCGGAGTTGCGGTTGCCGATAGACTCCACGACTGGCATGATCTCGACGCAGTTCATCACCATGTGGAGGAAGCGATCCGAGAACTGGACCACGCCCGTGCCGCCAACCACTACGACATGGCCGGACATGGCGCCAAGGCGGAAGAGCATTTACATGCGGCAGAGCACGAGCTCCACGATGCCGTCGAGGCAATCAGGGCGGAACACTAAACAGCCAACCGTAGCAGCGTTCGCTGGTCAAACTTCGTTATTTAGAAACAGCCATCCGTCGCCAAGGCAGTTGCTTTTGCGGCGGATGGCTTTTTTGCTTAACGGGAAATACTTACCTATGATCATACCTATGGTATGATGATTAGTAGTATGTCAAACTCTAAGTCAGATATTAAGCAGCGGCGCACATTCACGCTTTCCCCGGCTGCTCTCGCTTACCTGGAGCAGGAAACGCGAAGGCGGAACGCTGATTCGCAATCGGCGGTTCTGGATGAACTTCTTCGAGAGAAAAAACTGGAGGAGCAGAGGGCATTGCTCGAGGCCAATGTCACCGCCTACTACGACAGCCTGAGCGACGCCGAAGTCGAGGAAGATAGATCCTGGGGAGAATTTGCCGGAAGTCATCTTGCCCTGAACGAGGAGGAACTCCTGCATGCCCAGCCCACAGCGCGGAGAAATATGGTTCACGAAACTGCCGACCGACCCTCCGGAAAAAGGAAAGCGCCCGGTCATCATCGTCTCGATCGACGCACGAAACAAGCATCCGCGCGCTAGCACCGTGCTCGTAGTCCCGCTGAGCACTTCGGTTCACAAGGACGAGATTCCCACACACCTCGTGCTGGAACCCGGACAAACCGGCTTACGCGAACGTGTCGTCGCCAAAGCAGAAGATGTTTCGGTGGTGTGGAAAGTCGAGCTCGATCCTTCGCGCGAGCGCCTGCGGACGCTCGGTTCGCACCAGATTTGCGATTTGGCGGCCAAGATAGAATTGGCCATGGGTTGCGCGCTCTAGGATCGTAAATCGCTAGCCCGAGGTTTCGAGTGCGGCCGACGCCTCTTCCCACTCCTTCATCAGGTTCTGTAACAGTTTCTTCTGCTCAGCGAGTTCCTGCGACTGGCGCTGCGTCTCTTCTGCACTCACAAAGCTCTGCAGTTGCGTCTCGCACAAGGCAATCGCGGCTTCGGTGCGGGCGATCTCTTCTTCTACTTCGTGCAAACGATCTGCCATCTGTTGGCGCTTGATGGGATTGAGGCGCTTGCCTTTGGGCTCAGCGGCCTCGGCAGCGGGGGCGCGATTTCCATTCACAGGCACGGCTGACGCGACGGGTGAAGGCACTGGCGAAACTATCAATGGTGATGTCTTCGGCGCTTCTACCGCCGCAGTCCTTCCCTGCTTTCGCCAGAGATAGTCTTCGTAATTTCCGGGATAGATTTCCACTTTGCCTTCGCCGATTTCGAAGACGCGGGTAGCTAGGCCGTCGATGAAATAGCGGTCGTGGGAAACGAAGACGACCGTGCCGGTGTATTTCATCAAGGCCTCAAGCAGCACATCTTTGGCGCGCAGGTCGAGGTGATTGGTCGGTTCGTCGAGCAACAAGAAGTTGGCGGGATGCAGCAGCATTTTCAGGAGCGCGTAGCGATTGCGCTCGCCCCCGGATAAGACGCCGATGCGTTTGAAAACATCGTCACCCGAAAAAAGAAAACAGCCGAGCAGGCTGCGCAGCTGGGTTTGCGTGGACGCTGGCGAGAGTTCTCCGAGATCGTCGAGGATGCGGGCTTCAGGATCGAGTTCCTTGTATTGATCTTGCGCGAAATAATCGGGCTCGACGTTGTGGCCTAGCTTGTATTCACCGGCGGTCAGCGGCTCCTGGCGCGCGAGGAGTTTAATAAGAGTTGACTTCCCTGCCCCATTGACTCCCACGAGCGCGATGCGCTCGCCACGCTCGATCATGAAGTTTACGTTCCGGAAAACTTTGTGTTCGCTGATTCCGCGCTCGCCATAGCTCTTGGCGACATTGGCAAACTCGGCGACGATGCGTCCGCTCGGCTTTGGCTGCGGGAAAGAGAAATGAACCGTCTTCTCTTCTTCCGGAATTTCGATGCGCTCGATTTTTTCCAGCTCTTTGATGCGGCTCTGCACCTGCTTGGCTTTCGTGGCCGTATAGCGGAAGCGATTGATGAAGACTTCCAACTGCTCGATGCGGTCGTGCTGTGTTTTGTAGGCGGCTTCGAGCTGCTCCTTGCGAGCAGTTTTCGCGGCCAGGTATTGATCGTAGTTGCCAGCGTAAAAGTGGATCTTCTTGTTCCAGATTTCCACGATGCGATCGACAGTAATGTCGAGAAAATATCGATCGTGCGAGATGAGGACGAAGGCGTAAGGATAGGTGGTCAGGTACTCCTCAAGCCAGTTGCGGGCTTCGAGATCAAGGTGATTGGTGGGCTCGTCCAGCAGCAGCAAATTGGGCTTTTGCAATAGAAGTTTGGCGAGGGCGATACGCATCTGCCAGCCGCCGGAAAATTCATCCGTCTGCCGTACCCAGTCGTCGCGGTGGAAGCCAAGACCGGTGAGCACCTGGCCGACTTGCGCCTCTAGCGTATAGCCGTCACGCGTGACGAATTCATGTTCGAGTTTCTGATAACGGTCGGCGACGTTCGAATATTCTTGCCCTTCGTGGTCGAGCTCCGACATGCTGCGAGTGAGCGCCTCCATTTCTTTTTCCATGGCGTGGAGTTCGTCAAACACCGACATGCACTCGGCGAAAACAGTGCGGCCGGTCATGGTGAGGCCGTCTTGAGGAAGGTATCCAGTAGAGATGCCCTTGGCGCGCGAGATGGAGCCATAGTCGAGCGATTCGATCCCGGCCAAGATTTTCACGACGGTCGATTTGCCGGTGCCGTTCGCTCCGACCAGACCGACGTGCGATTCCGGCGTGATCAGCCAGTCGGCGTCTTCGAACAGAAGTTTGTGGCCATAGCGCTTGCCCGCGGCGGAGAGTTGGATCATGGGTGCTGTATTTAATATAGCGGACGGAGGGAGTTAGCTATCAGCTATCAGCTATCAGCTTTCAGTTGTCAGCTCCCGGTAAGAGCAGGCTGTCCAACGTGTTTTCAGGACTTCGCTCTTAGTGAGCCGCAGCCATTTTCGCAATCCCCAAGTGCTCCAACGCGCGGTCGATCACGGTCTGAAGTTCGTGCGCATATTTGACCTCGCGGCCCTTGGCGAGGATGATGCGCGCCTTTGCCGCATCGAACCAGGTGGGATCGCGGTAGTCTTCTTCCGGACGGCGGGTCTGGCGAACCTCCATCAAAAACGCCTTAACCACATATTCTTGCACGCCGCTCGGCTGCCAGAAGACGCCTTTCGAATGAATATAGATGTGGAAGTGGCGCGGCTCGATGATGCCGATGGCGCCCGCTTCTTCTTTGGCTTCGCGCTCGGCGGCCTGACTGTGCGACAGGCGGGGTTCCGGGGCTCCTTTGGGAAACGTCCATTTGCTGCCGCCGTTGGTGTGGACGAGAAGAAACTCGGCATGCGAATTCACTCGCCGGTAGCAAACAGCCGCTACCTGCAGCGGCAGCGCAAAGCGAGATACTCGAGGCACGCTCATTGTGGGTAGTTTACTGCAAAGATATTTCAGGAATGTTAAATGCAACGAAAATGGTGCATACCGTTGGTATCGGTTACCTTCGTTCGTTCCACAGTAGTCCGCTGAGGGCGGCGACTTTATCAGGCTCAATTCCCCGGCTGGCCATCAGCACCTGAAAATTCTCTCCCATGCCCGCGGGCGTGACCAAATGTTTGAGTTGCAGAGCTACTTTCGCGCGCTCTTGCGGGAGGCGGCAGTCTTCGAAGGCGTCGGCAAACTGATTTTTTTCACCTATGCCCATCAGGAATTGCGATTGTGTGAAAAGTTTTTCGCAACGCATGCCGGCTTGTTCGCAGGCAGCGGCGAGCGCAGTGAAATTCACGTGGGCGGTCAGGTCTTGCTCGCCGGGTGCCTGATAGGGGTCGGGGCTGGCGGAGTGATGGCGATAGGCCATGACAGTGCCGCGATAGCGGTCGGCTAGCTGCTGCTCGCGGGTGTAACCATAGTCGATCACGATTAAGAGAAGCGGAGCGCTGGTAGTGGAATTCGCGATTTGGCGAATCCAATCCTGCGCGAGGATGGGAACCTCGATGCGCTCGCCGGGCTCGGGATGGACGCTATAGCGGTCGAGGAACTCAAGTTCTGCGGCAAGCGGCGGGAGACAGGTTTCTTGCAGACGGTTGTTCTCGAGCGCTAAGTGGAGTTTGCCTTGTAGGCTGAGAATCTCTACGGGAAGAGCGTCGAAGAATTCGTTAGCGAAGACGATAAGGGGGGCGTGATATGTGAGACGTCGGTGGATTCCGGCGGGGGCCGAGCTTTGCTCGGCTGGGCAGGTGGGGGCACCTGCCCCTACCTGGGGGCGAGCGATTCGGGCCTCTCCGCTTATGTAGGCTTTTTCTGCGGCCACGTGTTCGGTCAGATTTTCTTGCAACTTTGCTTGCAGCGCCGGCGAGGATTCTTGCAAGGTGTAGATTAGCGCGGCGAAGAAATCCGGGAACTTCTTGTTCGACCAATCCAGCACGTCGCGGGCGAAGAGGCCGCGGCCTGGGCCGAGTTCGAGGATTTCGATTTGAGGCGGACGATCGAGCGCTCGCCATATCTCGTCAAATTGCCGCGCCAGCAGGCGTCCGAAGACGGCGTGCACATCGCTCGAAGTATAGAAGTCTCCGGCTTTGCCGAATTGCTCGGCGTTGCGCGAATAGTAGCCCTCGTCGGGATCGTAGAGGCAGAGTTCCATGTAGCGCGAAAATGGAATGGGACCGCGCTCGCGGATCTCGCACTCGATTTTTTCGCGGAGGGACAATCGCCTAGCTTCCCTGGTTCCCCCCGCTCGCTCCGCCGTCTATCGGGTTTTGCACGGGGCGATCCTGCGGAGTGCGGGTAAACATTTCGATGAAATAGTCGTGCAATCCATCGTAAATCTGGCGCTGAAGATGCCATTTCAGCTGGGAATGATCGAGATCGCGGGCATGAATGGGAAGCACGTAGGTGTGAACCGGGACGGTTGAGTTCTTCAAGTCGATGACCACTTCGATCACGCCATTATTTTCGCGCGCCGAAAAAGCGAGCAGCGGATGCTCGTAGAGTTTGAGGTGCTCCTGCACCGCGGAAAGTTTGCTGGAGCCAGACACGCATTGATTCTACTGCGGCGGAAGGGCGAGATGCGCGTCCCTGCACGGCATGCATCATGCATCCGTCGATCATTATTATTGTTGCGCAGTGTTATTGCGCAATCGCGCCTAGGCAGCCATGCGGAGTGAGTGGCGTTGCTCGTGAAACGCTCGCTTGACCGCTGGCATCGCGAGATAGAGGATCACGACGACGTTAATGATCCCGAAAACCAGCGGAATTCCGCGCACGACAACGAGGATGGGTAGCAGCAGGAAGATGCCGAGGGCTGAAAGAAACAACGTCAGCAGTCGACCCCAATTTTGCATACTCAGCAAGCCATACCCGCCGATCAAGTGAAGCACCGCGAACAAAATAATCATCGCGGTGGCCAGGTGCCCGAAGCCGCCAAAGAAGCGTCCGGTGGCATTTCCCTCAGCGGCCAGAGAAGAGAGTTTAGCGGCCAGACCGGTGAAGAGCAGAATAGAGACTCCGAACAGCAAGCCGAGCGCACCGCGCAAAATCTGGTAGAAACCGACGAGAGTGACGCCAAGTGGGCGCATGAAGCCTCCTAAACTTTGGGAGAAATATAGCACATGGGGCAAGGGGACAGGTGGTAGGTTACAGGTGACAGGAAAAGCGCCGGCGGCGCGACCCGCTTGTCTTCCTCACGGCTGTCACCTGTGACCTGTCACCCGCTCCTGCCTACTCGTAGCGCAGGGCTTCGATAGGGTCCAGCCTAGAGGCTTTGATGGCGGGAAGCATTCCGCTGATGATGCCGACGAAACCCAGAATCACGGTCGAGGCCAGCAGCGTGGTGGAATCGATGGTGAGATGAATGTCGCCTTCCGTGCCATTCTCCACGAAGGCGCTCCACAGGGTGAGCGATCCGACCGACCAAGAGACGAGGTAGGCGAGAAGCACGCCTGCAATCCCGCCGAGAAGCGTGATAGCCAAAGCCTCTGCGAGGAACTGGACGAGGATGTGCCATCCGCGGGCGCCGAGTGCTTTTTCGACGCCGATCTCGCGGGTGCGTTGGGTAACGGACACCAGCATGATATTCATCAGCCCGACGCCGCCAATGCCGAGCGTGAGCAACCCGATGAATCCCAACAGAATCTTGATGCCGGTGGTGATCACGCGCAGATCGAGCAAATCGGCGAAAACGTCGAAGACAAAGATGGCGCGCTTATCTTTGGGATCGAAGTCGTGGTGAAAAGCCATCGACCGGCGCACGGCTTCGGCAACCTTCTCGTGGTCGCCTTCATATTCCATGGCAATAGCGTTTAGGTAATAAGTATTGGTGAGGTCGTTCATGGAGCTAAACGGAATATATACTTTGCCGTTCATGTTGTCGTCGCCGTTTTGGATAACGCGTTTGAGGACGCCAATCACTTCGTAGGAGATGCCGTCGACTCGCACCTTTTCGCCGAGGGCGTTCTCGCCCGAAAATAATTTTTTCTTCACATCCGCGCCGAGTATGGCGACGCGGCTGCGCGTGTTTTCGTCGAGGTCGGTGAAGAAACTGCCGGCTTCGACGTCGATGCGGCGCATGTGCGAATAGTAGGGATAGACTCCGCTGATGCCGTAACTGCCGCTCCGCGTGCCGAAGGCGACGGTACTTTGTTTGAACGCCTCGGGCGAAATGCGCTTGATCAGAGGCACTTCTGCCTGAAGGTAGTCGAGATCGTTGACGGTGAGCTTGATCTCGCTGCCAGCCTTGGTGCCGCCAGCTTGCAGCGAAGTGCGTCCGGGAAAGATGAAGACCAGGTTCGTGCCCCAGGAGCGGAAAGCGACCCAGAGACCGCGCTCGAACCCTGCGCCATAGGCGAGCAGCAGCACAACCGTGGCGATGCCCCATGCCATGCCGAGCATGGTGAGGACGCTTCGGCGGCGATTGTACTTGAGCGCGTTGTAGGCCTGGCGGGCGAGTTCAAGAAGCATAATCTATCCGTGTTATTCCTGCCGCAAAGCCTCGACGGGCTGGAGCAACGCGGCCTGCCGCGCGGGATAAAGGCCCGCCGCTATTCCGGCGAATGCCAACGAGAGAATGGCGATGGCCGCTGATGATGGAACAATGCGCGGCGTGTCAAATCCTTCGGGCGCGGGTAAGGCCGCCAGAAGCGTGACTAAAGCGGTAGTAATGGCCAAGCCTATGCCGCCGCTTAAGGCCGTCAAGAATGCGCCTTCCACGAAAAACTGGGTCAGAATCGCGCGATGCGTCGCTCCAAGCGCCTTACGTAGACCGATCTCGCGGGTGCGCTCGGTGACTGAGACCAGCATGATGTTGATGATGCCGATGGCGCCGAGAGCGAGCGTGATCACTCCGACCACGCCCAGAAAATAGTCCATGCCGTCGAAGATTTTGGCAACACGCTTATTGTCTTCGATCGTGTCCCAGTCTTCGAAGGACTCAGTAAGCTTCGGATCGAATCCGTGACGGCGGGCGAGTATGTCGTGGACTTCCTCTTTCGCCGCGAGATTTCCGCTGGGCGTCAGCGGGCGGTAGTTGAGAAACGAGATTGCATCTTCGCTGTTCTGATCCTTGAGCCGGAACAGATTACGCATCGTCTCAATAGGAATAAAGATACGTGCGTTCGTGCCATTATTGCCGTCCTGGCCAACTTTGCTGAGCACGCCGATGATTTCGAAGCGAATGCCGTTGAGCAGAATGGGCGAGCCCACAGCGGGGCGTCCGGGGAAAATGTTCTTCAGTAGTTCCCAACCGACGACGGCCACGCGGCGGGTTTCAGTATTGTCCTCATCGTTGAACCAGCGGCCCGGGCCTACGGGAATATTGCGAATCTGGTTATACTCGGGCGCCACGCCGAAAACCTGCCCATTGGTCGAACCATAATCGCTGACGGCGCGAATATCTTCGCGATTGAGCACCGGCGAAAGATACTTGAGCGTGGGCGCCTCGCTGCGGATGGCAAGATAATCCGCGTAAGTAAAGTGATAAGTGCGGCCGGATTGCGTGCTGCCTTCGACGGCCGGGATGCGGCCGGGGAAGGTGAACATGATGTCCTGTCCAAGATTCTTAAGTTGCTTGGCCTGACCGCTGCGGAAGCCCTCGCCGAGGCCCACTAACAGCAGCAGCGATCCCACTCCCCAGGCTATGCCGAACATGGTGAGAAACGAGCGTAGCTTATGCGCCCAGAGGGTGGCCAGCGACTGGCGAACGATTTCTATGAGCATCCGCATAATTTAAATCCAAAGCGCGTTGTGACCCGGTTTGGGCACAGTTGGCTCTACCGTCTGTTAATTGATACGAAAGAAGGAGGCAGCAGGTTCCGCAAAAAGACACACTCTTCCTGGAGAATTAGACGCCCAAAATAACAGGGGGTTAGCAGACGGCGCACCTTTCCGCCGGCCTTATAAAACGGAGGTCGAAAAGCAGTTCGAAGCGGATGGGGACGACGAGATGCAGAGTAGTGCCGGTGTTGGCGCTCACTTATACAGCCGCAGCACGTCTAACCCGCCGACCAGGGTGGGCCCTCGATCCGCGGGCCCTTTTCGACAAAATTTGCGATTGATCTACATCGACACATTGAAGGAGGCGTTGCCTATGTTTCGAGATACGTTTCGAGAAATGTTTCGCGCAGCATCCCGAGGATTCCTGTTCTGCCTTCTAACGGCAGCCCTGCCGGCAATCAGCCCGGCACAATCGTTCGTACTCGATCTGCCTCTGCAAAGCCAGCGGGCGGAGATTACGCAGCGCATTGGTATCACCGACGTCACCATCAACTATCACCGGCCGCTGGTGAACGATCGCAAGGTTTGGGGCGATCTCGTTCCTTATGGCAAAGTCTGGCGCGCCGGGGCCAACATCAACACGACGATCACCTTTAGCGATCCGGTCATGATCGAAGGCAAGCCGCTCGACAGGGGTACTTACGGATTGCACATGATCCCGAACGCCGACGAATGGACGATTATTTTTTCGAAGAATTCGACTTCGTGGGGCGCTTTCACTTACGACGAAAAAGAAGACGCGCTGCGCGTTACGGTGAAGCCGAAGCCGGCCGACATGCACAATGCTCTGACCTACGACTTCGACGACCTGAAGCCAGATTCGGCGGTGGTTGAACTGGAGTGGGAGAAGATCGCCGTGCCGTTTAAGGTTTCCGTCGACGTGCATAGCGTGGTTGACGCTAGTCTGAAGAAACAGCTGCGCAATCTGTCGCAGTACACTTGGATAAGCTGGGACGAAGCCGCGAACTATATGCTCGCGGAGAAAATCAATCTCGATGAGGCACTCGCTTTTGCCAACAAGTCGATCGAGAATGAAGATCGCTTTGACAACGAGACGACGAAGGCGAAAGTGCTGACGGCGCTCAATCGGAAAGACGAAGCCGCCGTCGCACAAAAGAAGGCGCTGGAATTTGCCACGCCGCTGCAGATGCATGGTTACGCTCGCCAGTTGATCGGCGAAAAACGCAATGAAGAAGCCTTTGCAATCTTCCGCGAGAATGCGAAAAAACATCCCGACCAGTGGTTCGTGCATACGGGATTGGCCCGCATGTATTCCGCGCAGGGAAAGTTTGACGAAGCAGCAAAAGAGATGCAATTGTCGATAGCCGCCGCTCCAGAGAGCCAGAAGAGCTATCTGGATGGCTTGGAGAAGCGGTTGGAATCGAAGCAGGATATTAATCAATAGCGGCGTACCGCGAAGGCGTTTCGTCGATCGAAATGCCTTCCCGGCTTTCATTGCTCACGATCTTCTTATGCGACTATTTTGATGATGAGTTTTCGCCTTCTCTCCAGACTCGCGTTGCCGGTTATGGCGCTAGCGATGCTTTCCGCTCTATCGCAAGCCCAAACCTCGTCCGCGACCGGCAAGGCCATTTTTTCTGGCGAGGCGAAGACGTCGACTTTTGCATTCGAGTGGCGCGAAGGGTTGATCTTTCTTCCCCTCCGCATCAACGGGTCGAGGCCTTTGTCGTTCGCCCTTGACACCGGCTCGACCAGAATTCTGATCGACCGCAAGCTCGCCGCCGACTTGGGCCTGAAGGCAAGCGGAAGCGGCTCGCTGCAAGGCGCTGGGGCCGGACGTATTCCAATCGAATTCATTCACGACGTCAACATCGCGCTGCCCGGAGTAGAAAGCGCCGGCTACGATTTGTCGACTGCCGACCTGCAACCGCTGGAAGCAGTCGACGGCGGAAAAGTGGATGGCATTATCGGCTACCCTTTATTAAGCCGATTTGTAATTGCCGTGGATTATGCCGCCAAGAAACTGACGCTGACGTTGCCGGAGGCATTCCATCCCGACGATGCCGCGCAGGTCCTGCCCATCGAACTGCGCGATAAATGGCCCTTTGTGAAAGGAGAGCTGGTATTGCCCGGTCCCGTCACCGTGCAAGATAGCTTTCTGATCGACAGCGGATCGAGCGATGCAGTCGACCATCCTATCGTGATGACGCTGCAATCGCGCGTGCCGAGTAAAAGCGGCGTAGGCCTGGGCGCAGAAGTTCAAGGTGCCACCGCGCGAGCCACATCTTTTCGGCTAGGACGTTACACAGTCGTTGGTCCGCTGGTGGCCTGTTGTGGCGGAACTGATGCGACCAGCAAACTGATAGGGAGTGAGATTCTGCGACGATTTACCATCACCTTCGACTATCCGTCATCGCGGATACTGCTGACCCCGAATTCTTATTACGGGGATACCAAAGCGCTCGCCAGTGAGTAGACTTGACTCACAGGTGTTACGACTGACTCGAGACTAAGACAGGCGCGTAACGCCGGGAAAGCCATCAAATCCGAAATCGAATGTCAGGATCGTCTCAATTCCATGGTGCTCCATCACGGCTAGATGAATCGCGTCGCGAGCAGATAACTGCCGATATCCCAGGACAATCCCTTTCGCACGTTCCAAGATCTTTTGATCTATCGCCAATACCTGATCGACGATGCCGAGCAATGCGTCAAAGGCTGGTTGGATGGCGTCGCGTCGGTTGATGGCGACATAACGATGAAGTATCTCCTGCAGGACCTCAGCGTCCGTGACCAATCGCTGACGGTCGTTGACCACTCTCTCAAGCAATCTTAAAGTGTCGCTCTTATGTGGATGCGACGCGCCGACCAGATACATAGGGACGTTGGAGTCGACGAGTATCACTCCGGCGCGTCCGGGAGATATCCTTTTTCAATCTCCGCCAACATTCCGCCAATATCACTGACCGGATATTCGTATTTGGCAGCAGCGCGGATCACTTCGAGCTTCTTGCCAATGCCGCCGAGCGGCTCCCGCCGTCGCGCCACGTCGAGCGCCTGACGAACCCACTCGGCAATCGACATGCGGCGCAACCGCGCCATGCGTTGAATCTCCAGATAGTCTGGATCTTGAAGAATGACCTGCAGTCTCTTAGCCATGAGATGAGTATAAATGACTCATAATAATGAGTCAATTCCTTACAACTAACACATTCTAATTACACTAGAGTTAAGGTTTATAATTCACCGCTGCAGATTAGCGTGTCGTCAGCGATGTCGCCTCGGGATACTGAAATACTCCCCGCCCCGACTTCCGCCCCAACCTTCCGGCTTTCACGTACTGCACGAGCAGCGGACAGGGGCGAAATTTTTCGCCGAGAGATTTGTGCAGGTATTCGAGGATGTGCAAGCGGGTATCGAGGCCGACCAGATCGACCAGTTCAAACGGCCCCATCGGATGATTGAGGCCGAGTTTGAGCGCTTTGTCGATGTCTTCGGCGCTGGCGACGCCTTCCTGGAGCATGTAGAAAGCTTCGTTGCCGATCATGGCATTGATGCGGCTGGTGACGAAGCCGGGCGACTCGCGAATCACGACCACTTCCTTGCGCATACGCTTGCCGACTTCGACCACGGCGGCCAGCGTGTCGTCGTCGGTTTCAAGTGCGCGCACGATCTCCAGCAACTTCATTTTGTGCACGGGATTGAAGAAATGCATGCCGACACACTTCTTCGCGCGATAGGTCACGCTGGCAATTTCGGTGACGCTGAGCGATGAAGTGTTCGACGCGAGAATGGTTGTCGGGCGGCAGATCTTGTCGAGCATGGTGAAGATTTCAATCTTCGATTCCATCTCTTCGGGAACGGCCTCGATGACGAGATCGGCCTCGCGCGCGGCCTCATCGACTGATCCGGCATATTCGATGCGCGCGAAAGCGGCATCGGCTTCGGCGGCGTCGACTTTGCCGAGTTCGACGGCCTTGTCGAGGTTGGCGCGGATTTCCGTCTCTGCCTTGCGCAGAGCATTGGGTAGAAGATCTTCGAGAATGGTGCGGTAGCCGCCAAGCGCGGCAGCATGCGCGATGCCTCGGCCCATAATACCGGCGCCGATCACGGCAACGGTGCGGACTTCAGTCATGCCTTAGTCTTTGTCCTCTTTATTTTCTTTGCCGGCCCTCTCCAGGCGCTGCACCACGCTCTCGTAGCTTGGCTCAGACTTGCGGATATATTCGCCGAGTCGCGCGCACTCCTCCTTGGTCATCGCCGGGATGCTGGCGCTGATGCGGCGCAGGGTGGTGGCGATGTCGTCGATGTAATTCATGTGGCGGATCAGTTCTCCAGTTGCAGGCATGATGGCTCCTTGCTTATTTTCCGGCGCGGCGGTCGACTCGCAATCACAGCCGCAACCAAGTTGACTATTCATTGTTCAACAGGCTGGCAGATTTAGCAAAGGGGCAGCGCTCGGGAGCATGCCACTTCATCGCGAAATGCAAGAACAGCGCTAATTTAAATGATGAAAGCGACGGAAGCCCGCATAGCCGTCTTTGCCCATGTAGCGCTCGAGCACGGCGGCGTCGGTCTGGCGCAGGTCTACAATTACCAGCCCATCGACCACGTCAGAGAACTTGCGGTCGAGATTGAATCCCACCAACCGGCCTCCGACCTTGGCGTACTGACGAAGGAGGATGGGCAGGCCTTTACCATCTTCTTCCACGTCAGAGATCGGCTCGGCGAGTTCGTCGATATCGCGCAATGCACTGCAGAGGGCGCCGCAATCCCAGCGGCGAAGCTTGGGAGCGCGGAATGGAGTGCGCGCATGGATCAGGTCAGCAAACTCCCCGCCCGATTCGCGCTGCTCAAAATAACGCACGATCATTTCGCGTGACACGCTGCTGTATTCGTTACTGATGCTGACGGCTCCAAATAACACGGGAGTCTCGGGATGCGCAGCCACGAAGCGCGCAATCCCCTTCCACAGCAAAAGCAATGGGGCATACTGGCGCTGATATTCGGGACGCACAAAAGAGCGACCCAGTTCCAGGGCGGAGCCGATCTTCAGAAAGAGCTGCTCGTTATAGCGGAACACGGTGTTTGTGTATAGGCCCTTGATGCCATGGACGCGGATGATCTCGTCGGTATTGCCGGCTCGATAGGCTCCCGCGATTTCTTTCTTTTCTTTATTCCAAAGCAACAGGTGCCAGTAATAGGTGTCGAAGCGATCGAGGTCGGTGGTGCGTCCGGTGCCTTCGCCGGCGGCGCGGAAGGTAATTTCGCGGAGGCGTCCGACTTCTTCCAAAGCGTGCGGCAGTTCCGGCGCCCTGGCCGCGTACACCGCAAATTCAGCATTCTCCAGGAGCAGGCGCTCCGGCGGAAGCGCCGCAATATCATCGATAACGAAACGCGCAGGAACCTCCGCGGTAATCTTTTCCTGCGGCTTGTGCGGTAGCACGGCGCGCATTTTGGCGGGCAGCGAGATTGGTTTCTTGCCGCGATAAGACAGCAGGTAGGTCCGCAGGCGAAGATATTCGGTCGCCTCGTTGTCATTGTCGAGGTTTTGGATCAATTCAGATGGAATCGCATTGCCGATGCGAATCTCTACATTTTTTTCGCGCTGCTGTAGAAATTCTGCCAAAAGAAAAAGTGTTCGCAGGTGAGGATTGATCAAACCTAGAACCTGAAATCTTCCGCTGTTGCGGCCGCAGAAGTACACGGGGAGCGCGCTGGCTCCGGTCTTGCGCGCCAGTCGTGCAGCGGTGCTATTCCATGTGGGATCGGTCACTTGCGCCTCGCGCACATTCCACTGCGAAACTTCGCCGGCCGGAAACACGGCGAGCGCTCCGCCTTGACGCAGCCACGCTAGCGCCTGCTTCAACGGCTTTAGATTTTTATCTGTTGACGACGGAGAGTTGAAGGGATCGACAAAAATGCAATGCTGGTGCAGTTCCGGGATGCCATCCAGCAGCGAGTTGGTAAGTATCTTGACATCTGTACGCACACGCGAAAGGAGGACAGTAAGAGCCACGCCGTCGAGCACTCCCAAGGGATGATTGGCGACAGCAACCAGAGGGCCCTTGGCCGGGATGCGGTTAAGGTCGGCCGCGTGCACTTCGAGCTTGACCTTCATATCATCCAGCAGGGCTTCTAACTGAAACCCTTGCGGCGCCTGGCGCACACGCTGATAGAGTTCGCGAGCCTGATCGAGCGGAATAAATTTTCGGGCAAATCCAGGGAGTCCGGGCAGGAGAGGCGGATCAGTTAATACACGGTCTTCGTCCCCCGCAATCGGCGATGTAGGCATAGCTCATTCTTGCCTTGGCTTGTTTGCAGGTTTATGAAGAGAGGATTAAGGGTTTGTGAATCGGCAACTCTTTAGTAACCGGGGAGATACTCAGCGCGATCAGCCTTCGAGTTTAAATCGTGTCTCCGCGAGGCGATAGAGACGCCGCCATACTAGGCGATTGGTCGTAACCACAACGGCGGCGAGGGCAATTGTGCTGGCGAGCAGCAGATTGAAATTCTTGGCATCGGTTGCGGCGGAAATCATTTCGCCGATGCCGACCGTCGAATAGACCTGGCCTTTGAGGTGGGCATATTCGGCGACGATGCTGACGTTCCATGCGCCGCCGGACGCCGTGATCATTCCGGTAACCAGAAAAGGAAAAATTCCGGGCAGGATTAATTTGCGCCACCGCTCCCAGCCGTTGATGCAGAAAACGCTAGCCGCTTCTTTCAAGTCGGTCGGAATCGCCATGGCGCCGGCAATTACGTTGAACAAAATGTACCACTGCGTTCCGAGCAAGAGCAGAACGATCGACCCGAGTCCCAGTCCTCCGCCGAGGTGAATTAAAAGCAGTAGCACAACCGGGAACACCGCTGTCGCCGGGACCGACGCGGCAATCTGCGCCAGCGGTTGCGCAATGCGCGCCAGACGTGGGTTAGATCCGATGGCGACGCCGACCGGAATCGTCCAGAGGGCGCCGAGCACCAAGGTGAGATTCACACGCAACCATGTCGCCAGCAGCCCGATTCCGATGTGGCGAAAGTCGGAGGTGCCTAGGCCAGTCAAGATCATGATGACTCGAACCACGGCATACGCGATCGCGCCGAGCGCCGCAACTCCTAGCACGCGCCCGAGCCAAAGAAGCGTTATGTTGGCGCCAGAGGATTCGGAGGGAGAATCCTGCTTGCGGGCGAAGTAATGGACCATCTGTTCGCGGAGGGGGGTCACTGCTCGTTTGCGAAAGAGGGCAATACCGCGCGAACGCCGTAGAAAGTCGAGCACCCATGAAGTCGGCGCACTGGCGCTCTCGACCTGCTCCATCTTAAATTTTTCAGCCCATGCGATCACCGGACGCCATAGGAACTGATCGATCAGCACGATCACGGCGACCATGGTCAGAATGCCAAGAAGAATGGAGCGAGTATCACCATCATCGGCAGCGGCCTGGAGATACGAACCGAGGCCTGGTAAACGGAAATCTCCAAATTGCTCACAGGCCATCAAAAAGAACCAGGCTCCCGCAACCGACATCATCGAGTTCCAGACGAGGCCGATGGTTGCGAACGGCAATTCGATTTGCAGAAAGCGCTGCCACCAATTGAAGCGATAGATCGTCGCCGCTTCGCGCATCTCGCGCGGAATACTTTTCAGCGACGCGTAAAAACTGAAGGCCATGTTCCACACCTGCCCGGTGAAAATGAGCAGGACCGCGCCGAGTTCGACGCCGAGTTGACGACCGGGAAAAAGCGCCGCCATGGCCAGCATCACGCCCGGAAGAAAACTCAGCACCGGAATAGATTGCAGAACGTCGAGCAGAGGAATCATGAAACGTTCGGCGCGCGGACGATAAGCGGCGATGTAACCGTAGGCGACGGCGAAGAGCAGGCTCAGCACATACGCGAGAGCAATGCGCAACAGCGAGTAACCTGCATAAACGGGAAGCGATTCGAGGCTGCGGCTGATTTCGACCTGAGGATGAAAGGGGCCGAGCCAGTTGCGCCCGACCTCGATGACGCCGTAGAAGAGCGCCAGCCCGGCGGAAAACATGACCAGGTCGGGCAACCCAGCCGCGCTCGGACGCGGCATTACCGACCAGATACGCACCAGCGGACGGAAGACGATTCGTTGCGGACGCTTCACTGCTGCACCGGGGTGCTGGTTGGCGGATGCGGCTCACTAACGGGCTCGGCCAGAATCAGCCGGTGCGATTCGCGGTCGAAGTCGAAAATTTCAGCGTAGCGGCCCCAGTTCATTGCGGTTTCGAATTGCCGCTGCACCTCATCCTCGCTGAAGTGCTCGTCGAGAATGTCGTAGAAGAATTCTTCCGAAATGGAACGGTCCGCCTTGGCGTGCAGGATGCTATCGATCTGCTGGAGGATGACGACGTGATTCAGCGCAGCCTGGCGGAAAAGAATTTTACGGGTGAGAATGTCAGCTTCCGCGAACCGCGTTCCCTCAGCGGTAAGGTGAACATCGCCGTCTTTCAAGGTGGCGAAGCCGAGCAGCACGGCAGCCTCGACGATCGGAAGCAGGTCTTCTGCGTCCATGATGAGGACTTCGGCGAGACGGTGAAGATATTCTTTTCCGCCGCGGTCCTGCAGCAATTCAAGCAGGCCCGCAATGCCACCGACACGGGCATGGGGAATCATCTGATATTTCTGGCGAACGGGTTTTTGCGCGGCGGCGTTCGCGTCGGGCACCGGCAATGCGAGTTGGGGCTGGGTCATGATCTTGTAAATGTAGTCGACGAGTTCGACAAAGCGCGGCGATTTACGGTCACGGGGATGCGAGAGTTCGACGGCAAAATCAGCGCGTACCCACGCCGGATTTCTCGCCAGCACGAGGACACGATCCGCCAGCAACACCGCTTCTTCGATGTTGTGCGTTACGATGAAAATTGCCTTGGTCGGCATTTTCTTGTTGAGCCACAGCTCAAGCAGTTCGTTGCGCAGATTCTCGGCCGTGAGTACGTCGAGCGCCGAGAAGGGCTCATCCATGAAAAGAACTTCGGGTTCGACCACCAGTGCGCGCGCAAAGCCTACGCGCTGCTTCATGCCTCCGGAGAGCTCTTTCGGATAAGCGCTCTCAAAGCCATCGAGACCCACGGTGTCGAGAATGCGCAAGGCGCGTTTGTGGCGCTCCATGGCGGGCACGCCGCGCGCTTCGAGCGGCGCCTCGACATTGTCGAGCACGGTCAGCCAGGGAAATAAAGCAAAACTTTGAAAGACGATGGCTACGCCGGCATTCTGCGACGTAATCGGCTGGCCGTGCCAAAGCACCTGGCCTGATGAAGGCTTGCTGAGGCCGGTGAGAATCCGCAGCAACGTGGACTTGCCGCAGCCTGACGGACCGAGCAAGGCGATAATTTTGCCCGGCTCCACGTCGAGATCGACGGGCGCAATGACTTCAATGCGACTTCCATCCGGCTGCAGGTAGAATTTTTCGACAGCCTGCGCGCGAATGATGGACTCGGTCACGGAGTGCTCCAGGAAGAGACAGGTAGTTTTAGGTGTTCCGTCTTACGGAAACCAGCAATGATTCTAAGTTTTGAGCCGACACTCGAAAACAAAAGCTTGCACCTGACGCTTGAACAACTTGGTTCGACAGCGAGAATACACCACTCAGGCCGCCCACTCTTCATTGGCGACCGCCGGGACTGCCTTCGGCTGCCGGTCGCAGACTTCAGCGAGGATAGCCAGTTTTTTCCCCAATTCCGGATGCAGCAAATCGGCGGCAAAGCGCCAGCGCCAGTTTCCTTGCGCAAGGCTGGGAACATTCATCCGCCCCTCGCTTCCCAACCCCAGTACGTCCTGCAACGGCAACACGCACAAGCTGGCGACAGAAGTGGAAGCAGCGCGAATCATTGCCCAGTTGACACCGTCTTCACAATTGCCCACATACGACTCCACCTGCTGACGTTCAAACTCGGTCGCGCCCGATTTCCACCAGCCGAGCAGAGTGTCGTTGTCGTGCGTACCCGTGTAGACGACCTTGTCGACCGTGAATGTGTGGGGCAGATGCGTATGCGCGCCCGGATCGCCGAAGCCAAATTGCAACACCGCCATGCCCGGAATCTTGAGGCGTTCTCGGAGAGTGGTGACGTCGGGCGTGATGTATCCGAGATCTTCGGCAAAGAATGGGAGTCCGCCCAGAGCCTCGTGCAACTTAACAAATAAATCATCCTTGGGGCCGTCGACCCAACGGCCATTAATGGCGGTCGGTTCGCTCGCCGGGATCTCCCAGAATTGCGAAAATCCCCGGAAGTGATCGAGCCGGATGTAATCAAAATTGCGCGTCAGCCAGCGCATGCGATCAATCCACCAAGCGTATCCCTGTTCCTTCATCACGTCCCAGCGATACAGAGGATTACCCCAGCGCTGGCCGTCTTTGCTGAAAAAGTCCGGCGGCACGCCGGCGACGACTTCAGGATCAAGCACCGAGTTCAGACGAAACAGATCGCAGTGGGTCCACACATCGGCGCTGTCGAAATTCACGAAGATGGCCATGTCCCCCACGACGCGAATCGATTTTTGCGAGCAATAGGTGCGCAGCGCCTGCCATTGCTCATAGAAAAAAAACTGGACTGCGCGGCGCACATCGAGTTCGTTATGCATTTCGGCCTGCGCCTTCGCGATCGCGACCGGATCGCGGTGAACAAGTTCACGCGGCCAAGAATTCCAACTCTCGAGTTTGAAACGCGCGCGTAGCCCATCGAAGAGAACGAAGTCGTCGAGCCATCCCTGGTTTTGCCGGCAGAAATTTTCATAACGCGCACGCGCCGGCGAGGCCGCAGAGCGCACAAAACGGCGCGCCGCTTCGAACAACAATGGCAGCTTGTGATGGAAAACCGTTGGATAGTCCACGGGCCCAGTTCCGTTGGGAACAGCATCGACCGAAGCGCGGTCAATCCAACGGCGATCGGCGAGGCGCTCCAGGCTGATCAGCAGAGGATTGCCGGCGAAGGCCGAAGTGGAAGAATAGGGCGAGTTCCCGAAGCCGAGCGGACCGAGCGGCAACACTTGCCAGAGGCCTTGACGCGCCGACGCGAGAAAATCCGCAAAAGCATAAGCCGCCGGACCAAAGTCTCCAATCCCGCCGCGCGAAGGGAGCGACGAGGGATGAAGCAGAATTCCGCTGGCACGGGGGAATGACATTCAAAATCAGTTCTCGGTTCCCTGTTCCCGGTTCTTAGCGGTGGATTTTCACCAGCGCGGCATCGGTTCGCAGCAACTGCTCAGACAAGAGACCCGGGAACTGAGAACTTCTCTATGAGCCTTCTTGCGCGCCCTGCCGCGTCAGGTTTTTCATCTCTTCCTCGTTGACCTTGAGGCGATGGGAACTTTCCATATCCTTGCGCAGATTGGTAACGAACAGCCCGAACAAATCGTTCTGTTTGGCTTCGATCAGGGACTGGCGCGTCTGGTCTTTCTTTTCGGCGAATTCCTGATCCGTTGGCGCCTGTTTTTCGAGAAGTTGAGCGACCACGCCGTTGCCGCCGGCCGTAATGGGCGCGCTAATGTCGCCGGGCTTGAGTGAGAAAATTGCCGTCGCACTGCTCATCGATCCAATGTCGGGAACCTGTCCATCGGGCGCAACCAGTTCGCTCGTCTTGACCGTTGCACCGAGTTCCTTGGCGACTTTTTTCAGATCGTGCGCAGCCTTGGCCCGGTCAGAGAGTTCTTGTGTCTTCTGTTGCATGAGAAATCCGGCGCGCTCATTCTTGAACTCGTTTTCGACTCGCGCGCGAATTTCTTCGAACGTAGGTGTTGCAGGAGGCCTGATCGCGAGCAACTGGAAAACCACGTAGCCTTGCGGAACCTGCACCACATCGGGCGGAGCCTTGTCCGCTTCATTGAAGACAGCATCCATAAACTGCGGATTGGCAGCCAGTCCGGGCAAACTATCGGTTCGGCTGAAGAAGTCGGTCGTGACCGCAGCCTCGCCTTTAGCAGCGGCGGCTTGGTCGAATCCGGAGGTGCGCGCCTGGCTGAGCAGTGCGTTAGCGTCCGCTTCGGTGGCGTGCGCGGCCTTTTGCTGCTTCACTTTTTCTTCGATCTCGCTCTTCACCTCAGCGAACGTTTTGAGATGAGCATCCTGCTTGTCTTCAACGCGGATGATATGGAAGCCGTAACTACTTTTGACCAGATCGCTGGTCTGTCCTTTGCCAAGTGAAAATGCAGCTTTCTCAAATTCCGGCACAGTGCGGCCGCGGCCGATCCAGCCTAGTTCGCCTCCGCTCTTGCCGCTGCCAGGATCGTCGGAATATTTCTCCGCAAGTTTTGCGAAATCTCCGCCAGCCTTCACCTGCTTCAAAACATCTTCCGCTTTCGCGCGCGCTTCGGCCACGCCCTTTTCATCTACCTTGCCGTCCGGACCAGGTAAAGGAGTCTTGATCAAAATGTGGCTGACCTTCACCTGCTCAGGCACGCGATATTCGTCGCGGTGCTGATCGTAAAACGCCTGGAGGTCTTGATCGGTAACGGCGGTTGCGGCCGCGATTTTCGCGGTGTCGATAACGACGTACTTAATCTGGCGCTTCTCAGGGATGGAATTGTTATACGTCGCCTTGTTGCGATCGTAAAAGGCCTTGAGCTCTTCGTCGGTAGGATGCAGCCCCTTCAGAATATCGGCCTTCGTAATCACCGCATATTCAAACTTTACTTTCGTATTGCGTTGGTTGAATTCGTCGCGTACGTCAGTGTCCCCGACAAAAGCGCTGCTGGAAACCAAAGCGCGCAGTTTGCGAACGAGAATAAAATCCTTCTCCAGCGCTTCAAACTGCGGAACTGTGAGGTCATTGCGCTGAACGAAATTTTCATACTCTTCCTGCCCGACGAACTTGCCATCGGGAAAAAGCATGGAGCCAAGCTGCCCGTGCTGAAGCTCGTCGCGAAGTTCCTCATCGCTCACGCGCAGGCCCATACGATGCGCTTCGGCGACCAGTGCTTTCTCATTGATGATCTGCTGGGCGGCCTGACTGGCGAAATATGGCAACAGCATGCTGGCCTGCGCTCCACCGCGCGGAAACTGCTGACGAACCATCGCCCGGGCTTCGCGCTCCACCTCATTCACGGTCACGGTTTGATCGCCAACGGTGGCAAGAACACCAGGCGGAGGTGCGCCAATGCCGAGGCTGGAGCCGAGGCCGCCGGGAATCAGCGTGATCGCCATGGAAGCACAAATAATGACAAGCAGGGCGCCGAGAACGATCTTTAGCGTTGGCCCCGCATTTTGCAGCTGTCGAATCATAGTTGGATAACTCCGTAGGACAGTTCTGTCAGATTAGTTTCCGCTGGAAGCTAGAATTTATAATTATAAACTAGCGAGCGCGATGGCTGCCGCTGCGGGAGTCTTTCCTAATGGCTTGCTATAACAAGTCGCCGCCACCGACAAATACCTTGAACCACCAAGGACGGGAAGTATGCGAAGGATTTCGTATATACCAGTATTTCCTTCGTGGACCCTTAGTGCCCTTTGTGGTGTCCGCTTTCGCAAAATCGGGCCTAAAATCCGCCATTGAATCGAATCAATAAAGGTGTTATCAACGTGGGGCACATTGATGACAAGCATTTCTATGACGACATTGCGTCTGTTGATCCCATTCTTCTCACTGGCCGTCGCGGCCGCCCAGCCCAGCTTTCAACAAGCTCCGATCACGATCCCTCTGTGCGAGGGTTGGACGCTGCAATCCTCCGCGAAAGTATCGGCAACCGGTGAGACGCTTTCCTCGCTGGATTCCACTTTGGAAACTAAAGACTGGATCAAGGCCGACGTCCCCACGACCGTTGTGGCTGCACAAATAAAGAATGGGCTACTGCCCGATCCTTTTTTCGGAATGAACCTTCGCCAGTATCCGGGCGTCCGCTATCCCATCGGCGCGAATTTTTCGAATGTGGCCATGCCGCCCGACAGTCCCTATGCGGCTCCGTGGTGGTACCGCAAAGAATTTACTTTGCCCGGCATAGTCACCAACAAAACCGTCTGGCTGAATTTTCGCGGCATCAACTATCGCGCCAACATTTTTCTAAATGGCAAGCAGATCGCCAATTCGAACGAAGTCGCTGGCTCGTGGCGAACCTATGAATTCGACGTGACGTCTGCCATTAAGCCCGGAACCAATGTGCTGGCAGTGGAAGTCTGGGCGCCGACGGAGCATAACCTCGCAATCACATTCGTGGATTGGAATCCCGCTCCTCCAGATAAAGAGATGGGCCTGTGGCGTGATGTGTATTTGACAACCAGCGGGCCAGTCGCCCTGCGCCATCCTGCCGTGTTGTCGAAAGTAGATTCGCCGGCGAGCGATGTTGCCCATCTCACCGTAACCGCGCAGTTGAAAAATGCGACTGATCATCCGATAACAGGAACGTTGAAAGGAAGAATCGAAGGCATCGAGTTCGTGCAGTCTGTGCAACTGGCCGCCCGAGAATCGAAAGATATATTCTTCACGCCCGACCAATACCCGCAGCTCAACATGAACCATCCGCGACTTTGGTGGCCGGCGCAGATGGGCACGCCGAATCTCTACGATCTTGTTCTTTCGTTTGAGACTAACGGCGAGCTTTCCGATATCTCACGACCGAAATTCGGTATTCGCGAGGTAACATCCGAAGTCACCGCAGCGGCGCCGAACCATTTCAAACGTCTCTTCAAGATCAATGGCAAGAACCTTCTAATTCGCGGCGGCGGCTGGACGCCCGACATGATGCTCCGCGAAGGCCACGAGCGACTTGCCGATGAATTCCGCTATGTGCGCGACATGGGGCTGAATACGATTCGCCTGGAAGGCAAACTGGAGAGCGATGAATTCTTCGAGATGGCCGACCAGCAAGGCATTTTGGTGATGGCGGGCTGGTGTTGCTGCGATTTCTGGGAGCGTTGGAACAAATGGAAGCCTGAAGACTTCGAGATCGCAAAGACCTCCTTGCGCGACCAGATGTATCGGCTGAGAGGCCATCCGAGCCTCCTGATGTGGCTGAATGGCAGTGATAACTTTCCGCCGCCTGCCGTTGAAGCAGCTTATTTGAAAATCGAATCCGACTTGCGTTGGCCGAATCCGATCCTCTCTTCCGCCACTGGAAAACCGAGCACAGCGACAGGCGAGAGTGGCGTGAAGATGAGCGGTCCGTATGAATATGTAGCGCCCTCTTATTGGGAAACAGATCCGCAACTGCCCGCGGAGGACAAATTGTGCAATCCCGGCGGATGCGGCGGCGCCTACGGCTTCGACAGCGAAACCAGCATCGGGCCTGCCGTTCCGCCGATCGAGAGCGTCGGACAAATGGTTCCGAAGGATCATCTGTGGTCGACGGATGGATCGCTCGATCGATATTGGAGCTATCACGCCGGCGGCGGAGAATTCAAAACGCT
This sequence comes from Acidobacteriaceae bacterium, assembly GCA_003132405.1. Classification (GTDB taxonomy): domain Bacteria; phylum Acidobacteriota; class Terriglobia; order Terriglobales; family Acidobacteriaceae; genus Acidiflorens. The sequence goes on along the minus strand of PKXQ01000108.1, from coordinate 48,454 downwards.
GCGCGTGTTTACCGATGCTCTCAATGCGCGCTACGGAAAGGCCGCCAGCGCGGACGATTTCACTTATAAATCGCAGCTCATGGCCTATGAAGGCGTGCGCGCCATGTTCGAGGCCTACAGCCGCAACAAATACAACTCGACGGGCGTCGTCCAATGGATGCTGAATAATTCGTGGCCTTCGATGATCTGGCATCTCTACGATTATTATCTGCGCCCGGGCGGCGGGTATTTCGGCGCGAAGAAAGCGCTGCAAGCGCTCGACCCCGTCTATGGATATGACGATCATTCCGTATGGCTGGTGAGCAGTCAATATGACGATGCCAAAGGTCTGAAGCTAACTGCAAGAGTTTTTAATTTGGACGGAGCGCAGAAGTTTTCTAAAGACGCCTCGCTCGACGCAGCAGCCGATAGCACAGCGAAAGTGTTCGAGATTCCCCAGATCGAGGGACTATCGCCCGCGTATTTCCTGGACCTTCGCGTCACCGACAGCAGCGACAAACTGGTCGGATCGAACTTCTATTGGCTTTCGACAAAACCGGAAACGCTCGATTGGGCAAAATCGAACTGGTATACGACTCCGACAAAATCGTTTGCTGACTATACTTCGCTCGCGCAATTGCCCAAAGTAAAACTGACGGTGTCGAGCCGCAGCGAGCGCACAGACAACGGCAAAGAAGCACTCACGCGAGTAAGAATAGACAATCCCGGAAAGACAATTGCCTTTTTTGTCCGCTTAAAGCTCGATAAGGGCAAAGGCGGAGAGGAAATTCTTCCGGTGCTATGGCAGGACAATTACATTTCTCTGCTTCCTGGCGAGAAGCGCGAGATTACAGCGACGTATCGTGCCAGCAGCCCGGGCGCCGCAGAACCACAGATCGAAGTAAGCGGCTGGAACGTCGAATAAATTCCAGCAAATTTGTCACTCATCCGCGGGCAAATCAAAGTTGACGAGGTCTCCCCGGAAGCCGCGCGTCTTCCACGCGCCAAATGCAATTCCCGCCGCCATCCAGATTGTGCCAGCGATTTTGGCGCTATTCCCGAGGCTCAGCCAGAGCAAAAGGCAAATTACGAAACCTAAAACCGGCGGCACAATAAATGATGGCGTCCATTTTCCTTCGCGAACTACATAGCGCATGAAAGCCGCAGCATTCACGCCCATGAACGCGATCAGCGCGCCGAAGTTGAGCATCTCGGCACCGAGGCCGTAGCTCATCACGAACGCTCCAATCAGCGCGATAGCCCCCACAAACAGCACGTTATTGCGCGGGACATGATGCTTCGCATCGACTACTCCGAAGAAAGATTTTGGAAGCGCATTGCTTCGTCCCATGCCGAAAAGCAGGCGGGCCGCGCCGATCTGCGAACCCATGCCCGATCCGAAGTTGGCGACCAAAAGCGTGAATCCGATAATGCCGAACATCGGCTTCCACGCGCGGCCAGCAACGTGAACAAAGGCCGTATCAACGTCTGGAAAAGGCTGCGACGCGGGCCAGATCAACTGCGCCGCATAGACCTCAACCGCCGAAAGAATGCCGATCACCAGACAAGTCAGCACCGTTGCCAGCAGAATATTGCGTCGCGGATTTTCCGCCTCCTCCGAGAGGGTCGAGATACCGTCGAAGCCGATATAAGTCAGCACAGCGATCGACGTCCCGCTTAGCACCGCTTTCGTATTCCACATGCTCGGGTCGTAAAAGGGACGCGTATAAAACCCCGCGTCGTCGTGCGGATGTCCGAAGATGTAGCGCGCGGCGACCACAAAGAAAATCGCGATCACCACACCCATTGCGGCGGCCAGCGCGGAGTTCACGCGAGCCGATGTCTTCACTCCCTGCACATTAAGCAGCGTGAACACCAGCGCAAAGAAAACGGCCCATGCCCAGTACGCCACTCCCGGGGCAAACACGTGCGCCTGCTGGCTGCACCATATGGTGCAGATGATGGGATTGAGCATGTAATCCATGACCATGCTCCAACCGGTGACGTAACCGAGAGCGGGATTAATTTCTTGACCGACGTAAGTAAACGCCGATCCGGCGCTAGGATAGGCGCGCGCCATGCGGCCATAACTGATGGCGGTGAAGAGCATCGCTACCATCGCAATCAGGATCGTCGTAACCACGTGGCCGCGTCCGCGATCGCTCAGCACGCCGAACACCGACATCGGCGCCACCGGTTGAATCACGATGATGCCGTAGAGAATCAGGTCCCAAAGCGTGAGCGATCGCTTCAGGCGCTGGGTATCGGCGGACGGGCGGGCCGGAGGCTTAGCAGGCGCGTTGTTAGCAGAACTCATTCATGGTCTCAAAATAAAACCCCGTTATCCTGCGGAGATAACGGGGATTCGGGGAAGGCTTAATTGTGGCTCGCGGGATCGCACACACAAATTCGTGCCGCAGCTCCACAATTGATCTAGCATTCTATATCGCGCGGACATTCTGTCAACGCAAAACGCTTCTATTAAAACGATTCTTGCCGAATTCCGTGGAAACTCAAAAACCCGCATAATTCGATATGTCTATCGGTCAGGGTAACGAAAACTATACCCGCTCGATTCATTTCCCGACATGAATCTAGTGTTGTATTCCAGCAGATAATTCAAGTGCTCGGCATCGGAGGGAAACGATTGGCCGGGATATGGATAGGTCCGCATTTCGCGGAACGGGAGCGGATCAACCGCATCGCCGTGATAAGCATAGAAGTCCATATCTTTTTCGTAGCCGTTGGCGACGAAAAAATAATCGCGCATCCAGCCCTGCGGCAATGCGGGCAAGGTCGCCGGATCAAAATCCAAAGCAACCTCATCGCCCGATCCGAAGACAACAAACTTATCGTCGATTGAGTCGAGCAGCGGACGCACATCGCCATAGCGCGTGTAAGCGCCCGCCGGCCGCGTATATGGCCCCGTGGCGCTTGTCTTCTCGTAAATGTATTTCACGTTGCCGGGAGGCTGATCTTCGATCTTCAATGGGAATCCGTGGAAATCAAGATCGGCTCGCACCAGTGGAACTGGCGTCAGGCGGGCGCTCTGCTGCTGGCTTGTGCGGCTGACGAGAATGTTGTCCCAGTAGATTTGCAAATTTGTGGTGATGCGAATGCGTCGCGTACCCGGCGGAAGTTTGCCGGTGAGGTCCGCGGTCATGGTGCGTGGGCCGCCCGCCGGGAATCCCATGTCATCGAGGACACGAACCCATTTTTCTCTTCCGCCTTTTTCGGACGAGCCGTTTGCCGCAACCAGCGCTTCGACGTACGGCGCGATGGGCCGCAGGTGCGCTTGGTCGGCAGCGTACATACTGGTCGCGGAGTAATATTCGATTTCGCCATGCATCAGCAGCCAGAGCGGGCCACCGTCATAAGCCTGACCAAGATCAAGAACAAGCGTGTGCGCTTCGGCGAAGCCCATAAATGAAAGCACCTTGAAATCGCCAAAATACCGATGCGCGAGCAGATCGGGGAGAACGTTGTGTCCATGCTCGTCCCATGCACCCGCAGGCGGCCGCGCATCGTTATTGTTGCTATACACAACTTTGAAGGACGGATACGGCGGATTGCTGGCAAAATATTCATTCGGATAAACATCGACATCGGCTGGATGATCGACAGCGAGCAGTTTCACCTGATCCAGATAAACCGATTCTTCGAGTGGCTCCATGAGACGAAAGCTCAGCTTCCCATCTTTTTCGCGGAGCGAAACACGATTGAGTTTGATCGCTTCAGTTGGACGCGGAATATCGCGCTCGATTTTGCTACCGCTCGCCGAGATCCAATGCCCAACCACGCCCGCTCCCAGCATGTCGCCAACAAGTTGATATTCGCGGCCATCCCATGCAAAAAGCGTAGGACACGAACTGCCACGTCTATCGAGCTCCAGAATATTCTGCAGCTTGTTAGCGGCGACTCCAATTTCATCCTGCAAAACGCCCGTCGGCCACAACATGCGCACCACATCGGCTTCTTTCGCTTGCCCCAGCCCAATCGTCAAATAAGGCGAGTTCTGCCCTAGGTATCCCGACGATCCATACACTTCAAACTTCTGCCGCAAGCCACCAGAGAAAACTTCCACCTTCGTCCCGATAGCACTCTTGTTATCGTTCAGCCCCTTAAGCGCAAGACGCAGCGAGTTGTTCTTGTTGCCGCCTTCATTGCGGAGCAGCACGGCAGGGCCGTGATTCTGCGTGATCAGAAGATCGACGGCTCCGTCGTTGTCGTAGTCGCCTACAATGATGGCCCGCGGCTCTTTGAGCTGAATCTTATCGAGTCCGGTTTCCACGGTGACATCTTTCCATCCGTCGGGGTCAAGATTGCGAAAGAGGCGGACTTCGCCTTTGCCGTCGTTCGTCTCGCCGACGGCGACGAGATCGACCCAGCCGTCGTTGTCGTAGTCAATGGCGGCGACGCCGTAACCGCTGCGCCAATCCGCCTTCGGAAGTTCGACGCGATCGAAGCCTTTCCCGGCATTGTTGCGCCTCAGATGGACACCCCGCTCTGTCGTGCCGTCGGCGGTAAATGCCAAGTCCATCCATCCGTCATGATTGAAATCGAGTACAGCGACACCACTTTCGCTCGTCCACGCATTAAACGGATTGCGGGCAATGAATGCACCCTCACGCGGATTCTCGAAAATGGTCGTGGCACTGTGGGAGCCAGCAACCACAATATCGACAGCTCGGTCATTGTTGTAATCAGTTCCCACCACAGTATCGTAAGAACCTCGCGCGGAAAGCCCAGTCTCCTTGCTAACGTCGGTAAACGTGCCGTTGCCGTTGTTGCGCCACATCTGGTTCGCCCGCTCCCGTTTCGGCGTGTCGATGTCGACCGGCCTTCCTTCCTCGGCGAGAGGCACGGTGTTTAATTGCAATGAATCTTGAGCGGAGGCCGAGGCTCGCGTTATGTACAAATCCAGATCGCCGTCATGGTCGTAGTCGATAAACGTCAGCCCCACGTTCCACCCGTCATTCTTAATTCCCGATGCCAGCGTTACATCCTTGAAGCTTCCGTTTTTTTCGTTGTGGAGGAGCAGTACTCGCCCGTTCACGCTGAGCGCAATATCAGCGAAACCGTCGTTATCGTAATCTCCAGTTGTGCATCCCAACGCGTGCATGGTTGGATCAAGGCCCGCTTTGCGAGTAACGTCCTCAAACTTACCTCCGACGTTGTGAAAAAGCGTCAGGCCGCCTTGTGGGCCGTTGTCGGCTAGCAATAGGTCATTTCGCCCGTCATTGTCATAATCCAGAAAACACGCACCTGGGCCGAGAAAAGAAACGGCATCGTTCGAGCTCGAAGTCGACAACTTCGAAACCAGCCCCGCCTCCGCCGTCACATCCACAAACCGCACCGGAATCTGCGCGGGAACCTTCTCCATCGCCTGTGGCGATTCCTCTGCGCGCGAATATTTTCCCTGCTCGCCATACGCGAGGCTGATGGGCACACCCAGCTTGTTCTGCGTAATGTACTGAAATTTCTTCATCGCTTCATGCGCGGGATCGGCTTGCCCGGATTGTTGATAGGCTCGCGCCAATCCGAATTGAGCAGACGCATGGTGCAGATCGAGCTTCAATGCGTGCTCGAAAGCATCGATCGCTTCCAGAAACTGCTTGAGCTGCGCGTAGGTCGATCCGAGAAAGTACCAGCTGTCGGCGTCGTTCGGATCGATCTCAGTAACGCGGCGAAAAGCGTCAACGGCAGCGCTAGCGTCCGATGAGTTCTTGTCATAGAGCCCAAGGTTGTACCAAGCATGGGCGTCTTTGGGATTGTCTTTGACTGCTTTCTCAAGCAACGCCTTCGCTTCGTCGAGCCGCTGCAAATTGAGCAGGGCTACTCCGCGATTAACCGTCGTGATCTGCAATGCCGGATCAGCGGCCGCCGCTTGCTCGAACGCCTTCAGCGCTTTCTCAAAAAGCTGCTGATTCATGTATGCAATACCAATATTGTTGAGTCGCGCCGCCTCCTGCGGATTAGCGGAGGGACCGTTTGCGGCGAGTAGAGCCAGAAATAAAGCGAAAACGACAGCGATGATAAGAGACTTGGCCATTTGGGGCTGCGAGTGATTCTATCGCAGCGGCGGGCAAGACGGGATCAGCTGCTAACTCGCATGACGAGACGAATGAAGCAATGTTTTACTGACGGCTGAGCGCTGACGTCTGATAGCTATTTGGGTTCCATCGTCTGCGCGACCATTACCTGGCGCTTGAAATCTTCCATCATCTGCGCTTCAAGCCGCACTTCGGTGGGGCGCTTGGCGAGCGTCATGGTGTCGATCTTGTCCTGTAATTTGAGCAGCGCGTAAAACAAATTCTCCGGACGCGGCGGGCATCCAATCACATAAACATCCACCGGCACGACGCGGTCAACGCCCTGCAGCACCGCATACGTATTGAACGGGCCGCCCACCGACGAGCAAGCGCCCATCGAGATTACCCACTTCGGCTCCGGCATCTGGTCATAGATGCGCTTCACCACCGGCGCCATTTTCAAGGTCACCGTGCCCGACACGATCATCAGGTCCGACTGCCGTGGACTCGGCCGAAATACCTCCGAGCCAAAACGCGCGATGTCGAAGCGCGCGGTCGAAGAGGCAATCATCTCAATGGCGCAGCACGCCAGCCCAAACGTCATCGGCCAAAGCGCCGACTTTCGCGCCCAGTTGAAGACGTAGTCCACCGTCGAGATCATGAAATTCTTTTCGAATTTATTCTGCAACCAGCTCATGAGGCCCCTTGCGGTACAGCATAAACCATGATCATACGCCGAGGCGTGACGTGGGTCACAACTCTGGTCGTCACCTTCGAGCTATGGGCAGCGACTAGTAGATCGTGTACCCCGGCGCCGGATTTCGCACATCGGGCTTTGACGCCATCAGCAGCAGCGCGCCTATGCGCTTGAACGCCTTGAGGTCGTCGACCGAATGGAACGACGTTGTCTGATAGTTCTCAGGCGTGGGAGTGTCATCCGGAATCAACGCATATTCTACGTTTTCGAAGGCGTGCTTCTTTAACAAATTGACATACTCCGCTGCCGAGCGGACATGCACCGGCACTTTCAACTTCGGCACCCACTGCAGCGAATACGAATTGTCTTTGTAAAGATTGATCAGAATGAACAGCCGCCCATGCGGAGCCATCACGCGAAACAGCTCGGCCAGCGCGCGATCCTGATCGGGATAGTAATAAAACGACTCGACCGATAAAACCTTGTCGAAGAAATTCTCTTCCCACGGAATCTGCGCCGCCGATCCGACGACAAACATCACGTTGTCGAATTCCTTCGAAGAGGCCCGCGCCTGCCGAACCATCTCGTCGGAGATATCTACGCCAACTACCTGCCCGAATCCCTGCGGCCCGTCGCTGACCACGCGGGCGAGCAAGCGCGTTGCCCAGCCTGATCCGCAGCCGAGGTCAAGAATACGCTCTCCCGGACGCAGATCCATGCGCCTCATAGCCTTCTCAGTGATATCGAGATGATGACGCTCCATCTTCGCGCCCTCGCCATCATCAGCCCAGCGATTGAATTCCTGCTGCAGGCGCTCTTCGGGGGATTGGGATTTTTCGTTCGACATGAGATTCCTTCGCAGTTTTCGTTTGTGTTCCTCCCAACGACTAACGACCAGCCACCGTTTTCAATTCCTCAAAAAACGCCGGATACGACACGCCCGCCGCATCGGCGCCTTGAATCATCGTCTCGCCTTCCGCCCGCAACGCCGCCACCGCAAACGCCATCGCGATGCGGTGATCGCCGAACGAATCGAGTTCGGCACCATGAAGATGCTGCCCACCTGGAACGCGCATTCCATCGGGGCGCTCTTCGATCTCCGCACCCATTTTGCGCAGGTTGGTCGCAACCGCCGCGATGCGATCCGACTCTTTCACCCGCAGTTCTTTCGCATCGCGCACTTCGAGACCGCCTTGGGAGAACGGCGCAACCGCCGCCAGCACCGGAATCTCATCGATCAACGCGGCCGTATCGCCGCCGGCGATTACAGCTCCCTTCCACGTCGCTCCATGCGCCTCAATCGTCCCAACCAGTTCGCCGTGATGCTCCTCCAGATGCGCGACGGAGACCTTCAGCCCCATCTGGATTAGGATATCGAGCAGCCGCGCTCGAGTCGGATTCATCAGAATTCCCGGCAAAGTGATCTGCGATCCGGGAAACAGAGCCGCCGCGCAAAGAAAAAAGGCTGCGCTCGAAAGATCTCCGGCCACATGCGCCTCAATCGCGCGCAACCGCTGTCCGCCAGCAATTCGCGACGAATTCCCTATTCTCCCAACTTCTGCTCCAAATGCGCGCAACGCGATTTCACCATGATCGCGCGTGCGAATTGGCTCCTCGACTATTGTTTCTCCTTCGGCAAAAAGTCCGGCAAACAGCACGCACGATTTCACCTGCGCGCTCGCAACTTCTGGTTTATAGTGGATAGCCTTGAGCGCCCCGCCGCGAATTTTGAGTGGGGGTCGTCCGTTTTCGCTCGACGAAATCTGCGCGCCCATCTCGGTCAATGGTTTCATAATGCGCGCCATCGGTCGCCGCGAGAGCGATTCGTCTCCGCATAACTCGCTCGAAAACGGCTGTCCGGAGAGGATTCCGCTCAACATGCGCATGGTCGACCCGGAGTTGCCACAATCGAGCACCTGCGAAGGCGCCTTGAGGCGCGCCCCCGCGCCCAGCACTTCGATCGACCCGTCTTCCTGACGCTTCCACTCGCAACCGAGTTTGCCCACACAATCAAGCGTGCTCGCGCAATCCCGAGCCGCCGAAAAATTGTGGAAGCGGCTCGTCCCCTCCGCAATCGCCGCCAGCATGGCGTAGCGATGCGAAATGGATTTGTCTCCGGGAATACGAACCACGCCGCGCACATCGCGGGCAGGACGAATGATTACGTTCGAGCCATCTGGCTGCGAATCATCTGGCATGAACTTAATATAACGGAGATTGTGTTAGAGGTCGGAGGTCGGAGGTCAGAGGTCAGATTGTAGAGGTGAAAAATCCGAGGATTTACCCTCTACCATCTGACCTCTTACCTCTGCAGTGGTTTACTGCGCCCGTACTCGCCCTGCTGCTTCCGCGAGAATTTCCTGCGGTACTTCGCGCAGCGTGACATTGAATTCGAACATTGGCGTTTCCGAGCCGCGTCCCCAGCGCGCCACTTCCCAGTGCGCGCGGATAAACTTGACCTCAGGCCGCGCCGTCAGGTTGAGCAGCAGCGGAACTTCCTCGCGATAAAATTTCTGCTGAAATGCGACGATGGGCTTGGCATCCCACGCCGCACCATCCGCTGAGCCAAAAATGCTGACGTCGAGCGACTCCTGCTCGATGATGTTGGTAATGGCGAGCGTCAGCAGAAAGATCCGGCCCTCTGCGCGATTCACGTCGACCGCAGCTCCGTCACCTTTCGCGCTGACCACCGTTCTTTCGGGGACAAGAAAAGCTTCCATCATCACGCGGAGATTCTAGCAGAGAGGCAAGCTGAGGGCTGTGACTTTACGCGCCGCCACGTGATGCAGTCCCGTATCGACGACGCGTCCGTCGCGGCCCGTTTCTATTTGACCACCGACTCAAGAAACTGCCGCAACACCTTCCCTACCGCTTCCGGTTGCTCCCACGGCGCGTAATGTCCTGCCTTCGGAATTATTTTCAACTGAGTATCCGCGATATTCTGCCGCATCAACTCGCCATCAGCCGCGGTTGAGAGCACATCTTCTTCACCAATCACGATCAGCGTAGGCACGTTGATTGTCTTCAGATCCGCGATTGAATCCGAACGCTCCGCCATCCCGCGCAGCACCAGGCTGATATCTTCGGCAGACATTTTGCGCATCATGGCGCGCGCTCTATCGACCAGATCCGGACGCGCAGCCAAGGTTGTGCGCCCCATCAATTTCGGAATCATTGTCTCAAGAAGCGGCTCAGTTTCCTGCTCCAGCACGCTGGCTGCGGACTTCAGCCGATTAGCGCGAGCTTCGGCCGCATCGGCCTGAGGACGCGTGTCACAGAGCGCGAGCGAGCTAACACGCGCCCGAAACCGCCGCCAGAATTCGAACAGAATGTAGCCACCGATCGAGCAACCAATGAACGCAGCCTTGCCAACGCCCTCGGTATCGAGCACGCGCACAACATCGTTGGCGTGCTTTGCCATGAAAGCGGGACCTTCGCCAACTTCCGAATTGCCGTGCCCTCGGAGGTCGGGAAGAATCAGCCGGTAGCGCGAATCGAGCGCCGCCGCTATCGGATGCCAGAATCCATGATGGCAGGGAAAAGGATGGAGGAGAACGACTGGCGGACCGCTGCCGCGAACCTCGTAGAAGATCTCAGCGTCGTCGCTGTGCAGTGACGGCAAAGTGTAGAGTCTCGGGGTATCAGGCTACGACAATCACTGCGCCTTCTAGCTTGTCACCGGCTGCTGCGAAGCAGACGCGGGCAGCAGCAACGGCTCCTCGGGAATGATGATCCATCCGAGAATATACGCGATGATCCCCGGGAAGATTCCGCAACAAAGAGTGATGAAGAACCATAGGATGCGCACGAGCGACACGTCGAGTTCGAGGTAGTGAGCGAGGCCGGCGCAAACGCCTCCGATTTTCCGGTCCGCGCGCGATCGCATCAACTTCCTCGGCACTGGCACCGTCCCCACCACGTTGCCGCAGTGAGAGCAAAAGCGCCCCTCTTCAGCGATAGCCTTGCCGCAAGCATTGCAATACATGGTTGTGCCCCCCTTGTTCTGTTCATGATACGACGATAACGGAGAAAATGTTCCAAGACCAGCTCCTGACTCTTGGCTTCTAGCTCTAGCTAAAGGCTAAGTGCTAACGGCTAAATGCCCCCTCACCTACTCGCGGTACGCGTCCTTTATCCTCTTCCTCGCCTTGTCCGCTTCGGCGTTGCCCGAGTTCGTCGCCACCACCGCCTCATATTTCTTCACCGCCAATTCACGTTTTTGGAGCTGGTCATACATTTCGCCGGCTCCGAGGTTCGCCTTTTGCAATAATTCCGGGTCGGCGCCCGTGACTTCGTCAACTAACTCATACGCCGCGGCCGCAGCCTGATATTTTTTCTCGCTGCGCAGCAGGTCGCCTAGCCCGATTGCTGCGATTTCATAATGCAGGCTGCTGTATTTTCCCTCGCGCCCGTTTTGCCACACTCGCCGATACTGCGCCTCCGCCATATCATTCTTGCCTGACGCACGCAGCAGATTCGCCTCTTCGAGCGGCAGAAGGTAGTTGCGCGGAAAACGCGGACCGATCTCGCCCGCAATCTGCAGAGCCTCGCCATAGCGGTGTTCACGGCGCAAAAAAACCATGAGCACAATTCCTGCGTCCACGCTGGTTTCGCCGTTGCCGTGATAGGCATCGTTCAAATAGTGGAGCCCTTTTTCTTTGTCACCGCTCAAGCCCACCAGCGCAACCGCCATCCTCACCGCCAGCGACAGGTTCCCCATGACATAGTTGTGCGCCCCGACCACGAGTTTGGCGTCGCTGTATTTCGGGTCCAATTCGAGAACCCGTTCATGATCGCGCCGCGCTCCGACCGCATTGCGCAACGCTGAAAACCAGGCGCGTTCGATAAGCGCCGTGTAGAGCGCGAACTGTCCGCGAGTAACCCCACGGGCGTAGAGCATGTCGACATTATCCGGATTGCTCGCCAGTGCGGCATTCTCAAGCTTTTCGGCTTGCTGCACCAATTGCTTAATGCGTTCCTTCTGCGCGGGATCGGAAGGGCGATGTGCCAGCCCTATGAAATTGTCGTTCGAGTAATCGCCGGTATTCATCGCGCCCATGCGATACAACTCGCGCACCTGAATCGCCGACAGAAGATGATTCACCGCAAACGGATCATTCGGATGGCGCGCCAGTATCTTTTCGAAATCCTGAATCGCGGCATCGTGATCGAGGTTGTAGTAGTGCTCGAAGGCGGCCTGATTCAGCGGATCAGACGGACGAAGCGCGGTCGATGCCGGCGGGTCGACGGCCAGGCAAAGCTGGGCGAAAACCAGCAGGATGATGGCAGTTAAAGCGGGGCGATACCGGAGGGGGAAGGAAACCACGCCCATTTAGTTTAACTGATTGTAGGTGCTAGTGAGAGTCGCTCGCACGGTCTCATTGAATAGCGTCATGTTTTTCAAGATTATGCTTCGCGCATAACAATTGGATGTTCTCGGTGGCTTTCGATGATCCTCCAAGAGAATAAGGGATTATGTGATCGAAGTGTAGATTCTTGGAACTGCCACACCTCACGCAGCACCCTTTATCTCGCTTCCACACCTCCAACTTTATGTGGGTAGGGATAACGCGGTCATGCTCAAGATAAACGCTTCGAGAACCGCCAGAAAATGGCACATCGCCCACCAACTGCAACTTGAACTTAAATACGTTTCGAGACGAGGATTTCTCTCGCCACGAATCAATTAATTCGAAAACCCCGTTGTAGGCCCATATTCCATTGCGGATCTTCTCAAAAACTCGCACCCTTTCCGGGGCAGCGATTCCATCCTTAAACTTTCTCGCTGCCTCCGCAAATAATCCGTTCTGGGTCGGCTTACCGTTCGGCTGAAACTCAGGCTGATCGACTGTTTTGGGATTAGGCCCGCTGCTTGTGCGCGGCAGATCGTGCCCCTCGTAGATGATAATGCGCCCGTCCTGCTCAACCCTATCCTGATATGGCGCGCCTGATCTTTGGCTCATCAAAATGAGGCTCTCGCCGTCCCTAATCCGATAGTTCATCCCGCGCTGGAGATTTACTCCAAACGGGGCACACATCTCTAGATAGGAAACAACGTCGCCTGGGCTTAGCATCCGAACCTGAATGCTACATCACACCGGCAGTTCTTCCTGCATCCATCCGCCGGCAACCTCCGGCTTGGGTTCGCTCGCGAGATCAAGCACCAGCCTCTCCAGCACCAGCCGCTTGCCGGGAGGATTCGAACGGAGCGCCAGATCGGCCTTTGCGACCAGCCGAATCGCGCGCGTCAATTCGCGCTTTGATTTGTAGCGCCGCGCTTGCCGGATAATATCGTCGGCGGCAAACGGAGGTACACGAAAACCCTGCCACAAGGCTGCCCACAGCATGCGTTGATCGCGCACGTTGCGCTCGAGAATCACCAGCATCTGACGAAAAGTTTTCGCCAGCATATAGAGATGACCAATCGCAGCTTCTTCGCCGTCGCCCGTCGAAAGCAGCGCATCGAGCACCGCCAGCGCGCGCACGCGGTCTTTGGATGAAATCGCATCGGTCAATTCATAGAGCGAGCGCTGCTTCGCCGCGAGCACCATGGTCTCGACATCGACCAGCGTGATTGTTTTATTTTCGCCGACGTAAAGAATCAGCTTTTCCAGTTCATTCGACACCATCATCATGTCGGCGCCGAGCGCATCGACTAACTCGCGCGCCCCATCGGCGTCGATCTCAACGCCGCGGGTCGCGCAATACTCGCCAATCCAACGCACCGCTTCACCCTCCTGCACGCGCGCCAGTTCGACAATGCCGCAAAACGAGCCCAGGTCTTCGCGAATCTTTTGATAGCGATCCTTGTCCGTCATTTCCATGCGGCGAGCATCGGCGGGGATGCTAATGTGGTCCGCAACAAACACCAGCAGCGCATTAGGATTCGGATTCTTGCAATACGCTTCAATCGCTCCGATCTTTTCTTCGTTTGATCCGCGGCCAAACAAATTCTTCACGCCGCGTACGAAGAACACCTGAAACGGAGCCATCAGCGAAGGCGTGCGCGCGCGATCCAGAATTTCGTTGAGCGAAGTCTCGGCGAGATCGAATTCAAACAATCCGAAATCGCGCGAGTCGGGCGCGACCAGATGCTCAAGAATGGCGTCGCGGCAGCGCTTGCGAAAAAACGCTTCGTCGCCCACCAAGACATAAGCCGGCCGCAGCTTGTGCGACTCGAGATCGGAGAAAAAGCGCTCCGCCTGGCTGAAGGCGCGCATCAAAATTCCTCCGGCATCAGTAGGCCTCCAGAATATTGGCCACCAGAGTGTGCGCGAAATCTCGCGACAGCCGATCGACGGCCGGGGAATCCTCCTGAAAGAAACTGGGAAGATCGCGCGAGATTTCATACTGATCGTGAAAAAGATAGGCCGGATTCTCGAACAACACTTTGCCCTGACGATCCGACAAAGTCACCTGTATGCTCACCGTGACCAGAGCGCTGACGGCGCGCCCGGTTTGAGAGTCATACGCCAGCGGCGTAGCTGATGCCGAGAGCACCGTCGCCTTCAACACCGCATCCGCGTCGGCATTAGCCTCGTGCACTACGTGATATTGCGTGCGCGCATTGAATTCGCGCACCACGGCGTCGGTAAGCACCTGCTCGACCCGAAAAGTCTGGCTGTGACTCACAAATCCGGGGATTGCAATCGAATGGATATTCTGCGGCAGATCACCCGCACCTACCCGGTGATAGCCGCAGCCTGTCGATATCAAGATCGCGACCAAAGCCGAAACAGCGGTGGAAGCAGCGCTCACGCCTAAGGCTCCGGCACCCGCCCAGTGCTTCATTGAATCTGACCTCGCGGGCGCGAAGCGGTCAGCGTCTCGGCACACTCGACGGCAGTCAAGGCAGCCACGCGCAGGTTGTCAGTGGTCGCCCAGAGCCACACACCATTCTTGTGATTGGCGTCGCTCGCGAGCGACACCAAAATATCTCCCTGGCCCGCCGCGCTCACACTGGTGGGCAACTCGTCCGGGCCAGCGCTGACGACGATGTGCTCTCCCGCCAGCACCGCCGAAAAATCCCCAAGCACGACCGGCTTTCCCATTTCAAAGTAAACAGAGAATCCATGCCCGTGAAAGACCGGCGCATGCAGTACCTGCAACGCCGGCTCGGTTGCACCGTGGGCAATCTGACGATAGTGCTTTTGTATCCGATCGGACACGGCTTGCAGCGACAAGTTCGATCTCTCTCCATAGCGCGCCACCATGTTGAACGCGACCTGTATTTCAAACACATTTTTCGGCAATTCCTGAAAGGAGAGCAGATTCACCGTCTGCTCATGCAGTTCGTCCATTCCCTTCTGGCCATTTTCGGATGCCGGTTCGAACACCGTCGCAATCATGCGTTCGATTTTCCCAGCTGTGGCGCTCGCCTTCTCGATGCGAAGGGCGAGCAGCGCCAGCACTGTGGCCGCCGGATGAGCGACTACAACCGGCCCTGGCTGCAACTCAGGAGCAACGGGTTGGCCCGTCTGGCGCTCGATCCAAGGCGAGCGAACCGAAGCTCCGGCTTCATTTTCCAAGGCGAACGAAAGATCGACGATGGTATCGCCAAGATCCCGCGCCGCCTTCCAGTTGTTGCGCGTCGAGCGCTCATCGGAAGCGAAGAAAGCAAAATCCACTTTCTCGAATTGCTCCGAGCGCACGCTTTGGATAAAACTCATCTCGTTACCGACAGCCTCCAGCCGCCCAAGAGACTCCTCATCATCAAGCAGGCGGACATCGACGGCGGGGAAATTCCGTTCGCGCAGAATTTCGGCAACCTCTTTCCCCTTGAGCGATGCTGCACCCACAACAGCCACGCGATAAACATTCGTCCCGCGCAAATCCGTCGGCGAGGCAGACTTCGAAAGCGGGAATTTTGGAGCAGCGGTCATGGATTCTGCGATGCCTCCCGATACGCCGGAGGCGACGGCGGAGTCTTGCGGTGGAAAATCCATTGCAGGCGCCACAGCACGCCGGAAGCCATATAGAGAATCGCGATCGCGAAAAGCGCCGGACCGGAAAAGAACCAGATCGACGCGCCCACTACCCCAAAGATCACAACTAGGCGAAAAGGATGGCGGGAACGAAAGTCGATATCCTTGAAGCTATAAAATCGCCACGTGCTCACCATCAGGTAGCCGACCACGACCACCATCATCAGCCAACTCAGCGCTGTCACCCACGAAGTCAGCGGCTCGCCGCCGGAGAAATGGACAACCGCCGCAATTACCCCCGCTCCCGCAGGTATCGGCATGCCGACAAAATATTTCTTGCCCGGACGCCCTGGATTTGATGGCTGTGGATTTTTCGCAATATTAAAGCGCGCCAGCCGGCTCGCCCCCGCAATGAGAAAAGCGAAGCAGGCAATCGACCCTAATTGCGTGATCTTCAAGTGCAGGTCGGGAAAAGTCTTAACCTCCGGCAACAGATGAAAGCCCCACATCCACGCCAGCAGCGCCGGCGCGACGCCAAAGGTAATTACGTCCGCCAGCGAATCGAGCTCTCTGCCAAAATCGCTGGCCGTGTTGGTCATGCGCGCGATGCGACCGTCAAGGCCATCGAACAATACGGCGAAGCCGATGGCCTTGGCGGCGAAGTCCATGTGCCAGGCCTCAGTCGGACTGCCGTGCACGGTCTGGAGAATCGCGTAGAACCCCGCCGCGATATTCGCAGTCGTAAAAAGCGAGGGCAATATATACATGCCCTTGCGCATTTTTCCGTGGGCGCGATCCGATTCGCGACGGCGCGGCGCCAGCTCGTCGCTATTGGACATCATCTTCTGATCCGATGACATGTTCAATGCGCCTCCCGCTCCGCCCCTTGCGCGGCTCTTTCGTTGCTCGCATCAACTGAACCAGCATAAGCTGGCTGCCCGACTGGCAAAAGAGCCAGTACCGTGGCTCCTCCCTTGACGCGGTCGCCAACTTTCACCTGAATCGCGGCATCGCGATCGAACAGTACATCCACGCGTGAGCCAAACTTGATCAACCCTACCCGCTCGCCGCACGCCACATTGTCGCCCACGCGGAAATTGAAAACGATGCGGCGCGCTATCAACCCGGCGATCTGCTTGAATATTACGACACGACCGTCACCTTCCACGGTGACAATATTCTGCTCGTTCTCTTCCGCCGACTGCGCACCCATGGCATTGAGAAATTTGCCCCGCTGATAGCGTACCTCGCGGATCACGCCCGCGATCGGCGAACGATTCACGTGGACGTCAAAGACGCTCAGAAAGATACTGATGCGGTTGCGCGCAACGCCGTTGGCAGTCACGATCGAAACATCGGTGACTTTGCCGTCTCCCGGAGAAACGACAGGAACGAGACCGCTAGGAGCTTGAGGAATCTGCCGCTCTGGATCACGGAAAAACCAGAGAAAGAACGCCCCGAGCAGCAGCACAGGAACGGCGTAAGGCCAAGCCGCCAGCCAGGCGATCACGCCAGCCGCCAGCAGGCAGCCCGCTCCATAGAAGTAGCCGTCGCGCACCATAGGGGAGTCAGTTTAATTATATGGTGTAAGGGGATTGATCGCGCGCTGTTCGCTGTTCGTCGTTCGCTTTTCTCAACTCGCGGATCGCTCTGGGAGATCGACGCCTCATTGCGCGAACAGCGTGCCGCGAACGACGCAGCCCAAACAAAAAAGGCGCTTACAGGCGCCTGGTATGGAGACACATCTACGGCGATGGGGTCGACGGAGGTGGCGCTCAGGCCGATGGCCTGCTCGCTTATCTACTGCTTATGCAGAATGCCGATAAACATCGTGTTCCAGGCTCTGCATCTGGTCTTTGAGGCGCAGCTTCAGCTTCTTCAGCCGCACTTCCTCTAGTTTTTCGTCTTCGGTGAGGTATCTCTTTTCGGTGAGGGATTCGAGCCGTTGGGAGTATTGCGAATGCTCCTGAACGAGTCGCTGGAACTGCTCATGACCGGTCAGGAGTTGCTCTCTTGGAGTCAGCATCCTTGCCAGACCTCCTGGGTACGTTTTGTTACCGCCAGGTTAAAAAGTAGCACAGAAATCGATGGCCATTCAATGATATTTCATAGAAAGATTTCCACCGCTCGCCAGCGCCTCCGAGACACAAAGATGCACCGAAAGTGGTGCGGAATCAACACTTTTCAGCCCGAATCAATTGCCCAAATCGGAGCGCATAAAGAATCGCATCCTCCTCCGGAACCTTATAATACAATCGGCGCCGCCCCACCACACCGAAAGCGTGTTTTTCATATAATCTGCGCGCCCCTAAATTTGACTCGCGCACCTCGAGCAGCACGGACGACGCCCGCTCCTCGCGCGCCCGTTGAATTAATGCCCCTATCAATTCGCTGGCGATGCCGCGACGTAAAAATTCCGACGCGACCACTACATTCTCAATCTCCCACTCGCCCGCGACGACCTGAGCGCAAATAAATCCGCAAAGCTTCCCCGCCTGCTCCGCAATCAAAACCACTCCGCGATCCACCAAATTCTTGTATTGCTCAACAGTCCAGTGCGCGGCGCTTTCTGCGTTTTGCTCTGTGGCGACAATCGCCGGCACGTCGTTCAACCGAGCGCGACGTATGGCGATAGGCTTCGTATCAGCACTTCCTTCGTGCACATTAGTGACCTTTGTGGTTAAAGCTTTCAGCAATTAACCCAAGACAGCCCGCGGGGCACCAATGCTCTCACCGGGGCTTCGCGAAAATTTCAGCGTCGGAACGCCGAATGTAATTCGCCTCCAGATCCTCAGGACGAACCGTCTGGCCCCGCTGAAGATGCTCCGAACCCAACCGCGCAATCACTGCGCTACTCGGGTACTCGATCAGTTCAACGCGAACTCCCGCAGCCCGAAGAATCTCAGCCAAAGCGCCATCCGCCATAACGACGAGTCTGTCTCCACCACGACGAGCTTCGGAGACAAATTCGTCCCTGCTCAGCAGCCGTTCGCTGTGCATGCAAACTTCTGGATAAACTTCGTAGTCGCCGACGTAGACGTCACCCCGACCGGCATCGAGCAGGGCAAGCACCCGCCCACTCACGCGACTGCCGCGCGCGACCGCCTCCAGCAACGAAATCGCAACGATCGGCTTCTCCAGCGCTTCGGCCAGCCCTTTGATAGCAGCCAGACCCACGCGCAGCCCAGTAAACGATCCCGGACCGCTGACAACCGCAAATCCGCCCAGATCCCGCTTACCATGGCCGTGCTTTTCGAGTAGCGCCGCAATCGACGGCACCAGTTGCGCCGAAAACGCGCCGCCCGTGAGCGGGACAGTTTCAAGTATGTCGATTTGGCTTTGGCCGGAAGTCACGCGAGCCAGCGCCAGACTGCCGTTCTTCCCGGAAGTGTCAACGGCCAGCAAAAGCATAGGAAATATCTGTAAGTGGCTTATGAGTTGTCATCCTGAGCGAAGCGAAGGACCTATGTATCTGGCTGAGTACCTGAATACATGGGTCCATCCCTTCGCGAAAGATGACAAAGTTTAGCGTCGCCCGTCAATTTACCGGCGAGCACGCAGCCGAATTGCAAATTAATTCAGTGTCCGCTCTCCACCAGCTCCAGCAGCACGCCCGCCGTGCTCTGCGGATGCACGAACACATAGCGATGCCCGCCCGCGCCCGTCTTGATCTCGTTCGACACCAGCCGCACCCCGCCGCTTTGTAATTTTGCAATCGCCGCTGCGAGATCCGGAACGCGCAGACAAACATGATGCAGTCCCTCGCCATGCTTGGCGATGAACTTGGCGATAGTCGAATCCTGCGAAGTGGCCTCCAACAACTCGAGCCGGCTCTCGCCCACCGGCACCATCACCAGGCGCACTTTTTCCTGCTCCACAGTTTCTTCGGGAGAAACGCTCAGCCCCAGCTTCTCGTAAATAGCCTTAGCCGCCCCCAGAGACTTCACTGCGATGCCAAGATGATCGATGCTGAACATCGTTTCCTCCACCACCCACTATCTACCCGCCGACGCCGCAACTATCTCCTCCACCAGCGAATATGGATCGCGCTTGTGCTCAACAATCTCCGCTGCATAACGCTCGATCCTGCCACGATCCATTTGCGCGCGTGCCTTTTCGAGCATCGCATCCCGCAGCATCTCGACTAGCCGCTCCTGCCAGTTCTCGACATTCTTCTTCAGCAGAAGATTTTCTTTCTTGAGATACGCTTCATACGCTGCGATGGCTTCCGCCAACTCTGCGGTGCCCACGCCCTCGCTAGCCACTGTCTTCACAATCGGAGGCGTCCACTTGTCGTGCCGCGTCGCCAGCGATTGCAACGCGCGAATCTCGCGCTCCACGCGCTCCGCTCCTTCGCGGTCGCTTTTGTTGATGACAAAAATATCGGCAATCTCCATGATCCCAGCCTTGATCGTCTGCACATCGTCGCCCATGCCCGGCACAAGAATCACGACGGTCACATCGGCCAGCCGCACAATATCAATCTCATCCTGCCCCACGCCGACCGTCTCAATCATCACCAGATCGCGCCCAGAAGCATCCAGCACGGTTGCAGCATCCGCAGTCGCGCGCGCCAACCCGCCGAGCGATCCGCGAGTAGCCATGCTGCGAATGTAAATCCCCGGATCGGCATAGTGATCCTGCATCCGTATCCGGTCGCCCAAAATCGCCCCGCCCGTATAAGGACTAGTAGGATCGACCGCAATGATCCCAATGGTGCGATTCTCTTTGCGATAATGCTTGGCCAGCTGATCGACCAGCGTGCTCTTCCCCGCTCCCGGAGCGCCGGTCAGGCCGATGACGCGCGCCTTACCCGTATGCGGAAAAAGCGCCTTGAGCAATTCGGACCAGCCAGCCGCGCGATTTTCGACGGCGGAGATAGCGCGAGCCAACGCGCGCGTATCGCCGGAACGCAGCAGGTCGACAAGAGTTGTACTGGGTTGAGTCAAACAGGATAGTGTAGCAACCAACATCGATCAGCGTTCATGCAAATCTGTTTCTCACCAGGAGTCACAGAGTCACGGAGAAAGTTGCACTTGCTCTAGCGCCCAATCGCCGTCGGATGCTTAGGCTGATACAGCCCAATCTTCCCGCCTCCAGGCAGCGAAATCGTAGTCACGCTGCCCCAACGCTCTTCCTTAACCGCGCCACACTTCACTTTCTTCGCCTTCAGCGATTCCATCTCGGCCTTCAGGTCGTCGCACATGAAGTAGAGCGCATGCACATCATTCTCGCCAGGATGAAACGCAGCCTCTGCCGCCGGCAGCCCGAAAATCAGCCAGCCATGCCCAGCATCCACTGCGGGAAATTTGAGAACGTCGCGAAAGAAAGCGCGGTCGCTTTCCGCATCCTTGCTGTAAACGATGACGTGAGTCCCGTTGATCATGGCAGCTCCCTCCCCCAGCCCAACGAATGCCAGGCACTCTAGTCGCTTGTGAAATCTTGTCAAGCCCCCGTTTCGACGATTTTCCGCGTAAGCCAATGAATTGGCTGGGAAAATAAAGTTGGAAAACTTGTCCGGGCAGGCAGGTCAAAATTGTTATAATAGAATTATAGAGATCAAGAAAGGTGCGGATCACTCCCGCACCTTTTCTTTTTTGTCGATTTGTCATCCCGACCCTGAGCGCAGCCGAAGGGGAAGGAAGACCGACCCATGCATTTCGCGTGTGTGCCATCGCGATTTCGTGATCGGCGGGCACCTCTAAGTCCTTATTCCGTAATATTTTACATATAAGCCCCTTAAACTCAAAGATTTGGCGGTAATTTCTTCCTAAAGGTACCAATTAACTTGGCTAACCCAACCTAGCCCATCTTTCCCGCTATTCTGACCTTGCCGAAAAAGCGTCTGCCCGTTTCGCAAGCGGGGGGTCGTCTAAGGTCAAAAGTGCCGGGCATGGAGGAGAGCGACTGTAACAATCCCGTCGGCTGAGGTCCGCCATGGCCATGGCACTGATCGCAAACCGATGGGCAGCAGGGGTTCTTTCCATGCCCGACGGGTGTATTATAGCCGCAGAAGATGGCTAACCCAAAGAGAAGTCTTCCCAACGCGGCGATGTTCGACAGCGCCCTCCGTCAAGTTCTCCGCGTCTCAAAATCCGACCTAAACGAAATGCTCGCCGAAGAGAAAAAGGCGCGAGCTGGGAAAGCGAAACCCGGCCCTAAGCCGGGACGCGCGAAAAGAGTGAACGCATGACCCCACGGCGAGACTCCGATCAACGACCAACGCGAGAGCCAGAACCGCTCACAGAATCACCTCGACCCGGACGCACTGGCGACAGTATGCCAGAGCCGTCACCGTCTCGTCCGTCCGATGCGCCGCCTGCCGACGAAAGACCCGGCGAACCGTTTAGACGTTCCGACAGATGAAGCGCTCTATTTTATGAGTGCAAATACGGTCAACAGATTCATGGCGATGGCTGGGATAGTCAACCAAAACGACCAATTCAAATAGTCGGACTTCCGTTTGTTCGTTTTCTGATTGTCCACAATTCTGTCTCTGGTCCATCGCAGCTCATCTTCGATCAGGCTATTTTTAACGCTCGCCTCGACATCGGGATGCTCTACCGGGAAATTCTTGAAATGCTGCCTGAGTTGCTCGATTCGCCTGTTTACAACTGGCGACTCCGGTTCTGGCAGCATGAATTTTCGCGGCCATAGTTCGCAGATCGCAAGCGCAATAGCAGCGCTAATACAGAGAACTGAAGCGATCTGCATGTAGTGTCCCCAATACGATAGCCCTTTGTCGAAAAAATATGCCGACTGTGTTGCGAGGAAAAGAAGCAGCGCCAATCCGATACTTGCCTTTACGTCGAGTGCATCCCCGAGCCTTAGCGACAAGTCCTCCTTAGCATTAATTTCTTCGAGTCGCATTTCCGCGAGAGCAGCCATGGTGAATTCCTCCTCGCCCGGCTACGGACCAGGCTTGTTCTGTTTGTGATCTTATTCCTTCGTGCGCCGCTTCGGTCCGACGTTTTTGGTAGCGGTAAATGCGATCAGCGACTCATCATTGCGCGGAGAGTCTTGCCTGATAAAATATGAGCATGGCCGACGATCTACATCCCAGCCATGAGCAGTTGATAAGAAGGTTAAGAACTGTCCAGAACACGCGGGCTTTTCAGAACGTAGACATCATCTCAATCACTGGTTCGTTCACTGACGACCAGCTTGAGAAATACGTTGCCGATAGGGAACGAGACGCTGCCCCTATGCGTAAACCATTTACGACCGGGGAAATAAATTCAAACTGAGGCACTATCCCAAGGTGCGTCTCCCTGCCTCAGCAATTCGGCCATGAGAGGTAGCCCCCACTCATTGAGAGTTTTAAGGGTT
This sequence comes from Acidobacteriaceae bacterium, assembly GCA_003132405.1. Taxonomy (GTDB): domain Bacteria; phylum Acidobacteriota; class Terriglobia; order Terriglobales; family Acidobacteriaceae; genus Acidiflorens. Next base: position 25,493 of record PKXQ01000108.1, on the reverse strand, counting down.
CCTTGGCAATTTCAGTTTGCTTTTTTCCGCCAGTACTCTCCGCCCTCTGTTTTAAGTATTTCGTACTGGAGATCAAAGACTATGCCAACGGTCCCGCCGTCGCCGACTGAATCGTTCGTGTCGGTGTATTTAATAGAAGTGTCATATCGAAAGTATGTCGTGCCTCTCTCGCCCGCATTGTCCAGAGCGAAATCCCACAGCGTAGGACGAATGGCTTTTTGCCTATCATCAACGCGACGCGGAATAACTTCAAAGCTCACGGAGATTGTTTGCTCGGCTATCATGACTGGGATTTCCTGGAAAACAATCTCATAGGCACCGATTTCTGATCTAATCGTGCTGAGTAGTACGTATCGGGCAGTTCGTGGCCCGCAATTGGTAAGCAGAATTTTCCAGTCGTTGTTGGTGCGGAGTGGTGGAGTTCCCGCGACTTCTAGGGCAAATGTTAGACGGTCATCCTTGGAAAGAATCTTAGGTTTCTGGAATTGCCCCCAGATGATAATGGCAGTGCCCGCTATTCCACAGATCGCGCCAACGATTTTGCCAACAAAGACCGCTAACGCAACACCGATTAACATCAGGCCAATGCCCCATGCATTCTCTTTAGAGATCTCCATCGACTTTGCATCGACGCACCCCAACCGTTAAACTGGCAGTGGGAGTGTCGTCCGACGCCTCCAGTTTCCGAAATATAGAATCGGCTCGTTNNGCCGTTTCTATTTCTGATCTTATTCCTTAAAGTTCCACAGACTAGAGATGCTGACGAAGATGGGAGAGGGCTTCGCGGACGATATCCTCCGTCGTTATAGTTTCCGTATTTTGCTGCGAAAACTCTGCCCGGTTCTGCTGGTTTGCGCGAATGGTGTACTTGAGGGACGGTGGGGCATCCTCTCGCCCGGTAAACTTAATCGTAACCTGATTGAGTTTCAACTGGAACGTGACCAGCGCCGTTCCGGTATTCTTTGCCCTCTGCGCGATGATCGCGAATCCTTGCACGTTCTTTAGATTGTCAAATCTGAGCAATGGAGCGCTTTCGCTTCCAGTGTTAATAGCGGTCAGAGCAGACCGAAACTCTTCGATGAGTGAATCCCAAAGACTCTCTTGCTGTGCTCCTACAATGTCGTATTCTTGCGTGGCCCGTTCCTGTGAATTCTCAGCGACATCGCGAGTAGCTTTTAGCCATTCACGTTCCTCGTCCCATTTCGACATCTCGGCCCCTCATTTCTCCGGGCCACGCTTCGGCCCGCGTTTGCGGTAATGCGGATTAGAGAGGACTCGCACTGTCCTTTCCGGTGAGTTCGGCGAACGTGAGGCGCTTGCCAGCGACTTGCGAAAGAGCCAGCAGGAAACGGTCGGAATCATTCAGTGGATTATCTTTCGTGGCGCGATTGTTGAAACGGAAAACCTGTTCGTCAATGTAGCGATCTAAGTGGAATGGTTCGACTGCGACGTAGGTTCCTTTCAATCCGCGCTTCAACAAACTCCAGAAGTTCTCCAACCCATTCGTGTGGACGCGGCCCTTGACGTAGGTTTCGGCATGATTCACAACGTCATGCACGTAGCGCCATTTCAGTTTGTCGTAGGGCACGGCATCATCGGTGAAAACGGGCGAGCCATATTTCACATTGTTGAGAACTTCGTTCTGCAAAGTCTCGCGTTTCACATTCGGGACAACGGAGGCGCGAACCTTGCGCTCGTCGCGATCCAGCATTCCTATTACGATGGCCTTACCCGTCGATCCGCCGGTGTGTCCGCTCTCGGCTGCGAAGCGTTCGCGCCGATCCCGGTGCATGTTCTTCAGTTTTCCGCCGATGAAAGTTTCATCAACTTCCACTCCGCCGCTCTCTGCTCCGCCGAGCTTCGTTCCCATCGTTCCCGTCTTGAGAGCGAGTCGCAGGCGATGTAGCATGAACCATGCCGACTTCTGGGAGACGCCAAGGTTGCGGTGAATTTCGTAGGAGCTGATTCCGTTCTTACAGCTAATCAGCATCCAGAGAGCGGGGAGCCATTTCTGTAACGGGATGGGTGAATCCTCGAAGATGGTTTCGACTTTGACGGAGAACTGGCGACGGCAGTTCCGGCACTTCCAACGCTTCTGGGTTTTTAGGTAGTACGGATTTTTGGCGTTATCGCCCAGGCAGTCAGGACAGTGTGCGCCATCGGGCCAGCGCATAGCGGCGACGGCATCAATGCAAATCTGTTCATCGCTAAAGTATTGAATTGCTTGCTGTAATGTCTTAGGGCTGTCCATGCCAAGACTATAGCAAGATGGCGTGGGTTAGTCAAGTTAATTATTACCTTCCTAAACCCATGATTCCAAAGATCGCAGGGATTAAAAAAAAATCGGAAACCTGAAGCAGTAATTACCAACTAGTTAGTACAACGAGTTAATACGAACGACTACGCGCCAAGCTAAACTGGTCGCCCGTCCGCCGCCGCGACTAATCCTTCAGCAACTGTCGTGCAATCACCAGCCGCTGAATCTCGCTCGTCCCTTCGCCGATCGTGCACAGCTTCACGTCGCGATAAAACTTCTCCGCCGGATAATCCTTGATGAACCCATACCCGCCGTGGATCTGTACGCCCTCGTTGGCGCATCTCACAGCCACCTCGCTGGCGTAAAGCTTGGCCATCGACGATTCCAGCGTAGTCTTCATCCCCGCATCTTTCATGGCCGCGGCACGCTGCGTCAGAAGCTTGGCCGCTTCGATCTCCGTCGCCATGTCAGCTAGCTTCCATTGGATCGCCTGAAACTCCGAGATCGCCTGCCCAAACTGCTTCCGCTCTTTCGAATACTTCAATGCCGCGCCGTATGCGCCCTCTGCCATGCCAAGCGAGAGCGCGGCGATCGAGATGCGTCCGCCGTCAAGCACGCGCATGGCGTCGATAAATCCATTCCCTTCCCCGCCCAGCAGATTCTCCGCCGGCACAAAGCAATCTTCGAAGATCAACTCCGCTGTGTCGCTCGCGCGCAGGCCGAGTTTGTTTTCTTTTTTCCCGGCGCGGAATCCTTTCGTATCTTTCTCGACCACAAACGCCGAGAGCCCATGCGTGTGCGCCGCGCGATCAGTGACTGCCAGCACGACTAACACGTCAGCATAGTGACCATTGGTGATGAAGGTCTTCGAGCCGTTGAGCACCCATCCGCCCTTCGCTCGCGTCGCCAGCATGCGTGCGCTGCCCGCATCCGATCCCGCCGAAGGCTCGGTCAATCCCCAGGCGCCAATGTATTCGCCACTCGCGAGCTTCGGCACATACTTCTTTTTCTGCGCTTCGTTTCCCGCAATAAAAATGTGGTTCGAGCACAGTGACGTATGCGCCGCGACGATAATTCCCACCGATCCATCGACGCGCGAAAGCTCGGCGACGGCTGTCGCGTATTCGACGTATCCCATGCCCGCGCCGCCATACTCTGGCGGAAAGATCATCCCCATCAGCCCAAGTTTGCCCAGCTCTTTGATCGTGGCCAGCGGAAACTCAGAAGCTTCGTCCCAGCGCATGACGTGCGGCGCAATCTCGCGCTCCGCAAACTCGCGCACCGTCTTTTTGAGCTGCAGTTGCTCTTCGTTTAACTGGAAGTCCAAATACCCTCCGTCGCGTCTCGCTCTAACTCGAGATTTGTCATCCCGAGCGGAGCGAGGGATCCGCAGTACTCTCAAAATTTATGCTTGGATGCCGCGCGCGGGGATGGCGCAAAAAATTGGCGCCCAACTCGTCATTTAAGCACGGCCGACAAACAATCGCGAATCCTCGTACCGACCGGTTGGTACGAAAGTTATGCCACGCCAAGCCCGTTAAGCCTCGGCGGGAAACGGTTGGCGTCCAAACATCACTATCTTTCAACAGGGTATCTACTTTCCGCGTGGTGATTTCCGGGGTATACTCTCGTAGCATATTGGAGTGCTGGGTTCTCGAATTCCCCTCGACGACCTGAGGCAAACGCTGCCTTTGTCAGAGGACCGAGGCGCGCTCCCCTCCCCCAGCTCTCCGTAACCCGGGCCAATTTCATGGACGAGCGCGACCGCAGACGCAAGGATTCCGACAGCCCGACAATGCCGGGCACCCGTCTGCCCAGCTCTGAAGATGCTATCGGCGCGGCGGCTCTGACGCCTCCTCCGCTCTCCAATCCGCCGGCCTCCGATTCGCAAACGATAGCGCATGGCAGCGGCTTTCCCGGCCTCACGCAGGCTCTGCCCTACGTCCGCCACTCGTCGCCGCCCCCCTCTACGCCCTCCGTTGCCGGCATCTCCGCCTTTCTCAGCCTGCAGCCGGGTGTGCTTTTCGGCGGACGCTACGAAATCCTCGGCATCCTCGGGCAGGGCGGCATGGGCGCTGTCTACAAGGCGCGCGACCGCGAACTCGACCGCCTCATCGCCCTCAAAGTAATACGTCCCGAGCTCGCAACCGATCCCGCAATTCTTCAGCGCTTCAAGCAAGAGCTGATTCTCTCTCGCAACATCACGCACAAGAACGTCGTCCGCATCTTCGATCTTGGCGAGGCGGAAGGCATCCGTTTCATCAGCATGGAGTATGTCGACGGTGAAGATCTGCGAACGCTCCTGCGCCGCGCTGGAAAATTCACGCCGCAAGAAGCCATCAGCGTCATCGAGCAGGTCTGCCGCGCCCTCGATTCCGCCCACTCCGAAGGCGTGATTCATCGCGACCTCAAGCCACAGAACATCATGCGCGACCGCCACGGCCGCATCGTCGTGATGGACTTCGGCCTCGCGCGCTCGCTCGGCGATTCCGGCCTCACCCAGACCGGCGCACTCGTCGGCACGCTCGAATACATGTCACCCGAGCAGGCTCTCGGTAGCACGCTCGACCAGCGCTCCGATATTTTTAGCGTTGGCCTCATTTTCTTCGAGCTGCTAACCGGTAAGGCTCCCTATCACGCCGATACCGCCATCGCCAGCCTGATGAAGCGCACGCGCGAGGATGCGAAGTCCGCATCCGACGTCGACGCCTCTGTGCCCCGCTCCTTGAGCGCGATCGTCAGCCGCTGCCTCGAGCGCGAACCGGCCAACCGTTATCACTCCGCCGTCGAATTGTTGCAGCAATTGTCGACCTGGGAGGCCAATCCCAACATTAGCGCTGAAACTCTGTCAAAGATGATCGCGCATCCCATCATCCGCCAGTCGCGCTTCAGCCTCGATCTTCCGGGCAAGAGCTGGATGTGGATCGCAGGAGCGGTGCTAGTCATCGCCCTCGCCACCTTCGCCGGACGCACCATGCTCAATCGATCCGGCCCATCCTACGGCCAGATGGCGCAAGGCATCCCCTCGCTTACCCAGGGGAAATATGTCGCGATCCTGCCCTTGAAGTTAGTGGGAGACCAGAAAGCGCTCGGCTACGTCGCTGACGGCATTCAGGAAGCGCTCGCGGCCAAATTGTTTCAGTTGAAAGAAGTCCATCTCGCATCCTCCGATGCCGTCGAACAAGCGGCGGCCAAGAATCTGCCCCTCGCCAAGCTCGCACGTGAACTCGGCGTCAATCTCGTTCTGCAAGGCATCGTGCAGGGCAATGGAGACGCGCTCCGCGTCACTCTCAACCTCGATGATGCCACCACTGGCAAGCGCGTCTGGAGCCAGGAATTTCCCGGCGCACCGGGCGACGTCCTCGCGCTCGAAGATCAGATCTACGGCACCGTAGCCACAGCTCTGGCAGTTAAGCCGACCGATGACGAGCAGGCTCGCGTCGGCGCTCATCCCACCGAGAACGTGAAGGCCTACGATCTCTATCTGCAAGGGCGCAACACATTGCGGAACGGACACAATCAGGAAGCCTATCGCCAGGCCGTCGGTCTCTTCGAACAAGCCATCGATAAAGATTCCAATTTCGCCCTGGCCTATACGGGTCTCGCCGACTCGAGCGTGCAGATGTATCAGGAAACAAAAGAAGGCATCTGGGCGCAAAAAGCCACACTCGCAGCGCAGCAGGCGGAGCGGCTCTCCGGCAACCTGCCCGAAGTTCATCTATCTCTTGGCAACGTCTATTCCACCACCGGCAAGAACACCGAAGCCGTCACGGAGTTAAAGAAAGCCCTGGAACTGGCGCCCAACTCCGACGAAGCCTATCGCCATCTGGGCGACGCCTACAGCCGCACTGGACAGAGTGACGACGCCATCGCCGCCTTCCAGAAAGCGGTCGCCGCCAACACTTACTACTGGTCAAATCACAACGCACTCGGCAATGCCTACTGGAGCCTTGGCGACAATGCCAAAGCGCTGCCCGAGTTTGAGAAGGTCATCGAACTCTCGCCCGACAGTCCCATCGGCTACGAAAACATCGGCTCGGTCTATCTTCGCCAAGGCAAGTGGAGCGAGGCCATTCCGCAGTATCAAAAAGCGCTCGCGCTCGCGCCCGACTCCAGCACGTACTCGAACCTCGGCACCGCCTACTTCTACCTGAAGAATTACGACCAAGCCACGAAGATGTACGAAAAAGCGGTCGAGATGACTCCGAACGACGAAGTGCTTCTAGGCAATCTCGGCGACGCCTATCGCTGGTCAGGACACTCCGATCAGGCCGCCACCGCCTACAGCAAGGCCATCGCGCTCGCCTTCCAGGAGCTGCAGATCGACCCGCGCTCCGCCGCCACCATGGGCGATCTGGGCCTGCTCTATGCCAAGAAAGGCGATGCTGCGAACGCCGTGCAATACACGAATCAGGCACGCGCCATCAAGCCCGACGATTTGCAGTTGATGTATTCGGAAGTTCAGGTAAAGACGCTGATTGGAAAGCCGGACGAGGCCTTGAAGTCACTGCGGCTGGCGCTGGATAAAGGTTACCCGCCGCAGGAGGCCTGGAACGATCCCGAGCTGCAAAAGCTCCAGGCGCTGCCAGAGTTTTCCCAATTGGTAAACCGGAAAAAATCCCACTAAGAATTAAAGCGGTTCTTCCACGTCTTGCGCCGCGAGATCAGACCAACCAATCCAGTCACCATCAGCGCAATCGTGCCCGGCTCCGGAACCGTTCCTACATTCTGGCTCCCATGTCCGTTAAAGCTTAACCCGCCCGGCCAGCAGCTCTTGTCAAGACAGTTGAAGGAAATCCCGAAATTCTGCCCATTCTTAATTCCTTGATCCTTCCACTGCGCCTTGCCGCCTGTGTTGCTCAGCAAGATCTCCACCGAGCCGTTCTTCAGCGTCTCGGTCGTGCAGCTGGAGAATAGGTTGGAGTGGCAGCTGATGTCCGCCGCCGGCTCGCCTGTTTCGATCAGCGCCAGTGACGTCCAGTTCTTTCCGCTCGTGTTGGTGAAATACAGCTCGCCCGATCCCCCCTCGGGAACCGTGAAGCTGAAATTCAAGCCGACGCCCTTGCATTGCGGGCATTGCGTCAAGTCTGCCGCTACGCCTTTAATGATAATTTTCGGGTCTTTAACGCCATCGGCAAAGGCCATCATCGACCCAACCATGAGCAACAATGCTATGCCGCACACCTGAGAGACTTTCATCGAAGTTTTCCTGTTCACCAAAGGAATTCAGCCGGGGTTTTTCCCCAGCTTTAGGGGAGTGGGCCGAGGGTAGCCGGTTCCACCGCGCCGGTCAAGAACAAACGACCGCACCAGGGAAAAATATTTAGGGAGAGATGCAAACTATTGCTCACGCCTCGCTGCACTGTGCAAACCTGTGCAGCTTGTGTCCGTCGCATGCTGCACGATATTGCACATGGTCTTTCGATGTCATTTGCACAGACGACAAAAAAGCCGGAACCCGAAGGCTCCGGCTGTCCAGTTGGTTGTGTGCCCGGATAAAACTTTTTTTTGCGCACCCATACGATGCGCTTTCGCGGCCAGAAGTTGGCGAACCAAGGGTTGGCGTATCTAGCGTGCGAGACTACGCGCTCCGTCGCGGCCGCACCGTCAAGTCTCGCACCTGCGCCAGAATGCTCGACATCTGCATTCCGTTCAGTTGCGCGAGAAACGGCATGATGTCGGCTACGAATTGATCTTCCATCAACTCGCGCACCTCCTCCTGCCGGCTCCGTTCACCGCCAGAAAGCAGATCGGGCACGCTCACCTCGAGCGCCCGCGCCAACCGTTCCAGCGAAGACAGCGTCGGTGTCGCCTTCTCATTTTCAATTTTCGAGACGTAGGTGCGCGGCACCGACATGCGCAGCGCCAGCTGCCGCTGACTCAATCCATTGCGCAACCGCAACGATCGGATCGAGTGCGCCAGCCGCAAATGCCCGCGTCCAGTCGAATCCATGTGCACCGGCATCACCTCCGGCGCCTGCGTCATAGCGGAGTTCTCCACCACGTCCTCATCCAACGAAAGATGACAACGGCGGCAAAGACTGTTAGATGTGCGGAATTGCACGAGAGAACAACGGTCGCACCGTACAACTTCCCGTGAGTCCACGGGCGCTAAGGTTGTGGCCATTCAGGTTTTGCGAGTGCCAGAGCGGGCTACTCTCAAAGCCAACTGTTGCGTAATGTGCGGGATGCACCCTGTGGAAGTCAAGCGAAAAGTGCAAGAGAAAAAAGCGCTTCCATAGATTGCATCTTCGTTTGAGTCGAAAAGCGCCGAAAACTCAGGTCAAATCACGAGTCAACGCCACAGTCGTGCAATGTTTACTAACTGTATTCCAAACAATATTTCTTTGAACCGCGCAGACGGACGGCCAGCCCCAGTCAAGCCCCGCATCTTGGACGGTACCCCATTCTAAATTTCGCGCTCTTTGCGAAATTTAGAGTGGGAACGTTGAGACTCTCCCCAACTCTGTCATCCCGACCGAAGCAGATCATCGCGAACGCGATGATCTGCGGAGCGGAGAGCCTGCCCTGAGCGAAGTCGAAGGGGACCTTGTGCTTAACCGCGTGCCATCGAACATCGTTCTCAGCGCCTGGGAAACGTGTGGCCCAGCTTAGTTCCGCACGAATGAATGAAGTGTGCGCCGCTCTGCGCTTCTCTCTGGGTTGCGATTCAAACTAGTCAGTGGGAACGTTCCGTCTGGAACCGAATTTCCCGCGCCAGTTTCCAAGTTCCTTGATCTTCTCCTCTATGAACGCGAGGCAGATTTCACTGGGACGGGCCTTTTCATGTAAAGCTCCAACTCTCGCGCCTAATTTAGCTGGGTAACCCGCAACCTCCCAAGTGGAAGCATCTTCTGGCGCGTGTTGGAGCGGTATGAGGACGTTCTTGTGTGGTACCTCGCCAACGTCTAGGATGTGGGGATAGATGGCGTACGTCAAAAGAATTGTTTGCTTGGCGAACTCGTACAAGACAGGCGGCAGTTGCATCGCCGGAAAGGTTGTTAGCAAAGACGGCTACGGCGCCTGGATTCGTCCTGTCAGCGCAAGACCCACGGAAGAAGTGTCTTTTTTTGAATACTGCTATGAGGGTTACGCTAGTCCGAAGCTCCTCGATATTATTGATATTCCGTTGCTGGAGGCCAAGCCCCACAATCATCAAACAGAAAATCACGTAATTCAGGCAGGCCGTTGGGTGAAGAAGGGTTCGTTTGCATGGAACAGTCTGGACGAACTTCGAGATCGCCCGGACGCACTTTGGGCCAACACTGATAGCACAAAAGCGGGCGGACTGTATGACTGCACGAGTCCGCATGAGGCCGCTCGGTTCGACTATTCCCTGGTACTGATAAAGAGGAAAGAGCTGGTTGTTGAAGTCGATACGAGTACTTGGGACGGCAGAACGAAGAAAACCTACAGGGGCAAATTCAAGTACAAGGGAGTCAACTACAGTTTAAAAATTACGGACCCCGTTGCCAGGGCAGCATTCAAGCCGAAAGAAGTAGGCGAATACGCCTTGAACGATGTGTATCTTTGCTCAAGCCTGACCGAGAAATATAAGGAGGATGGCCGCTGCCACAAGCTGATAGCTGCCATTTTCACCAACCCGCCATTGTGAGCGAACATTATGCAACGCACTGTATTCACCATCGGCCACTCTACGCACCCCCAGGAGCATTTTATTTGCCTACTACGGCAACATGGCATTACGGCACTTTGCGATGTGCGCTCTGCGCCGTATAGCCGGATGAATCCTCAGTTTGACCGTGGGGAGCTGGGGAAGAGTTTATTGGCACTGGGTATCGAGTATCGATTTTTGGGCAAGGAACTTGGTGCGCGGAGCGACGATTCGCGTTGCTATGAAAATGGGAAGGTTCAGTATGAACGTCTGGCTGAAACCGCTTTATTCAAATATGGTCTTAGGCGAGTACTTAAGGGATTAAACGAAGGTTTTCGGATTGCGCTCATGTGCGCTGAAAAGGAGCCTCTTGGATGTCACCGAACGATTTTGGTGGCGAGGCATCTGACGACCTTCGGAATCGATGTTGTGCATATTCATGCTGACGGCTGTTTAGAGACTCATGACGCGGCAATGAGCCGATTGGCAAACATGCTGAATTTGCCCGAGCATGACATGTTCCATTCCCGCGAAGAATTGTTGGCGAATGTTTACCGCGAGCAGGGCGAACGAATTGCCTATGAAGTCCCTGAGCCCGATAGCGCGATAGTGAGGGATTTGGCCGGATGAAGCTTTTTACGATTGGCTTTACCAAAAAATCGGCCGAAACCTTCTTTACGAAGCTGAAGGACTCGGGAGTCAAGCGCCTGGTTGACGTCCGGCTTAACAATGTCTCACAGCTGGCGGGCTTTGCAAAAAAAAATGACTTGCGCTATTTCACGAAAGCGATCTGCAATATCGAGTACGTACATCTCCCACAGCTCGCGCCGACGGCGGAGATTCTCAATCCTTACAAGAAGGCAAAGAACGGAGACTGGGAATTGTATGAGCGGCAGTTTCTTGAGCTGATCCGCGCTAGGCATATCGAAAGCACAACGCCGCGTGAACTCTTGGATAGTGCCTGTCTACTATGCAGCGAAGAAAAGCCAAACCATTGTCACCGCCGCCTCGTCGCTGAATATCTGAAGGATAATTGGAGCGATGTCGATATTGAGCATCTCTCTTAGATGATCCGGGGACGATAATCCGGAGACAGACGGGACGTTTTCTAATTTTCCGGCGGGTGGCCCACCCTTCTCATCCAACTACTTTTTCTCTCCCTAAACAAAATGTGGTTGCCCCATCCTTCGCGTCCTTTGCGAAGGGTGGGACTCCACGTCGGTCGTCATCTTGGGATCGTCGTCTTGGCAGTCCGATCTAGCTCTCGCGTTCGGCGACAACGGCGAACTTCACGCCAAGGGCGTGCAGGACGGAATTGATCGTTTCGAAGCGTGGGTGGGCGCCTGCGCTCAGGGTTTTGTACAGGCTCTCGCGGCCGAGGCCGGCGTCTTTGGCGATCTGGGCCATGCCTCGTGCTTTGGCCACGTCGCCGAGCGCGGCGACGAATACCTCGGGGTTGGGATCTTCGGCCGCCGCCGAAAGATACTCCGCAATGACTGCATCGTTATCGAGATACGCTGCCGCGTCGAACGGTTTGTAAATTATTTTCTTTCTCTTCATTATCTCCCCTGTTGTTTCGATCCTCGGAGTTGGCGGGCCATTCTTCTCGCTTTCGCAATATCTTTGCCTTGCGAGGCTTTTGTGCCGCCCGCCAGCAAAACATAAACACTCGATCCGGTGCGCGTGTAATAGACGCGATATCCCGCGCCCACATGAACACGCATCTCGGAAACTCCCTCACCGACGGCTTCGCAATCACCGAAATTCCCCAGCGTCGCGCTCCGAAGGCGAGCCAGGATTCTGGCCTTCGCCTTCTGGTCGGCCAGATGGGAGAGCCACTCATCGAAGTCCGACGATCGCAGCAACGTGTTCAAGTGTTTTTAGTGTATCCGAGTGGATACATTTTTGCAACCACGCAATCGCTGAGGTACTCGGCCGGTGGCCCACTCAAGCCCGGGTTTGGCTTGAGTGGGAGCGAGTGCGGCGCAGTTCGCCGAGAGCGTCCCGCCCGCCGAGCACCCGCAGTCCGGTAACATTACCCTATGGACATCAATCGATCAGATGCTGAATGGAAACTCCTGACCGAGTTCACGCAATCGGAAAGTCTTCTAAAACACGCGCTCGCCGTCGAAGCCTGCATGCGCGCCTATGCCCGCAAAGCTGGAGCCGACGAAGACCTGTGGGGCACGGTCGGCCTTCTCCACGACTTCGATTACGAGAAATATCCCAGCCTCGAAGACCATCCTTATAAAGGCTCCGAGATTCTGAAAGACCGCGGCTACTCCGAGGAAATCCGCCGCGCCATCCTCTCCCACGCCGAATACACCGGAGTAGCGCGCGTCTCCCCCATGGAGAAAACTCTCTTCGCCTGCGATGAACTGGCCGGCTTCATCACCGCCTGCGCCCTGGTCAAGCCCGGTAAATCTCTGGCCGAAGTAGAAGCCCCCTCCGTCAAAAAGAAAATGAAAGACAAAGCCTTCGCCCGCAGCGTCCACCGCGAAGACATCCTCCAGGGCGCCGCCGATCTAGGCGTAGACCTGGAAACCCACATAGCCTTCTGCATAGAAGCCATGAAGTCAATCGCCAAAGAACTAGGCCTAGACGGCTCCCCCGCCAAATCCGCCTAGCCGCCGGTGACGGAGTGCCAAAGCACAGGTTTTGGGTGGCGCAGCGGTACAGCGCCTGATTGTGGCTCTTGCCTTTGGGTGGCGCAGCGGTTCACCGCTGCGATAACGAGCTTATTTGAATGCCGGCTTTAGCCGCTGAGGCAAACGTCGGGAAATTCTTACACAGTGTCGGAGGCCTGGGAACGCTCTCTGTACGTACATATCTGTACTGTACATACATATTAGTACTGTAAGTACACTTTCGCCACCACAAATGTTCCATGTGGAACATTTTCGCCTTTTCGCCGCCTACCGCAGCACCGCCGCCACCCTGCCGCTGGCGATCAGCTCCGCGATCCGGGCAAAGTCCTGATACATCACCCGGTCCTTCTCCATCGTCCGGCAGACCGACCGTATGGCCGCGTGTGCCTGCTGCAAGGGCTTCGAGGTCTTGAGCGGCGCGAGGAAGTCGATGGCCTGCGCCGCCGCCATCGCCTCGATGGCCAGAGTGTTCCGCGTGTTCTCGACCACCCTCTTAAGCTTGTTAGCCGCGGTCATCCCCATCGACACGAAATCTTCTTTATTCCCAGATGTCGTGATCGAGTCAACTGACGCGGGATGGGACAGCACCTTGTTCTCGCTCACGAGCGCGGCGGCGGTGACCTGCGGCATCATGAAGCCGGAGTTCATTCCGGCGCCCGGCGCGAGAAATGGCGGCAGGCCTTCGCTGAGGGCGGGGTTGACCATACGCTCCAGCCGCCGCTCGCTGATGCCGGCAAGCGCGCTTAGGGCGATCGCCAGAAAGTCTAGGGCGAAGGCGAGCGGCTCGCCATGAAAGTTTCCGCCGGAGAGCACGTCGCCCTCGCCGTCCATCGCCTTCGGATTTTTCACGAAGACCAGCGGGTTGTCGACGGCTGAGTTCGTCTCCGTCTCAAACACGCGGCGGCAGTGAGCTAGCGTATCGCGGACGGCTCCGTGCACTTGTGGGATACAGCGCAGCGAGTAGGCGTCCTGCACGCGGCCGCAGTCACGATGCGAGTCGCGGATCTCGCTTTGGTCGAGCAGTCGGCGCAGGTTGGCTGCGGTTTTGATTTGTCCGGCGTGGGGGCGCGCTTGGTGGATGCGCTCATCGAAGGCTACGTTGGTTCCTTTGAGCGCATCGCACGCCATGGCGCCGATGACATCGGCGGTATCGGCCAAGGTTTCGGCGGCAAGCAACATCAGCGTGCCGATCGCAAGCATCGCCTGGGTGCCATTGATGAGCGACACTGCTTCTTTCGCTTCGAGCACCAGCGGTTTGATTTGGGCTCGCTTCAATGCTTCGAGGCTTGGCACGTATGCGCCCTTCGATTCACCAAAGCATTCGCCTTCGCCGATCAAGGCCAGCGCCAGGTGCGCTAGCGGCGCGAGATCGCCGCTTGCTCCTACGCTGCCCTGCGAGGGGACCATTGGGGTCACGCCGCGATTGAGCATCTCGCAGATGGTGTCGATGATGATGCCACGCACGCCAGAGTTCCCTTTCGCTAGCGAGTTGGCCCGGAGAAGCATCATGGCGCGTGTTTCGGCGATTGCCAGCGGTTCGCCTACGCCTACGGCGTGGGAGCGTACGAGATTGATTTGCAGTTCGCGAACCTGATCGCCGACGATGTGCACGTCGCTTAGCTTGCCTACGCCGGTGGTGATCGCGTAGGAAATTTTGTTGTTGGCGACGAGAGCGTCTACCACCGCGCGAGCGCGATCGACGGCCTCGCGGGCGTCGGGTGCGAGCAGCACTGGCCGTTTCTCGACGGCAACTTCGCGAACCGCTTCGAGAGTCAGGTCGTTTCCGTTAATGTGGAGAGCTTGCAAAGGCGATTCTCGATTCTCGTGTTTTATTAGTTAGCTTAGCTAATCATTTCGAGTACCCACTGCCGCGCGGAAGACTTGCATGTACTTTTCCGGCAGCACTCGCGGTTTCATCTTTGCGTTGGCTACGATGTGCGTGGTCTCGCCTTCGGCCAGCAGAGCGCCATTTGCCGCGTTTCGCAGTTCGTAGGTGAAGCGGATTACTTTTTCTCTCACGTGTTTGAGGCGCGTGCGCACGATGACCTCATCATCATAGTGCACCGGCGCCTTGTAGCGGCATTGCGCATCGACTACGGCGATAAAGCAATCGTCTTCACGCTCCATATCTTTATAGTTGAAGCCGAACTGGCGCAGGAGTTCGACTCGTCCGATTTCAAACCAGATGAAGTGGTTGGCGTGATAGACGACACCCATCTGATCGGTTTCGGCGTAGCGCACGCGGATGCGAGTTTCGTTGACCCATGCGTTTTTATTTATATTGACGGACATCGATGTATGCGACCTGCTCATCGGCCCGTCCAATTTGGTTTGCGCTTTTCGAGGAAGGACTCGATGCCTTCGCGGAAATCGGCGGTTTCTCGGATGCCGGCATTTTCGCGAATGGCGCTGTCGATCTGCGCATCGAGTTCGGCTCGGGAGTGGGCGGTCAGCAGGCGCTTGGTGTGAAACAGGGAGAGAGGACTTAGCTCCGCCAATTGTGTGGCTAGTTCGCGGGCGCGGTCGAGTAGTTTTTCCAGAGGAACGATTTCGTTGATCAGGCCCATCTTCAGGGCATCGGATGCGTCGAAGATGCGGCCGGTGAGGAGGAGGTCGCGGGCGGTTTTCTCGCCTACCTGGAGCAGTAGAAAAGTGGCGACGATGGCAGGCACGAATCCGATGCGGACTTCGGTGTAGCCAAACTTGGCGTCGGGCGCGGCGAGCGTGAAGTCGCAGAGCAGGGCGAGTCCGGTGCCTCCGGCGATGGCGGCGCCGTTGACTGCGGCGATTGTAACTTTGGGAAATTCGTAGAGGGAACGAAACAGCCGCGCCATGATTTGCGAGTCTTCAATATTTTGCTCGGTGGTGCGGCCGATGAGGGACTTGAGATTTTCGAGATCCATGCCGGAGCAGAAGGCCTTCCCTGCCCCGGTGACGATGAGGATGCGAGCGGAGGAGTTATTTACTCCGTCGAGAGCGCGGATCAGATCGTCGATGAGTTCGTAGCTGATGGCGTTGCGCTTATCGGGGCGATTGAGGGTGATGGTGGCGATGTTCGAATCGAAAGTCAGGTGAAGCGTTTTGTAAGTCATGATGAAACCAGGACATTGCGAAACGATTCAAAGTATACAAGAGGGCAGTAATATACTTTACTGACCGATGGAAAACTTCTGGTTGCTCGCGAAGCGCGGCCTGAGCGGAACCTATGTCGCTGTCGAACCATTTCAATTGTCGCGATACATCGCCGAGCAAATCTTTCGTTGCAACAACCGCGCCACTAAGGACAATCCACTGACTGACGCGGATAGATTCCACCTAGCCGTATCGCAGATCGCGGGGAGGCGGTTAACCTATGCGGATGTAGCTGCAAGGTGGGAGAAACGGCAGCCTGATCGGTTTTCGCGGGAAGAAGCCTTCTTCCGCTTCTTCGCCCGCTTCTCATCGTAAACTGGCCGAAGTGGCCCTGAACGTCTTGGCGGAGTGGGAAGGGTAAGTTGGCTTTTGGGGCACGTCGGCCTTCTCTTTGTAGACAGAAGAGTAGTTTTACGCGTGCCGAAAGTCAAATCGTTGGACGTACCCAATCACGTGCTGGTTAGTGCACGAGGCAAGAGATGGGAGAAGGTCAATCTTGTCATGTTTACCGTTTATATCGATGATAGCGGTTCCGATCCTTCGCAACACGTCGCTAATGCAACGGCGCTCGTGATCCCCGGCGCGCGCATTATCGCTTTGCAAAATGAATGGGACTCGCTCAGAAAGAAAGAAGGGTTTACCGATTTCCATACTTCGGTCTTTATCGCCAGAAATCCCCATAGCGAATTTGCAAACCGGTCTGACGAGAAACAAACTCGCGTTCTTTTGCGAGTGCGGCAGATCCTCAAGAAATTCGGCGCGAAAGTCTTTTCCTTTACGGTTAATAAACGCGATTACGACGAGGTAGTGCCAGCAGAGTTCAGAAGCTATGCGGGCACACACCATTACACATGGGCGATTCGTCACATGGTTGCCATGCTCACCGCGTGGCGAGTTTCCTCTCGTGTTACTGATCCGCTTGAATACATTTTTGATTGGATGAAAAAAGGTAAGGAGCGCAGAGAGGAAATCGAAACCGTAATGGCGCAAGCAGAGTACACGGCCGGCGAAAAAGGTATGGCCGGAGAATATCTCAACTACAGTTTTCGGCAGCGCAAAGAAATTCCAGGTCTTCAATGCGTCGATTGCATAGCGTGGACCTGCTACCAGTACGGGCAACTCGTCTTTCGCAATAAACCTCTTCATCCAATAGCCGACGCCATTTGGGATGATCTCTGTTCCCGTAATGGCCCCGGGACTATCGCTGACGTCAAGAAGTCGAGTGGGCCGTTGGATTGGTTTTGTGCTGGCGCGGTCACGCGTAGCAATCTGGAAGAGTGGATTCAAAAGGAACTCGCTGACGGCATTTCGCTAACACGTTTCAAGGATTGGGAAAAAACCAAAGCTGTGAGGGTATAATTCGCGGCGCTTTGCCAATCGACTCTGAAAAGCTCAAGCAAATATTCCGACGGCTGTTCACAGAGTTAAAGGACGCCGAGATACGGTTGCAGGCGTATCAGATAAAACTTGACAGCCTGAAATCATGCTTATCCTGAAGAGAACATCGTACAGAGCGTACAAGAACTGCTGAACAACCCGATCCTTTCCCGTGAGATTCGTGCCAAGCACGATGCTCATCTGGATGCAGTTCTGAGATCAATCGACAAAGCTGTTGTAGATCAAGACCTCGAACGGCTTCTCCAAAGCTGGATGCGAGATCATCCAGAAACCCCAAGAAATTAAATTGCTGCGCTTGTCACGGCTATTTCAGTTTGGGCGGGGCAAGGGTGGGCCGCGCCGCATATGCTCTGGCGAGGCCCACCCTTCCGCGGAGGGAGTGAACAATACGAGATATACCTAACAGGCAGTGTAGGGAACGTGGTTACTCCAAATCATGTCGGCAAAAATTGCGATTGTCGAACCACAAACGGCCTGATTCGCGACCGCAACAATCTGGTTGTTGTAAGGGGACGGACTGGTGCTCCAGTTTGGGTCCCAACTGTTGATGGTTGCGAACTGACAGCCGCCACAGGTCTGTACATGACTATAGTCGGAAGAAAGCGGCCCGAAATAGCTGCCGTTGATGGTGAACTGCGTTCCCGGAGTAATCAAGCAAAGCGTGGCACTCTGATCAGGAATGTAAGTACAGTCTCCGACCACGATGCTGGTGATCACGGGGCCGAGGGCGGTGTAGGGGACGGCATCGGTGGAAAATGCGCCTCCCTCGGTCTCCAAAGATATAGCGGAGTTGGAGGTAACGTTATTCACCGTGGCGGTAACGCGGGTGGAGGTCCAAGTTACCGTGTTTGCTGTTAGACAGTCGCATAAGATGATGGAGCCACTGGGCGGCCCAAAGTTGGTTCCTCTGACGATGAGCGTCATCCAGGCGCTACGCTGCACAGCTTGGTGCTGGTACCTACGGTGTAAATGCAGCCGGTGTCTTTGACGGTGATGCCAGTGATGGTGGGAGATTGCGCGAGCAGTGTGGAAGCCAGACAGAACGGAGCGAGAGCGGCAAGACAGAGTAAACGAAGTGATTTCATGGAATTCCTCCTGTGGACGGCGACCTTGGTCACTGGAGCGGAAGGACAGGGGCTGGCGCGACAGCGAGATGGCCGTGGTCATTGATTCTCGCCCAGATTCCTCGCCCGGTTTTGCATAAAGCTATCGGGAACGAAAGTGCGAGAACATTGAATAATGTACGGCATAAATCAGACCAATCTGTTCAATATTGCTCAGGTGTGCAGACAATTTGCGCTGCTAGTCCGGTGAGAACCGGTATCTGGCGCCGATTTCGGCGGTGGCCTTAAGGAGCACATCGAGAGGCTTGAGGGCCTGTAACTGTGCGCCTTTGGTGCGCAGAGTTTCGATTACCGTTTCGGTTGGAATGTTCCCTACTAAGGCATCCTGCGCGAAGGGGCAACCGCCGAGGCCACCTATGGCGGAATCGAAGCGGCGGCACCCGGCCTCGTAGGCTGCTGCGATCTTCGCGGCGGCTTGGTCGGGACGGCTGTGTAGATGAACTCCGATTTCGAGGTAGTCATACTTTGCCATTACGGCAGAGACCACTTCGCGGATTTTTTCGGGCGGGGCTACGCCTACGGTGTCGGCCAGGGAGATCGTGCGGATTTCCTGGATCTCTAGGAGGCCGACGGCTTCGACTACTTCGTCGATGGTCCAGGGGTCGCCGTAGGGATTGCCGAAGGCCATGGAGATGTAGACGACGGTTTCTAGGCCGGCTTCGTCGGCTTTTTTCTCGATTTTTTCTAATTCTTCGATTGCGTCTTCGAGAGTCTGGCGCTGATTGTTTTCCAGGAATGTTGGCGAGATCGAGTAGGGGAAACCTAGGGTGCGGACGGCTTCGGTTGCGATGGCGCGCTGCGCGCCCTTTTCGTTGACTACGATGCCGATGATTTCTACGTCGTCGGTAGGGTCGAGCTCTTTGAGAACTTCTTCGGAGTCGGCCATCTGCGGGACGGCGTTTGGAGAGACGAAGCTGACGGCGTCGATGTGCTTGAAGCCGGCGGAGATCAGGGCCTGAAGGTAGTTTACTTTCAGGTCGGGCGGGATCTGGCCTTTTAAGCCTTGCCAGGCATCGCGGGGGCATTCGATTAGTTTTATGGAGTCAGCAGTTGGCATTTAGCACTTAGCAATTAGCAATTAGCGCGAACTTACTCTTACCTTTTGATGACGAGCGCCGTCGGCAAAAAAACAGGTCCTTCGCTTCGCTCAGGATGACAAGTTTATCGTGATGGCAAGTCTGTCATGATGGCAAGTTTATCGCGAGGCAATGAATCATGTTTGTAAGACTCCCACTTTAAATTCGGCGACCTCTGGATTTAGCGATGCGGCTTCGAGCGCTTGCGTTATGGCTTGGCGGGTTTCCATGGGATCGATGATTTTGTCGATCCAGAGGCGGGCGGCGCCGTACCTTGGATCGGTTTGCTCTTCGTAGGTTTTCTTGGTTGAGTCGAAAAGTTCCTTTCTTTCTTCTTCGCTTAGCTTTTTTCCGCTGCGTTCCAGTTGTTTGACTTTGATTTCTACCAGCGTGCCGGCGGCAGCGTCTCCGCTCATTACTGCGTATTTGGCGGTGGGCCAGGCGAAGACGAAGCGCGGGTCGAAGGCTTTGCCGCACATGGCGTAGTGTCCGGCACCGAAGGAGCCGCCTACGATCACGGTTATTTTCGGGACGACGGAGTTCGAAACGGCGTTTACCATTTTTGCTCCGGCTTTGATGATGCCGCTCCACTCGGCGTCGCGGCCCACCATGAATCCGTTTACGTCGTGGAAAAAAACCAGGGGAATTAAATTCTGATTGCAATCCATGATAAAGCGGGCAGCTTTTTCGGCGGACTCGGTGTAGATGACTCCGCCGAATTCTACGCGCTTGTGGCCTTCGTGGTCGGTTTGTTGCGCGTGGAGTTTCTGATTGGCGACGATGCCTACGGCGAAGCCCCCTATGCGCGCGTAGCCGCAGATCAGGGTCTTGCCGTACTCGGGTTTGTATTCATCGAAGCGGCTTTCGTCGATGATGCGCGCGAGAATTTCTTTCATGTCATAGGGACGGGCGGACGAGGCATCGTAGGCTCCGTAAATTTCTTCGGCAGGCATGGCAGGATCGACGGGCTGTTTGCGGTCCCAGAGAGACTGGCGGCGGTATCCCCATTTTTCTATAAGAGAACGGATGCGGGCGATGCAGGCTTCGTCGGTGGGTTCGCGGAAATCGATCGTGCCGCTGATGGCGGAGTGCATGGCGGCTCCGCCTAATTCTTCGGCGGAAACTTTCTGGCCGATGGCGGCTTGCACGAGGGCGGGGCCGGCGAGAAAGAGGCCGCTGCCATCGGTCATGAGAACGTTGTCGCACATGACGGGGAGATATCCCCCTCCGGCGACGCACATGCCCATGATGGCGGCGATTTGCGCGATGCCCATCGCCGACATGACGGCGTTGTTGCGGAAGACGCGGCCGAAATCGTCGGTATCGGGGAAGACGTCTTCTTGCAGAGGGAGAAAGACTCCGGCGGAATCGACGAGGTAGATGGTGGGGATGCGATTTTCGATGGCGATATTTTGGGCGCGGATGACTTTTTTCGCGGTCATGGGAAAGAAGGCGCCGGCTTTGACGGTGGCGTCGTTGACGATGAGCATGACCATGCGCGTGTGGACGCGAGCGAGTCCGGTGATGACGCCGGCGGCGGGCGCGCCTCCCCACTCTTCATACATTTTGTGGGCGGCATAGAGGCCGAGTTCGAAGAAGGAGCCGGGATCGGCTAGCAGGTTGATGCGCTCGCGGGCGGTCAGGCGCTTCTTGGCGTGCTGACTTTCGATGGCTTTGGGGCCGCCGCCCTCGCGGATTTTTTCTTCTTCGTTGCGGATTTGGGCGACGAGGTCGGCGAGGGCGCGCATGTTGGATTCGTAGCGGAGTGAGCTGGGGTCAAGCTTCGTGGGCAGGACGTTGTTGATGGTGAGAACCGTGGATACGGAGCGGTCGCGCATGAGGGCTAAATTCGTAATCGCAGAAAACTACTATACCAGTGCGGCGAGGGAGGGGCGGGCGGAGGCTCCGCTACAATCTGGAAATGTCGCGGAGGGTTACGGAGTGGGCGGACTGGCAGATCGCGCTGGCGACGAGCTTAGTTCTACGCATCTTTTGGTCGGCGATAGCGGCGACGCTGCTGCCGTTTCTGCACCCTGATGCGGCATTGATTCGGAGCAATGCGCTTACTGAATCTTTGCCGGCGGCGCATGGAGTGGGATACGCGCTGCTGGGAGTTTGGGAGCGCTTCGATACTTTGTGGTACTTGCGCATTGCACAGCATGGATACGATCGACCGATGGCGGTGATTTTTTATCCGCTGTATCCGGCGGCGATTCGGGCGGTGGGTGCTGCGGTGCCGGGGATGGCAGCGGCGCTTCTAGTCTCGACGGTTGCGGCGTTCTTTGCTTTTTTGGGGATGTTGCGATTAGCGGAGGCAGATTTCAATCCGCAATGGCGAATGTGGGCCTTGTTGGCGATTGCGGACTGGCCCAGCAGCTTTGTGTTGGTTGCAGGCTATGCGGAGGCGCTCACGCTGGCATTGATTGTGTGGGCGGTGATTTTTGCGCGCGGGGAGCGATGGGAGTTGGCGACGGTGTGCGGGATTTTGGCGGGGCTTAGTCGGCCTTCGGGCGTGCTGGTGGCGGTTCCGCTGTTTGTACTGGCTTGGCGGAGCCGGCGTGTGCGATCGCTGATTGTGCTTCTCGCGCCGGTGGGAGCGCTGGGATATTGGGCGTGGTTGCGATGGTCGGGGCGGATGTCGGTGGTGGAGGCTTATAGGGTTTATCAGGGAGCGACGTTTGCGCCGCCGTGGGCGGGGTTCGCTGAAGCTGTACGGTTGATTGGGCATGGCGATGCGGTGCTCGCGATGAAGCTGGCGTTGGTTGCGGTGGCGCTCGGCTTTAGTTTGCGGCGCGAAGTTCGAATCGAAGACAAATTGTTTGCGCTGGCGATGACTTTGCAGATGTTCATGTATACGGGGCGGCCACTGCTGGGCGGGCCTCGATATGTCTTGCCTATGTATCCTGCGTTTCTGGGGATGGCAAGATATGCGGCGCGGCGATGGAGTGAGAAGCAGTTCGGCTTTTGGCTAACATGCTTCGGCTGCATGAACCTGGCGTGGCTGTGGGCTTTTCTGAACTGGTCGCTTGTGTTTTAGGGTGAGGGGGCACCATCCCGGAAGATTTCGGGATTGCAGCGTGCATGTATTATGTCCGCATGCGACCGGGTTCGACTCGACAATTCGCCTTCTGATTTATGTCCTCTTCCGACAGGTCAAATAGGCAACCGGTTTCACTGTTCAAGCCTGAAAGAATGCTTTTGGCCTGCGTCGTTCTGAGTGCATTCCTGGTGATTCTCCGAACTATCGCGCTAATCGCTAGTCCCTACCAGATTGATTACGGGGAGGGTTTGATGCTGGATGGCGCATTGCGAATTCGGCACGCTCAACCGCTTTATCCCAATCCGTTCGGTTTTCCTGTAGTTCTTCACGTGTATGGGCCGGTTGCCTATGCGGTTGCGGCTGCGGTTTTGCCAGCGGGCGCGCCTTCGTTTGCGGCGGGACGATTGTTGATCGTCGCATGTTCGATTGCGCTTTCGTTGGTGCTCGGCATTGTTCTGCGACGCCTGACGAGTTCGTGGTGGATCGGTCTTTCATTTGGAATGCTTCTGTTGACGCTTCCGGCTTTCAGGTTCTGGTTCTACCTCTTGCGGGCAGATGTCATTGGCGTTCTGTTTTCGATGATCGGGATCGCATTGTATCTTTTGAGCGAGAGATATTGGTATTGGAGTATCCCCTTTTTTGGGCTCGCATTATTTTGCAAGTACTCGCTTCTTGCCGCTCCCGTGGCCGTGTTTGCGCATTTAATCCTTAATCGAAAATTAAAGCGGGGAGTCGTGTTTATCCTGGGACTTGGCGTGGCCGCCATCTTGGCTTTCTTGGTCCTTCAGGCCAAGACGGATGGATGGTTTGTGTTTCATATGTTTTCGACGCACCCCGATCGCTATTCGCTCATGCAATTCATCGCCGGCGGGGCGCTGGTGGCGGCAAGTGCGCCGGTGGTCACAGCACTTGCGGTGTGGTGCGCCGCGCAGGACTTTCATGGAGCGCGTGGTTTCGCGCCCATCTATCTTGCGGTGAGCACCGTTTCTGCGCTGACCGCTGGCAAGCTGGGATCGACAACAAACCACTTCGTTGAGTGGATGGTGGCATGCTGTCTTTGTGCCGGATTGGGGTATTCGTTGTTGCTGTCGAAGTACGCTGCCAAGGCCGCGCCGCTTACAGCGCTGTTGAGCGCTTCGATTCTAATCGGCGTCGTCGCGCAAAATCGGCCGAGCCAGCAGCCGTCGCGCGAATTAGCGCAATGTAACGACGCGTATCGGTTTGTGAGCAATTCGGGTTCGTCGCGCGTTTTATCGGAAACCCTGGGGCCGTTGCTCGTAGCTGGAAAACCGATTCTTATTTCTGATCCGTTTGTGTATGGACAGTTCGACAAACGCGGCTTGTGGCCGAATAGGAATATTGAAGATCTAGTGAATCAACAGTATTTTGACCTGATTGTAATGTCTCGCGAACCGGCTGAGGTTAAGGCGCTGGGCTCCGATGTGTGGTCAGAATCGCTCGCCGGCGCTATTGGAAGGAGCTATCGAACTGTCGATCGATTTACCTGTCGTGGTTCTGAGGTCATGTTGGAGCCAGTTTCGCCTGATCGCGCTCACTGATATTCTCTTAAGAGCTGCAGTAACCGAATTGTCGGCGATGGCGTCCACTAATCCTATTTCTAGGGCTTGCGCGGCGGCGATTTTTTCGGCGGTGATGAAGAGTTCGAGCGCTCTCGCCTTGCCGATAAGGCGCGGCAGGCGTTGCGTGCCTCCCCAGCCGGTGATTAGGCCGAGGGCGGCGCCGCGATGGCCGAAGGTGGCTTGGGGCGCGGCGATGCGATGGTGACAGGCGAGAGCCAGGTCGAGGCCTCCACCCATGCAGTGGCCTTCAATGGCGGCAATGACGGGGGTGGGATGGCTGGCGACTGTGCTCATCAGCGCTTGGCCCATGGCGGAGAATTCGTAGGCCGCGGGGCCAGTTAGGGCGGCGATTTCGGTGAGGTCGGCGCCTACGGAGAAAAACTGGCGATTGCCGGCGATGATTAGCGGGTGGCTTCTTAGATCTGCTTTTGATAGTTCATCGGTTAGTGCGAGGACGCAGGCGCGGGTTAGGCGGTTGGTGCTGTCGGACGCGCTGAGACGGAGGATGCGCGCTGGGCCTGCGGAGTCGATCTGGAAGAAGCGTGTTGACACGGAAACATGATGCACTATTGCCTCGGTTGCGAGGCGCAGGAATTCTTGAGGTGTGAGGAAACCACAAGGTCCTTCGACTTCGCGCTCAGGATGACAAATTTTATTTTGAACGAATTGGATCGCTGATTAAACGGCGGGGACGGCTTGGGGTTTCACGTGTTCGCGGATGAACTTTACTATGTCGTCCATCGGGGTGCCGGGTTGGAAGATCGCGGCTACTCCGATTTTTTTTAGGCCTTCGATATCCTGGTCGGGGATGATGCCGCCTACCAAGACTAATACGTCGTCCATTTTATTTTGCTTTAGCAGGTCCATCACGCGGGGGACGATGGCGTTGTGCGCGCCGGAGAGGATGGAGAGTCCGATGACTTGGACGTCTTCTTGCAGTGAGGCGTTGACGACCATCTCGGGCGTTTGGCGGAGGCCGGTGTAGATGACTTCCATGCCGGCGTCGCGCAGGGCGCGCGCGATGATCTTCGCCCCGCGATCGTGGCCGTCCAACCCGGGCTTGGCCACCAGCACTCGAATAGGGTCTGGCATTTTACAGGTGCGTCGTTTCCCGATAGGCGCCGAACACCGCGCGCAGCGAGTCGCAGATCTCTCCCAGCGTAGCGTATGCCCGCACGGCGTCCAGAAGACGGGGCATGGTATTCTCCGTGCCTTCCGCCGCGCGCTTGAGACCGTCCAGACTCTTCCGCACATTGTCATTGTCGCGCCGCGCACGCAGAGCCGCCAATTTCTCCCGCTGATGGCCCGCGGAGGTCTCGTCGATTTGCAGGAGCTCGATCGGCTGATCGTCCGACTGGAACCGGTTGACCCCCACGATGGTGCGCTCCCCGGATTCCACTTCGCACTGGTAGCGATAGCTGGCGGCGGCGATCTCGGTTTGCGGGAAGCCGGCTTCGATGGCCGGCACCATGCCGCCCATTTCGTCGATGCGCCGGATGTAATCGTTGGCGGCGGCTTCGCTATCGAGAGTCAGTTTCTCCAGAAAATAGCTGCCGCCCAACGGATCGGGCGTTTGCGTGACTCCGCTCTCATAAGCCAGCACCTGTTGGGTGCGCAGCGCGA
>PKXQ01000037.1 GCA_003132405.1 Acidobacteriaceae bacterium | reverse complement strand
CATCTACTGGACGAGTACACAGCGTTGACAGGCGAAACGGGAAGGGATAGGCTACACAGCCAGCGCTCCCCACGCGCTAGGGGCGAATTTGGTGGCGCATGAGGCTCCGAGTCAAGTCACAAAACTGTTGCGGGGCTGGCGCGCTGGCGAACGCAGCGCCTCAGACGCGTTGCTGCCCTTGGTCTACGACGAACTGCGCCGTCTGGCCCACCACCACCTGAGGAATGAACGTCCGCACCACACTCTGCAGAGCACAGCGCTAGTGAATGAGGCTTATCTTCGGCTGGTTGGGCAGAATCTACCGAAGTGGGAGAGCCGCGCGCATTTCTTCGCAATCGCAGCGCAACTCATGCGCCAGATCCTGGTGGACTACGCTCGCCGCCATCGAGCCTCCAAGCGTGGCAGCGGCGTCTGCACGCTCGCACTGGACGATGCCGTAGCTTTACCCCAGCGCAGAAACGTCGATGTCGTCGCGCTCGATGATGCCCTCAATGCCCTTGCTGAGGTCGATCCGCGGCAGAGCCGTGTAGTGGAGCTGCGTTTTTTTGCAGGCCTTTCGTTGGAGGAAACCTCTGAGGTGATGGGGATCGCGACCGCGACTGTACAACGCGACTGGACCGCGGCCCGAGCCTGGCTCCATAGGGAGATTTCCCGGAGCCCCCGAACATGAGTTCGGGACGATGGGAACGGACCAAAGAAATTCTGGAGCAAGCTTTGCGTCTGGCGCCACAGGAGCGGCAAGCCTACCTTGGCGCAGCCTGTGGGGCGGATGCCGATCTGCGCCGCGAACTGGAGTCCTTGATCGCTTCTTACGAAGAGGCCGGAAGCTCATTCCTGGGTGCAGACGCGTCGGAAGTTCTACAGCTGACCCCGCCGCGCGCCCTTTCTTCTGGTACTAAGCTCGGACCGTATGAGCTTATCGAGTTGCTGGGTGCCGGAGGGATGGGCGAGGTATATCGGGCGCGAGACGCACGCCTGGACCGCATTGTTGCGATCAAGATTCTACCCGCCGCGTTCTCCGCAGACCATGAAAGGTTGCACCGCTTCGAGCGAGAAGCACGCTCGGCGTCTGCCCTCAACCACCCCAATATAGTTACCATCTACGAACTCGGACAAGACCGTTCCTGTCACTACATCGCGATGGAACTAGTGGAGGGCAAGACACTGCGCGAGCTACTCGGCTCCAGTTTGCTGCCGATGCGAAAGGCAATTGAAATCGCGGCCCAGATTGCTGAAGGGCTGACCAAGGCTCATGAAGCGGGCATCACTCACCGAGACTTGAAGCCCGAGAATCTAATGGTCTCGCACGACGGCTTCGTTAAAATTCTCGACTTTGGCCTCGCTAAGCTCGCATCATCCGGCGGAGGCCGGTCGGATATATATAACTTGTCCACCTCGCAGACTCCAGCGGGTCTGGTTCTAGGGACGGTGGGATACATGTCACCGGAGCAGGTCAGCGGGGATGGGCTGGATTTCCGGTCAGACCAGTTCTCGCTCGGCTTGGTGCTCTACGAGATGGTGACCGGAAAGCGCGCCTTTCAGAGAAGCACGGCAGCGGAGACACTGGTGGCCATTCTCCGCGAACAGGCCGAACCGATCGGAAGGCAGAACCGCGACGCTCCCGCTCCGCTGTGTTGGGTTATCGAGAGGTGCCTGGCGAAGGAGCCTGAGAAGCGCTACGTCTCTACGCGAGATCTCGCGCGGGAACTCGCGGCCATACGCGATCGGTTCTCGGAGAATCCAATTAAGCAGGTGGAAACCCGCCCGACCAATCTTCCTGTGCAGCGGACTGGGTTTGTGGGGCGGGAGAAAGAGGTAGCTGCCGCCAAAGAACTCCTGCTGCGTCAGGATGTGCGCCTGGTGACGGTCACGGGCCCAGGCGGCATCGGCAAAACGCGTCTCGCAGTGGAAGTAGCGAGCGGCGTCATCGAGCGGTTTCCAGGTGGGATCCTTTTTGTCCCGCTTGCGCCGCTAAGCGATCCGAGCTTGATCGCTTCCGTGATCGTTCAGACGTTGGGTATCCGGGAGGCGGGAGGCCAGTCACCGCTCGAAATACTCAAGAAGAATTTACAGGATTCGTTGCGCGCACCCATGCTGTTCCTGCTGGACAATTTCGAGCACCTGGTTCAAGCGGTACCTACCGTGGCAGAGCTCCTAGCCGCGGGTCCCAATCTCAAAATCCTGGTAACGAGTCGCGCAGCGCTGCACGTGTACGGAGAACATGAATTTCCCGTGCCGCCGCTAGTGCTGCCGGATTCGCGGTCCATGCCTTCAGTGGAGGTCCTGTCACAGTGCCCCGCGGTCGCGCTGTTCGTACAACGCGCCGTCGCCGCCAAACCAGATTTTGAACTTAATCGAGAGAACGCTCCTGCCGTGGCCGAGATTTGCGCCCGATTGGATGGTCTGCCTCTGGCGATCGAGCTAGCTGCCGCCCGGGTCAAAGTTCTTTCGCCCTCTTCCATGCTGACACGCCTGGCGAGCCGGTTGCAGCTGTTAACGGGCGGCGCGCGGGACCTGCCGCAGCGGCAGCAGACGCTTCGCGCTGCCATCGATTGGGGATACGATCTGCTGAGCGCTGCCGAGCAGAAGCTTTTCCGAAGATTATCGGTGTTCGTGGGCGGATGCAATCTGGAAGGCGTGGAAGCCGTGTGCGACACCAAAGGCGATCTCGATGTGGACCTGCTCGACGGCATGGCATCCATGGTGGACAAAAGCCTGGTGCAGCAAGTCGAGCAAGGGAAGGGTGAATCGCGGTTCGTGATGCTGGAAACGCTTCGCGAGTACGCTCTGGAAAAGCTGGGGGTAAGCGGGGAGGCGGCCTTGACGAAGCGCGCCCATGCCGCGTACTACCTGGTGCTGGCAGAAGAAAATGCTACGGAGTCGAGCAACGCGGAAGGGGCGGGATGGCTGGAACGCTTCGCGTTCGAACACGACAATTTTCGCGCGGGTCTGGAGTGGCTGACTGAAACCGGAAATGCGGAGTGGGGGTTGCGTCTTGGTACCGCTCTGTTTCGCTTTTGGGAGGTTCGCGAGTATCTAGCCGAAGGCCGGGATAGGTTGGGCAGGCTGCTGAAGTTGACAGGAGCGGCAGCTCCCTCGAAGCTACGCATGCGCGCGCTTTTTGCAGCAGGTGTGCTCGCCGGGGAGCAGGGAGATTACGCCTCGGCGGATGCACTCATCAACGAAAGTCAAGACATCGCGCAAGCGGTCGGTGACAAAACGGGTGTCGCCGTCTCTCTAAATGCTTTGGCGGTCTTTGCTCGCGACCGTGGTGACGTCGAAGTTGCGCACATCCTGTTCGAAGCAAGTCTTGGGTTGTGGAGAGAATTGGGCGACCAGAAGGCCGTTGCCCGTGCTCTCAGTAACTTAGCGAATGTCGTCAAATTAAAGGGAGAATATAGCCGCGCGCGCGCGCTATACGTGGAGTGCCTTTCGATCTTCCGGGGACTAGGAGATCGGATGGGCGTCGCTTGGTCGTTAAACTACCAAGGGGATGTCGCACACGATCAGGGTGACTCCGCCGCTGCGCGGACATTGTACGAACAGGGCCTGGCAATCTTTCGGGATGTCTGTGACCGTTGGGGAATCGCTGGCACGCTCGCCGATCTGGGTAGCTTAGCGAGGGAAAAGGGCGATTATTCTGCAGCGCGCTCCATGTACCGGGAAAGCATAAAAGTTTTCCAGGAACTGGATCACAGACGTGGAATTGCTCGCCTGCTGGAATATTTCGCGTGCTTAGCAGCCGCTCAACTCGAAGCAGAGCGTTCGCTGCGACTGGCGGGCGCGGCCGCTGCGCTACGCCAAAATATCGGCGCTCCGCTCACGTCTGCGGAACAGGCCAAACTGGAAACGAGTCTGCACACAGCACGCCAGGCATTGACCAACAAGGTAGGCGCGACGGCCTGGTTAGAAGGTTGGGCTTTGCCAGCCGAGAGAGCTATTGAAGAGGTGCTGATGCCAGAAGATCTCTCGCCCCCGTCTTAGCCCACGAGGCCCCGAACGGGCCGCGCTTATGGAGAAGGAATCCGAAGGCCGCCGGAAAGGTTCCGCCAGTACTTACTCCGCACTTGAGGGATCGAGAAGTCGGCGAACGGCGGAGATGCGATTGGCAGGAAGGCCTACGCGCTTGGCGTGTTCATGGATGGTTGCCTCGTCGGAGGCGAGGTAGACGCAGTACACCTTGTCGCCAGTAACGTAGCTATGGAGCCACTGGATCTCGGGACCCATTCCTTTCAAAACGTTGACCGACTTTTGGGAGACTTCCCGCAATTGGGCGTCGGTTAGATTTCCAGCTCCCGGGATCTCCCGTTCGATGACGAATTTTGGCATGAGCCTCCCTCTGAGGTGCAGAGATGCTAGCATGCAGATGGAGCAACTTCAAGGCGCCTGGCCGAAGCTGCCCGGTTAGCGAAAATGCGAGGAACATAGGAAAGAGGTTGCCATGGATATTCGATCCCTTCAGAAGCCGTTGAAAGACCAATATCGCAATGACCCAAATTCCTCAAAAATCACAATTCGGGCGAAGGGTGAACAGACGGATGTACCGGTGGCATGCTCGATCGACATCGGACGTGCCATCTACAAGGCCGAGGCCCACAAGGGAGTCGGAGGCGCTGGTGCCGGCGCTTGTTCCGGCGACCTTTTGCTTGGGGCTTTGGCGGCTTGTGCGCAGATTACCTGCCAGATGGTGGCAGCCGCTATGGGCATACCGACTGAACGCATTGAGGTCACGGTGGAGGGAGACTTGGACCTCCGCGGTACCCTCGGCATATCAAAAGACGTCCCGGTAGGCTTTGAAAGTATTCATCTTCATTTTGATGTTGCTGCGCCTAAGGCATCACCGGAACAACTGCGCGCATTGCAGGAGAAAACAGAACAGTATTGCGTGGTCATGCAGACGTTAATGCGGCCGCCGAGTCTGCAAACCAAGTGGGCTGGTCACGATTGAAGAGCGGACGCGGTAAGCTTTCAGGTGTCTCGAAGAACGACAGTCAGCATAATCAAGGCCTGACGCAAAGCCACGGGGAGTGCGCACGCGGCACGCCGTTCATCAATGGGGACTCGCCAAACCCCGATCTGCAGGTCACTCTGGCGAGTGTGCCCGGATCACGCGCATACGGAAACTAACCCGGCTGGAACGACAGCCGGTCTTCTTGTTTTTCCGAAACGCTGGACGGGGATAATCCGAAAAATCAGGGTTCCGCTGCCCGAGAATTTGCTGGTGAAGTGGCGAGGTCACGCTGGCTGCGGATTCAACCTGTCAAGCATGTGTTTCCTCTGACACTTACCGTCAAGATGATGAACGCAAGATCGGAAACGGCGGACACGAAGCCCGCGTTCCGCGATGCGTTGAAATCCCGCACGTGCCTGATTCCTGCGGACGGTTTTTATGAATGGATGCGAACGGGAAAAGCCAAACAGCCGTACTGCTTCGAAGTGAACGAAGGGGAGTTGTTCGCTTTCGCAGGATTGTGGGATTGCTGGAAAGACCCGAGTGGCAACTGGGTCAAGACCTGCTCGATTTTGACCAAGACCCCCAATGCTGTGACCTCAGCCGTTCACGACCGTATGCCAGTAATCCTTGATCCAGATAGTTACGACCTCTGGCTAGATCCGGGGATGAGGGATGTGGGCGCGGCGTCCGAACTGTTGAAGCCCTGCGATGCTCGGCTGATGCGGTCCTTTCCCATCAGTACTAGGATCAATCATGTGGCTAACGACGACGAGGCTTGCTCCGCACCCGCGGAACTCGAACAGATTCAGGATCGACTCTTTTCATAGTTACTAGCGCGGAGCCTCAAACGTTCGATAGCACCTTGGAGCCATTCCGCACGACTGCGAAGAAGACTAGCCTGTGATTGAGCAGTTTTCGGGGGAGGGCTGTTCGACTGGCGTCCCATGACTCGATGAGTCTGGGGCGCTTTCGTTTGTGTGTTCTTGCCAACGCAGTCTACAACTCGCTGGGCGCAGGGATGCCGCCCACGGTCCAAGCAGCAGGTCGGCTTCGAAAAGGAAGATCAGGACTTGGTTTCCGCGTTGGCAGCCTCGAAGAATGCGTCTTGCTGTCGGTGTGCGAAGCGCAGAGCCGGTACCCGACTGACTAGCACGGACGCGAATTTCTCCACCAGAGCCGCTATCGTTGACCTTGCCCTTCATCCCCCGTAACATTCTCGCCAGTGTCCACGCCCTCCCAACCCGTTGGACAGACTATCTCTCATTACCGCATCCTCAGCAGGATTGGCGGCGGGGGCATGGGTGTGGTCTACGAAGCCGAAGACCTCAAGCTCGGTCGCCACGTCGCCCTGAAGTTCCTGCCCGACGAACTCGCCAACGACGCACAAGCCCTCAGCCGTTTCCAGCGGGAGGCTAAAGCTGCGTCCTCTTTGAACCACCCGAACATCTGCACGATCTACGAGATTGACGAAGCCGATGGGCGAACCTTCATCGCCATGGAACTGCTGGAGGGGCAAACGCTCCGGCATCGGATCGCTGGCAAGCCGCTGGAGATCGAGGCGGTGCTCGAACTGGGCATCCAGATCGCCGATGCTCTCGATGCCGCACATTCGAAGGGTATCGTCCATCGGGACATCAAGCCCGCGAACATCTTCGTCACGAATCGAGGTCAGGCGAAGATTCTCGATTTCGGTCTGGCGAAAGTCACCCTGAAGCCGGAGAACGTTGCCCTGAGTGCCGCGACCATCGAGTCCGAGGAGCATCTGACAAGTCCCGGCAGTGCGCTGGGCACGGTCGCTTACATGTCCCCGGAGCAGGTTCGAGGGAAGGAACTGGATGCTCGCACCGACCTGTTCTCGTTCGGGGCGGTTCTGTACGAGATGTGTACCGGAACGCTGCCCTTCCGAGGCGACACGACAGGCGTGATCTTCGAGTCGATCCTCAATCGACCGCCAGCCCCGGCAGTCAGGTTGAACCCCGACGTACCGCCCAAGCTGGAGGAGATCATCCAGAAGGCGTTGGAGAAGGATCGTGATATTCGGTATCAGCACGCATCCGACATCAGGGCTGACCTCAAGCGGCTCAAGCGGGACACTACGTCCGGTTCAATTTCCGCAGCGAATTTGGGGGCGGGCGTAGCTTGGTATAAGAAGCCGGCCGCATGGCCAATGGCCGCCGCCGTTGTGGTCATTGTCGCTCTGATCGCTTGGGAAGTTTCTTCAAAACGCCCGCAGGCTATCCAATCAATCGCAGTTCTGCCATTTATTTCCGGAACCCACGACGCAGATTCTGACGACTTGAGCGACGGCGTTACTGAAGCGATCATCGACACGGTTTCTCAGGTGCCGGGAGTGAGGGTCATGTCGAGGGCTTCGGTTTTTCGCTACAAACACAAGGAACTCGACCCACAGCAGGTTGGGCGAGAGTTGAAGGTGGATGCGGTACTGACAGGCAGCATAGCCCAGCATGGCGACGAATTGGTGCTCAGTACCGAACTGGTCAAGGTGGATGATGGAAGCCATCTCTGGGGGAAAGAATATCAGCGCAGGAAGGCCGACCTATTAACCTTGCAGCAGGAGATGGCGGCTGAGGTTTCGCAGCGCCTGCAACCGAACCTGACCGGAGAACAGAGGCAACGGTTGACCAAGCTTCCAACCCAAAGCCCAGAAGCATACCAACTCTATGTCAAAGGTCATTATTTTCTCGATCGTTGGAGCACGGAAAGCCGCAAGAAGGCCATGACGTATTTTCAACAAGCAATCACTGCTGATCCGAGCTATGCGCCTGCATACGCGGAGTTGGCTAATTCCTATAGCATGGGCGCATTTTTTGGAGAACCTCACGGGCCAGAGGTACGTGCTCGGGGCATAGCGGCAGCAAAGAAAGCCCTCGAACTGGACAACGCGCTTGCGGAGGCCCACTCCGCTTTGGGATTGGCTTTGTTGGCCGACTTGCAGTGGACAGATAGCGAAAGGGAGTTGAAGGAGGCAACATCGTTGAACCCGAATAGTGCAATCTCTCACATGTATTACAGTTGGTATCTGACGTTCGTAGGGCGAATCGATGATGCGCTGCGGGAGATGAAAGCGGCACAAGCACTCGACCCTTTGTCCTTCAGCATCTCCAAAACCAGCGGCAACATTTACTATTGGGCAAGAGATTACGATCTTTCACTTCAGCAATACAGAAAAGCAATGGAGATCGAACCAGCAGCGAATGTCGACATGTACTCAGATATGGGCGATTCGTACCTTGCAAAGAACATGTGCGCTGAGGCGACAGAAGCGTATGCGCATTCTTATGAAGCAGGGGGAAACCTTCAAGCTGCGGCAAGTCTGAGAAGAGCATTTGAGACTCGGGGATGCCGTGGGATGCAGGAACGAAGGCTAGAGATGAACGGTGATCCTTCCTCCCCTGACTACGACGACTTTGGTGCAGCGTGTTCGGCAGCAATGCTGGGCGACAAGGACAAAGCTTTCAGGTTCTTGGAGAAGGCATTCGAGGATCGACGCGAAATCATCTTCTTGAAGGTCGAGCCGCAGTTGGACAACATCCGCTCCGACCCGCGCTACGCCGA
>PKXQ01000082.1:11481-17154 GCA_003132405.1 Acidobacteriaceae bacterium | reverse complement strand
TCGCAGAGCGCGATCATCTCCCTCCGCTCCTCCGGTTTGTAAAAGTGCTCCACTAGCGGATCAGTCGATCCGGGAACATGCCGCTTCGTCGCCAGCACGCGCATGCTCATGGCCTGCACGCGGCTCGCTACGGCTCGGCCAATGTCGCCGTAGCCCAAAATCCCAACCGTCTGTCCAGCTACCTCTTCCACATCGAACTGCTCCCAGACCGATGCCGTCTGATTGCGAACCATCCGCCGGAAATCCTTTGCGAAATACAAAATCGCTGCCAGCACAAACTCCCCGAGCGAGGCGCTGAATACGCCACGGCCGTTGGTCAGCAGGATTTGGCTCTCAACAAGTTCGGGAAACAACAGGTTGTCCAGCCCAGCGGCTCGGGAGTGTACCCAGCGTACCTTCCTGCAAATCCCAAACAATTCGCGCAGCAACTCCCGCGTGCCCGACCACAGCAAGATCACCGTCGCATCCTTCCCTGCGTGGGCACACGCGGCAACATCCCCACATACTGTGTGCGGTAGCTCATTCAGCATGGCGAACTGCGGATCGTCTCCCGACGCCAGAACTAGAACCGGATTCTCTTTCCCCATACCCAATATCCTGCCACGCTCTTGTCCTAAACGGTGGCCGGAAGTGCGAGGACGACGCTGCCCGTGCCGACCGGAGCGTATTCCGGACCAGAAGTCGGCTTCGAGGAAATCGCCATTGATCTCCTCCAAGTCCGTTTCTGGACCTCGTATTTCCCGCGATCCGGAAGCAGCCCGGTTGAAAGAGATCATCAAGGACTTGAAGGGCGTCTACGTGACGAACTTCGAGTTCGATCAGCCCAACCAGTGCAGCCGGGTAGACGTGGAGGCAATCCGCGCCAGGCTTGCCGCTTCGGGTTGGAGCAGGGTGATGGAAAACTGGAATAAACGCGCCGGGGAAGCACGCTGGAGAAAAAAATTGGCATTCCCTCAGAGCACAAAGAACGGAATAAAAAACTATCTCCGGAGGAGCCGGGCTACGGTATTTCCCTTGATCACTCCTGCTCCTGCAAAAAGCCCTTTACCTTCCAGGCACTGGGACAAAGGTGCGTTAGATTCTTGATAAAGGCAGCAACTAGCAATTGGCCATTGGCCAAGAGTGTCGCAAGAGTATTTCCCGCCCTACGCATGGTTATGGCGCTACGGCGCCACGCAATGACCGGTCTTCGCGAACTCTCCGAACGTTCCTCGGCATTGGCCCGTCGAGGAGCTGTAATTAAAGGCTCTTCCGCTGTCCTTGAAGGCACCCGTCGCCCGGTTTACCTGAAATAATTTCACTTCCCCACAGCTACGGGAGACACCTCGAATGACAAACTCCGTGGGCGAAATCGTGTACGTCGTCGTCCCCTGGTCTCCCAGCCGATTGTGCTCCCACTCCTCCGACTGGCCGGAATGGAAGCCTTCCAGGGTGCCCTCTTGCTCATCCAGCGTGAGATCTCCCCATTCCCCACCGCCGTCATACGTACACTGGAAGACTACGCGAGGTGATTTGCCCTTAACTTTAATGTCAGGATCAGGGATTATTTCCCGCGAACGGCCCACTAAAGAGAATGAGAGAACCAGATCAAACAAATGCAAGATGAATGGACAAATGTCGGTCGAGGCGGTCAGCTCATGAAATTTACCTACTCTGATGAGCTTCCGGAAAGGAAAGTGTTTCTGACTGCACAGATTGCTGGCCATGAGGTTGTCTGTTCAGTCATTTTGCCCCAGCCGGAACTCCCATTCAGTCGTGGGGGCGTTGAAAGTCACTTTGAGCACGGAACAGACTTCGGATGCGGCCTCGTGCAAAGTAGCCCACTACCAGAAATCAGTGCCGGTTGACAGTCGCAGTGCAGAAGGCTAGGGTGCTAATTGAGCGAGTAGTATTCCCGCTCTTTCAGGTCTCCTGAACTAAGTCAGCCCATCTGAAGTTCTCCCCCTTAGATTACTTAACCAATCGATGGATTGGTTGATCATGTTTGTTCGCAATGTCTCTCTACGCCTGAAACCAAACACGCTGAGCGAGTTCACGCGGATTTTCGAAAAGGAAGTCATTCCCATGCTGCGGAAGCAGAGTGGGTTCCGGGATGAAATCGCATTTGCTGTCCCGGGAGAGCTGGATGTGGTCGCAATCAGTCTCTGGGATACCAAGGAGTACGCGGAAGCCTACAAGACTGCAGGCTACCCTGACGTGCTCAAGATCCTGGATAAAGTATTAGACGGCAATCCCAAGGTGCAAGTCTCGGATGTGATTAGCTCGACTATTCACAAACCCGCCGCCGTGGCCGCCTGAGACGGTACCTCGTCAATCGCTCGGGGTGGCTACCTGTGCCACCCCTTTTTTGGTCGCAAGATAAGTTCACTCGGGAGAGCCGATGACGCCAAAAGTTCAAGTCGGCACTTTTCTGATCGAGGCGCGGCCCCTTGTTCATCAGCGGCGCTGCCGTGAGAACAATCTTCCTTTCCCAAACATGACAGCGATGCCGGGCGAGGTATTGACAACAGACATTGCTTCGGCGCCATTGGCGTAGCACTCAGTCGGGAATCTATGACGCTATTCGTCCTACTGCTAAGAAACGGTAATTGCGTTGTGGTTGCTGCGGGAGACGAAGCAGCCGCACGGCAGCGAGCAAAGGATCTGAAGGCGGATGTGGAGATTGCTACTGTGAGAGAACTGGAGTCGTTCGCGGCTCAGTTCTTGTTGACCGACGGCGGTGAATTGAAGAGTATTCTCCTCGATGAACAAACGCTCGCTGATTTGTGCGCTCACGAGTATCCAATCCTTAACTCCGCACGCACGCAATCGTATGCCGATTTCAATTCGTCTGAGACCGACAGCAGGGCTGAACATGTCCTCTACGATGCTCTCGCACAAAAGCATATTGACGGATGGGATGACCGCGACAAGCGCCTGGTTTCTTACGCCGTCCGGCAGGAGCGTGACAGGCTAGCGAAGCAAGAGGTTTCTTGATCACGAAGAACCGATCGTTGCGGCTAGACCACAACCCCGCGCCTTCGCGATTAAGTTGCCTTCCGGCGAACCGGGCAAGGAAGGGGCGTTTATATTTTGCATCTCTACGCTTAAGCTTAAAGAAACTCATGCGCTCAACCCAACGCCCTACAATAAGGACCGGTTATGCGTTCTGATCGTATACACAAGGCTTTGGCCAATATCCCGAATCGCTTCGTGTTGTGCCGACTCGTCTCAGTGGGAACACGGAAATTCCTTGGCCCTGATATGCGGGTTCAAGACGTCATCAATGATGTAATTGGGCGGTTCGCCGATACAGAATTCGCGACGCAGCAATTGAGAACTCTTGCGGACCTTGAAACGAAACTCCCCGCCGCATAGCTGTATCGGCGAAAGTGAGAAGTGAACCCCTTCGGGCTTCAACCGGGGTTTAACGCGACAGCTCACGGGAGGAAGCTTCAGTTATTGTCAAAGAGTCAAAGCGTCAAAGCACCTATTGCTCCATGCGGGACGGCGCTGAAAGGGATTCAGCTTGGCTCTTGACGACGTTAAGAAACTCATGGACGCCGGAAAGGAAAACGGGTATCTCGCCTCCAACAAGGTGAATAGGTGAATGACCTGATTCCCAATGATGTCCGTTCCCCGGAGGACCTGGACGACGTGCTTGCTACCATCGGCACGATGGGCATTGACGTGCTTGAGGGCGAGCCCAAGCTATCTTCCGCGGCGTTGAAAAATAAGTTTGAGGAAGAAGTGGAGTCCGGCGAGGTCATCGGACTCGTTCCGCCCCCAGGCGCTCTTGAAAAGACCGACGATCCGATCCGCATCTACCTGCGCGAGATGGGCGTAGTCCCTCTGCTCACCCGCGAAGGCGAGGTGGACATTGCGAAGCGTATCGAGCGCGGACAGCGGCGAGTGCTGAAGGCACTTTCACGCTCGCCTATTGTGATCCGCGAGGTTCTGGCCATCGGCGAGGATTTGAAGCGCGGCGTACGCTCGATCAAGGGAATTGTCGCCTTCGATGAGGAAGAGATCACTGAGAAGGTCCTGCAGAACGGCGTCAAGAACACTACGTGCCGCATCGACGAGTTACAAAAGCACTACAAAAGAGCCAGCCAGCTGGCCGGACGGCTATTGACCATTCCGGCTGAAAAGAGAGCACGCGAATACCGCCGCTGCCGATGCAGGCTGGACCGCGAGATCGTTCGGATTTCGCTCATCATCCGCAACCTAGGTCTCACCAACTTCGAGCGCGACCGCCTGATCGATC
The DNA here is from genome assembly GCA_003132405.1 of Acidobacteriaceae bacterium. GTDB lineage: Bacteria > Acidobacteriota > Terriglobia > Terriglobales > Acidobacteriaceae > Acidiflorens. The sequence continues at coordinate 12,908 of PKXQ01000082.1, read as the reverse complement.
GGGTGAATAAGACCGTGGACATCATGCGCTCGCTCGACCGGCAGGTCAGCAACCTGGAAAAGAAGATTGAGAGCACGCGCAGCGAAGAACTCAAGAAGGATTGCCGCAAGACCCAGCGGCGGCATCGCGCAGACCTGGAAAGGTTGGAGTGCGATGCCGGAGTGGCCTTTAAGGAGCTGCACCGCACCCAGCGCGAAATGATCCAGGGTGAGATGGACAGGGAGCAGGCCAAGCATGAGCTCATCGAGGCCAACCTGCGCCTCGTGGTTTCCATCGCCAAAAAGTATGCCAATCGCGGGCTGCAGTTCTTGGACCTGATCCAGGAGGGCAACGTCGGCCTGATGAAGGGAGTGGACAAGTTCGACTACCGCCGCGGCTACAAGTTTTCCACCTACGCCACGTGGTGGATTCGCCAGGCCATCAGCCGCGCCATTGCCGACCAGGCGCGCACCATCCGCCTCCCGGTGCACATGGTCGAGATCGTCAACAAGCTGATTCGCATCTCGCGGCAACTGGTCCAAGCGTTGGGCCGCGAACCCACGTCGGCAGAGATTGGCAAGCAGATGGACATTCCGACGGCCAAAGTGCGCAAGGTGCTCAAGATCATGCAGGTACCGCTCTCGCTGGAGACGCCGATCGGCGAGGAGGGGGATTCCCACCTCGGCGACTTCATCGAAAACCGCGCCGCGGTCTCGCCCGCCGAGGCGGTCATCAACGTGAGCCTGAAGGAACGGACCGCGCACGTGCTGCACACCNNAGATCGAAGCCAAGGCGCTGCGCAAGCTGCGCCATCCTTCGCGCTCCCGCCACCTCAGGTCATTTCTCGACGACGTGAATGAATGACGCACACTGGGGACTATCACAAATCATGTGCTCGACTCCGTTCAGGCCGCCATGGACTCAATGGAGAGCTTCCGCAGCAGCTTGAAATCGTCAAGCATCTTGCCCGTTCCCAGAACAACGCAGCACAGCGGGTCATCGGCAATCGAGACAGGAAGTTCTGTTTCTTCTCGGATGCGCCGATCCAGGTCCTTCAAGATCGCGCCACCGCCGGTGAGCACGATGCCGCGGTCGCTGATGTCAGCGGAGAGCTCGGGCGGTATGCGCTCTAGCCCCACCCGAATAGCGTTCATGAGGGTCGACACCAATTCACTCAAGGCCTCGCGGACTTCACTGTCATTCAGAATGATGGTCTTGGGTACCCCTTCAATCAGGTTGCGGCCCTTGATTTCCATCGTCAGCGGCTTGTCGAGCGGGAACGCACTCCCGATTTCAATCTTGATCTGCTCAGCGGTGCGTTCGCCAATCAGCAAGTTATATTTTCGCTTCACGTAAGTCATGATGGCTTCGTCCATTTGGTTTCCTGCCATACGCAAAGAACGGGCGTAGACGATGCCACTCAGAGAGATCACCGCAATATCCGTGGT